>CAZNPB010000050.1:0-23951 GCA_964574895.1 uncultured Eubacteriales bacterium
AGGAGAAATCGACGTGGCCGGGCGTGTCGATGAGGTTGAAGACGTAGTCCTCGCCGGAGCGGCTCTTGTAGCTCAAACGGACGGTCTGGGCCTTGATGGTGATGCCGCGCTCCCGCTCCAGGTCCATGGTGTCCAGGACCTGCTCCTTGAGCTCCCGGGCGGACAGGGCCCCGGTCAGCTCGATAAAGCGGTCGGCCAGGGTGGACTTGCCGTGGTCGACGTGGGCGATGATGGAGAAGTTCCGGATGTTCTTCATGGAATTGCCTATTATCGCAGATAAACAAAGAAAAGTCCCTAGGTTCGGCTCGGGCCATCTCCCCCGGCTGCCCGGCCCCCCGGGAACCCGTTCGGCGGTTCCCCCCGCGTCGCGGGCCCCCTCCTTCACGGGGGTTTTCGGGGAGACGGCCTGGCCGCCGCCTCGGGGATTTCCGGCTGAAACAGGGCTGGAAACGGGGTCCGGACCGGAGTCCCCGACATTGACTTTTGGGGGGGCTGGGGGTATCTTCTAGGGGAGTATTTTTCGGCTGTTCTCAAGGAGATAGCATGCTTGGATCCATCGGACCGACCGAACTGATCCTGATCCTCCTGATCGTGATCATCATCTTCGGCGCCAGGAAGCTCCCGGACCTCGGGAAGTCCATCGGCGAAGGCATCAAGAACTTCAAGAAATCGATCAACACCAAGGACGACGACACGCCCAAGCCCCCCGAGGCCCCCAAGAACTGACGCCCGCCCCGAGGCCCGCCGGGCCGGCCCGGCCGGGCGGGTCCCGAGAACCCCTCATGACATCGTCTTTCAACGCCGGCTTCGACATCGGCGGCACGCAGATCAAGTACGGCCTGGTCGACCCCGAGGGCCGGCTGGCCGTCAAGGGCAAGGTCCGCAGCCCCGAGTCCATGGCCGGGATCCTGGCCGTCCTCGAGGAGACCTGGACGGGCCTCAAGAAAAAGGCCCCCGGTCCCATCCGGGCCTGCGGCTTCGGCATCGCCGGCTTCTACAGCACGAGAGAGCGGAAGATCCTCCAGTCGCCCAATTACCCGAGCCTCGACGGCTACCCCATCCTGCCGGCCCTGCGCCGCTTCATCGACGTCCCGGTCCGGATCGGCAACGACGCCAATATGGCCGCCTTCGGCGAGTTCCGGCACGGAGCCGGCCGGGGCGCCCGCAGCTTGGTCCTCCTGACCGTGGGCACGGGCATCGGCGGCGGCCTCATCCTGGACGGCAAGCTCTGGGAGGGCGAGGGCGGCTACGCCGGCGAGCTCGGCCACATCACCGTCAATCCCGACGGCGAGACCTGCGGCTGCGGCCGGCGCGGCTGCCTCGAGACCGAGGCCTCGGCGCCCCGTCTCGTCCGCAACTACCGGGCCCTCGCCGGCCGGACCGACGTCACGGATTCCAAGGACGTCTATCTCCGGGCCAAAGCCGGCGACGCGGCCGCCCGGGAGAGCTTCCGCCAGCTGGCTTACTGGCTGGGCATCGGCATCGGCATCATCGTCACCGCCCTGGACGTCGAAAAGGTCCTGATCGGCGGGGGGGTCGTCTCGGCCGGGCGTTTCCTGCTCGACCCGGTCGTCGAGGAGGCCCGCCGGTGGTCTCATCCCATCCCCTTCGCCGGCTGCCGGATCGAGAAAGCGGCCCTGGGCAACGACGCCGGCCTGGTCGGGGCGGCCGCCTGGGCCGGTCTCAAGGCGGGACGGCGCGGATGAACGGCCGGGGGGCCGTCGCTCCGGCTGTAACCAAGCGGTCCGGCCGGACGTTAATTGTTTTGACAACCCCGGACAAAACAACCAGAATATGACGGAGACCGGGACCTAGGAGGCCTCTTTTGACCAGAAAAACGCTCGCTGCCCTGGCCCTATGCGCGGCCTTCCTGGGTCTCGTCCTGCCCGCCGCCGCGGCCGGCCCCCTGGGCGCCCTCAAGGGCCGGATCACGGACGAAAAAGGCGCTCCCCTGGCCGGGGCCTACCTCTACGTGACCTCCCCGACCGCCCTGGGCATGGCCAACTACATGACCACCAAGGGCGGCCGTTTCGCCGTCCTCGGCCTGGTGCCCGGGATCTACAAGATCGTGGCCGAGATGCCCGGCTACAAGACCGTGACCGTCGACGGCATCGTCGTCTCCTCGGGGAAGAGCACGACAGTCGATTTCCGGATGCCCGCCGCCGCGATCGAGGAAGAGCCCGCGACCGCCCGGCCGGGGCCGAGCCTGGACCGGGAATCGGCGCGCACGGCCGTTCTCATCGACCGGCCGCTCATCGAGCGGCTGCCCCTGCGCCGCGACCTGACCGACCTCCTGGGGCTCGTCCCCGGGCTCATCTTCGAGACCGTGCCGGACCAGGGGCGGATGTCCCTTTACGGCACGCCGCTGACCGAAGCGGTCGTCGTCCAGGACGGCATCATCGTCACCCATCCCGTCGACGGCCGGGTCATGGACCGGATCAACACCGACCTCATCGAGGAGGTCGTGGTCGAGGCGGCGGGCCACACCGCCGAGACCGGGCCGGCGCAGGGGGCCTACATCAACGTGGTCCACAAGATCGGGGCCGCGCGGACGGAAGGCCTGATCTCCTACAGCGCCTCCGGCAAGGGCCTGGTCGATTCCCTCTGGACGGCCGAAGAGCTGGCCGCCATGCCCACGGCCGCCCCGACCGCCCTGCGCCGCGAGAACGACCTCTCGTTCACCCTGGGCGGGCCGGTCCTTCAGGACATGGCCTGGATGTTCGCCAACTTCCGCTATGACAGCCTCGGCCGCCGGGCCCCCTTCACCTATTGGACCGACCCGCTCGGCCTGCGCCATTTCGTCTACGATTACAGACAGCGGGACCTGGCCGGGACGTTCAAGCTGTCGATGGACGTCCTGGACAAGTTCAAAAGCATCATCGAGTTCGGCTACACCCGCCATTACGAGCCGGCCTTCGGCTCCGACATCGGCACCCTGACCCCCGAGTCCTCCACCCGCAACCTCGACGGGGAGGGCACGTTCCTGGCCCGGGTCGGGGTCAGCTACGTCGCCGGCCAGAGCACGCGCCTCGACGTCAACATCGGCTACGCCAAGTACAAACAGCCGCTGCTGCTCAACAGCATCGCCGCGGACAAGCCCCAGTACGCCGACCTCATCTCCGGGCGGTCCTGGGGCAGCGGCTCGCTCAACGACCGGGAGGCGGCGGGCCGGATGCGGGGGGCGGTCTCCTTGACCCGTCTCGAGGACGGCCTCTTCGGCGCGTTTCACGAGCTTGTCGTCGGCGCCGAGTACGAGACGACCGACGTCAGCTCGTCGACGTGGAAATCCGACAACCTCATCTACAACTACGCCGCCGGCAGCCCCTACACCTACGGCACGACCGTCTCCCCGGTCTCGGAGGAGGAGGTCGGCTACGGGCTCATCGGGTTCTATATCGCGCCCGAGTCCGAGGGCGGCATGACCCTCAAGAGGGAGCTCCGCCGGATCGGTTTCTTCGCCCAGGACACGGTCAAGATCGGGTCGCGCCTCTCGCTGTCGGCCGGCCTGCGGTTCGACCGTTCCGAGGCCGGCTTCGGCGCCTTCTCCAAGAGCGCCAGCGGCAACGACGTCGGCGCCTCCGTCGGCAGCGACCTCGTCGATCCGATCCTCGGCTTCAACCTGTTCAGCTCGCTGAGCATCCCCAGCTGGGACAAGGCCGTCGTCTGGAACGCCTTCTCGCCGCGCTTCGGCTTGAGCCTCGATCTTTTGGGGAACGGCCGGACCATCCTCAAGGGCACCTGGGCCCGGCTGCCGGAATATCTCGGGCTGGGCTACTCCCAGGACTTGGCCCAGGCCGACGCGACCGCCTCCCACGACTTCCTGTGGTACGACGAGGACGGCGACGGCGTCGTCGGCAGCGACGATTCCTACTCCCTCGTCCCCTACGACTTCCGGGTCTACAGCAGCGCCTTCTTCCGTCAGGCCGTGGATCCCGATCTGGCCGCGCCGGTGACCGAAGAGTGGACCGCCGGCCTGGAGCAGGCCGTCGGCCGCGACTTCGTCCTGTCGGCCCGCTACATCGACCGTCGCAAGACCAACCTCATCGGCCACGTCGTCTTCGACCCCTCGACCGGGGCCGAATGGTGGCGGACCGGGGACGCCCCCGAGGGCTGGTGGGTGCCCTTCTCGACCGTCGTGCCGGGCACGAACGGCTATGCCGACACGACCCTCGACCTCTACCTGCCCGCGGCCGAGGCCCCGGACTACTTCGAGCGGATCGAGAACGTTCCGGAGCTCCAGGCCCGCTACCGGAGCGTCGAATTCTCCTTCCACAAGAAGATGTCCGGCGGCTGGCAGGCCTTCGGCTCCCTGACCTGGAACCGGGCCACCGGCACGACCAGCGTGGCCTCCCGCTGGGGCGCCGGCAACTCGCCCGTCCTGCTGACGCCGAACGCGTTCGTCAACATCGCCGCGACCGACCGCCTGCTCCAGGACCGTCCCCTGGTCCTGAAGGTGGCCGGCACCTACCGCTTCCCCTGGCACGTCTACGCCAGCGTGCTGTTCAAGATGCAGAGCGGCGGCACGTGGGCCCGGACGGTCACCGTCATCGCGCCGTCCGATTGGGCGGCGGCCCATGGCGCCAAGGTGGTTCCCATCCCGGTCTATCTGGAGAGCTCGGGTTCGCGGCGCTACGACGCCTGGAAGACCCTGGACTTGCGGCTGGAAAAGGACTTCCTGAAGGGCGGCCGGAGCCGGTTCTCCCTGTCGGTCGACGTCTTCAACCTGCTCGGGGAAAAATACCGGACGCTCGACCTCAACGACGGCGGCACCTGGGCCCCGGACGGGGAAGGCGCCGCCACGGGCACGCGGTTATTGAGCGGCACCTATGGCGCGCTGACGCCCTACCTGGGGACGCGGACGGTCCGGCTCAACCTCCAGCTAAAATTTTAGCTCGAAGCCGATCGCTTTCCGCAGCTCATCGCCCTCGGTCGTGCTCCGCACCGACACGTCCAGGCGCATCTTCTGGCCTTTCAGCCGGTCCAGGTCCTTGTCGATGCGGACCGGGAACTCCATGCGGAAGCGGCCCTTGCGGTTCTCGGTCAGGTCCTTTTCCGTGAGCGCCAGGGGGAAGGTGCCGCCGGCCTGCCAGACGATCGTCCCCGAGCCGTCCGAGATCTCGAGATGGACCTCGAAGGTCGTCTCCAGGCGCCCGCCTTTCATCGTGAACCAGATGGTGTCGTAGGGGACGTCGACGAAGACCTTGCCCTCGTAGACCCCGGCCTCGGCCGCGGTCTTCTGCATCGAGACCTCGTAGTCGAAGAACTTCTTGTCCTGGGAAAAGGTCTTCTGGAAGTAGCCCTGGGCGATATTGAGCTCCTGGAGGTGCTCCAGGTTGATGGCCCTCATGACGAAATAGCCCGAACAGTGGTCGTCGATGAAGACGACGGGGAAGGCGCCGTAGTACCAGATCTCCCGGCAGTAGCCCGAGGCGTCCATGGGATAGGTCAGGCGCTCCGACGGCGGCCCGAACAGGATGAAGATGCGGCCCCGGTCGGTCCGCCAGCCGGGGCGCCCCTCGCCGCGGAACATGGTCGCGGCCCGGGCCAGCCGGCCCTCGTACTCGATCTTGAACTCGTTGCGCTCGGTCTCGGGATCGGGATCGCGGCGCTTCCAGAACTCGGCGATGAAATCGTCCCGGCCGCTTTCGGGCATCTCGCGGAAGATCTTGCGCTCTTCCTTGGTGATGATGTAATCGACCTGGTCGAGGAACAGGGCGTGGGCCTTGCTCAGCTTGGGCCGGGCGGCGCCGGGCGCCAGGCCGGTCATCAGGACGAGGGCGGCCAGAGCGGCGATCGCCGTCCGGGCGGCGAGAGAGCCTTTTCCGCGAGAGAGGAATGTCATGGAGGCATCCTTTCGGGACTAAGGTAGTCCTTGGCGGGCGAATTATCAAGCCGGAGGGGTTCGGCGGCGGGGGAAGGGACGGCGGCCCGACCGGGCGGGCGCGGAAAAAAGAAACTGGTGCGGAAGGAGGGACTCGAACCCTCAAGGCCTTACGGCCATAAACTCCTGAGGCTTACGCGTCTGCCAATTCCGCCACTTCCGCACTCAGGGAGCCCCTATTATAGCGAAAAACCCAGGCCGCGCCAAGAAAAAAGAGGCCGCCCGCCGCACCGTCGCCGAGGGGTGCCGAGGCGAGCATAAGCCAGGACCGGGGACACGTACCAGAGGGACATGTCCCCCATCCTGCTCTTCCCCTCTTTACCGTGGCCGAGGGATATCGCCGAGGCGAGCATAAGCCGTGATTTGGCCGTTCCAAAGCCGGGCGAGGGGGGGGCCCTGGAAACCGTCAAAACGTGTCTGAGCGAGGCTTGGCGCAAGCCGAGCGAGTTGTTTTGGCGCCGAGCCCGGCGAACGGACCGGCGTGAAAAATCACGGTAGCGAACCGAGGCGATATCCCGAGGCTTTCTTGACAAAGAGTGGGGCCGCGCCTATTGTGGAGATGTTGATGATCCCCCTGACCGATCTGCGCCCCCACCCGAAGTGTCCTTTCGCCAACTTACCCAAGGAGGCTTCATGAAATTCAACGACCGTTCCCAGATCGACGCGCTGGCCAAGTTCAAGGGCCAGGGCGATCTCGTGACCTCGTTCTACCTGGACACGGACAAGGGCCGATTGAGCCGGAAAGAGATCCAGCTGGCCCTCAAGAACCTGGTCAACGAGGCCAAGGAGCGGGCCTGCGGCCTGGCCGCGGGCAAGGACAAGACCGACGCGCTCCTCCAGGACCTCGATCGCGTCGCCGAGCACGGCGGCCAGGCCCTGACGTCCTCGAACGCGGCCGGTCTGGCCCTTTTTTCGGCCAGCCGCCGGGATTTCTGGCAGGCCCTGGAGCTGCCGCACGGCCCCCGCAACCGGGTCATCTTCGACGCCAGCTTCTACATCCGTCCGCTGGCGGCCATCCTGGATAAATACAGCCACATCTGCGTCCTCCTGATCGACCGTCGCGAGGCCGTCTGGTACGACGTGGCCATGGGCGAGATCAAGCTCCTGGACAAGATCCACAGCGACGTTCCGGGCAAGGTCCGCGAAGGTGGCTTCGAAGGCACCGCCGCCAAGCGGATCGAGCGCCACATCGACGCCCACCTTCAGGAGCACCACAAGAAGGCGGCCCTGAAGACCTTCGAGATCAGCAAAAAGACCCCCTTCGACTGGCTCTTCCTCGGCACCGAGGAAACGCCCAGCGCCGAATTCGAGCCGCACCTCCACAGCTACCTCCGGGACAAGGTCAAGGCCCGGCTGCGCTCCCGGGTCTCGGACCCGCCGGCCAAGGTCCTGGACGAGGTCCTGGAAGTCGAAGGCGCGTTGAAGAAGGCCGAGGAGGAGGCCGTCGTCCAGAACCTCGTCGCCGAGCTCGAGCGGGGCGGTCTGGCCGCTTCGGGGATGCGCGACGTGCTCCGCCACCTGAACCAGTTCGAGGTCCATTCGCTCGTCGTCACCCACAACCTGGCCCGGCCCGGGCGCCTCTGCCCGGTCCACAAGTTCCTCTATCTCGAGGAGCTCCAGTGCCCGGTCGACGACAAGAAGACCGATCCGGTCCCGGACATCGTCGACGAAGCCATCGAGACCGTGCTCAAGCGGGGCGGGGCGGTCAAGCAGGTCGATCCGCCGTCCAAGCTCGATCGCTACGGCGGGATCGGGGCCTTCCTCAAATACAAGACCGGCGCCTGAAGGACGGCCGGATCCAGCGCGAAAAAAAAAGGGGCGGGCTGTCCACGCGGCGCCCTATTCCCGGCGAGCCCGGGCCGGGATAAGGCCAACGCCCCCTCCGGGAGACGATCCCCGTCTTACGCGGCGACCTTCTTTTCCTTGAACCGGATCTTGTTAACCACGCTGTAGATGACCGGCACCACGAAGAGCGTTAGGACCGTCGTCGCGGTCAGGCCGAAGGCGATGGAGACGCCCATCGGAGCCCGGAACTCGGACCCGGACGACCGGGAAAAGGCCATGGGCAGCGTGCCCAGGATGGTCGTCAGGGCGGTCAGCAGGACGGCCCGCAGGCGCGTCGTGGCCCCCTGCAGGATGGCCTCCCGCTTGTCGACACCCCTCTTGATGAGCTGGTTGATATAGTCGATCATGACGATGCCGTTGTTGACGGCGATGCCGGCCAGCAGGATGACCCCGACGAGGGCGGCCATGCTGATCGTCCGGCCGGTGACGAGGAGGCCGACGATGACCCCGATGACGCCCAGCGGCACCGTGAACATGATGATGAACGGGTGGACGAAGTGCTCGAACTGGGAGGCCATGATCATGTAGATGAGCAGGATGGCCAGGGCGAACGCCCCGGCCAGGATGAGGAAGGCTTCCTGCATGTCCTCGTAGGAGCCGGCGTACTCGAGGAAGTAGCCCGGCGGCAGGGACTTCTCGTACCCGGCCAGCCCGGCCTTGATGTCGCGGACCACGCTGCCGAGGTCGCGGCCGACGATGTTGGCCGTCACGGAGACGACGCGGGCCTGGTTCTCGCGGGCGATCTTGATCGGGCCCTCGCCGTTCGAGATATCGGCCACCTGCTCGAGGTAGATCGTCTGGCCCGACGCCGTCCGCAGCGGGATGCTGCGGACCTCGTCCAGGCTGTCCCGGTATTCCTTCTTGAACCGGAGCCGGACGTCGATCTCGTCGTTGCCCTCGCGGTAGCGGGTGGCCACCTTGCCCAAGGTGGCCGTCTGGACGGTATTGGCCACCTGGTAGACCGAAAGGCCCAGCCGGTAGGCCTTCTCCCGGTCGATCCTGATCTGGATCTCGGGCTGGCCCGCGGCCAGGGTATGGGTGATGTCGCGCAGGCCTTCGATGCCCGAGATGAGCTGGACGGCCTGGTCGGCCTGGGCTTTGAGGACGCCGAGGTCGGTACCGAAGATCTTGATCTCGACCGGGGCCGCGGAGCCGCCGAGCATCATCTGGCTCATGTCGATGGCTTCGAACTTGACCCCCTTGAGGTTGGGCAGCTGGCGCCGGATGCGCTCCAGGATCTGGGTGTTGGATTCCTTCCTCTCGTCGCCCTTGACCAGCCCGACCCAGAGCAGGCCCTCGTGGGTGCCGGCGTTGGAGAAAGTCGAGGCGGCGTCGCCGGCGTCCTGCTCGACCTGGGAACCGACCTGCGCGGAGATGGTCGTGATCTCCGGCGTGCCCATCATGATGTTCTCGACCAGGCGGACGGCCCGGTCGGTCTCCTCGAGGGCCGTGCCGACGGGCATGCGGACTTTGAGCATGATCATGTCCATATCCTGGGCGGGCATGAATTCCGTTCCCAAAAAGGGGACGATGGCCAGCGCCACAGCGAAGAGGGCCAAGACCCCGCCGAGGACCCAGCGCCGGTGATGCAGGGCCCAGTCGAGCCGCTTCCGGTACCAGGCCTTGGCCCCGGCGAACTGCCGCTCCTCGGGGGCCTTGGTGATAGCCCGCAGGCTCTTCTTCGAGCGGAAGAGGAGCGATGTGGACAGGGGCACGACCGTCAGGGCGACGAACAGGGAGGCCACGAGCGAGAAAGCGATGGACAGGCCCAGGGCCTGGGTCATCTTGCCGGTGATGCCCGAGGCGAAGATCATGGGGAAGAAGACGGCGATGGTGGTCAGGGTGGAGGCGGTGATGGCCATGCCGACCTCGGACGCCCCGGCGATGGAGGCCTGGTCGGCCCCGTCGCCCTCCTCGAGGTGGCGATAGACGTTCTCGATGACCACGATGGCGTTGTCGACGAGCATGCCGATGCCCAAGGCCAACCCTCCCAGCGTCAGCAGGTTGAGGGTATAGCCCGCGGCGTACATGGCGATGAACGTGGTGATGATGGACAGCGGGATGGCCAGGAAGATGACGAAGGTCGGCCGCCAGTTGCGCAGGAACAGGAAGATGAGGACGATGGCCAGGAGGCCGCCCATCCAGGCGTTGCTGACCGTGTTCGAGGTCACCTGTTCGATCATGTCGCCCTGGTCCATGGCGACGTGGAAGACCGGATTGCCGGGGATGGTGCCCTGGAGGGCGGCCAGCTCCTTCTTGACGGCGGCGCTGGCCTGCTGGGTGTTGGCGCCCGAGCGCTTGCTGACGATGAGGTAGACGCCGTTCTGGTTCTGGATGCGCGAGGCGTAGCGCATCTCCTTGAGCGTGTCCTTGACCTCGGCCACGTCGGAGACGTAGACGGGCTCGCCGTTCGCGGACATGCCGACCACGGTCCTCCGGATGTCGCCGAGGTCCTTGAACTCGCCCATGGTCCGGACCAGGATCTCCGAGTGGCGCTCGACGATGTTGCCGGCCGGCAGGTTGAGGTTCTCGGCCCCCAGGGCCAACCGGACCTGGTCCAGCGTCAGGCCGCGGCTCTCGAGCGCGGCCTTGTCGACGTCGACAAGGATCTCGCGCTCGTCCATGGCGAAGACCCGGGCCGAGGCCACGCCGTCGATGCGCTCGAGCCGGGGGGCGATCTCGTCCTCCATGACGGTCCGCAGCTTCATGGCCGGCAGGTCGCTGGTGATGCCGTAGAAGATGACCGGGAACTGGCTGAAGCTGAATTTCATGACCAGCGGCTTGTTGGCCTCCTCCGGCAGGTACTGCTCGTAGAGGGAGATCTGGTCGCGGATGTCCTGGGCGGCGAAGTCGAGGTTGGTGCCCCACTCGAACTCGACGCTGATGACCGAGACGCCCTCGGAGGTCTGCGAGGTGACCTTCTTGACCCGGTTGACCGCGCTGACGACCTGCTCCAGGGGCCGGGTCAGGACCTTTTCGATGTCCTCGGACGAGGCGCCCGTGTAGGACGTGACGACCGAGACGGTCGGGAACTCGAGGTCGGGGAAGAAATCGAGCCCCAGGCGGGTGAACGAGATGGCGCCCAGGACGACCAGGATGGCCGCCATCATGGACGCGGTGACTTTTTTGTTGACGGAAAATTCGGGGAGCTTCATTTTTGGACCTCTCCGAGGACCTGCACCGGGGCCCCGTCCTCGAGACCGTAATTGCCCTCGGCGACGACCGCGTCGCCGACCGACAGGCCACCGACGACCTCGATCATGGTCGTGTTCTGGAGCCCCAGCTGGACGTCCTTCCGGACCGCTTTGCCGCCCTCGACGACGAACACGTAGGCGTTCTCGAGGATGGCCGTCTGCGGGACGACCAGGGCGTCCTCGTGGGAGGCGACTTCGAAGACGAGGTCGCCGAACGTGCCGGGCCGGAGCTCCGCGTCGGGATTGGGGACGTGGACCTCGACGCCGAACTTCTTGTTCTGCGGGTCGGCGGTCAGGTTGACGACGCGGACGACGCCGCGGAACTCGCGCCCGGGCAGGGACCCGACCTTGAGGACGGCTTCCTGGCCCTTGCGGATGCGGCCGATGTCCTCGGACGAGACGGCCACGGCCAGCTTGATGGTCGCGTAGTCCATGAGGGTCAGGACCCCGGAGGCCCCGCCGCCGTAGCCGCCGCCCATCATCGGGTTGATGACGTCGCCGACCTCGGCGTTCTTGGAGGCGATGACGCCGGCGAAGGGGGCCTTCATGAGCGAGACATCCAGGGCGTGTTGGGCCAGGTTGAGGGCGGCCCGGGCCTGCTCGAGCTGGGCCGCGGCGGCGTCGAAGGCCAGCTGGATCTTCTCGCGCTGCTGCTCGGAGACGGCCTGCTCCTTGATCAGCCGGTCCATGCGCTCCTTGTTCTTCAGGGCGTCGGCGTAGCCGGCTTCGGCCACGGCCACGCCGGCCTGGGCCTGTTTGAGCTGGAGCCGGATGGACTCCGTCTCCAATTCGGCCAGGAGCTGTCCCTTGGCCACGCGGTCGCCGGCCTCGACGTAGATGCGGGCGATCTTGCCGCCGGTCTCGGGCGTGATGTTGATCTTGTTCAGGGCCTCGAGCGTCCCGGTATAGGTGATCTTCTCGGTGATCCGCTCGCGGACGGCCTTGAAGACCTTGACCGGGGCGGCCCCGAACGTCGGGGCCGCGGCGGCGTCTGGCTTGGCGGCCGTCTTTTTGCAGGCGGCGCCGGAGACGAGCACGGCCGCGGCCAGGACGGCGACGGCGAGCGGGCGGGCGATATGCGGCGTATTCATGGGTTCCTCCGTTAATTCGGGCGGCTCTCGGACCGGCCCCGGCCGACGGCCTTTTCGAGCTGGGCCTGCGAGATGACGCAATCGTAAAGCGCTTGGGAACGATTGGTCCGGGCCTGGCTCAAGGCCACCTGGGCCGTCGAGACGTCCAGGTTGGTAGCCAGCCCTTCGGCGTAATTCAGCTCCGCGATGCGGACGGCCTCGCGGGCCTGTTCGACGTTCTTTTCCTGGGAGACCAGCGTCTCCCGGGCCTGATTGAGGTTGAGGGCGGCTTGGCGGACCTCGAAAGCGATGGCGTTCGTCAGCCCCTTGCGCGTCCATTCGAGCTCCCGGATGGCCGCCTTGGACTGGCCGATCCGGGCCTGGGCGTCGAATCCGTTGAAGATGGGAACCGAAAGCGACAGACTGATAGTATAGTAGTTCTGCCAGGTGCCTTTGCGGAAGTTCATCGCGTCCGCCCAGACGTTGTACTGGCCGCCCAGGGCCAGGGTGGGCAGGACGGAGCCGCGGGCCATCTTGAGGGACTCGCCGGCGATGCGGCGCTGGAGGTCGAGCTGACGGAGCTCCGGTCTCATCTCCATGGCCTCCGCGACGATGTCGCGGGCCTCGGCGTCGAGGGGCGGCGTGACGAACTCGCCGCGGACCTCGATCGGGGTGTCGAGCTCGAGGCCGCAGACGGTCTTCAGGCCCAGCGCGGCCACCTCGACGCTGTTCTTGGCCCGGATGGACTGCGGCCGAAGATTGGCCGCCTGGACCTCCGAGCGGAGCAGATCGAACTTCGAGGCCATGCCGACCGCGTGGAGGTTCTGGACGTTCTGCCTGAACTTCTCGGCCAGGGCCAGGCCTTCCTCCGCCACGGCGGAGAACTCTTTGGCCAGCAGGTAGCCGAAGAAGGCCCGCTTGGCCTCGAGGACGGTCTCCTGCTCGGACAAGCGGACGGACTCCTGGCTGGCCTGGAGGCCGTAGCGCGCCTGCTTGTAGCCGGCCGTCAGGCGACCGCCGGCATAAAGAGGCAGGCCGAAGGCGAAGGACATCTGATAGTCCTTGGTGAAGTCGATGGACATCCTCGTCGGCGGCTGCCCCGGGACCAGGGAGGGGAACTCGAGGACGAAGAGCTTTTCTTCGAGGGTGTCGGAGCCCTGGGCGTTCAGCGTTGGGAGAAAGCCCGACACGGCCTGACGGACGCCGGCCTTGGCCTGGGCGATCTTCTCCTGGGAAGCCAGGTGGAACGGGTTCTGCCGCAGGGCCAGGGCGATGGCGTCGTCGAGGGTCAGGACGACCGGGGCCTTGGCTTCCTGGGCGGCCAGGACGCCCGGCCCGGAGAGGGCGAGCCCCAGAGCGAACAGCGCGACGGCTGGCTTTCTCATGTCACTTCTCCTTCCCGGCTTGTTCGGGGTTCCGGATCCCTTCGAGAATGAACTGCGTCAGGGCCTCCGCGGCTTCGGGGGAGGACAGGCCGTTCCCGCCCCAGAAACGGATGTGCGAATAGCCCTCGACGACGGCCTCCAGGAAAGCCGCGGCCTTGGCGGTGTCCAGGGACCGGAATTCGCCGGAGGCCATGCCCTGGGCGAGGATGCGGGCGCCCGCCCCCACGACCGCCTCCGTTTTGTCCCGGAGGAGGGCGATCCGCCGGCGGTCGGCCGCCGGCATGGACCCGGGCTTGCCGCCCGCCTCGGCGTAAACGCGCATGAGCTTCAGCATGGCCTTATCCATCCACAGGACCCGGGTCAGGAACCGCTTGTCCTCCTGGCCCTGGATGGTCAGGCGGACGGCCTGCCGGAGCTTTTCGGCCGCGCTTCCCGGGCCGGACACGACGCCGTCGAGCCGGGCGCTCATGTCGTCGAAATAGTGGGCGATGATCTCGAAGAGCAGGGCGCCCTTGGCGGCGACGTACTTGTAGACCGTGGCCTTGGAGAGCTGGGCTTCGCGGGCGACATCGTCCATGGTCAGGGCCGTGAAGCCCTTGCGCACGATGACGCGTTCCGCGGCGTGGAGGATGAGCTCCCGATAGCCCTCGCGCCGGCGGGCTTCACGTGTACGGCGGACGTCGGTCTCTTTCATGGAATGAACTAACCGGTTTGATTTATAAACTAACGAGTTTACTAAATGAACCTTAAAGTTTGTCCAAGATACGCCGCCCCGGAGCGTTTGTCAAGAGCGGGCCGCCGGGGGTAGAATAAGGACGTCTCTATAAGATACGGATAAGGATGGACAAGGGTTTCCTCCGTCGCCGGGCGGCCTCGCTGGCCGCCCTCGGCCTCCTGGCCGGCCTCGCGGCGGGCCGGCCCGCCGCGTCCTTCCCGGCCCCGGACGGGCCGGCCGCGGGGCCGGCCTGGTGGGAGGTCCGCCTGGACGTTTCGACCGAAGGCTCCTACGCCGTTCGGGGCGGCCGGACGCCGCTCGCCGGGCAATACGCCTGCCGGGCCCGCTGGGAAGGCCGGCTGGAGCAGGACGGCGAGGACTTCCTCCTCATCCACCTCAAGACCGAGATCCTGGAATGGCGGCTCAGGGAACGGTCCGGTCCGCCCGGCCGCGAGACGCTCGTCGAGGCCCCGTCCGGGGTGCGGCCCGACCTGCGCATGAGCTACGTCCTCAAGGACGCCCGGGAGGTCGAGTTCGTTTTCGAGCTCGAGGGCGTCTCCATCCCCCTGCACGCGTCGCCGCTCTCCGTGCCGCTGGAGTTGCCCCGGACGTCGGGCCGCGCCGCCGGCCAGCCGGGCCTGGGCTACGGCGATCTCGTCCGTCGCGGCTCGTGCCGGGTGGTCATCCCCGAAGACGACCTGGTCCGGCGGTCGCGCGAGCGGCGCTTTTCCTGGGACTGGGGCCGGGAGCGGACCGTCGTCGAGGGAGGCCGGGTCTACATCGTCGCCCAGGACCATACGGCCGACGTCGTCGTGGCCGTCGTCTCCCACTGACCGGGACGTCAGGCCCGCGGGTGGAACTTGTCGTAGACGCGGCGGAGCCGTTCGCGGCTGACGTGCGTGTAGATCTGCGTCGTCGTGATCTGGCTGTGGCCGAGCATGAGCTGGACCGAGCGCAGGTCCGCTCCCCTCTCGAGCAGGTGCGTCGCGAACGAATGACGGAGGACGTGGGGGCTGATCTTGGCGGCCAGCCCGGCCCGGCCGGCGTGCTCGCGAAGCATCTTCCAGAGGCCCTGCCGGGTGAACGGCCGGCCGCGGCGCGACAGGAACAGCTCCTCCCGGCCGTCGGGGTCGTCGAGGGGCCGGGCCTCGGCCAGATAGCGCCGGACCGCGTCGCAGGCCGTGCGGCCGAGCGGCACGATCCTCTCTTTGCCCCCCTTGCCCCGGCAGACGAGGAAGCCCTCGGCCAGATTGACCTCGGCCCGCTTGAGCGAGGCCAGCTCCGAGACGCGAAGCCCGGCGCCGTAAAGGACCTCGAGCATGGCCCGGTCCCGGATGCCGCGCGGCTTCTTGTCGTCGGGGGCCCGCAGCAGCGCCCCGGCCTCCTCGACGGTCAGGAACTTCGGCAGGGCCAGCCAGGTCGACGGCGTGGTCAGCCGGGCCGTGGGGTCCTGCCGGGCCAGACCGCTCAAGGCCAGGAAACGGAAGAAGGACCGCAGCGCCGAGACCAGCCGGGCCATGGACCGGGCCGATAACCCGGCCCGGCTTTCCCCTTGGACGAAGGCGATCAGGGTCTCCTCGCCCGCCCGGGCCAGGGGGACTTTGCGGGCCGCGAGGAACTCCGTCAGCTTGCGGATGTCCCGGGCATAGGATTGGATGGTGTTGACCGCCAGGCCCTTTTCGACGGCCAGGTACTCGAGGAACAGGCGCAGGGCGGCCTCGGGCGAGGCGGCGGGGGGCTTCATGTCAGGGACGGATTGGATTCGCGCTCCTGCGCGACCGTCGTCCACGGCCCATGCCCGGGCAGGACGACCGTCTCTCCGGGCAGGGTCAGGATGCGTTCCCGGATGGACCGTTCCAGGTCCTTCCAGGAGCCCCCGGGCAGGTCGGTCCGGCCCACGCCGCCGCAGAACAGGGTGTCGCCCGAGAAGAGATAGCCGCCGTGCAGGAAGCCGATGCTGCCCGGCGTGTGCCCCGGGGTGTGGAGGACCCGCAGCGAGGTCCGGCCGAAGAAGACCTCGTCGCCGTCGGCCAGGAGGCGGTCCGGGGGCGGCGAGTTCCGGGCCCCGAGCAGCAGGCTCAACTCGATGTAGTCGGAGACCTGGAGCATGCCCGTGTCGGCGGCGTGCATGGCCAGGGGCGCGCCGTAGTGCTTGACGATCTCGCTGTTGGCCCCGATGTGGTCGACGTGGCCGTGCGTGTTGAGGACGACGACCGGTTTGAGCTCGAGGTCGGCCACGGCGGCGATGATCTTCTCGGGATCGGCCCCGGGATCGACGACGGCGCAGTCGCGGGTCTCCTCGCAATAGACGAGGTAGCAGTTGGTCTCCAGCGCCCCGACCACGATGAGCTCGAATTTCACGGCTTTCTCCCCCGGCCATCTTAATGCCAACCTCCGGCGCGAGTCAACCGGCGGGCATGGGCGGCGGGAACGGGGCGGGAATCGGGCTCGGCCGGAAAATGGGGACGTTTCCGTATTCCGTGCTATACTTTTCGCATGGATGCGCTCATCACCCCGGCGGCCGCCAAGGACCTCGAGTCGTTCGCGGCGTTCGGGCCCGGGCCGGGCGTCTGGGGCGTGCTGATCGGTCACCGCCGCGGCCCGCGGACGATCGTCGAGAAGGTCGCGGCGGGTTGCTGCGGCCCGGCGAGGCCGCCGGACGGGCCGGCGCTGGCGCGCTTCGACGCCATCTGGCCCGGCCGCGTCATCGGGCTCGCGGCCGTCCGGCCCGGAGCGGCGTTCAAGCGGGCCGCGCTCGGCCCGGCCTGGTACGGCCGCATCGTCCTGACGCTCGCGGGCCGGGCCGCGTCGCCGGCCTGGAGCGCCTTCGTGGTCGAGTTCGACGGCCGGTTCTTTCTGGACCCCGTCCGGATCGCCCCGGCCGGCAAGGAGAGGTCCCATGAGTGAGCCGTTGACGCCGGAGGAAGAAAGGACCTGCCTGAAGCTGGCCCGCCAGGCCTTGGAGCACTATTTCGCGTCGGGCGAAAAGCTCCGCTCTCCGGTCCGGTCCGGCACGCTCAAGGAAAAACGAGGCGCCTTCGTCACCCTGACCGTCGACGGCGACCTGCGCGGCTGCATCGGCTATCCCCTGCCGGTCAAGCCGCTCGACGAGACCATCATCGAGATGGCGGTCGCCGCGGCGACGCAGGATACGCGCTTCGAGCCCCTGTCTCCGGGGGAGCTGCCGCGGCTGAAGATCGAGATCTCCGTCCTGGGCCTGCCCGAACCGGCCGAAGCCGGCCGGGTCGAGGTCGGCCGCCACGGCATCATCGTCTCCAAGGGCTATCGGCGGGGCCTGCTCCTGCCCCAGGTGCCGGTCGAGCACGGCTGGGACCGGGAGACCTACCTGCGTCACGGCTGTCTCAAAGCCGGGCTCCCGCCCGAAGAGTGGAAGCGGGGGGCGGAGATCGAAACCTTCACCGCCCAGGTCTTCTCGGAATAGCGTCCGGCGCGGGCCGGGGGGCCTATTTCTTCTTCGTTTTGAGCTTGTCCAGCTCCGCCCGGGCCTGCTCCTTCAGAACGTCGTCCTTGGAGGTCGTCTTCGGCAGGTCGATGGCCTTCTGGAAGCACTCGGCCGCCTCGGCGGTCCTTTTGAGCTCGATCAGCGTCAGGCCCAGCTCGAGGTAGTGGTTGATGTACTCGGGATGGAGCTCGATGGCCTTGCGCAGGTTCTTTTCGGACTCGTCGAACGACCCCTTGGGGATGGAGCCGTAGATGATGCCGCCGAAGAAGCGCTTGGCGCCGCCGATCTCGGCCATCCGCCGGTGCCAGCGCCCGAGGGCGTGATAGGCCAGGTGGTTGGTCGGATCGAACTCGAGGGCCTTGTCGATCTCGGCCCGGACCTGCTTGGAGGCGTCGATCTGCTCTTTCTTGCCGAGCATGAGCAGGCGCTTGCCGTTGGCGGCGGCCAGCTGGAAATGGCCCCAGGTGTCGTTGGGGTTGGCGGCCACGGCCTTGCGGGCCAGAGCGGTGGCCTCGGTGTAAGCGGCCTTCTGGCGCTCCTTCTGGTCCTTGTCCGAGGCCGGGATGACGTCGGCGAGGTCGACCATGGCCCGCGAGGCCTTGTACAAGGCGTCGTAGTTGTTCGGCTCCAGGGCCAGAGCGGCCCTATAGTGCTCGAGGGCCCGGGCGTCGTCGAGGGCGGCGTAGGCCGCGTCGCCTTCCCGGACGTGGTCGGCCGCGGTCTGGGCCAGGACGGGCAGCGTCAGCAGCGCGGCGGCGGCGAAAACAAAAAGGATCTTCTTCATTTTCTCCCTCCGTGCCCCCTACCTTAACGGATTAAGGGGAAATGTCAAGCTCGGGCGGAGGGCGGGGCCTGACGGCGGCGGCGCCGCTCGACGGCCAGACCGGCCAGGAATCCGGCCGCGCCGAGCCCGACCCCCAGAGGGACGGAGGCCGGCCAGGCGGGCAGGGGGACGATCCGGAGGCCGGCATCCGACAAGAACGCGGCCAGGGCGTAGCCGCCCCCCAGGGTCAGCCCGAGAAGGCCGGCCAGGGGGGCCCGCTCCTTGAGGAACAGGGCGGCCAGGCCCGGCACGAGCAGGCCTTCGGCCATGATGGCCGAGGCCAGCCCCAGGGTCTTGAGAATGTCCCCCAGGCGCGCGGCGACGATCAGGGCCGCCAAGGCCAGGACGGCGGTCGCGGTCCGGGCCAGGACCAGGGACCGTTTTTCCGTTCCCGGGTCTCGATCCGGCCCGAGAAGGTCCTTGGTCAGGGTGAAGGCGCCGGCGTTGAGGGCGGCGTCCAGGGTCGAGAAGATGGCCGCCAGGACGGTGACGAAGACCAGGCCGCCGAGGACGGGCCGGGAAGCGCTCGAGACGAAGCGGGTGACCAGGGGGATGCCCGACCCGCCATCGGGCACGAGCGGCCGGAAGAGCATCCCTAGGACGACGATGCCGGCGTAGAAGAGCCCGAGGAGACCGGCCGCCAGGACCGTGCCGCGGCCCGAGGCGGCGTCGTCCCGGGCCGCCTGCATCCGTTGCCAGGCGATGGGCGAGACGGTCCAGGCCAAAAGGAAGGACAGGGCGATCAGAGCGCCGCGCGGGCCGCCCGCGAGAGGATCGAAATAAGAAGCCCGACCGGCCGCCGCGGCGGCGGCCCGGACCGCCGTCCAAGACGTGCGCGAAGCCAGGGAGGCGGCCATGGCGGCGACGCCGGCGACGAGGAGGAGGAACTGGAGGACGTGGGTCCGGGCCACGGCCCGCAGGCCTCCGGCCGCGGCATAGAGCGTGACCACCCCGGCCGCGACGGCCAGGCTGGCCAGAGGCCCCGTGCCCAGGACGGCCCCCAGGAACGGGCCGGCCGCGGCCAGCTGCGAGGCCGCCATGACGGTCATGTACCAGACCACCAGGACCGAGGTCAGCGTCCCCGCCGCCCGGCCGTAGCGGCCGCGCATGAGCTCGGACGGGGTCAGGCCCGCCGCCGCCCGGACGGGCCGGGTCAGGGCCGTCAGGACGAGCAGGGCGGCCACGGCCGGCACGCCGACGATCCAGATCGCCCTGGCGCCGTCCCGGCAGGCCTCGTCGACGGAAACGAGGAGCGAAGCGGCGCCGATCCAGGACGCGCAGAGGGAAAAGGCCACCCGGCCCGCGCTCAACCGGCGGGAGGCCAGAAAGAAGGACTCGAGGCTGCCGGGGCGCCGGCGCAGTCCCAGCCCGGCCAGCCCCAGCGCGGCCGCATAGGCCCCGACGGCCAGCAAGAAGCCCGTTTTCATGCCCGACGAGTATACACCATCTCCATGGCCTTCGGGACCGGCCCGGCGGAGGCCTGGCGATATCCCCCAACATCGCCTTGGACCATGATATAATGACCCGCATGAACCGCGTGGGGGCCGTCGTCGCCGGCCTGCTGGCCCTGGGCGCCTCTTTAGGCCTGGCCCAGGGGGCTCGTCCGGCCGCGGCGGCCCCGACCGCCGAGGAGGCGGCCGGCCGGATGCAGCAGGCCCTCCGGGCCGTCACGACCCTTCGGGCGCGGTTCGAGCAATTCCACTATTCGATGTCGGTCTCGGAACCCCTGCGCGAGAAGGGCGAGCTCTATCTGGAGAGGCCCGACCGCATGCGCTGGGCCTATAAGGACCCCCAGGACAAGGTCTTCCTGTACAAGGACGGGGTCCTCGAGATGTACCTGCCCGAAGACAGGCAATTGACCCGAAGCCCGGTCTCCAAGGAGGCTCTGGAGACGGACATCTTCGGCCTTTTCCTGGGGACACTCCCCCTCCTCGACGTCTATACGATCGAGGACAGCCCCTTCCCGACCACGGCCGCCCGGGTCCGCCAGATCAAGCTGACCCCCCGGACAGAGGGCGAGTTCTCGCACATCCTGCTCGAAATCGACGAAGCCGCCTGGCTGCCGCGCCGGGTCATTTTCCTCGAGTGGGCCGGGAACAAGCGGGAGTTCGTCTTCAGCCAGGTCCGGACCGGGGTCCGCATTCCCGCCAGGATCTTCACCCTGAAGGTCCCCCCGGACACCGAGATCATCGACGACACGGCGGGCGACAAGCACTAGGAGCCCAAAACCTTTCGGCCGGGGACCCGTATGAAGAACCGAGGGCAGGATGCTCTCTCGATGACAGAAGACCGTCAGCTTGTGTCCCGGGCCCTCAAAGGAGACCGCAGGGCATATGAGATGATCGTCCGCAAATACGAGCAGCCGCTCACGAGCTATCTTCACCGGATGACCGGGGAACGCGAAGCGGCGCTCGACTTCGCGCAGGAGGTCTTCCTCAAGGCCTACTGCTCGCTGGCTTCCTACCGCCCGGCCTTCAAGTTCTCGACCTGGCTGTTCAAGATCGCCTCGAACCACCTCATCGACCACTGGCGGAAGAAGAAGATCGCCACCGTGTCCATCGACCAACCGGTCGACGACGGCGAAGACAGCCTCATGCCCCAGCTCCCGGACCCCGGGCCGTCGGTGGCCCGCCGCTTCGAGCTGGCCGAGATCCGGGAGAAGATCGAGCGGGCCCTCGAGACCGTGCCGGAGGCGCTGCGCGAGCTGTTCGTGCTCCGCCATGTCAGCGAGTTCTCCTACGAGGAGATCGCCGACATCAAGGGCCTGCCCGTCGGCACGGTCAAGAACCGCGTCTTCCAGGCCAAAGAGATGCTGCGACACAGGATGGAGGGATCGTGACGGGCCACGTCCGGACCGAAGACCTCTATCTCTACCTCGAGGGCGAGTTGGGCGTCTTCGACGCCGAGCACCTCGAGGAGCACCTGGAAACCTGCCCGGCCTGCCGGGACGCCCTGGCCGAGCGCCGGGCCCTCCACGAGGCCTTCACCAGCCTGCCGCCGTTCGATGTCCCGTCCGGCTTCGCCGCCGCGGTCCTGGAGCGCCTGCCCGAACCGGAGGTCCGCCGGACGGGATGGCTCGCGCCGCTCGTCGCCGCCGCGGCCGCCCTGGGGATCGGCCTGGTCGGCTTCTACGCCTTCACCGGCACCGGCCTGATCGACCTGCTCGTGGCCTTCAACCGCCTCGTCGGCGCGGTCGCGGCCCAGGTCCTGCCCCTGGCCGTCAAGACCTTCAAGCTCTTCGGCGTCCTGGCCACCGTGGTCGGCAGCCTCTTCGAGGTGGGGCTGCAGGGCCTGGCCACCTTCACCCGCGTCCTCGGCCCGGCCGGCACGCTCGTCGCGGCCGGCCTGGCCCTGGCCGTCGTCTCGGCCCTCGCCCTCCTGGGGGCGAAGCGATTCCTGCACCAGGGAGAATGATCATGAAGAAGCTCTTCGCGCTGGCCCTGCTCGGCCTCGTCATCCTGGCGCCCCTGGCGGTCCCGCCGGCGGCCCGGGCCGAGATCAGCTCCCGGAAGGAGGTCCGCGTCGCGCCCGGCGAAACGCAGGAGGAGATCGTCAGCTTCGGCGGGCACGTCCTCATCGAGGGCAAGGTCCGCAACGACGTCGTCGTCATCGGCGGCTCGATCACCATCAGCGGCGAGGTCGGACAGTCCGTCGTCGGGGTCGGCTCGCGCGTCCTGGTCCGGTCCACGGCCACGGTGGGCAAGGACCTGGCCGCCCTGGGCGGCACCCTGGAGAAGGAGCCCGGCTGCGCCATCGGCGGCGATACGATCTATTTCCAGACCCGCGAGCTCGGCGACCGGCTGTTCCGCGACGGCCACCTGTTCGACGGCCTCTTCTCGCTCTCGATCATCCCCCTCATCGTCGCGGCCAAGCTGGTCATGATCGTCCTCTGGCTCATCGTCGCCGTGATCGGCGCGGCCCTGCTGCCCCAGCCCATCGCCTACGCCGCCGGCCAGGTCCGGAAGCGCTTCTGGCCCGACCTGGGGATCGGCCTGCTGGCCATCCTGGCGTTCACCATGCTGATGTTCTTCGCCGCCATGTTGAGCTTCATCCTCATCGGCATCCCCCTGGCCTTGGCTCTGGCCGTGGGCGGCTTCATCATCAAGCTCTTCGGCCGGCTGGCCGTCTTCTACTTCCTGGGCGAGGGCGCCCTGCGGGCCTTCCGTTCGGCGCGCGTCTCGGCCATGGGCGCGGTGCTGATGGGCCTGCTGGTCTTCAGCCTGGCCGGGTTCGTGCCGGTCCTCGGGTTCCTCTTCACCTTCGCCATGAACGCCGTCGGCTGGGGCGTGACCCTGCGGACGAAGTTCGGGACCCGGGAGAACTGGTTCGGGAAAAAGCCGGCCGGCTGCTAGGGAGCGGTCCCGGGGAGCGACCGTCCGGAAGCGCGACGGAGCGGCTCGGAGCGGAGCAGCCGGGAAATATCCTGAGAGAACTTAGCGCTCGAGGATCTCTTTTTCTTTCGCCGCGGCCAGCTCTTCGGCCTTGCCGACCATCTCGTCGAGGAGCTTCTGGAGCTGTTCGATCCCCGAGAACTTGTCGTCCTCGGTGATCTCCTTCTCCTTCTCCAACTCCTCGATGAACTCCTTGGATTCGCGGCGCATGTTGCGCAGGGCCGTTTTCTCTTCCTCGAGCATCTTGCCGATCTTCTTGGCCATCTCCCGGCGGCGCTCCTCGTCGAGGGGCGGGATGGGGACGCGCAGGAGCTTGCCGTCGTTGAGGGGGTTGAGGCCGAGGTCGGCCCCGCGGATGGCCTTGTCGACGGGCTCGAGCATGGTCGGGTCGTAGGGCTGGACGACGATGAGCGTCGGCTCCGGCACCTTGATGGTGGCCACCTGGTTGACCGGCGTGGGCACGCCGTAGTAGCTGACCTTGATGTCCTCGAAGATGCTGATGTTGGCCCGGCCGGTGCGGAGCATGCCGATCTCCTTGCGAAAATGCTCGGCCGAGGCCTTCATCTTCTTGGCCGTATCGTTGAGCGCGTCTTTGACCATGGCCTTCCTCTCGAAAGCGTAAATCCGACCGCCTGAATGATAGTGGAGGGGCTCGCCGCCTGTCAAGGAAGACGCGCCGCGCGGCAGGGGTCAAACCTAATAGACGCGGGTCCCGATGGCCTCGCCCAGCACGGCCCTCTTGATGTTGCCGCCGCGGCCCAGGGCGAAGACCAGGATGGGCATGCCGTTGTCGCTGCAGAGCGAGATGGCCGTGGCGTCCATGACCTTGAGGCCCTTCTTCAGGACGTCGATGTAGCGGATGGTCTTGAACCTCTTGGCCGCCTTGTCGGTGACCGGGTCGGAGGAGTAGACGCCGTCGACCTTGGTGGCCTTGAAGATGATGTCCGCCCCGATCTCCAGGGCCCGCTGGGCGGCCGCCGTGTCGGTCGTGAAGAAGGGGCAGCCGATGCCGGCCGAGAAGATGATGATGCGGCCCTTCTCCATGTGACGGATGACCCGCCGGCGGATGAACGGCTCGGCCACGGACTTGATCTCGATGGCCGACACGTGGCGCGTGTCGGCCCCGGCCTTGTCCAGGGCGGCCTGGAGGGCGACGCCGTTGATGACCGTGGCCAGCATGCCCA
>CAZNPB010000051.1:0-21180 GCA_964574895.1 uncultured Eubacteriales bacterium
GGACGTCGACGTGCATGAACAGGTCCTTGCCGATGTCCTCGGTGATGCCGCTGCCGCCGGCCGCGTTCTCGCCGTTGGCGACGATGAGCGACGGCCGGTGCTTCTGGACGAGGCCGGGCAGGAACTTCTCCAGCGCCCGCCGGCCCGGCCGGCCGATGACGTCGCCGAGGAACAGGACCCCGAAATCAGCGGGCATATTCGACCGCCCTCATCTCGCGGATGACCGTGACCTTGATCTGGCCGGGGTAGTCGAGCTCGGCCTTGATCTTGGCCGCCACGTCCTTGGCCAGCAGGGCCGCTTTGTCGTCCGTGACCTTGAGGGCCTCGACGATGATGCGGATCTCGCGGCCGGCCTGGAGGGCGAAGGTCTTGGAGACGCCCTCGAACGAGGCGGCGATCTCCTCCAGCTTCTCCAGGCGCTGGATGTAGGTCTCCAGCAGCTCGCGCCGGGCCCCGGGCCGGGCGGCCGAGAGCGTGTCGGCGGCCTGGACCAGGACGGCCTCGATGGACGGGAAGTCGACGTCGCGGTGGTGCGAGGCGATGGCCTGGACGACCCGCTCCGACTCGCCGTACTTCTTGGCCAGCTCGACGCCGAGCTCGGTGTGCGTCCCTTCGACGTCGCGGTCGACGGCCTTGCCGATGTCGTGGAGCAGGCCGGCCCGCAGGGCCACGTTGGTGTCCAGGCCGATCTCGCGGGCCATCATGGCCGCCAGCATGGCCACTTCCTTGGTGTGCTGGAGGACGTTCTGGCCGTAGCTCGTCCGGTACTTGAGCTTGCCCAGGAGCTTGATCAGCTCGGGGTGGATGTCCCGGACCTTGAGCTCCAGGACGGCCGACTCGCCCTCCTGCTTGATCTTCTGTTCCAGGTCGGCCTTGACCGACTCGACGATGTCCTCGATGCGGGCCGGATGGATGCGCCCGTCGGTGACCAGCTTCTGGATGGACAGGCGGGCCAGCTCGCGGCGGATGGGGTCGAAGCTCGACAGGATGACGGCCTCGGGCGTGTCGTCGACGATGATGTCGACGCCGGTGGCCATCTCCAGGGCCCGGATGTTGCGGCCCTCGCGGCCGATGATGCGGCCCTTCATGTCGTCCGAGGGCAGGTCGACGACCGAGACCGTCGTCTCGGTGACGTGCTCGGCGGCCGAGCGCTGGATGGCGTTGGTGACGATCTCCCGGGCCGAGACGGCGGCCTTCTCGCGGGCCTCGTCCTCGATCCGGCGGACCGAGGCGATGGCCTCCAGCCGGGCCTCGTCCTCGATCTTCTTGATCAGCATGGCCTTGGCCTCCTCCTGGGTCAGGCCGGAGATGCGCTCCAGCTCCTGAAGGCCCTTCTGGATGGCTTCGGCGATCTTGGCCTCCTCGGCCTCGAGGTCCTTCTCCTTCTGGGTGAGCTTGCGCTCCTTCTGGGAGTTGTCGCGCTCCTTGCGCTCGATCGACTGGAACCGCCGCTCCAGGTTCTCCTCCTTGCTCAGGAGGCGGCGCTCGGTCTCGTTGATCTTGCGCTGCTTCTCGCGGTTCTGGGTCTCGAACTCGTTCTGGCGGGCCAGGTCCTTCTCGCGGGCCTCGATGGCCGCTTCCCGCTTGATCTTCTCCCCGTCCTCCCGGGCCCGCTCCAGGATGACGCGGGCCTGTTCTTCGGCCTCGGCGGCCTTGCGCGAACCGGCCTGCCGCTTGAGCAGGAGGACGACGACGGCGGCGGCCAGGGCGACGATGACGACGATTCCGGCGATATTGACCGGGTTCATTGGGATAACCTCCTCATCTATGCGTAATGAGGAGACGGGACGGAAAGGCCGGAAGCGTCAGATGCCCGCGCCGGGAGCGGCCCGGCCCGCGAGCCGGCCCCGAGGGGCGGGCCCGTCACAGCGGGGATTTATCGGCGTCCGTGTATGTCGTGTCATCTGCGAAGAGATGCCCTTCCAAGCTTTCGATCTCCGTCTCCATGTGGCCCAAGGCCTCGTTCAGCTGGTCCAGTTTCTTCTGGCTCAGAAACAGCTCGTCCGCGATGTTCAAGGCCGCCAGCACGGCGATCTTGGTCGTGTCCGCGGACTTCGATTTCACAGCCACTTCGTGCATCTTCTGGTCCACGAGCGAGGTCAAGTGGCCGATATACTGCTCATCCTCCTCTCCTTTGACGCGGATCTTGTACCGCTGTCCGAAGATCTCGATCTCGAGGATGCGTTCGGTCATAAGCCCAGTTGATCGATCTGGCCGATGATGGCCTCGATCTTCCCCTTGAGAACCTCCCGTTCGCCCTCGTATTTCTTCATGTCCTCGTCCATCCGGGCGATCTTGCGGGCGTTCTCCTCGAAGTCCTTCTTCTCGATCTTGAACTCCTTGATCTGCTGCCTCAACTTCTCGTTCTCGGCCGTCAGCTTGTGGATGTGATCGACGACCTGTCCGATCTTGCCTTCGAGTATTTTAATTCGCTCAAGTTCTGAAGTCAATTTATCCCTCCCTGAGTTGGATATCCAGAGCGGCCTTGAGCTGGCCGACGATCTCCTGGGCGGCCTTGTCCACTTCCCCGGCCACCAGCGTCCGCTGCGGATGGCGGAAGCGCAGCCGGACGGTCAGGCTGACCCGGCCCTCGGGGACCGGCGGGCCGGCGAAGCGGTCGACGAGCTCGAAGCCCTCGAGGAGGGGCTGGTCGAGCCGGCCGAGGACGCGGGCCGCCTCGCCGTAGGCGACGGCCCGGTCCATCAGGAACGAGAGGTCGCGGACGGCGCCGGGGAACTTCGGCACCGGGACGAAGGCGAACGGCCGGGGCGTCTTCTCGAACAGGGCCGAGAGGTCGATCTCGGCGGCGAAGACGGGCCGCTCGACCGAGGCGCCGGCCGTGAAGTCGCGCCGCAGCAAACCGGCCCGGCCGACCTCCTGGCCTTTATAAAGGACGGCCAGGGCCCGGCCGGCCTCGAACGTCGGGTGGTCGCGCTCCTCGAAAGCGGCCGGTTCGAAGCGCAGGGCCTCGAGCACGGCCTCGACGGCGCCCTTGACGACGAAGAGATCGGTCTCGGCGGCCGCCTCGGCCGGGCCGGCCCCGGGGAGGAGCCCGGTCGAGAGGAGGCCGAGATGGAGCTCCTCGCAGGGCTTGGCGTCGTCGAGCCAGGAAAAGACGTTCCCGGTCTCGAAGACGTGAAGGCCCTCGAGCCCGCGGTTGAGGTTCCAGGCGGCGTTCTCGACCAGGCCCGGGAGCAGGGTCGTGCGCATGACCGAGGCCCGGTTCGAGATGGGGTTCTGGATGGCGACCGGCGTCCGGCCGCCGGCAGCGGCGGCTTCGCGCTCCGGATCGGCGAAGCTCCAGTTGACGACCTCGTCGAAGCCCTGGGCGAACAGGGCCTGGCGGAGGCGCGTCAGCCGCTCCCGCGACCGGTTGGCGGCCGGCGGGAAGGAATCGACGGGGGTGACCCGCGACGGGATGCGGTCGTAGCCGTAGAAGCGGGCCACCTCTTCGACCAGATCGGCCTCGCGCGAGACGTCGATCCGGAAGGCCGGCACCGTGACGCGCCAGGCGTGGTGGGCGGAGGGCTCCAGGCGGAAGCCCAGGCGGCCCAGGACGTCGACGACGAAGTCCTCGGCCACGACCACCCCCAGGAGCTCGGCGATGCGGCGCAGACGGAGGCGGACGGTCCGGGGCTTGGGCGGCCGGGGATAACGGTCGATGAGGCCGCGCGTGGCCCGCCCGCCCATCTGGGTCAGGAGGGAGGCGGCCATGCGGGCGGCCCGGGGCGCGAATTCGATGTCCGCGCCCCGCTCGAAGCGGTAGGAGGCGTCGGTCGAAAGCCCCAGCTTCTTGGCCGTCTTGCGGATGCCGACGGGGTCGAAGCAGGCGCTCTCGATGAAGACGTCGCGCGTCGAGGCGGTGATGCCCGAGGCCTGGCCGCCGATGACGCCGGCCAGGGCCACGGGGCGGCTCTCGTCGGCGATGACCAGCATTTCGGGGGTCAGCTCGAGGGTCCGGCCGTCCAGGTCGACCAGGGTCTCGCCGCGCTTGGCCTGGCGGACGACGATGCGGCCGCCGCCGAGGCGGCCGAAGTCGAAGGTGTGGATCGGCTGGCCGGTGGCGAAGAGGACGTAGTTCGAGACGTCGACGACGTTGTTGATGGGCCGCAGGCCCATGGCCTCCAGGCGGCGCCGCAGCCATTCGGGCGACGGGCCGATCGGGACGCCGCGGACGACCAGGCCGCAGTACCGGGGGCAGAGGGCCTCGGCCGTGATCTGGACGTCGGCGGCGCAGGCCGTGTCCTCGTCGAGCTCGGCCACGGGCCAGTCCTTCTCGGCCAGGGGCAGGCGGAGCAGGGCCCCGAGCTCGCGGGCCACGCCGAGGTGGCCGAGGGCGTCCGGACGGTTGGCGTAGCTCTCGAGGTCGAGGACGAGGTCGCCGCCGATCTCCTCGACGGTCTCGGGCACCCAGCCGATCATGGTCAGCTTGTCGACCAGGTCCTGGCGGGGCAGGTCGACGGCGACGTATTCGCGGATCCAGTCCTGGCTGATCTTCATTTGGCCCCGAATTGCCTGAGGAACCTCAGGTCGTTCTCGTAGAAGTAGCGCAGCTCGGGCAGGCCGAAGGCGAACATGGCGGTGCGGTCGACGCCCAGGCCGAAGGCCCAGCCGGAATATTTCTCCGGGTCGATGTTGACGTTCTTGAGGACCTGGGGATCGACCATGCCCGAGCCCAGGATCTCCTTCCAACCCGTGCCGCCGCAGACGCGGCAGCCGGGGTCCTTGCCCGAGCAGACGAGGCACTCGATGTCGACCTCGGCCGAAGGCTCGGTGAAGGGGAAGTAGCTGGGCCGGAAGCGGACCTTGACCTTCTCGCCGAAGAGGGCCCGCAGGAAGTGCTCGAGCGTGCCCTTGAGGTTGGCGAAGGTGACGCCCTGGTCGACGACCAGGCCCTCGACCTGCAGGAACATCGGCAGGTGGGTCGGGTCGGGCGTCTCGCGGCGGAAGACCCGCCCCGGGCAGATGATGCGGATGGGGGGCTTGGTCCGTTCCATGACCCGGATCTGGACGGGCGAGGTGTGGGTCCGCAGCAGCAGGTCGCCCTTGATGAACAGCGTGTCCCACTTGTCCCGGGCCGGGTGGTGGGGCGGGAAGTTCAGGGCCTCGAAGTTGTAGTAGTCCGTCTCGATCTCGGGCCCCTCCTCGATGGAGAAGCCCATGCCCAGGAAGACGCGCTCGATCTCCTCCTGGAAGAGGGTCAGCGGGTGGGCCCGGCCGGCGTACCGCTTGCGGCCGGGCAGCGTCAGGTCGACGTCCCGGGCCGGACGGACGGCGGGCCGAACCCGGGCCTCGAGCTCCCGGAGGCAGTCGACGACGGCCTGCTTGAGCTCGTTGACGAGACGGCCGGCCTCGCGCTTCTCCTCCGCCGGGGCGGACTTCAACTCCTCGAAGAGGAGCGTGATGTGGCCCCTCTTGCGGCCCAGGAAGGCCGTGTGCAGCTCCTCGAGCGACTTGGGGTCGCCCGCCCGGGGAGCGGCCGCCTCGAACGCCTTCCGGACCTCGTCGATCCGGTCCTTCAGCGTGGCCATCGGCGGACGCTACGCCGCCGGGGTTTTCGTCATCCGGACCAGGTGGGCGAACGTTTCGGGGGCGTGGACGGCCAGGTCGGCCAGGACCTTGCGGTCCAGGCCGACGCCGAGGCCCTTGAGGCCGCTCATGAAGCGGCTGTAGGACGTGCCGTTGGCCACGGCCCCGGCCTTGATGCGGACGATCCAGAGGCTGCGGAAGTCGCGCTTTTTGGCCCGCCGGTCGCGGTAGGCGTAGAGCAGGGATTTCTCGACCGCCTCTTTGGCGGTCCGGTAATTGCGGCTCTTGGCGCCGAAATAGCCCTTGGCCAGGCCGAGGATCTTCCGGCGGCGGTCGCGCCGCTTGGTGCTGCGTTTCACGCGTGGCATGGTGATCTCCTAATGGGGGCGGACGCTCACAGGTCGTACGGGAGCATCTTGCGCAGGTTCTTGACGTCGCCGGGGCTGGCCTGGGCGTCCTGGCCGAGCTGGCGAATGCGCTTGGAGGCCTTCTTGGTCAGGATGTGCTTCTTATTCGCCTTGGCGTGCAGGAACTTTTTCTTCTCCGTGACCTTGAACCTCTTTTGGGCTCCCTTGTGGGTTTTTAACTTTGGCATCTTTTCCTCCTACCTTGGTGGGGACGAGCAGGGCGGACACGGCCCAATCCATCCTCCGCGCGGAGCCGTCCTGGCTGGCCATGTCCTTGACGTCGCCCAGGACGCGGTCCAGGACCTGCAGGCCGAGCTCCGGTTTCTGCTTCTCGCGGCCGCGCAGCATGACCGTGATCTTGACCTTGTTGCCTTCCCCGAGGAAGCGCTTGACGTGCTTCATCTTGAAGTCGTAGTCGTGGACGCTGATCTTGGGGCGGAACTTGATCTCCTTGATCTGGATCTGCTTCTGGTGCTTCTTGGCCTCGTGGTCCTTCTTGTGCTCCTCGTACAGGAACTTCCCGTAGTCCGTGATCTTGCAGACCGGCGGATCGGCCCCGGGCGCGATCTCGACGAGATCGAAACCGCGGTCGCGGGCCAGCTGGACGGCCTGGGCCGTGGGCATGACCCCGAGGGCCTGGCGGTTCTCGTCGATGACCCGGACCTCGCGGGCGGGGATCATCTCGTTGATCCGGTGGGGCTTGGCCTTGACCACCGCGGGATAGAAACCGTGTCTCTTGAAAATGGGGGGTCCTCCTCTAGAAATTCACGACGAGACTTTTCCGACCGACGAGGTCGAGGGCCCGTTCGAGGAAGCGGGCCGTGTCGATCTCGCCCTTATCGCCCTGGCCGTGGACGCGCAGGGACGCCGAGCCGCGCTCGACCTCCTTGTCGCCGACGACCAGGATGAGCGGGACCTTCTGGGTCTCGGCCTCGCGGATCTTCTTGCCGACCTTTTCCCGGCTCAGGTCGACCGACGAGCGCAGGCCGGCGGCCCGGAGCCGCTCGTCGAGGGCCTTGGCGTAGGCTTCGTGGCGCTCGGCGATGGGCAGGACCACGGCCTGGACGGGGGCCAGCCAGAGGGGGAAGCTGCCGTTGTAGTGCTCGACGAGGACGCCGAAGAAGCGCTCGAGCGAGCCGAGCAGGGCCCGGTGGACCATGTAGGGCCGGTGCTCCTGGCCGTCCTCGCCGATGTAGGCCATGCCGAAGCGCTCGGACATGTTGAAGTCGAACTGGATGGTCGTGCACTGCCACAGGCGTCCGATGGCGTCCTTGATCTTGATGTCGATCTTGGGCCCGTAGAAGACGGCCTCGCCCTCCATCCGCTCGTAGGGGTAGCCGCGGGTCTCCAGGGCCTTGACGAGCGAGGTCTCGGCCTGGCGCCAGAGGGCGTCCGAGCCGGCGTACTTGCCCAGGTTCTTGGGGTCGCGGACCGACAGCTCGATCTTGTTGTCGGTGAAGCCGAAGTCGGCCAGGATGGAGACGGAGAAGTCGAGGGTGCGCAGGATCTCGTCCTCGATCTGGTCGGGCGTGCAGATGATGTGGGCGTCGTCCTGGGTGAAGCCGCGGACGCGGAACAGGCCGTGCAGGGTGCCGCTGCGCTCGTAGCGGTAGACGGTGCCGAGCTCGGCCCAGCGCAGGGGCAGGTCCCGGTAGGAGCGCATCCGGGACTTGTAGATCTGGATGTGGAACGGGCAGTTCATCGGCTTGAGGTAGTACGGCTGCTCGTCGATGTCCATCGGCGAGTACATGCTGTCCTTGTAGAAACCGAGGTGGCCCGAGGTCTCCCAGAGGGTGGCCCGCCCGATGTGGGGGGTGTAGAGGATGTCGTAGCCGCCGGCCCAGTGGCGCTCGCGCCAGTGCTGCTCGATGACGGCCCGGATCCGGGCGCCCTTGGGGTGCCAGAGGACGAGCCCGGCCCCGAGGACCTCGTTAACGCTGAACAGGTCGAGCTCGGCGCCCAGGCGGCGATGGTCGCGCTTCTTGGCTTCCTCGAGCATCCGCAGGTGCTCGGCCAGCTCCGCGGCGGACGGGAAGACCGTGCCGTAGATGCGCTGCATCTGGGCGTTGCGCTCGTCGCCCTTCCAGTAGGCGCCGGAGACCGAGAGCAGCTTGACGTGGGCCAGGGCGCCGGTCGAGGCGACATGGGGGCCGAGGCAGAAATCGGCGAACGGCCCCTGCCGGTAGACGGTCACCTGGGCCTCGCCCTTCTCCCGGATGAGCTCGACCTTGAGCGGCTGGCCTTTCTCTTCGAACATCTTGAGGGCCTCGTCCTTGGTCAGGACGAGACGCTCGACCGGGATGTCCTGCCGGGCGATCTCCTTCATCCGGGCCTCGATCTTGTCCAGGTCCTCGGGGGTGAAGGGGGTGTCGCGGAGGAAATCGTAATAGAAGCCCGTCTCGACGGCCGGCCCGACGCCGGTCTTGGTCTCCGGATAGAGCTCGAGGACGGCGTGGGCCAACAGGTGCGCCGCGCTGTGGCGCAGGACCTCGATCGGCGTATGTGTCATCTCGCTCATCCTCGTGTGCAGTTCCTCGAGAGGGCGGGTGATCGTGGTAGGCGCGGAGGGGATTGAACCCACGGCCTCTTCCGTGTCAGGGAAGCGCTCTCCCACTGAGCTACGCGCCTGCATCCGTACTCTAAAGCCGTTCTATATTAAGCAAATCGGGGGTGGCTGTCAAGGAAATGGGCTATAATGGGAGACGCGATGATCGGCCTGCTGTCCGATACCCACGACAACCTGACCCGCATCCGGGAGGCCGTCCGCCTTTTCAACGACGCCGGCTGCGACCTGGTCGTCCACGCCGGGGACTTCGTGGCCCCCTTCGCGGCCGAGGAGCTGCGGAACCTGAAGGCCCCCGTCAGGGCCGTCTACGGCAACTGCGACGGGGAGCGGGCCGGCCTGGCCCAGGCCTTCCGGGGGCTAGGCGAGATCCGGGAGGCCCCCTTCGCCTTCGAGCACGCCGGCCTCGAGATCGTCGTCTGCCACCTGGACTCGGCCGCCGCCCGCCTGGCCGCCCGGAAAACCGCCGGCGTGGTCGTTTTCGGCCACACCCACCGGGCCCTGATCGAGACGCGCGAGGGCGTCCTCCTGGTCAACCCCGGGGAGGCCGGGGGCTGGCTGCGGGGGAAAAGCACCGTCGCCCTGCTCGATCCGGCCTCCCGGACGGCCGAGATCGTCACGCTCTAGAGGAAACCATGCCCCACCCCATCAACCGCCGCCAGAAACCCGCCTGGAAACAGCCCCGCCGCCCCCCGTCCCCGCCCAAGGCCCGGGGCGGCTTCACCAAGCGCTCCCCGGGCCGGAAGATCACCCCGTCCGGCAAGCCGAGATAAGGCCCCTTTCGGGGCGCCCATCTGAAAGTAAGGGCCTGGCATCCCCGGCGAAGCGAGCCCGCCTCCTTATATTGATTTAAAGCCTTATATGGGCTATACTTATCCTTCGTTTTTCGGAAAATTGAAGATGTCCGCATTTTTGTATGGAGAAGTTTTTCTCTTGAAAGGAGTACGCGCATGAAAAAGGTCCTCATCCTCGGCGCCGCCGGGCGCGACTTCCACAACTTCAACACTTACTTCCGGGACAATCCCGACTACCGGGTCGTCGCCTTCACGGCCACGCAGATCCCGGACATAGCCGGCCGCAAGTATCCCGCGGCCCTGGCCGGCCGGCTCTACCCCAAGGGCATCCCCATCGAGGTCGAGTCCGAGATGGAAGCCCTCATCGCCGACTACAAGGTCGACGACGTCCACCTGGCCTACAGCGACCTGCCCCACGAGTACGTCATGCACATGGCCTCGCGGGCCCAGGCCGCCGGCGCCAACTTCGTCCTGCTCGGCCCCGACGACACGATGATCAAGAGCCGCAAGCCGGTCGTCTCCGTCTGCGCCGTCCGGACCGGCTCGGGCAAGAGCCAGACCAGCCGCCGGGTGGCCGAGATCCTCCAGAAGAAGGGCCGCAAGGTCGCCGCCATCCGCCACCCCATGCCTTACGGCGACCTGGTCAAGCAGAAGGTCCAGCGCTTCGCCACCTACGCCGACCTCGACAAGCACGAGTGCACGATCGAGGAGCGCGAGGAGTACGAGCCCCACATCGACAAGGGCATCATCGTCTACGCCGGCGTCGACTACGGCGCCATCCTCCGCCAGGCCGAGAAGGAAGCCGACGTCATCCTCTGGGACGGCGGCAACAACGACTTCCCCTTCTACAAGTCCGACCTGGAGATCGTCGTGGCCGACCCGCACCGGGCCGGGCACGAGCTGACCTACTACCCGGGCGAGACCAACTTCCGCCGGGCCCAGGTCATCGTCGTCAACAAGATGGATACGGCCTCCCCCGAGGGCATCGAGACCGTGCTGGCCAACGCCCGGAAGGTCAATCCCAAGGCCAAGATCATCAAGGCCAATTCGCCGGCCATCGTCAAGGACGGCGAGCGCATCCGCGGCCGGCGGGTCCTGGTCATCGAGGACGGCCCGACCCTGACCCACGGCGGCATGAAGTACGGCATCGGCATCGTCGCCGCCAAGAAGTACGGCGCGGCCGCGATCATCGACCCCCGGCCCTTCGCCGTCGGCTCGATCAAGAAGACCTTCGAGAAGTACAACCACCTCGACGCCGTCCTGCCGGCCATGGGCTACGGCGACAAGCAGACCCGCGAGCTGGCCCAGACCATCGAGGCCATCGACTGCGACCTCGTCGTCAGCGGCACGCCGATCGACATCACCCGGGTCATCAAGGTCTCCAAGCCCATCCTCCGCGTCGGCTACGAGCTCCAGGAGATCGGCACGCCGACCCTCAAGGACGTCCTGAAGAAGTTCTAGAGCCCCAATGAGACCGAAGATCGCCCTCGTCGCCTTCGGCGGCAACGCCATGCTGCCCGACAGCCAGAAAGGTCTGCAGTCGGAGCAGATGCGCAACGCCGCCCGGGCGGCCGAGCTCATGGTCCACATCGTCCGCAAGGGCTACGAGCTCATCATCGTCCACGGCAACGGGCCGCAGGTCGGGAACCTCCTCATCCAGATGGAGGAGGCGGCCAACAAGATCCCGCCCTACACGCTCGACGTCTGCGACGCCATGACCGAGGGCAGCATGGGCTTCATGCTGGAACGGGCCCTGGTCAACGAGTTGAGGCGGCGCTCCATCGACAAGGAGGTCGCCTCGCTCGTCACCCAGGTCGTCGTCGACAAGGACGACCCGGCCTTCGCCAGGCCGACCAAGCCGGTCGGCCCGTTCTACTCGAAGTTCCGGGGCGAGCAGCTGGCCCGCGAGAAAGGCTGGACCATGGTCGAGGACGCCGGCCGCGGCTACCGCAAGGTCGTGGCCTCGCCCAAGCCCATCGACGTCGTCCCCAAGGGCGTCATCACCCAGCTCGTCGAGGCCGGCCGCGTCGTCATCGCCGCGGGCGGCGGGGGCATCCCGGTCGTCATCAACTCCAACGGCCTCTTCGAAGGCGTCGAGGCCGTCATCGACAAGGACTACGCCGCGAGCCTGCTCGCGCGCGAGGTTAAAGTGGACCTGTTCATCATCCTGACCGCCATCGAGCGCGTCTTCGTCAATTTCGGCCGGCCCGACCAGGCCGAGGCCCCGGTCCTGACCGTGGACGAGGCCCGCCGCCACCTGGCCGCCGGCCAGTTCCCGCCGGGGTCGATGGGGCCCAAGATCCGGGCCGCCGTCGAATACATCGAGGCGGGCGGCCAGGAGGTCCTGATCACCAAGGACACCCATCTCAAGGCCGCCCTGATCAACCGGTCGGGGACCCGGATCGTCGCCGCGCCCTAGGAGGAACCGCCATGCAAAAAGATTTCCTGTCCATCCGCGACTTGAGCGTCTACGAGTTCGGCCAGATGCTGGACCGGGCCGCCGAGGTCAAGAAGCACCCCGACAAGTACCGCAAGGCCCTCAAGAACAAGATCCTGGCCATGATCTTCCAGAAGCCGTCGCTGCGGACGCGGATGACCTTCGAGGCGGGCATGCTCCGGCTCGGCGGCGAGGCCATCTACCTGGCCCCCTCCGACATCTCCCTGGGCAGCCGCGAGGGCGCCTACGACATCGGCAAGAACCTCGAGCGCTGGGTGGACGGCATCATGATCCGGACCTTCGGGCACCAGATCGCCGTCGACCTGGCCGCCAGCTGCCGCATCCCGGTCATCAACGCCCTGACCGACCTGTCCCATCCCTGCCAGGCCATGGCCGATTTCCTGACCCTGCGGGAGCACAAGGGCGCCCTCTCGAGCCTCAAGCTGGCCTACGTCGGCGACGGCAACAACGTCTGCCACAGCCTGATGCTGGCCGCCGCCCGCGGCGGGACCAGGATGGCCGTGGCCACGCCGGCCGGCTATGAGCCCAAGAAGCAGGTCGTGGACTGGGCCCGCGAGGACGGCCGGGACACCGGCTTCGCCCTGACCCTGACCACCTCGGCCGAAGAGGCCGTGGCCGGCGCCGACGCCGTCTACACCGACGTCTGGGCCTCCATGGGCCAGGAATCGGAGAAGGAGGCCCGGGCCCGCATCTTCGCCCCCTACCAGGTCAACGGCAAGCTCATAGCCCAGGCCGGGAAGGGCGCCCTCTTCATGCACTGCCTGCCGGCCCACCGGGGCGACGAGGTCACGGACGAGGTCATCGACGCGCCCTACTCCGTCGTCTACGACGAGGCCGAGAACCGCCTCCACGCCCAAAAGGCCATCCTCATCGCGCTCATGGGGGACAAGGACTGATATGAACGCCGAACCGATCAACCTGACCGAGGTGACCGACGGGGACCTGGCCCTCGTCGAGCGCGAGCTCGAGCAGACGCCGCTCCCGCAATCGACGCACGACCTGGCCGGCCGGCTGGCCTTCGCCAAGACGGCCACCGAGCGCACCCAGGACGTCAAGAAATACGACCCCGACACGCGCTACGAGGTCGGCGACCTCATCGAGAAGGAATACAACGAGCCGCTGACCGTCGGCAGCAAGGCCGTCGAGCATTTCGAGGGCCGGGTCATCCTCAAGGTCGTGGCCAAGAGCTTCAACAAGCACTTCAACTGCGAGATGCTCGAGGTCGACTACCCCGGCGGCGGCGTGTTCCGCAAGTACGTCGACTACATGAAGAAAACCCGGACCCAGGTCCTCCTGCCGTCCAACTGCGAGGGCCTGGACCGGACCCCCGAGATCATGGCCAAGGCCGACGATCCCCGGCTGACCGAGCTGCCCATGACCGAGCGGGACCTCCGGACCCTGGAAAAGAACCTCCGGGCCCGGCTGGCCAAAGACCCCCGCGTCTTCACCTGGAACGACTTCTGGCAGCTGGCGGCCAAGCGCGTCGACATCCCGGCCGAGAAGGTCCAGGAGATCGAGGCCGATTTCCGGGCCGTCGGCCGCTCGGCCTCGACCGAGGACCTGGTCCGCAAGTTCTTCGGCCTGGAGGCCTCGTCGGACTTCTTCGATCTGACCTGCCTGAGCCTGGCCGCCCTGCTCGAGAAGAAGCACAAGAAGGAGTTCATCCTCCTGGCCGAAGGCGGCTGGGGCAAGTGGCACCTCAAGTCCATCCTCAACGCCCTGCCCGAAGGGCTGGCCCTGTCCGCGGAGCTGGCCGAGGTGCCGGAGATGGACGAGCTCGAGAAGCCCGAGATGAGCATCGTCCAGGACTTCCCGATCAAGATCTACCTGAGCTGGCGCGAGATCGTCTCGGGCGGCCTCAAGATCCCCCGCAGCCTGGGCAAGCTCCTGTCCCACGCCCGCGAGTACACCTTCACGGATTCCGAGGAGAACAAGCCCTACATCGTCTACTACTATCCGGCCCAGAACTTCTTCCTCGGGCTCCAGGACTTCTACGCCCAGTACAACATCCCCCAGGGCGCCAGCCTGACCCTGGAGCGGACGGGGCCGACGACGTTCAAGTTCTGGGTCAAGAAATCCAAGAAGAAGATGTCCGTCATCCGCCTGGCCTACGACGCCGAGCGGGACGAGTTCCTCGACAACGGCGAGGACGCCTACACCTACGCCGAGCCGAACAAGATCATCTACGTCGAGCGGGAGACGCTCGGCCTCCTGCTGCCGCTGACGGCCACCCGCGAGGGCTTCAACCTCCGCGACCTGGTCGTGACCATCTTCCGCGACCCGATCCTGTCCACCTCGGCCCACTCGCTCCACTTCCTGCGGGCCTACCACCTGATCGACCTGGTCCGGCAGACCAGCCAGGAGGACGTCGAGTACGTCCTGATCAACTCGCCCGAATTCACCAAGTCCGACAAGAAGAAGGGCGTCTTCACCTACCGCGAGCCGTTCATCGAGGAAGAGGAGGCCGGGGAGGCCGCCTACGCCGAAGCGTACGAAGAGGGGACCGCCCCCGAGGCGTACACGCCGGAAGAAGCGGCCCTCGAGGCCGTGGCCGAGGAGATGGGCGGGTTCGAGCCCGAGGCCGGGTTCGAGCCGGAGGTCCGGGTGCCCGCGCCGGCCCCGCAGGCCCCCCTGCCCGACCCCGCGACGGCCAAGAAGGGCAAGGAATTCAAGAAGAGGAAGCCCAAGGAGGGCGGCGGCAGCGACAAGGGCCCGCGGCCCAAGAAGAGCGAGCGGCGGGTCATCGAAGAGAAGATCGCCGAGGAAGAGTCGGAGCGGGCCGCCCTGGCCGCGGTCAAGGAAAAGGAAGAGGAGACGCCCGAGCAGCAGCGGGTCCGGGAAAAGAAGGACGACATCAAGCCGGCCCCGAAGAAGGACGAGGCCAAGCCCAAGTTCGGCATCTTCGGCGACCTGCTCAAGACCGCGCTCAAGAAAAAGCCCGAGGACGAGGCCGCCGAAGCGGCCGAAGAAAAGCCCGAAGAAAAGCCCGAGGGCGAAGAGCCCAAGTAATTAAAGGATATCCCGCACCGAGCCCTTGCGGCGGGTGACGCCCAGGCTGTCGAGCAGCTCCAGCAGCGGGATGCTGTATTTGCGCGACAGGCCGGTCAGGGCCTTGAAGTCGGCCACGGTCAGCTCGCGCTTACCCGAAGCCCGCACCTTGGCGATGAGCTCGTCGAGCCAGCTCTGGTGCAGGATGAAGCCGTCGAAGCCCTCGACGATCTTCTTGCGCTCGGCCAGGACGCCCATCAGGGCCTGAAGCCGGGACGGCGAGAGACCGAGCTGGGCCCGGACGTCGTCGAGCGTCACCGTCCCCATCTCCCCGCGCAGGACCATGCCCTCGAGCTCGGCCAGGACGGCCTCGTCGGCGGCCGAGAGGGGAACCAGGAAGTCCGGCAGCCGGACGGTCCCGGCCTCCTCGGTCACCCGGCCTTCCTTGGCCAGCAGGCGCAGGGCCAGCGTCAGGATGTTCTTGGGAGCCTCGAACCTCTTCTCCAGCGTTTCGACCGGGACGCCCTTCTGGCCCGGGTGCCTCTTGTGGTACTGCCCCAGGAACGAGACGATCCGGCCGCGCAGGAGGTCGAGGTTGGCCTGCGACAGCAGGCGCAGGGGCGCGAAGCCGAGGATGCGGAGCCGGCCCTCTTCCTCGAGGGCCCGGGCCAGCGTCTCGAGCCGGGCCTGGGACAGCCGGGCGAAGCGGTCCAGGTCCTCCCCGTTCAGACCCTGCAAGCCGGCCTGTTCGGCCAGGGCCATGATCATGTCCTTTTCGCCGAGCTCGAGCCGCGTCAAGAGGGCTTTGCGCCGGGCGATCTTCAGCTCTTGCGCCGTCGGAGGGGCCGGATAAAGGCACCGGCCGCGGCCCAGGGTCTGGCCCCCCGGCGTCCGGACCTCGAACGGGTCGGCCCACTTGACCTCGACCGGGCGGTCCGTCAGGACGCGAGCGAAGGGGGCCTTCCGGCGCCCGGCGACCGCGTAGTCGATGATCCGGGCCGGCGCCGAGCCGTCCGGGAACAGCACCTCGGCCCTGAAGTCAGGGCCGCTCCCGGCCAGGGGGAAATCGAGGACGGCGTCGAACGCGGGGGCCTTCACGAGCGCCCTCCCGTCTCGGCCGGCGCCTCGGCCGGCACGAAGCCGATGCGCCGCAGGGCTGGGTCGCAGGAGACCAGCACCACCCGGACGGCGTCGCCGAGCTCGAGCCGGGGCCGCTTCTTCTTCGGCCGCAGCCGCCGCCCGGCCGGCCGGGGCTCGTACTCGCCGCCGAGGGAGCCGAAGGGCAGCAGGCCGGAGACGAAGTAGTCCTCGAGCTCGACCAGGAGGCCGGCCTTGATGACGTCGACGACCAGGCCGTCGAGCTCCTCGCCCAGGCGGTCCTTGAGGAAGCGCAGGATGCGCCACTCGACCAGGGACTGCTCGGCCTCGGCGGAGTTGCGCTCGCGCTCGGAGGCGGCGGCGGCGATGGCCGCCAGGTCGAGGTCCGGCCGCGGCCCGCGGCGGAGCAAGGTCTTGAGCAGGCGGTGGACGACGAGGTCCGGATAGCGGCGGATGGGCGAGGTGAAGTGGGTGTAATCGGTCTTGGCCAGGCCGTAGTGGCCGACGTTCTTCGTCGAGTAGACGGCCAGCTTGAGGGCCCGCAGGACCTGGCGGCCGATGAACTTCTCCCCGGGCCGGCCCTTGGCCTTGTCGAGGACGCGCTGGAGGTCCTTGGACCGGACCTTGGCCGGGTCGGGCAGGGCCAGGCCGAAGCGCAGCAGGACGTCGCGCAGCTTCCCCAGGTCCCCGACGTCCGGAGCCGGATGGACGCGGTAGATGGCCGGAACGCCGCGGACGGTGAAGGCCGAGGCCACGGCCACGTTGGCCGCGACCATGAATTCCTCGATCAGCCGGTGGGCCTCGTTGCGCTCGGCGGCGGCCACGGCCGTGAGCCGGCCCTGCTCCATGATCAGCTCGGGCTCGACCAGGTCGAAGTCGAGGCTGCCCTCGCCGAGCCGGCGGGCCCGCAGGGTCGCGGCCAGCTCCCGCATGGCCAGAAGGTCGGGCACGACGTCGGCGTAGCGGGCCCGCTCGCCGGCGTCGCCCTCGAAGACCGCGAAGACGGCCGTGTAGGTCAGGCGGTGGGCCGTGCGGATGATCGACGGCGCGAACTCGGTCTTGCGGACCCGGCCCTCCTTGTCGATGTCGAGCAGGGCCGAGACCGTCAGCCGGTTCTCGCGGGGCCGCAGGCTGCAGAGCCCGTTGGACAGCCGCTCGGGCAGCATGGGGATGGTCAGGCCGGGAAAGTAGGTGCTCGTGCCCCGTGCCAGGGCCTCCCGGTCGAGGGCCGAGCCGGGCTCCACGTAGCGGGAGACGTCGGCGATGTGGACGCCCAGCAGCCAGCCGCCGTCGTCCAGGCGCCTGATGCTGACCGCGTCGTCGAAGTCCTGGGCCGTCTCGCCGTCGATGGTCACGGTCGTCCAGCCGCGGTAGTCCCGGCGGCCGTCGAGGTCCGGCTCGGCGCCGAGGTCGGGGATGGCCTCGGCCTCCTCCCGGACGTCTTCCGGGAACTCCGAGCGCAGGCCATAACGGTCGATGACGACCTGGGCGTCGACGCCCGGGTCCTCGGGCCGGCCGAAGACGCGGGTCAGGGCGTGCGTCACCCGGTCGGCCTCGACGATCATGCCCGGCTCGGCCTTGAGCCGGCCCCGCGACTTGAGCGGGATGTCGTCGGTGTCCGGCGAGTCGAAGGGCTCCAGGAAGGGCGCGCCGTGGCGCTCGACGTAGATGCCGACCAGGCCGGTCCGGCCCTTGCGGACGATGCGCTCGATCCGGCCCTCGGGCTTGCCGAACTTGCCGTGCTCGTTGACGACGAGGGCGACCTCGTCGCCGGGCAGGGCGCCGCGGGCGTCGCGGGCCGGGACGAAGACGTCCGGGCCGCCGCCTTCCGGGGTGACGAAGCCGAACCCGGGCCGGGCGGTGACGAAGCGGCCCCGGACGACGCCTGTCGCGCCGGCCAGCCGGAAGCGGCCGCGCGGCGAACGGACCTCGCCCCGGGCCTCCAGCTGGCGCAGCTCGGCCAGGAGCTTGGTCCGCTCCCGGCGGGCCAGGCCGAGCCCGGACAGGATGCCGTCGAGGTCCAGGCCTTCGGGGTGTTTCTTGAGCAGGTTGATGATGCGGACGGTGGACATGGGCTTTCTTCTCAATAGTAGTGCAGTGAAACGTGCGGGACCCGCCGGCGGGCCCGGGCGGCTTTGACGACCAGGCGCTTGACCGTCTCGTCCAGCCCGGTCCGGGGCCGGCCTTTGTGCGCGGCCCGGGCCTCGGCCGCGGCCTGGGACCGCTCGGGCTCCGTGGCCCCGGCCCAGAGCGCCTCTTCGATGGCGGCGTCGAGCCGCTCCAGGGCCTCGGGGTCGGGCGTTTCCCGTTCGAGGACGCCGAGGGCCGCGGTCAGGAGGCCCGTCATCTCGGTCTCGACGGCCGGCAGGGCCGCCAGGGCCTGGCCGACCTCGCGGCGGGCCTTGTCCCTTTTGTCGGACCGTCCGGGAGACGGCGCCGAGGGCCGGCGCCGTCCCGCCGCCCGGTCCCGATGTTGGGCGAAGGCGGCCCGGACCGCCCGGTCGCAGAATGCCAGGGAGGTCGAGCGGCTGGCCCGGCCCCGGGCCTTGAGGTCGTCGAAGGCCCGGCCAATGCCCTCCAGCGCCACCCCGAGCGGGATGCGGTCGGCTTCCCAGGCGGCGATGACGGCCTGGTCCTTGGGGGAGATGAGGAGCGGCCCGCCGCGGCGGCCCAGGTAGGCCCGGGCGATGTCCCGGTAATAGCCGCTCTGGGCGCTGTCGTCGATCATGGGTCGTTCCGCGGCAGGCCGGGCTAATCCCGGGCCGCCCGGTTCCTCTCGTGGATGATCCGCAGGCCCTCGAGGACGAGGTCGGGCTCGTAGGCCTCGATGACCGGCAGCGCGGCCGCGATCTGGCCGCCGAAGCCGCCCGTGGCCACGACCCGGGCCTCCCGGCCAAGCTCCTTGCGGATCTCCTCGATCGTCCGCGTGACCAGGCCGATGTAGCCGAAATAGAGGCCCGACTGCATGCTGGCCACGGTCGTCCGGCCGATGGCCCGCTTGGGCTTGCGGATCTCGATGCGGGGCAGCTTGGCCGTCTTGAGATAGAGGGCCTCGGCCGAGATGCGCACGCCGGGGGCGATGGCCCCGCCCAGGTACTCGCCTTTGTCGGAGATGGCGTCGAAGGTCGTCGCCGTGCCGAAATCGAGGACGATGACCGGCCCGCCGTACTTCTCGAAGGCCGCCACGGCGGCCGTGATGCGGTCGGCGCCGACCTCGAGGGGGTTCTCGTAGAGGATGGGCATGCCGGTCTTGAGGCCCGGTCCGACGACGCCGGCCTCGACGGCGAAGCAGGTCCGGCAGACCTCCTCGACGACCGGCGTCAGCGGCGGGACGACGCTGGAGAGGATGGCCCCGGTGATCTTGCCGGCCGTCGGGCCGGCGGCCCGGAGGAGGCCGAGGACGACCAGGCCGTACTCGTCGGCCGTCCGGTCGCTGTCGGTCTTGATCTTCCAGCTGCGGACCAGCTTGCGGCCGCGGAAGAGGCCGACGGCGATGGTCGTGTTGCCGACGTCGAATGCCATGAGCATGGCCTGCCTCCTCAAGACGCCCGCTCGATCTTCAAGGCCGCGTCGAGAGCCAGCGTTCCGGCCCCGGCGCGGGCGACGACGAGACGGCCCTCGGCGTCGAGCCCCCGGTACTCCGCCTCGAAAACCCCGCCCGCCGTCTCGATCCTCAAAGCCGTGCCCCGGGGGAAAGCCGGCCGGGCCTCGAAGGCCGCGACGATCGCCGCCCGGTCTCCCCGGGCGAGGACATTATACCAGCGCTCCAGGGCCCGGCAAAGGGCCGCGAAGACGGCTTCGACGGAGACCGCCCGGCCCGCGGCCAGGCGCACCGAGGTCGACGCGCCCCGGATGGCGGCCGGGAAATCCGGGCTGTCGTGGCCGATATTCAGGCCGATGCCGGCGACGATGAAATCCCCGGCCGGCCCTCCGGAAACGCCCTCGCAGAGGATGCCGCCGAGCTTCCGGCCCTCGAACAGGATGTCGTTGGGCCATTTGAGGGTCGTCGCGACCGCGGCCGCTTCCAGGACGGCGTCGCCAGCGGCCAGCCCGGCCGCCAGGGGCAGGAGATGCGGGCTCGGCACGGCCCCGCCGCCGGGCCCGCGCAGGACGAACGAGGCGTAAAGGCCCAGGCCGGCCGGCGAATGCCAGGTCCGGCCTTTGGTGCCCCGGCCCAAGGTCTGCTCCCCGGCCAGCACGGCCGTGCCGTGGGCCGCGCCCCGCAGGGCCAGGGCCCGGGCGATATCGTTGGTCGAGAGCCCGCTCGCCAGGCGGTGGACGGCGGCGCCGATGGGCATGGCTCCGGCTTCGGGGCTCAATCGCCCAGCGCGGCCAGGTTCCGGCCGAGCTTGTCGCGCCGCGCCCGGAGCTCCTCCAGGCGGGCCCGGGTCTCTTCGACGACGGCGGCCGGCGCCTTGGCCACGAAACCGGCGTTGGCCAGCTTGATCTCGATCTTCTCGGCCTCGGCCGCGATCTTGACCAGCTCCTTGCGCAGGCGCTCGCGCTCCGGGCCGGCGTCGGCCGGACGGACGGGCACGACGCCGATCTCGAACGGCCCGGCCACGCCCTTGAGGAGCCCTTCGCCCTCCGGCAGGGCGGCGGCGAAGTCCAGGCTTTCCAGCCCGGCCAGGGTCTTCACCAGCGCGGCCTGGGCCCCCAGGGCGGCCGTCTCCGCGGCCCCGGCGGTCTTGACCAGGAGCCGGAGCTTGTCCTTGGGCGCGATCCGGTTGCCGGCCCGGATGGTCCGCGTCTCGATGATGACCGCCTGGACCAGGGCCATGGCCGTCTCGGCCTCCTCGGCCCGCCAGCCCGGCTCGGCGACGGGGTACGGCGCGACGGAGATGGATTTGCCGGCGCCGGGCAGGTGCTGCCAGATCTCCTCGGTGATGAAGGGCATGAACGGGTGCAGCAGCCGCAGGATGCGGTCCAGGGCGTCGGCCAGCACGGCCTCCGTCGAGGCGTTGCCCTCGCGCAGGCCGACCTTGGCGAACTCGATGTACCAGTCGCAGAACTCGTGCCAGACGAAGTGGTAGACGAGATCGGCGGCCTCGTAGAACTTGTACTGGGTCAGGCTGTCGTTCAGGGCCGCCGTGACCGCGGCCAGGCGGCTGCGGATCCAGCGGTCGGCCAGCGTCAGCTCGGGCTCCCGGACCTCGGGCCGTTCCGTTTTCAGGTTCATCAGCGTGAAACGCGAGGCGTTCCAGATCTTGTTGGCGAAGGCTTGATAGCCGGCCATGCGCTCCTCGGACAGGGCCAGGTCCATGCCCGGCACGGCCAGGGCGGCCAGGGTGAAGCGCAGGGCGTCCGTGCCGTACTTGTCGATCATCTCCAGCGGGTCGATGA
>CAZNPB010000052.1:0-20347 GCA_964574895.1 uncultured Eubacteriales bacterium
TCGACTTCGACGCCGTCGTCCGCGAGCTCAACGCCATCGGCTACGACGGCCCGCTGTCGGTCGAGTGGGAGGACAACGCCATGGACCGCGAGTTCGGGGCCCGGGAAGCGCTCGAGTTCGTCCGGACGATGAACTTCGCGCCGTCCACGGTGGCCTTCGACAAGGACATGAAGAAGTGAGGCGATATTATTCTGAGTCTATTCTGCGCCGGCTCTCAAACAAAAAGGGCTCGCGCTAACGCCCGGTGAATCACGATCTCATCCATCTCGTTGAATTGAGAAGACGAACTTGAATATTTATATCGATATTTCTTTTGGCCGTAATTATCGATATATCGATTCCCAATAACACCACATTCAAAGAACGCCCTGAGTATTTCGGGCAACACCAATTCATTTCGCGGCATGAATTGCTGAATCTTGCTAGCCAACTGACTCAAACTGAAAGCATTCTTGCGAAGACTGGCAATACATCGAAATACAAGGTCAACCGCTCCCCTCTCGACGATCCCGTATAATTCATCTTGAATTTCGGTCATAAAATATTTCTTAGAATAATCATCCAGGCCATCTCGTATTTGATTGAATGCCAATACCCCTGAGTCAGAATGGCTTTGAATAAACTTTAGCAGCTGAAGAAAATCCCTGGGGGTTCGTCTCGTATGGGCCAAAAGAAAAACACATGTGTTAGTGTCATAGATTCTTGGGGGAAAAAATTCGGAAAATATATCCACTTCTCTTCCCAGGCTCAGTTGCGCCCTCTTATTCGCGAGTTTGATAAGAGGTGAATGCGGAGCTCGAGCTGCCGGGCTCCAATCTATCTCAACTGAATAGTCCTGCTTGATCTTATTTTTGTTAGCACCAGGCAACTTCTCAAACAAATCGGTCCTGCATAAAATATTGAATTTTGCGGGAATCGAATTCGCTTTGAATAGGTTATTGAGCGCTGAGACCTCATCTATAAGCGTAGATATTGAGTGATATTGGATAGGGGCACCGAGAATCGCGTTGTCGAGTCCATCTAAAATAATAAGATGTCTATTTTCGCTCTGAAATTCTAGGCATAGTTTCTTTAGGTGCGCAACTAGGTGCAAGAATTTTAGATCGTCTTCAGCAGCATCCTGCGGAGAGATGTCAATTTCTATTCCCACATTTGATAGAATCCCTGCTTTCACTTTTTTCCTGGCGGAGGCGAGGACTAATTCACGAAGCTCCTTGGCTGGCAATATCCCCATTTTTCGAAATGATAACAGAACCCGAGAATAGATTGGATCTGACGAGATATTCGATCCCTGATCATCGCTAAAGGAATCTAACAAGGAAACCAATAGAATCCATGACCAGGCTGTTGGCAACCGTCCTTCGGTCCCTTTTTCGATACCTAGCAGAGACACAAAGCGGGCGTACGGAAAATCCGTCAATACGTAGAGTCTAGAAAAAAGACATGGATTATTCTGCGAAACTAATTTGATGTGCTCGGCAAGGGCCGTCTTTCCAGACCCTTTGCTACCCAAGAAGAGGAATCGGCTGCCGTCAAGGGCTTCTTCGACCATATAGTTGATATTCAGGTAGCCTTCCCTCAATAAAAAGGGCGACCGGGCACTCTCAGTTTCAGCGCTAGCATCGCCGAACTTGATTTCTCTGAATGACATTGGCCCATCCTCCTTCGGCAATAAGTGATGTAACGACTAGGTGCCCGGTGTATCGTTATTCTCCAGGACATCTTCATCTAATTCTGCTCGGGCTGACGACCCGGAAGTCCCGCGTCAGCCGCCGGCCCTGATCGTCCGTCAGGACGAGCCGGTGCGGCCCCGGCTCCGGGGCCACCCCGATCTGGTGGAAGACGCGGGTCGAGGCCAGATGCGTTTCGTCGAGCGACCAGTGGATGGTCGCCCCGGCCTCGCGGTGCACGGCTTCGAAGACGACCTCCCCGACCTTCCCGTCGAGGCCGACGGGGACGTAGACCGACACGTCCGGCTCGGGATAGACCAGGCTCATGACCCTCGAGCCCCGCTCGCCGGACGGCCCGCCGCCGCAGTCGCCGCGGAACGGGGGCAGGGGCCGGTACTCGGCGTGGTCGGCCCGATAGAAATATTCCTGGACGGGCGGCAGGACGAACCAGGACTCGTGCCGCATCCGGTCGACCGGCGCGCAGCGGCTGTCCACCCGGAACCGTCCCGTCTCGTCGAGATGGACGGTTTGATGGAAGGCGCACATGGCGTCGAAGCGGCTTTCCTCGGGCACCTCGACCTCGACCGCCGGGCAGAGGTCCGTGGCCAGGTACCCCGAATCGCGGCAGACGCGGAGCGTCTTGAGCCCCGAGGGCGGCCGGACGATCGCGCCGCCGCCGTCGGCCGCGCCGAGGAGGTCGAAGAGGACGGGCGCCGCCGCGCCCAGCCCCGTCAGTCCGGGCCGGCCCTCCCCGTCGGCGTTCCCCGCCCAGACCCCGATCGTGTAGTTGAGCGTGACCCCCACGGCCCAGGCGTCGCGCAGTCCGAAGCTCGTGCCCGTCTTCCAAGCCAGCCATTTGGACGAGCTGAAGTTCCGCCAGAACCCCTCGTCGTCCGGGCGGCCGACCGCCGTCAGGGCCTGGAGCGTCAGGTAGGCCGAGGCCGGCCCGAGCTCGCGCATCCTCGAAGCCGTCTCCGGCTCGTCGCGCAGCAGCCGGATCTCCCGGCCGCCGTCGGGCGCGCCCGCGGCCAGCTGGGCCAGCTTGGCGTACAGTCCGGCGATCTCGAGGAGCCGGCCCTCGGCCCCGCCCAGCACCAGGGTCAGGCCGTAATCGTCGGGCGAGCGGTCCAAAGTGGTCATCCCCCACTGCCGCAGCCGGTTCTCGAACCGGGGGATGCCGTAGTCGCGGAGCTCCCTGACGGCCGGGACGTTGAGCGACCAGGCCAGCGCGGCCCGGGCCGGCACGGCGCCGCGGAAGCGGCGGTCGAAGTTCTCCGGCCGGAAGCCCTCGAACCGCACCGGGGTGTCGGGGACGAGGGTCAGCGGCGTCAGACCGCCCTCCTTGAGCAGGGAGGCGTAGAGGAACGGCTTGAGGATGCTCCCCGTGCTGCGGCGGCTGCGGGCGATGTCGACGCTCTGCCCGTCCTCTCCGGGCCGCTCGAGCCCGACGTTGCCGACGTAGGCCGCGACGGCGGCGGTCCGGTTGTCGACGACCACCGCAGCCAGGTTGCGGATGCCGCGGTCGGCCAGCCGCCGGCCGTGCTCCTCGGCGACCCGCGTCACGGCCCGCTGCAGGTCGGCGGCGATGAACGAACGGAAGGGCGGGACCGCTCCCGGCCGGGCGGCCAGCGAGTCGAGCAGGTGCGGCGCTTCGCGCGGCAGGGGCCGCGTCCCGGGCGGCGGCGGCTCGGCCCGGGCCAGCCGGTCCTCGAGCGCGGCGATCGTGCCGGCCGCCCGCAGCCGGCCGAGCAGGCGGTCGCGCTTGTCCCGCAGGCGCTCCCGGCCGGCCGCCGTGGCCGGCAGCGAGGGGTCGTTGGGCAGCACGGCCAGGAACGCGGCCTCGGCCCAGCTCAGGTCGTCCGGGGCCCGGCCGAAGTAGAGCCACGCCGCGGCGTCCAGGCCGACGATGTTGCCGCCGAACGGGGCGTGGGCGGCGAAGAGCGCCAGGATGGCCCGCTTGGACCGCCGCGCTTCCAGGCGCAGGGCCAGGACGGTCTCCAGGACCTTCTCCAGGTAGGTCCGGGGCCGGTTCTTGCGGGCCAGGCGCACCACCTGCATGGTCAGGGTGCTGCCGCCGCTGCGGACCCGGCCCGAGCGGAGGTTCAGGCGCACGGCCCGGGCCAGGGCCAGCGGGTCGACGCCGGGATGGGCGAAGAAGCGCTTGTCCTCGAAGCGGACCAGGGCTCCGTAGAAGCGCTCCGGCACGCGCTCCCCCGCCGGGAAGCGCCACTGGCCGTCGGCGGCCGTCCGGGCGCCGAGCAGCCGGCCTTCGGCGCTGAACAGGACCGGCGAAACGGGGTCCTCGAAATGGACGACGGGGATGGCGAACCAGGCCGCGGCCAGCAGGATGACGGCTGCCAGCGCGATGAGGACCGGGCGGCGCCGGCTTACGGGGACAAGGACCTTGGGTACGCGTCCCCGGCTCCGGCTCTCGTCTTTCCTCACCGCGGCCTTTCTCCCATCACGAGAACGAACTCCCTATCAGAACGGGGACGCGTCCAAGGAGGACATGCCCCCATTCCCGATGCCCCGCCTCTTCGAATTCGCCGGAATGCTCACTGCACGATCTCGACCCATTGGCCCTTCGTGTTGGCGTGCAGCGCGGCGTCGTACATGGCCTCGACGGCCAGGCCCGGCTGGTAATAGCGGCCGCGGTAGGAGGCGTTGAGGACGACCTGGAAGATCCGCTCCTCGCCGGCCTCCAGCCCGAAGTAGGTGTAGACGCGGTCGTCGCGGATGTCCTGGTAGTCGACCGCCGCGGCCGGGCCCTCTTCCCCGGCGAAACGCGGGTTCTTGATCTGGAAGCCGGCCGCCACGATGTGGGTCAGGACCAGGTTGCGGAGCCGGTTCGTAGTCAGGTTCTTGACCCGGACCTCGGCCAGCAGGTCGAGCCCCTGGGCCACCCGGTCGATGGCCAGGCCGTTCCTCTTCATGTCGCGCATGCGGACCTCGAGGGAGAGCCCCTCGGCCGAGGGCGTCTCGACGCCGGCGGCCGGCACGCCGCGCCGGTTGATGGTCACGTAGAGATCGGTCGCTTCGACGTTGGTCACCGCGAGCGTCCGGCCCCGAAGCGGGACGTCGGCGTATTCGCGGCGGTCGAACGGCGTCGCCGACGCGACGTCGACGGCCTTGTCCGCGTCCCAGGCGAACCGGTAGCGGAAGGGCTTGACCTCGGCGCTGCCGTAGAAGGCGGCCAGGGCCATCAGGCCGAACGACGTCTCCTGCGTCGACAGCCACAGGTCCGAGCCCAGCGTCCTGGCCACCTCGGCGATCAAGGGTTTAGCCAGGTCTGACCGGCCCATCTGGACGAAGGCCCGGGCGGCCAGGGCCTTGTCCCGGAAGTCGGAGCCGAAGGTCGCGGCGTCGTCGCGATAGCCCCGGAATTCGAGCTTGGCCCGCCCCGCCAGGTCGGCCGCCGCGTCGGCCTGCCCGGTGACCTGGAAGGCCGCGGCCAGCATGACCCCGGCCAGGCCGGGCAGGTCCTGGCTCTCCCGCAGCCGGTTCATGGCCCCCAGGTCGGGATCGCGGGCCAGGGCCAGGCCGAACAGGCGGAAGGCCTGGGTCAGCCGGCTCCCGGCGTCGCCGGTGACGAAGTTGTTGGCCATCATCTTCTGGTTGGCCCGCCAGGCGTCGAGCATGGCCGGCGGCACGTGATAGCCCAGCCGGGCCGCCTCGATCAGGAAATACCCGGCGTAGGCCGTGGTCCACTCGTGGCCGTCGCGGTCCCCCGGCCAAAAAGAAAAGGCGCCGTTGGTCATCTGGAAGTGAGGCAGCTTGTCGATCGCCGCCCGGACGTGCTCCTCGACGTCCTTGGTCTGCCGTTCGTCGAGCTTGACCAGGCCCTTGAGGTAGAGCTGGGGGAAGGCCGCGGAGAGCGTCTGCTCGAGACAGCCGTGCGGGTAGCGGATGAGATAGTCCAGCCGCTTCTCGAGGTTGAGCGGGGCCACGGACGAAACTTCGAGCACGATCAGATTGGTGCCTTCCAGGCCGAACGGGACGACGGCCTCATGGACCGTCTCCCCCGGTTTGACCGTCAGGCGCGTCGTCTGGGTGACGGCCGTATTGCTGGCCAGGACCGGGATGGCGATGGCGTCCTCCGTCCGCTCCGAGCCGCCGGCGGCCCGGAACTTGACCTCGCCTCGGCCGATGCCGCCGCCGGCCTTGAGCGCGAACGGAACGATCTCGTCGCCCGGCTTGGCGAAGGCGACGGTCCGCCGGCGCTCGCCGGCGACCTCGAAGAGGGCGTTGGTCTCGACCTCGACGGTGACCTCCTTGATGGCCGGGTCGGTGACGAACACCGTGACCGGCATGACGACGTCCTCGCCGGGCCGGGCCACCCGCGGCAAGGTGGCCAGGGCCATCAGGTCGCGCCGCACCGGCACGGACTTCTCGGCCCGGCCGAAGGCGCCTTCGCGGCCGGCCACGACCATGATCCGGACGGCCCCGAAGTACTGCGGCATGACGAGCTCGTGGACGCCGGCGGCCCCGGCGGCGAGGTCGAACGGGCCGGCGAACAGCGCGACCGGCGGGAACCGCCGCGGCTGTTTGGCCTTGTCCTTGGACTCGCCGCCTTCGTCGCCGCCCAGGGCCAGGATGCGGGCCATCTCGGCCCCGTAGGCCTCGGCCACGATGTCGAACAGGTCCCAGGTCGTGACGCCCAGCGCCTCCCGGGCGTAGAAGCCCTGGCGCAGGTCGGGCGTCGTGAACCGGGTCAGGCCGAGGAGCCCCTCGTCGACGACGGCCAGCGTGTAGGTCATGGGCCGGCCGGACGCTTCGCGGACCTCGACCTTGAATTTTTCCCGCGGCCGGATCTCGTCGGCCGCCTTGATCCGGGGCTCCAGGAGCGTCCCCGGGTCTTCGACGAGCAGGGGGATGACGCCGTAGAGGCGGATGGGCGTGTCGGCGGCCTTGTCGCGGTGGGGCTGGATGAGCGTGACGTGGACGTAGACGTTGGGGGTCATGGCCGCCGTGAGCGGGACCTCGAAGCGGTTCTCGCCCTTGACCGTGGCGACCCAGAACTTGTCCAGGACCGAGGTCCCGTTCTCGATCGAGACCAGGGCCCGGCCCTGGACCGCCTCGGGCAGGTAGATGACGGCCTTCTCCCCGACCCGGTACGACGGCTTGTCGGCCGTGAAGCTCAGGGCCGTCGCGCCGGCGCCGGCCTCCTCGCGCGAGCGGCCGGCCCAGCCGGGCCAGTCGACGTAGACGATCTGGCCGGCGGCGTGGCCGCCGACGGGGTCCTCGATCCGGATGAGGTAGCGGCCCCAGTCGGGATAGCGGACCTGGAACGTCCACTGGCCGGCGCCGTCCTTGGTCGCCACCTCGCCCTTGAGCAGGGGCCGGGTCTGGACGCTCGAGACGAATTGGGCCAGGGACTCGCCGCTGCGGTCCCACCACCACCGCCAGTCGAGCTTGTAGAGCGAGACCAGGACCTTGTCCCGGGAGACGGGGCGGCCCTCCGCGTCGACCGTGGCGATGGAAACGACCTGGTCCTTGTCGGTCAGCAGCATGCCCCGGGCCTGGTCGCCCCGGGGCGGCCGGACGCCGACGTAGGCGTCGTAGGGATGGAACGGCAGCGAGACCGAGTCGACGCTGAAATCGCCGCTCTCCTCGAAGACCCGGCTGGTGAAGGCCGCCTCGAGCATCCCCGGGCTGGGCTGGCGGGGATCGAGGTCGATCCGGGCCCGGGCCCGCCCCTGGGCGTCGAGCGCGCCTTTGGCCGCCTCGACGGTCGCCCCCTCGAAGTCGCGGGCCGGGTCGTCGAAGCTGAAGTCGGCGTAGCGCTCGAAGCGGGTGGGCCGGCGGGACAGGCGGACCGAGACGTCGTAGTTCAGGTTGGCGGCCGGCGCGCCGTGGAGCCATTGCGAGGCGATGGCCGCCTCGAAGGGCATGTCCTGGCGGGTCAGGACCGGACGGCCCGGATCGAAGGTGATCTTGAGCCGGTTGGGCACGACCGTCTCGATCTTGAGCGTCTTGGCGAAGGTCAGGCCGCCGACGAGGACGCGGGCCTGCCAGTTGCCGGTCGGGGCCGACTCGTCGGTGTCGACCTCGAAAGCGTAGAACGGCTCGACGATCCTGCCCGGCTTGACCGTCCGCACGACCTGGCCCCGGGGATCGGCCAGCTCCAGGAGGACGGGGTGGCCGGCCGGCAGGGCCTTCTGCCGGTCGAACAGGACGAAGGTCAGGTGGAGCGTGTCGCCGGGCCGCCAGACGCCGCGCTCGCCGTAGAGCAGACCCTTGACGCCCTTCTTGTGGACCTCGCCGCCGACGTCGAAATGGCTCATGGGCAGGGCGCCCTCGCCGGCCAGGCGCAGGTAGCCGATGTCGCCGCCGCCCTCGGCCGAGACGTAGAAGGCCCGGTCCTTGAGGGCCAGCAGGGCGAAGCCGTTGCCGTCGGAGGTCGTTTCGCCCAGCGGCTGGTTCTGGTAGTTGAAGGCCCGGACCTTGAGACCGGAGAGGGGCCGGGCCGTGCCGATGTCGGTGGCCACGACGTGCAGGCCGCCGTTCTCCTCGAGCTTGGCCGTGAGGCCGATGTCGGAGGCGAAGAAATTGCGGCCGACGGCGGCCTCGCGGTTGTAGCGGGGGACGTAGTAGGCGTCGGCGCAGGGGTCGTTGCGGCGCGACCAGTCGCCCTCGTTGTAGGCGTAGCCCTCGTCGTAATAATCCCAGTTGGAGTAGCGGCCGTAGCCGGCGTCGTCCATGTTCTGGAGCGGCGGCTCGGTCACGGCCGGGGCCCCGCCCGCGGCGCAGGGATAGGTCGAGTTGCCGCGGTTGAACGACAGGACCAGGCGGAACAGGCTGCCCGGGCTTTCCTTGAAGAGCGGCGTCACGTCGAGCTCGAAGCGCGTCCATTGCCCGGTCACGGCCGGGTCGTCCGAGAGCGGCACGGTCTTGCGCCAGAGGTAGCGGCCGACCCGGGCCAGCTCCTCCGAGCCCTCCAGGCTGTTGACCTGGAAGAACTGGGCCATGTTGCCGGGGTAGATCCGGAAGGCCGCGACCTGGACGCTCCGCAGGTTGACGGCCTCGATGGGCACCGTCAGCCGGTCCTTGCGCGGCAGGACGAGGCCGCGGCCGACGAAGCGGGCCTGGGGCCGGATGGACTCGAAGACGACCGTCCGGTCGGCGCCGTCCTGGAGCCGGCGGCCGAGATAATTGCGGATGCCCGGCAGGACCTGGACCGCGACCCGGCCCAGGAATTCGCGGCTGGAAAAGACCCGGACGACGTTGCCCTCGGCCTCGAAGGTCAGGGGCCGGTCTTCGACGCGGATGAGGCCCTTGAGGTCCTGGTCCTTGGCCAGTCCGTCGGAAAAGCGCACCAGGACGTGGCGCGTCTCGCCGAGGGCGGCCTCGATGGAGACGACCTCGAAGGCCCCCTGGGCCGGCACGGCGACGTCGCGGCGGCCGCGGTCGTTGAGGCGCAGGGGCGCCCCGTCCCAGGAGAGCGTCACGGCCGAGGCCTGGTCCTTGCGGACGACGTCGCGGACCGAAAAATGGTGGGTCAGCCCTTCCTGAGAGTGGCTCCACTCGATGGGCAGGGCCCGGCCCTCCTGTTCGGCCTCCAGGACCTTCTCGACCAGGGCCTTCTCCTCCATGTCGGAGGTGACCAAGCGGCCCCGCAGGACCTGGGCTTGGGGCTGCCGGGGGTCCTCGGCGAAGAGGCCTTCGAGCGACACCTCCATGCTCGGCTTGACCACCCCGAAGCGGAACTCGAACTTGGCGAAGGCCTTGGGCAGGTCGAGGATCCGGCCGACCCGCAGGACGGCCTTGTACTCCTGGCCCGGCTTGAGCTCGCCCTCGGGATGGAAGACGAGCTCCCGCGGGCCGGCCCATACGGCCGCGCCGGCGATGGCCGGCGTGAACTCGAACAGGCCCGGCGCCGCCGGGCCGGGCGTCCCGGCGTTGTCGACGAACAGGACCCGCACCGGCGACTTGCGGAAGATCGTGCCCGAGGTGAAGGCGCTGATGTAGCGGTACCATTCCTTCTCGGCTTCGGCGGCGGCCGGCTTCTTCGACCGGCAGCCGGCGAAGACGAGGACGCCGACGGCGGCCAGGATCACGGCGGCTTTCTTTGTCATGGAACCCCTCCCCTGGATCGCGAAGGATCGGCCGCGCCGCGAACGTCGGGCGCGTTCCCCGCAAGGTTAATCCCGGCCTCGGCCAAAGTCAATTCCCCGGCCGGCGCGCGGCCGGACGGCGCGGGACTTGACAAGCCGGCCGGTTTATGGATAATTATACGACTATTATGGGTAGATATTCAGTCAAAGAACGGCGCCGGATCCTGGCGGCCATCCTCCGCGAGGAGACGTCCGGCAACCAGGCGGACCTGCTCCAGGCCCTGCTCCGGCGCGGCGTCAGGACCTTCCAGTCGACCCTGTCGCGCGATCTCCGGGAGATCGGCGCCGTCCGGGTCCGCAAGCCGTCGGGCGGATACCGCTACGAGGTCCCCCCGGCCGGCGGCGCGCCCGTCGCGCCCCGGGAGAAGCTGCGGGCCCTGGTCAGGTCCCACGTCTCCTCCGTCAGCGGGACGGGGGTCCTGGTCCTGGTCAAGACGTCCCCCGGCAACGCCGCCGGGATCGCCGTCCTGATCGACGCCCTCGAACATCCGCACATCCTGGGCACGGTGGCCGGAGACGACACCGTCCTCGTCGTCGCCGACCGCGAGAAGCACGGCCGGGCCCTCGTGGAGGAATTCCGTGCTCTCCTCTGAGCTCTTCCCGACCCGGGGCCTGCTCCGGCGCCGGGGGCCCCGGCGCAACTGATCACCCCCTCGCTTCCCTTCCGGCCGCCGCGGCCGGTCCCCGAAACCCGTCGTTCGCAGCAAAGAAAGGATATGTTCCATGGACAAGGTCATCCTCGCGTATTCCGGCGGCCTCGACACGTCGGTCATCCTCAAGTGGCTCGTCGAGCGGGGCCACGAAGTCGTCGCCTACGTGGCCGACGTCGGCCAGGACGACGACATGGCCGCGGTCGAGGCCAAGGCCCTGGCCACCGGCGCCTCCAAGGTCTATATCGAGGACCTCAAGGACGAGCTGGTCGCCCGGTACGTCTTCGCCGCCGTCAAGGCCAACGCCATCTACGAGGGCCGCTACCTGCTCGGCACCTCCCTGGCCCGGCCGCTCATCGCCAAGCGCCAGATCGAGATCGCCCACAAGGAGAAGGCCGGCGCGGTGGCCCACGGGGCGACGGGCAAGGGGAACGACCAGGTCCGCTTCGAGCTGAGCTACCTGGCCATCGACCCTTCGATCAAGATCATCTCGCCGTGGAAGGACAAGGACTTCCTGGCCGCCTTCGAGGGCCGGCCCGACCTCCTGGCCTACGCGGCCTCCCGCGGCATCGACGTCAAGGCCTCGCGGGAGAAGCCGTATTCCGAGGACGCCAACCTCATCCACATCAGCCACGAGTCGGGCATCCTCGAGGACCCCCGGACGGCCCCGGCCGAGGAGGTCTTCTCCTGGACGCGAAGCCCCCAGAGCGCCCCGGACTCCGAGACCCGCCTGGAGATCCAGTTCAAGGACGGCGCCCCGGTGCGAGTGACGAACCTCGGCAGCGGGGCCGTGACGACCGGACCGGCGGCCATCCTGGCCAGCCTCAACTCCGTCGGCGCCGAGAACGGGATCGGGCGCGTCGACATGGTCGAGAACCGCTTCGTCGGCATCAAGAGCCGGGGCATCTACGAGACGCCGGGCATGACCATCCTCCGGGCCGCCCACATGGACATCGAGGGCATCGCCATGGACCGCGAGGTCATGCGCCTGCGGGACATGCTCTCGCCCAAGTTCGCCGAGCTCGTCTACAACGGCTTCTGGTTCTCGCCGGAGATGGACTTCCTGATGGCCGCGGTCAACAAGAGCCAGGAGGTCGTCGACGGCGTCGTCGGCCTGACCCTCTACAAGGGCAACGTCATCGTCACCGGCCGGGAGTCGCCGAGCTCGCTCTACGACCAGGCCCTGTCCAGCATGGACATCGAGGGCGGCTTCAACCAGCAGGACTCGCGCGGCTTCATCGCCATCAACGCCGTTCGTCTCATGGCCCACAACGCCATCATGACCCGCCGGGGACGCAAGGTGACGGACTTCATGGGGAACGGCCAATGAGCGGCAAGGTCTGGGGCCAGCGTTTCGCCGGGCGGACGGCCGTTCCGGCCCTGGAGCGTTACAACGCCTCGATCGGCGAGGACGCCTTCCTGCTCCAGGCCGAGATGGAGGCCTCGCGGGCCTACGCCCTGGGCCTGTCGTCGGCCGGCGTCCTCGACGGGGACGAGGCGGCGGCCGTTTTGCGGGGCCTGGCCGCCGTCGGCCGCCGCCTGGCGGCCGGCGAGGACCTGTCCCGCTTCGAGGACGTCCACTCGGCCGTCGAGCTCCTGCTCATCGAGGAGGCCGGCGAGCCGGGCCGGAAGCTGCACACGGGACGCAGCCGCAACGAGCAGGTCGTGACCGACGAGCGCCTGTTCCTGAAGTCCGCCCTGCCGGCGGCCGCCGGGGCGGTCGAGGACGTCCAGAAAGCCCTGCTGGCGCTGGCCGAAAGCGCGCCGGCCGCGGTCATGCCCGGCTATACCCATCTCCAGCGCGGCCAGCCCGTCCTCTTCTCCCATTACGCCCTGTCGTTCGTCTGGGCGCTCGAGCGGGGCAAGGACCGGATCGCCGACGCGGCCCGGCGCCTGGACGTCTGCCCGCTCGGCTCCGGGGCGCTGGCCGGCTCGACCGTCCAGCTCGACCGCGACGCCCTCCGGGTCGAGCTGGGCTTCGCCGGCCTGACCGAGAACTCGATCGACGCCGTGGCCGACCGGAGCTTCATCCTGGAGAGCCTCGGCGCCCTGGGGCTCGTCCTGCTCGACCTGTCGCGCCTGGCCGAGGACCTCATCATCTTCGCCTCGGCCGAGTTCGGCTTCATCGTCCTGGCCGACGCCGCGGCGACCTCGAGCAGCCTGATGCCGCAGAAGAAGAACCCCGACGTGCTCGAGCTCCTGCGGGCGGCGCCGGGCCGCCTCTTCGCCCATTACGCCCGGCTCTTCATGGTCCTCAAGGGCACGCCCTGGTCCTACAACAAGGACCTGCAGGAGGACAAGGAGCCCCTGCGGCGCGGCGTCGAGGACGCCCTCCGGGCCCTCGAAGCGGCCGCGGCGGTGGTGCGCTGCGTCCGGCCGGCGCCGGAGCGCATGGCCGCGGCCATCGATCCCTCCATCTTCGCCACCGACCTGGCCGACGTCCTGGTCGAGCGGGGGGTCCCCTTCCGCGAGGCCCACGGCGTCGCCGCCGAAGCGGTCCGGCTGGCGGAAAGCTCGGGCCGGCGCCTCGACGGGCTGAAGCCCGACGAGTTCAGGGCCCTGCACGCGGCCCTGGCGGCCCTGCCGGCCGGATTGTTCGATCCCCGCCGTTCGATCGAGCGCAAGAAGACGGCCGGCTCGACTAACCCCGAGATGGTCCGCCGGCAGCTCAAGAAGGCGCGGGCCCTCGTCGACGGCTCGGGCTGAAGGCGCGCCGGGAAAGACCGCCGCCCTCCCCTTCATTGAGAGCGCCCTTTATAGTAATATGCCGGGTTGAGCCTCGATCAAGGCAGGAGGAAGACCATGGCCCACGCTCTCAAGACCCCGGTGGGCGGCCGGATCAGCCGCCGGGACTTCCTCAGATCCTCGGCCACGGCCGGGGTCGGCGCCGCCCTGGCCGGGACGGCCTTCGGACAGGCTCTGCCCCAGGCCCCGCCGCCGGCCGCGGCCGCGGCCAAGGCCGCCGACGAGCTCCGGGTGGCTGTCATCGGCTGCGGCGCCCAGGGCCGGGTCATCATCGAATCCATGCTGCGCATCCCGTCGGTCCGCATCGCCGCCATCTGCGACATCTGGTCCTACAGCCGCCAGTACACGGGCAACTACCTCAAGAAGTACGGCCATGTCGCCGCCGCCTACGAGGACTACCGCGAGCTCCTGGCCGCGGAGAAGGGCCTGGATGCGGCCGTCGTGGCCACGCCCGACTGGGTCCACGCCGAGCAGGCCAACGCCTGCCTGCGCCGGGGCCTGCCCGTCTACTGCGAGAAGGAGATGTCCAACTCCCTCGATAAGGCCCGGTCCATGGTCCTGACGGCCCGGGAAACGGGCCGCCTCCTCCAGATCGGCCACCAGCGCCGCTCCAATCCGCGCTACATCCACGCCATCGACCGGCTCATCCGCGAGAAGCGGCTCCTGGGCCGGGTGACCGTGGCCTACGCCCAGTGGAACCGGGCCAAGGCCGACCTCCTGGGCTGGCCGGAGAAATACGTCATCGACCAGGCCACGCTCGACAAGTACGGCTACGGTTCGATGACCGAGTTCCGCAACTGGCGCTTGTACAAGAAGTACGGCGGCGGCCCGATGGTCGACCTGGGCTCCCACCAGATCGACCTCTTCAGCTGGGTCCACGGCGCGCCGCCCCGGTCGGTCGTGGCCAGCGGCGGCCTCGACTACTATAAGGACTGGGAGTGGTACGACAACGTCATGGCCATCTACGAATTCGAAACGCCGGAGGGCACGACCCGGGCCTTCTACCAGGTCCAGACGACCACCCAGCACGGCGGCTTCTACGAGACCTTCATGGGCGAGAACGGCTCGCTCGTCCTGTCCGAGATCCCCCAGCGCGGCAATTGGGCCATGCGCGAGCCCCACGCCCCCGAGTGGGACTCTCTGGCCAAGGCCGGGCTGCTGCAGTCGGAGGCCGTGCCCATCCAGAAGTCGACGACCAAGAACATCTACGTCGACGTCCGGGTGACGGCCGAGGCCGGCCGCTGGCCGCTGCCGATCGAGCTGGCCAAGCCGGCCCACCAGCCGCACCTGGAGAACTTCTTCGACGCCGTGCGCCACGGCACGCCGCTCAACTGCCCGGCCGAGCTGGCCTACGAGTCGTGCGTGGCCGTGCTCAAGGCCAACGAAGCGGTCAAGGCCCGCCGGATCATGGAGTTCCGGCCGGAGCAGTTCAAAGCATGAGACGCGCGGCCCGGACCTCCCTGCGGACCGCCGGGGCGGCGCCGCTCGTCGCGCTCGTCCTCGCCGCCGGCCTGGCGGCCCAGACCGGACCGCCGGCCGCGGCGCCCGAGGCCAAGCCGGCCCCGGCGGCGGCGCCCGCCTCCCCCGGGATCGCCAACGTCCCGGTCTGGGACGGCCATCGGACCATGCCCGTCCACCTCATCCCCCTGCGCGACGAGAACGACGAGCCCATCATCCCGACCGAGACCCAGCCCCTGCCGTACTCGGCCCGTTATACCTGCGGCCCCTGCCACGACTACGCCGCCATCCGGGGCGGCTGGCACTTCGGGGCCATGACCGCCGCGCAGAACGGCCGGCCGGGCGAGCCCTGGTTCCAGGTCGACGCCCGGACCGGGACGGTCCTGCCCCTCTCCTTCCGCCATTGGGCCGGGTCATTCGATCCCCGGGCGGTCGGCCTGACCGCCTGGGACTTCACCGCGCTCTTCGGCCGCCACATGCCGGGCGGCGGGCCGGCCGAGCCGTCCGACGAGGAGGTCGCGGCCGAGCCCGACGGGCGCTGGAGCGTCTCCGGCAAGGCCGAGGTCAACTGTCTGGCCTGCCACAACCGGTCCGGCCGCCAGGACCCGAGCGAGTGGGCCAAGCAGGTCCTGCGCGAGAACCTGCGCTGGGCGGCCACCGCCGCGGCCGGGATCGGCGAGGTCGGCGGCATGGCCTCCCGGCTCAAGGGCACCTGGGACATCTACGACGGACCCAACCTCGACGACCACGAATGGGCCGTCGTCCCGGAGGTCCGGTACAGGCCCTCCGACTTCGACTCCAAGCACCGCTATTTCTTCGACCTCGACTATCGCCCGTCCGACGAGCGCTGTCTAGCCTGCCACGCGGTCTCGCCGAAGGACGCTTCGATGTGGAGCGCCGACGCCGACGTCCACGCCGCGGCCGGCCTGAAGTGCGCCGACTGCCACCGCAACGACATCGGCCACGCCATGGTCCGCGGCTACGAGGGTGAGGCGGCCGAGACGGGCAACCGGGCGGCGGCGTCCTTCACCTGCCGCGGCTGCCACCTCGGCGAGGACGCCGGAGGCGGCAAGACCGTCGTGCCCGGCCGCCTGGGCGCGCCCCTGCCCAAGCACACCGGCATTCCCCTGGTCCACTTCAAGCGCCTGGCCTGCACGGTCTGCCACTCCGGCCCCCAGCCCCGGGAGGGTTTCACCCGGGTCCGGACGTCGCGGGCCAACCGGGTCGGCATCCACGGCGTGGCGACCTGGGCGACGGACGCGCCGGTCATCGTCGAACCCGTCTATAAGAAGGATGCCGCCCATCGGATCACGCCGCAGCGGCTGGTCTGGCCGGCCTACTGGGCCCGGAGATCGGGCCCTGATCTCGTCCCGATCAAGCCGGCCGAGGTCGAGGCGGCGGCCGGGGACGTCCTCAAGGCCGAGGACCACGTCGGCCAGGTCCTGGCCGGCTTGAGCCAGGTCATGGCCGAGGACGAGACGCCGGTGCTCGTGGCCGGGCGGTTCGTGCTCGCCCCCAACGTTGACGCCGGCCTGGAAGCCGCCGAGCGGCCCGTCGCGAAAACGGAAGCGGCGGCGTTCTGGGGGATCCGCCGGGGCGCCGAGATCGTCCCGCTGGTACCGGACTTCGATCCCGCGGCCGAGGACAAGGATCCGGCCATCGAGACCCGGTTCCAGGAGTTCCTGCAGGCGCTGGGGACCGTGACCCCGAAGCCGGGCGAGCCGGCCTTCGTCGTCCGCAAGACGCTCTACCGGCTCGTCGACGCTTTCCTCGACGTGTCCGAAGCGCCGGCCGAGCTGGCCGGGGCGACCGGGCCCGGCTGGCTCGCCGAAGGCAAGCTCCTGCCCCTGGCCTCGGAGTTCGACATCCGGACCGTGACCGCCAAGGCCGGCACGGAGAGGACCCTGACCGAGGAGCAGGTCGCCCTGACGCTCCGGGAGCTGGCCAAGGCCGGCGGCGACGGCGAATGCGTCTACATCTCCGGCGGCCGGCTGTTCCGGCTCGACAAGGCCGGCCGGCTCGCCGCCCGCAAGGACAAGGCCGCCGCTCCCGTCACCTGGCCCCTGGCCCACAACGTCCGGCCGGCCCAGCAGGCCCTGGGCTGGCGGGCCTGCACCGACTGCCACAGCGGCGGTTCGGACTTCTTCTTCGACACCATCGAGGGCGCCGGGCCCCTGCTGACGAAGACCGTGGCCAAGCGTTCGGCGACCTCGTTCATGGGCCTCGGCGGCCTGTTCCAGCGCGTTTTCGGGCTGTCGTTCATCGTCCGGCCGGTCTTCAAGATCGTGCTGGCGATCTGCGCCTTCCTCATCGGGCCGCTGCTGCTCGTCGCCGGGCTGGCGGCCCTCGGCCGCATCGCCGGCTTCCTGGAGAAGAGGTAGGGCCATGCTGTTCACGATCGTCACCGTCCTGGTCGCCGCGGCGGCGCTCCTCGGGCTGGCTTTCCATCGCTTCTGGACGACGCGGCCGGAAGCCCGTTCGACCATCCTTTACGGCGAGCTGGCCCGCATGTTCTTCGCCTGGCTGGCCCTGCGGACGGTCCAGATGTCCCGGCGGGCCTCGCCCCGGGCCTGGTGGTCCTATGTCCGGGGCCTGCCGCTATGGCGCGAACCCGTCCTCGACAAGGGGCTCCTGATCGCCTTCTACGGCAGCTTCCTCTATCTCGCGGCGAGCGGCTTCTTCTTCGGCATCCTCATCCCCCGCGGCCTGTTCGGCTTCCCGCTCGTCGGCCATGTCATGTGCGGCGGCCTGTTCGCCGTCTGCCTGACCGTCATCGTCCTGTTCAAAGGCCGGGATTTCGTGTCCGCGCCGAAGCCGGCCAGCTTGAGCCTGGCCCTGCTCGATCCGCGGCAGATGGGTCTCACCCCGGCCCGGGTCCGGCTCTGGGCCTTCTGGCTTTTCGCCCTGGCCGGGTTCCTGCTGACGGTCTCGGCCCTGGTGCCCATGCTGCCGTGGTTCGGCACGTCGGGGCAGAAGCTCCTGTTCGAGTTCCACCGCTACAGCGCCCTCCTCTCGGCCGCGGCGGCGATGGTCTTCGGCGGCCTGGAGCTGTTCGCGCGGTCGCGGCCGGCCGCCGCTCCGGGTTCGTCGTCCAGGGGCGAGTGAGGCCGTTCCGCCGGACCCTCCGGGGGCCTATTTCGTGCGCGCGGATCGGGGACGCGGTTCCCTCGAGGATCCGCGCTCGACCGTTTCCTCCGATTGACAACCTCCCCGCGGGGCCTTATTCTTTGATCAAGCTCGACGAAGGGGAGGCCAATATGGACAAGAGGTCCTGGGGGATCGTTACGGCCGTCCTCTGTCTGGGTTCGTTCGATGCGGCGGCGTCGGGCCCCCGGCAAAGGATCGACGTCCGGAGCGAGGCCGGCCTCACCGTCGTGCACAATCCCAAGGTCCCTGTTCCGCAGCCCGGCGGGCCGTCGAAGCTCTTGCTGACGCAGGACCTGGTGATCGGCAAGGACCCGGCCGGCGGCCCCGATGTGTTCGCCGAGCTGCGCTCGATCGGCGTCGATGCCCGGGAGAACATCTGGACGCTCGACTGGGAGGATTTCAAGGTCCGCGTCTTCGACCGAACCGGCCGGATCATCAGCACGTTCGGAAAAAAGGGCCAGGGCCCCCGGGAATGGCAGTCCCCCAACCGCATGATCGTCCTGCCGGACGGCACGGCGGTCGTCCTCGACCTCAACAAGCTCACCTTCTACGCCCTCGACGGGACCTGCCTCAGGGAGATCTCCACGGCCCAAACCCGGATGTCGAGGTTCCGGATCGATTCCCAGGGCACGATCTACGCCGACGAAATGGATTTCGGCGGCGAAACGCTCAAGCTCCGCCTGAGGAGACTCGACCCGGACTTGAAGCCGCTGGCGACCCTGGCCGAGGTCGACGAGCCGTTCAAGCCGGGCGCGGTCAGCCCCATCCCCGTCCTGATCCTGTGCCACGTGACCGCGGATGACCGGCTCTTCTGGATGGCCAACGACCGCTACGAGTTCCGGGTCCTGGATCGCGAGGGGACGCCGCTCCGGAAGATCGTCAAGGACTACGCCCCGGTCAGGGTGACCAAAGCGGACCAGGACCGGATCCTCGGGGACTCCCCCGCCGGCATGCGGAGCTCGATCGTTTTTCCGGACGTTTTCCCGCCCGTGGCCTTCTATGTCGGCGACCCGGAGGGCCGGCTTTACGCCCAGACCTACGAGACGGACGCTCGGGGCTGGCTGATCTACGACGTCTTCGACGCCGAGGGCCGCTGCATCACCCGTTTTTCCCTGCCCCGCGAGGAAATGGCCTTCGCCGTCCGGAACGACAAGCTCTACGCCCTGATCACCGAGAACGAGGACGGCGTTCCCCTGGTCAAGCGCTACGCCATGACCTGGAAATAGGCCGGCCGGCGGGGCCCGCCGCGCCCGTCCGCCCTTGCTATTTCCCCCCTGCTGGGATATGATTCTTAGTCGCGGGAAACGCGACGTGAGAGCGTCCTCGGACGCCTCATCATTTCATATCCAATAGGAGCTTATCAATGGCCGTAAAAGGGTTCAACGCCTTCGAGATGGCCCAGAAGCAGTTCGACGCTGTGGCCGATCTCCTCGAGCTCGACCAACCCACCCGGGACCTCCTGCGGACGCCTCTGCGGGAGTACCACTTCTCCATCCCCGTCCGCATGGACGACGGGAGCGTCCGCGTGTTCCACGGCTTCCGCTGCCAGCACAACGACGCCCGCGGGCCGTGCAAGGGCGGCATCCGCTTCCACCCCCAGGAAACGATCGACACCGTCCGGGCCCTGTCCATGTGGATGACCTGGAAGTGCTCCGTCGTCGACATCCCGCTCGGCGGCGGCAAGGGCGGCATCATCTGCGACCCGCACGACTTGAGCCAGCGCGAGCAGGAACGGCTCTGCCGCGGCTGGATCCGGGTCCTGGCCCACGACGTCGGCAACCTCCGCGACGTCCCCGCGCCCGACGTCATGACCAACCCCCAGCATATGCTCTGGATGCTCGACGAGTTCGAGACCATCCACGGCCAGAAGTACCCCGGCTTCATCACCGGCAAGCCGGTGGGCATGGGCGGCTCGCTCGGCCGGACCGAGGCCACGGGCTTCGGCGTGATCTACACGCTGCGCGAGGCCCTCCGGGAGCTCGGCCTCAAGGTCGAGCTGACCAGCGCCGCCATCCAGGGCTTCGGCAACGTCGCCCAGCACGCCATCAAGCTCTACACCAAGCTCGGCGGCAAGGTCGTGGCCGTGGCCTGCTGGGACCAGAACGACCAGGCCTCCTACACCTACCGCAAGAAGAGCGGCATCAACCTCGAGGAGCTCCTGGCCATCACCGACCGCTTCGGCGGCATCGACAAGGCCAAGGCCGAAGCCCTCGACTACGAGCGCCTGCCCGGCGACGCCTGGATCGAACAGGACGTCGACATCCTGATCCCGGCCGCCCTGGAGAACCAGGTCAACGGCGAGACCGTCAAGAAGATCTCCAAGAAGGTCCGGGTCATCGCCGAGGGCGCCAACGGCCCGACCACCCCCGAGGCCGACGAGGTCATCAAGAGCCGCGGCATCTTCGTCATCCCCGACTTCCTGGCCAACGCCGGCGGCGTGACCTGCAGCTATTTCGAGCAGGTCCAGTGCAACATGAACTTCTTCTGGACCAAGGACGAGGTCCTGACCAAGCTCGACGACAAGATGACGGCCGCCTTCAAGGCCGTCAGCGAGCTGGCCCGG
>CAZNPB010000053.1:0-20031 GCA_964574895.1 uncultured Eubacteriales bacterium
TGGCGTGGTTGATCATGTGGAAGAGGCCGCCGGCGATGCCGACGGGGATGGCCGTGCCGATGCCCAGGATCATGTAGCCGACCTGGCTGACGGCGTGATAGGACAACAGCCGCTTGAGGTCCTTCTGGACGAGGGCCATGAGGACGGCCAGGACGATGGTCACGGCGCCGACGATCATCATCAGCAGGGACAGGCCGCTGCCGGGCCGGATCTTGAAGAAATCGAGCGAGATGCGGGCCAGCAGGTAGATGCCCAGGAGCTTCTCGAAGGCGGCCGGCAGGAAGGCCATGAAGGTCACCGGGGCGTCGACGGCGGCGTCCGGGATCCAGGTGTGGAAGGGCATGGCCCCGGCCTTGCCGGCGGCACCGATCATCATCAGGACGAAGGCCGCCGCGGCGACGCCGGTCGGCTCGACCGAGATGTCCGACATCGTGGCCGTGCCGGCCACGGACCAGAGCAGGCCGATGCCGAGGATCATGCAGAAGTCGCAGAAGCCGCTGATCAGCAGGGCCTTGACCGCGGTCCGGCCCGAGGCCGGCCGGCCGCCGACCGTGATCATGCCGTACAGGGTGACCAGCAGGCCCTCCCAGAAGAAGACCAGGGGCACGAAGTTGTTGGCCAGGACCGCCCCGTTGGCGAAGGCGGCCGTCAGGAAGAGGTAGGCCATGAATTCGCGGTTCCGGGGCGCGTCCTTCATCTTGACCGTCGTGTAGAGGACGATCAGGACGAGGAACCCGGCCAGGGCCACCAGGATGAAGCTCGAGAAGTGGTAGAGCCGCAGGTCGAAATCGAAGCCCAGGCCCAGCCAGGGCACCGCGTAGCGGAGCTCCTTCACGGCGAACAGGGCGAAGGCGTAATAGACCAGCACGGCCGCTCCGGCGACCGCCAGGGCGTCGCGGAGGAGCCGCAGGGCCCGGGGCAGGAGGAGCAGGACGGCGGCCAGGACCGCCGGCAGCAGGATCGGCAGAAGCAGCATTTTGGGCGTCATCGGAGCCACCAACTCATCTGCGTCGTCGCGACGTTGGCCAGCTTCATCGGGTAGGCGATGAAGAGCCCGGCCGCCAGGCTGAGGACGGCCAGGGCGGCGACGACGTAGACCATGGATTTCGTCCCCTCGGGGGCCGGATGCTTGGCCTCACCCAGGAAGACCATCGAAAAGACCTTGAAGAGGTAGTACATCGTCAGGACGGCGGTGAACAGGGCCATCGCGGCGACCCAGGGCCGGCCGCCCTGGACGGTGCCGAGGATGACCAGGAACTTGGAGAAGAAGCCGCCGAAGGGCGGGATGCCGATGACGGAGAAGGAGCAGACCAGGAAGGCCAGGGCCGTGACCGGCATGGTCTTGACGAGGCCGCCCATCTCCCGGATGTCCTTGGTGTGGACGGCGTGGATGACGATGCCGGCGCAGAGGAAGAGCCCGGCCTTGGCCAGGCCGTGCATGAGGATGAAGAGCACCGAGCCGGCCACCCCGGTGGCGTTCATCATGCTGAAACCGAGGAAGATGTAGCCGATCTGGCTGACCGTGGAATAGGCCAGGATGCGCTTCAGGTCGGTCTCCACCGCGGCCGCCCCGGCGGCGATCAGGCTGGAGGCCATGACGATGATCGGCAGGGCCTCCTGCCAGCCGTCGGGCAGGCGGAAGGTGTAGATGAACAGGCGGGCGAAGGCGTAGACGCCGATCTTGACCAGCACGGCGGCGTGGAGCAGGGCCGTGACGGTGGTCGGGGCGACGCCGGCGTCCGGCAGCCAGGTGTGGAGCGGCACGGTGGCCGACTTGGAGAACAGGCCGAAGAGGATGAGCAGGACGGCCGTCCCGGGCACCAGCGTGCCGCGCATGGCCGTGATGTCGAAGGTGTTGGTGACGCCGTAGATCTGGATGAAGCCGAGCAGCATGACCACGGCGCCGAAGAAGGTCAGCAGGAAGGCCTTGTCGGCCTTGCGGACGTGGACCGGCTCGCGGTAGAAGCCGATCAGCCGCCAGCAGGCGATGGCGATGATCTCCCAGAAGAGGTAGAGGAAGACGAGGTTCCCCGAGAAGACCAGCCCCATCATCGAGCCGATGAAGAGCAGGACCATCAGGTAGTACTCGTTCTGGTTCTCTTCGTGGCGGATGTAGCCCAGGGAGTAGACGACGATCAGGCCGCCGATGAAGGACGAGACCGCGGCCATGAAGACCGACAGGGGGTCGACCACGAGGATGAAGTCGAACCCCGGCAGCAGGGCCTTGCGGACGACCTGCTCTCCTCCCCGGAGAGCGAAGGGGAGGAGGGTCAACGGCAGCACGGCCGTCGCGCCGCTCACCAGCACGGCCCAGATCGAGCGGGCGCGCTTCGACGCCAGCCCGAACAGGGGGACCGCCAGGGAGCCGAGGATGGGGACGAGGATCGTAAGGAGGACGGTTGTTTCGACGTTCATGGGGACGGGTGCCTTCCTTATTTAAGAAAGAAGGGTCAGTATAGTGACCGACGGGGGGGATGTCAAGATTTTCCACAGGCCGTCCACGGGTTTTGAACAGGTTTTTCCAGGTCTCGGGAGAGGCCTCGAAAGAGGTTGATTTTTGGGCCGGAATGGGGCATAACCAGAGGCGCGAAATCGGATCCCGCGAGACGAGGTGAGCCATGGCCGTCGAGCTGAGAGAGGTCGCGTCCCGGAAAGACCTGAAGACCTTCATCTACCTGCCCGAGAAGATCCACGCCGGCCACAAGAACTGGGTCCACCCCCTGTTCTCCGACGACTGGAAGTACTTCGATCCGAAGAAGAACAAGGCCTTCGGCTACTGCGACACTCTCCTGCTCCTGGCCTACGAGGATGGCCGGCCCGTCGGCCGGGTCATGGGCATCATCAACAAGCGCTACAACGAGCACCGCGGCGAGCGATCGGCCCGCTTCGGCTACCTCGAGTGCCCCGAGGACCGGGACGTCTTCCGGGCCCTCCTCGGCCGCGTCGAGTCCTGGGCCCGCGACAAGGGCATGACCCGCATCGTCGGCCCCTACGGCTTCTCCGACCAGGACCCCGAGGGCTTCCTCATCGAGGGCTTCGACCACCGGGCCACCATCGCCACCTACTACAACTTCGAATGGATGCCGAAATGGCTGGCCGAGGAGGGCTACGCCAAGGACAACGACTGGTTCGTCTACACGCTCGTCGTGCCCAAGGAGCCGCCCGAGCTCTACAGGAAGATCTACGAGCGGGCCATGAAGCGGGGCACCTTCGAGATCCTGGAGTTCAAGACCCGCAAGGAGATCAAGCCCTGGGTCCGGCCCATCCTGTCCCTCATGAACGAATGCTACATGGCCGGGAACATCTACGGCTACGCCCCGCTCGAGGACCAGGAGATGGACGACCTAGCCCAGCGCTTCCTGCCTATCCTCGACCCCCGCTTCGTCAAGGCCATCCGCAAGGACGGCCAGGTCGTGGCCTTCATCATCGCCATGCCGGACATGACCGAGGGCATCCTCAAGGCCCGCGGCCGGCTGTTCCCGTTCGGCTTCATCCACGTCCTGCGCTCGGCCCGCCGGACGAAGCAGCTCGATCTCCTGCTCGGGGCGGTCAAGGACCAGTACCGGGGCCAGGGCCTGGACGTCCTGATGGGCATCAAGGTCCTCATCGCCGCCTACGAGGCCGGTATGGAGAAGATCGACACCCACCACGAGATGGAGGCCAACGTCAAGGTCCGGGCCGAGATGGAGCGCATGGGCGGCCAGGTGTACAAGAAGTACCGGGCCTTCCAGAAGCCGCTGTAAAGGCCGTCTCGGCTGTTGGGAGTCCCTCAAGGGCTTTCCCCCGATATTTCCCAGCTCCGCCCCTCCGAGTCGCTCCGGGGCGGCGCTGGTGGTCGCTCCGTTCCTCCGCTCCCTGCCGGTCCCCCCTCCACCACGGGGATCCGCGAGGCGATACCCATCGCCGCCGCGAGAGGGAAGGCCGGACAAGCGTGAAGGGTCTTAGGCCAGGAGCGAGACGACGTAGGCGCCCGTCAGCGCGGTCAGGACGGCCACGGTGGCCCAGGCCACGGCGTTGAAGACGCGGCCGTTGCGGTGCCGGCCCATGATCTTCGGATCGGGCGGGGGCTATTTGGCGTCGGCCCAGTTCGGTCCGGACCCCAGGTTGACGACCAGCGGCACGGCCAGGTCGGCCGCCCCTTCCATGGCCGCGCGCACGAGCGGCCCGACCGCCTCCGGCTCGCCAACCGGGACCTCGAAGACGAGCTCGTCGTGGACCTGCAGGATCATGCGCGTCCGCAGGCCGCCCGCGGCCAGGGCCCGGTCGGCCCGCAGCATGGCCAGCTTGATGATGTCGGCCGCGGAGCCCTGGACCGGGTTGTTGAGGGCGATGCGCCGGCCGGCCTGCTGCAGGTTCCGGTCGGGGGCGCGCAGTTCCGGGACCTGGCGTCGGCGGCCGAAGATGGTCTCGGAGTAGCCCCGCTCCCGGGCCTCCTCGACCGTCCGATCGAGGAACTCGCGGACCTTGGGCAGCTCGTCGAAGTAGCGGTCGATGAACTTCTGGGCCTCGGCCGTGGACGTCCCCAACTCGCGGGCCAGGGAGAAGGCCGACGTCCCATAGATGATGCTGAAATTGATGATCTTGGCCCGGCGCCGGGCCTCGGCGCCGGCCGACTCGCCGAAGACCAGGCGGGCCGTCTCCTCGTGGATGTCGCGGCCGGCCCGGAAGGTCTCGATGAGCGCCGGATCGCCCGACAGGTGGGCCAGGACCCGCAGCTCGACCTGGGAGTAGTCGGCGGCCAGCAGGACGTGCCCCGGGTCCGGCACGAAGGCCCGCCGGAAGCGCGCGCCCCAGGGACCGCGGGCCGGGATGTTCTGGAGGTTGGGCTCGCTCGATGACAGGCGGCCGGTCGAGGCCACGGTCTGGTTGTAGCAGGTGTGGATGCGGCCCGTGTCCGGATGGATGAGCTCGGTCAAGGCGTCCGCGTAGGTCGACTTGAGCTTGGCCATCTGGCGGTAATCGAGGACGTGGCGGGCCAGCGGATGGAGGTCGGCCAGCTCCTCGAGGACGTCGATGGAGGTCGAGAACCCCTTGGTCACCCGGGTCCGGCGGCCGGCTTGCAGGCCGAGCTTATGGAACAGGACCTCGGCCAGCTGACGCGGGGAATTGATGTTGAAGGCGCAGCCGGCCTCCTCGTGGATGGCCTTCTCGAGACGGCCCAGCTCGCCCTCGAGCTCCTTGGACATGGCCTTGAGCACGGCCGGGTCGACCCGGACGCCGGCCATCTCCATGCGGGCCAGGATGTCGACGAGAGGCCGCTCGATGTCCTCGTAGAGCCGCTCGAGGCCCTGGGCCCGGACCTTCTCCCCGAGGAGACCGCCGAGCTCCTGGGCCAGGGCCGCGTCCAGGCAGGCGTAGGGGCCGGCTTTCTCGATCGCCACCTGGTCCATGGTGGCCGCGGCCTTGCCCTTGCCGGCCACCTCCTCGTAGGGCGTCTTGGTCTCCCGGAGGTAGTGGAGGGCGATGCGGTCGAGGCCGTGCTTGCCCCAGTTCGGCTCGAGCAGGTAGGACAGGACCATGGTGTCGCGCCAGACCCCGGCCAGGCGGACCCCCTCGCGGGCCAGGACGATCTGGTCGTACTTGATGTTCTGGCCGGTCTTCAGGACCTTGGCGTCCTCCAGGACGGGCTTCAGGATGGCCAGGGCCCGGGCCTTGGGGATCTGGGCCGGGGCGCCGAGGTAGTCGTGGCCCACCGGGACGTAGAAGGCCTCTCCGGCGGCGAGCGAGAAGGACAGGCCGACCAGGCGGGCCCGCATCGGCATGGGCGAGGTGGTCTCGGTGTCCAGGGCCACCTGGCCGGCCGCGGCCATCCGGGCGGCCAGGGCCCGCAACGCCTTTTCCTCGAAAACGATCTCGAAATCCCGGCCGGCCGGCCGCTCCGGCCGCAGGAACTCCGGGACGAGCTTGGTGAACTCCAGCTCGCTGAACAGCCGCAGGGTCTCCGGACCGTCGGGCGCCTGGACCCTGTAGCGGTCGAGGTCGAGCTCGATCGGCAGGTCGCGGCAGACCGTGACCAGCCGGCGGCTCAAGTCGAGCAGATCCCGGTTCTCCTCGATCTTCTGCCGGACCCGGGGGTTCTTGATCCTGTCGAGGCCGGCCAGCAGGGCGTCGAGCGAGCCGAATTGCTCGATGAGCGCCTTGGCCGTCTTTTCGCCGATGCCGGGGACGCCGGGGACGTTGTCCGAGGGGTCGCCCCAGAGCGCCAGGACATCGACGACGGAGCCCGCCTCGGCGCCGAAGAACTCCTTGACCCCGGCGGCGTCGATCAGCTTCTCTTTGGAGGGGTTCCAGACGGAGGTCGACGCGTCGACGATCTGGAGCAGGTCCTTGTCGGTCGTGACCACGACCGTGGCCATCCCCTTGGCCGCGGCCCGGGCCGCCAGGGAGGCGATGACGTCGTCCGCCTCGTACCTCTGGTGTTCGGCCGTGGCGACGCGCAGGGCCCCCAACAGCTCCTTCAGCTTGGGCACCTGGACGACCAGGTCCTCGGGCATGGGCTTGCGGTGGGCCTTGTAGGCCTCGTACTCCTCATGGCGGACGGTCGGGCCCTTGACGTCGAAGACCACCCCCAGGTACTCGGGCTTTTCTTTGTCCAGAAGCTTGCGCAAGGCGTCGACGAAGCCGTAGATGGCCCCCGTCGGGAAGCCGGCCGAGTTGCTCAGGCCGCGGATGGCGTAATAGGACCGGTAGAGGAGAGAGTTCCCGTCGATGAGGAAAAGGCGGGGGGGCGTCAGTCGTACCTGCCTTCGACGATCTGACCCAGGATGGTCTTGTGCTGCTCCTCCATCATCCGGGCGATCCGGGCCGCCGCGTCGGGCAGGCCCAGGAAGGCCGTGTAAAAGGCCCGTTTGGAGACCAGCAGCTGGCCGGACCGGTAGATGAGCGATTCGATGTACTGGGCGCCCGGGCCCTTGTCCTGGGTCTGGACGATGTACGCCTGCCCCTGGAAATCGACCCGGGTGTCGTAGCCGGCCATGGGGGTATTATATCCCCGGGGGGTCATTTGACAAGGGGGGGGCGGCTGGTATAATAAGTTGATAATTTTTGCGAGGTACCCATTGGATAGCACTATGCTCATCGATATCGACCGCCTGCCCAAGGAGGGGCTCCGGGTCTCGCGGGACTTCGAATTCCTGAGCCTGGACCTGGTCGAGGAGAACGCCGTCTTCCTCGAGCCGGCCCACGCCGAGGTGGTCATCCGCCTGATCGGGGACGAGGTCTTCGTCCAGGGCGAGGTCACGGCCCGGCTGAGCTTCATCTGCTCGCGCTGCCTGACGCCCTTCGAGTTCCCGGTGGCCAGCCGGTTCGACCTGGTCTACCTGCCCGAGGACATCGACGCCCTGTCCGAGGAGCTGTCGGACGAGAAGATCGACCAGATGTTCTACAGCGGCCGCCAGCTCGACCTGCGGGCCGTCATCCTCGAGCAGCTCAACCTGACCTTCCCGGCCAAGCCCCTCTGCGCGCCGGACTGTGAGGGCATCTGCGCCGTCTGCGGCGAACTGGTCCGCGACGCCCGCTGTTCCTGCCAGGTCAAGGAATCCGATCATCCCTGGAATAAGCTTAAATTTCCCGTGAGAGACAAGAGTTAAATGCCCAACCCAAAGAGACGCCATTCCCCGACGAGAAAAGGCAAGCGCCGGGCCCACGACGGGCTGACCACGCCGACCTTCTCCGTCTGTCCCAAGTGCGGCAACCCGAAGCTGCCCCACCGGGCCTGCCCCGAGTGCGGCTTTTACAAAGGCCGGCAGGTGACGGAAGGGAAGGAAAGCTGACCCGGACGGCGCTTATGAGAATCGCCGTCGATGCGATGGGGGGGGACTACGGGCCGAAGGCCACCGTCCCCGGGGCCTTGAGCGCCGCCAAGGACTTCGGCCTCGAGATCCTCTTGGTCGGCCTCGAAAGCGCCATCCGCCGCGAGCTCGACCGCCAGGGCCCGGCCCCGGCCGGCCTGACGGTCGTCGACGCCCCCGAAGCCATCGGCATGGGCGAGGGCCTGCTGTCCTTCCGCAAGAAAAAAGCCTCCTCGATCCGCGTCGGCGCCCAGCTCGTCAAGGACGGCCGGGCCGAGGCCTTCGTCAGCATGGGCAACACCGGCGCCGTCGTCTACATCTCCCGCGACGTCCTGGGCTCCCTCAAGGGGGTGGACCGGCCGGCCCTGGCCATCCTGGTGCCCGGGGTCGAGGGGCAGACCCTGCTCCTCGACGTCGGGGCCAACGCCAACTGCCAGCCCCACAACCTGGTCCAGTTCGCCCTGATGGGCAAGATCTTCATGGAGGCCGTGGCCGGCGTCGCCGACCCGCGCATCGGCCTGATGAGCATCGGCGAGGAGAAGGGCAAGGGCAACGACCTGGTCAAGGAGGCCTTCGACCGCCTCCAGGCGGTGCCCCTGAACTTCGTCGGCAACGTCGAGGGCAAGGACCTGTTCGCCGGGACCGTCGACGTCGTCGTCAGCGACGGCTTCACCGGCAACGTGGCCCTCAAGACCTCCGAGGGGGTCGTCCAGAGCGTCCTGTCCATGGCCCGCCACGAGATCACCAAGTCCATCTTCGCCAAGCTCGGCTACCTGCTGATGAAGCGGCACCTGAAGAAGGTCTACAAAAAGGTCGACTACGCGGAATATGGCGGCGCCCAGCTGCTCGGCCTCGACGGCATCTGCGTCATCGGCCACGGCCGGTCCAACCCGGTCGCGGTCCGCAACGCCGTCGCCCGGGCCCGGGAGATCGTCGCCAACGGGGTCCAGGCCCGCATCCAGGCCGAGATCCTCCGCTACGAGCGCGCGTTGAGAGGGAGCGAAGCATGAAACTCTTCGAAGGCCGGATCGCCCTCGTCACCGGGGCCTCCCAGGGGATCGGCGAGACCATCGCCCGCGAGCTCGCGGCCGAGGGCTCGACGGTCGTCCTGGTCGACGTCCAGAAGGACAAGCTCGAGGCCGTGGCCCGATCCATCGTCGAGGCCGGCGGCCGGGCCGAGGCCCGCGACGCCGACGTCGGCGACGCCGCGGCCGCCGACCGCGTCGCGGCCGCCGTGGCCGCGGCCCACGGCCGGATCGACCACCTGGTCAACAACGCCGGCATCACCCGCGACACCCTCCTCATGCGCATGAAGGAGGAGGACTGGGACGCCGTGCTGCGGGTCAACCTCAAGGGGGCGTTCAACTTCTCCCGGGCCGTCCTGCGGACGATGATCGCCGCCCGCTACGGCCGGATCGTCAACATCGCCTCGGTCGCCGGCCAGATGGGCAACGCCGGCCAGACCAATTACGCCGCCTCCAAGGCCGGGGTCATCGCCCTGGCCAAGTCCCTGGCCCGCGAGGTCGGCAGCCGGGGCATCACCGTCAACGCGGTCGCCCCCGGGTTCATCGCCACGGCCATGACCGACGCCCTGCCCGAGGACGTCCGCAAGACCTATCTGGACCTCATCCCCCTGAAAAAATTCGGGCTTCCCATCGACGTGGCACATGCGGTAAAATTCCTCCTCTCCGAGGACGCGGCCTACATCACCGGCCAGGTGGTCAGTGTGAACGGCGGCATGTATATGTGATTTTGGCGGTCCGCTATCATCCTTGAAATCTCACTAGGAGGACACGATGCAAAGAGACGAGCTGCTCAAGAAGGTTCGGGCGATCGTTTCGGACAAGTTGAGCATCAGCGAGGAGCAGGTCACGGAGGACGCGTCCTTCATCGATGATCTCGGCGCCGACTCGCTGGACACCGTCGAGCTGGTCATGGCCCTGGAGGACGAGTTCGGGCTGGACATTCCCGACGATCAGGCCGAGAAGCTGACCACGGTCGGCAAGGCCATCGACTATATCGTGGGGCACGCCAAGTAGCGCCCCCGCCGTTCCCGCAATTTCCAGGACCGTTCGCCCCATGAACAGGGAGAACCATCCCGAACGCCGGGTCGTCGTCACCGGCATCGGGCTCGTGTCGCCGCTGGGCACGGGCACCGACAAGACGTGGCCGGCCCTCCTGCGCGGCGAGAGCGGCATCGCCCCCCTGACCCGCTTCGACGTCTCGCGTTACTCGACCCGCTTCGGCGGCGAGGTCAAGGACTTCGATCCGCTGGCCTTCATCGACCGCAAGGAGGTCCGGAAAATGGACCCCTTCATCCGCTTCGGCCTCGTGGCCGCCGAGCTGGCCGTGGCCGACTCCGGCCTGCCGGCCGGGGACCTGCGGAGCGACCGGACCGGCACCTACGTCGGCTCGGGCATCGGCGGCCTGGGCTCCATCGAGGAGAACCTCAAGGTCCTCTGGGAGAAGGGCCCCGACCGGGTCTCGCCGTTCTTCCTCATCCAGACCATCATCAACGAGGCCTCGGGCCAGATCTCCATCCGTTTCGGGGCCAAGGGCCCCAACTGCGCCAACGCCACGGCCTGCAGCACCGGCAGCCACGCCATCGGCGACTCCTTCCGCATCATCGCCCGGGGCGACGCCGACATCATGATCGCCGGCGGCGCCGAGGCGCCCCTGACCCCCTTGAGCCTGGCCGGCTTCACGGCCATCAAGGCCTTGTCCGGACGCAACGACGAGCCGGCCAGGGCCTCGCGGCCGTTCGATGCCCGGCGCGACGGCTTCGTCATGGGCGAGGGCGCCGGCGTCCTCGTCCTCGAGGAGCTCGGCCGGGCCCTGGCCCGCGACGCCCGCATCTACGCCGAGGTCGTCGGCTACGGCATGACCAGCGACGCCTATCACGTGGCCGCGCCGGCGCCCGACGGCGACGGGGCCATCCGGGTCATGCGGCGGGCCCTCGAGGACGCCGGCCTGCGCCCCGACGAGATCCAGTACATCAACGCCCACGGCACCTCGACCGAGCTCAACGACAAGACCGAGACGGCGGCCATCAAGGCCGTCTTCGGCGAGCACGCCCGCCGCCTGGCCGTCAACTCCACCAAATCCATGACCGGCCACCTGCTCGGCGCGGCCGGCGGGCTGGAGGCCGGCGTCACCGCCCTGGTCCTCCACCACCAGATCATGCCGCCGACCATCAACTACGAGTTCCCCGATCCCGACTGCGACCTGGACTACGTCCCCAACACGGCCCGCCGGGCCGAGGTCGTCCACGGCTTGAGCAACTCGTTCGGCTTCGGGGGGACCAACGCCGCCCTCATCCTGAAGAGGTTCGAGAGGCCCTGACGCCGGGCCGGTCGGAACGGCGCGGGCGGCCCCGCCGCCCTTGAGGAGAGACCGATGAACATGCTCGTTTTCGTCAAGCGCGTGCCCGACACCGAGTCGCGCATCCGCATCCAGCAGAACGCCGTCGCCGAGGACGGCCTGAACTTCGTCATCAGCCCCTACGACGAATACGCCGTCGAGGAGGCCCTGCGGATCAAGGAGGCCCGGGGCGGCACGGTCCGGGTCGTGGCCGTCGGGCGCGACGAGGCCGCGACGGTCCTGCGCAAGGCCCTGGCCATGGGCGCCGACGAGGCCTTCCTGGTCAAGGACGACGCGCCGGAGACCTACGACGGCCTGCGCACGGCCCGCCTCATCGCCCGGGCCGTGGAGAGGAAGCTCGGCCCGGCCGACCTCCTGCTCTTCGGCCGCCAGTCCGTCGGGGCCGACAACGGCCAGGTACCGTCCATGGTGGCCGAGCTCCTGGGCCTGCCCCAGGCCACCGTCGTGACCAAGCTCGAGATCGGCGAGGGGACGGCCGCGGCCTACCGCGAGATCGAAGGCGGCACGGAGAAGGTCGTCCTGACGCTCCCGGCCGTCGTCAGCGCCCAGAAGGGCCTCAACGAGCCCCGCTACGAGACGCTCAAGGGCATCATGGCCGCCAAGAAGAAGCCCGTCCTGGTGATCACGCCGGAGGAGCTGGGTTTCGGGCCGGGCGAGCCGGCGTCCGGGCTCGAGATCGTCGGGCTGGACGTGCCGGCGGCCCGCCAGGCGGGCCGGGTCCTGCAGGGCGACCCGGCCGAGGCGGCCCGCGAGCTCGTCCGCCTTCTGCGCGACGAGGCCAAGGTTATCTAGAGGAGACGACGCATGATCGCCGCATATCTCGAGATCCGCGACGGGAAGATCAAGAAAAGCTCCTTCGAGACGCTGGCCGAGGCCCGGCGCCGGGCCGCCGACCTCGGCGATACGGCCGCCGCCGTCCTGGCCGGGGCGGCCGTGACCGGGCTGGCCGAGGCCGGGCTGGCCGAGGCCGTGTTCGCCGCCGGGGCCGCCAAGGTCTACGCCGTCGAGGACCCGGTCCTGGCCGACTACTCGTCCCAGGCTTACGCCATCGCCCTGGCCGCATTCGCGGCCGAGATCAAGCCGGCGGCCCTGTTCTTCCCGGCCACGGCCATGGGCCGGGACCTGGCGCCGCGCGTCGCGGCCCGGCTGGGCGCGGCCCTGGCCTCCGATTGCGTCAAGATCGCCGTCAAGGACGGCCGGCTCGAATACACCCGGCCCATCTACGCCGGCAAGGCCCTGCTCACCGTCCGGCTCAAGACCGCGCCCCAGATCGCCACCCTGAGGCCGAACGTCTTCCCGGCCGGGGACGGCGCTCCGGCCGTGGGCGAGATCGTCAGGATGGCCGGGGCGGTCCCCGCCGACGCGGTCAAGGGCCGGGTCGCCGAGGTCCTCAAGGAAGAGAGCGCCGAGCTCGACGTCACCGAGGCCGACGTGGTCGTTTCGGGAGGCCGGGGGCTCAAGGGCCCCGTGGCCTTCGCCCTGCTCCGCGACCTGGCCGCGGTCTTCCCGCGGGCCGCGGTCGGCGCCTCCCGGTCGGCCGTCGATTCGGGCTGGATCGGTCATCCGCACCAGGTCGGCCAGACCGGCAAGACCGTCGCGCCGCAGCTCTACATCGCCGTCGGCATCTCGGGCGCCATCCAGCACCTGGCCGGCATGTCGTCGTCGAAGGTCATCGTGGCCGTCAACAAGGACCCGGAAGCGCCCATCTTCAAGATCGCCGACTACGGCGTCGTCGGCGACCTCTTCGAGATCGTGCCGAAGCTCACGGGCGAGCTCAGAAGAGCGATGGCTGAATAAAGACCTATCGGAAATCGCGAAACGTTTATTCTTCTAAGGATAAAAGAAACGCCCCTTTCTTCTGCGTGATAATTGTTCGTTATAAAGTTTCCGTTGTCGTTCCATATTTAGCGGAAGCCTCATTTCCAGGGGATGGGGATCGTCGCCTTCTTGACTTCATCTTTGCTGAAACCCATTCTAGAGTCGAGGCGTAAGGCGATTGACAATTACACGTATATGTGTATATTAATCCCGTGAAGCGCCGTGAGCTTGAGGAGCGCCTTCGGGCCCTCGGCTGGGATCTCGTCCGGCGAGGCCGCCGCCACGATGTTTGGGGGCGTGGCGAGCGGGAGGTCGCGGTGCCGCGCCATGCCGAGATCAACGAATACACGGCGGGGGCGATCTTGCGTACGGCCAAAGGAGCCAAGTCATGAGATTCGTGGGCAGGGTCTTCAAAGCCGGCAAATACTGGGCGATCGAGGTTCCCATCCTGGACGTCGCCACACAAGGCAGGACCAGAAAGGAAGCGTACGGGATGATCGCCGATGCCATCGAGTCCCTCGTCAAAAAGGAAGACTTTAAGGTCCGGGTGTATGGGACTAAGGGCGGCGCCTTCGAGATCGGGGCGTCCAATCAGGCCGCCCTCACCGCGTTCTTGCTCCGTAGGATGAGACAGAAGGCTGGATTGAGCTTGGAACAGATCGCCGCGCGCCTGGGTTCGAAGTCCCCGAACAGCTATGCCCGGTACGAGCAGGGCCGATCCGTTCCGAGCGTCGAGAAGTTCGCCGAGCTGATCTCCGCGGTGGCGCCGTATCGAGAGGTCGTGATCATGGAGAGCCGGGTCCCGTACGGACGGCTGCCCGCGAGATCCTGATGCGATATCGCCGGCGCTACTTGCCCGGATCCCGGGCCGTCCCGCCCCCGAGGTCGAGGAGCAGCTTGTTCGTCTCGGACCGCGATTCCCCGACGCTGGTGACGAAGATGGCCGGATCGTCCACGATCGGGCACTTGTTCTCGCAGATGCCGCAGCCGATGCAGAGGTCCAGGTCGACGACCGGCCCCTTCTGGACGGCGACCGTCCCGTCCGGGAGCTTGGTCTCGACCGCGACCAGCTTGATGGCCTTGGGCGAAACGGGGCAATGCTCTTCGCAGACGACGCAGGGCTTCCCCAGGACATAGGGGATGCAGCGGCTCTTGTTGACCCAGGCCGAGCCCATCTTGACCTGGTTCTTCTCCTCGATGGTCAGCTTGCGGATGGCCCCGGTCGGGCAGACCTGGGTACAGAGCGAGCAGTAGTATTCGCAGTAGCCGATCTTGGGGACCAGCCGGGGCGTGTAGATCCCTTCCGGCCCGGCCTCGGTCAGCACCGGCTGCAGCCCGCCGGTCGGGCAGGCCCGCATGCACTGGCCGCACTTGACGCACTTGGCCAGGAACTTGTCCTCGACGAGCGAGCCCGGCGGCCGGATGAGCTTGACCGAGGCCCGCTTGTGGGACGGGGTCAGGCGGAAGAAGGGCGCGGCCACCAGGCCGGCGATGGTCGTCAGCAGGATCTTGCGCCGGGACAGGTCGACGTTGGAGACGTTGGACGCCTTCTCGAACCGGGCGCTCAAGGGGAAGTGGATGGCGGCCGTCGGGCAGCGCGAGGCGCAGTTCAGGCAGTAGACGCACTCGCCGCTCTTCCAGCCGTCGTTGGGATAGGGGTGGGCCTGGGTCTCGCAGTGCTGGGTGCAGAGGCCGCACTTGATGCAGGCCTCGTCGTCGATCCTCAGCTTGATCAGGTTCCAGCGGCTCAGGAGCCCCAGCAGCGCGCCGGTCGGACAGAGATAACGGCACCAGAAGCGCTCCTTGCGGGCGTTCAGGCCGATCGCGGCCAGAAAGAAGAGGCCCACGGAGAAGCCCTGGACGAAGGTCGTGTTGATGGTCCAGTTCTGGAGGAGCTGGGACACGGAGCGGGCCAGGCCGGCCGCGCCCAGGCCGTAGAGCAGCCCCCCGAGGCCGGACAGGGCCTGGGCCAGCGAGGGCAGGACGGCCAGCGCGAACGAGCGGGTCAGGAACGAGAGGGGGTCGAGGTAGCCGGCCAGGTCGAGCCCGGCGAGGGCCCCGACGAGGACGAGGATGAGGAGGTAATACTTCGGGGCCAGGCTGGACTTGTCCTCGCGCGGCGGCTTGAGGAACCGGGTCTTCTTGAAAACGAACGACGACAGCTGGTGGACGGCCCCCAGGGGGCAGACCCAGCCGCAAAAGACGCGGCCGAAGAGGAGGGTGGCGACGACCGTCACCAGGGCGAAGGCGAAATAGGCGTAGATCAGCCGGGCCGAGACGATCGTGACCAGGGCCAACAGCGGGTCGAAGTGGAAAAAGCGCTGGACGGTCGAGCCGATGTAGTCCTCGCCCGTGTAATGGGCGCCGATGAAGAGGTAGACGAACAGGCCGAAGAAGACGGCCTGGCTGGCCATCCGCAGGCGCTCGAGGGCGCGGTACTTCTTAGATCTTTCTTTTTTCAAGACGGACCTTCCCCAGGTCGTATTCGCCCAGGCCCCGGACGCGGGCCATCTCCAGGTAGGGCAGCTCGCGGGGTTCGACCGGGAAGAGCGAGGCCCCGTAGGCGTCCACGGCCACGGGGTCCGTGCCGGCCACGACGGTGTTGCGCATCTCGGTGTCCGACAGGCGGCCGCCCTGCGGCCCGTTGCGGACCAGGATGCGGTAGGCGTCGAGCACGGTCAGCCGGGGTTTGAAGAAGGCGGCCAGGTCGACGACCGACTTGTCCAGGCCCTGGTGGAACTGGTTGCGGGCCCCGGCCGTGGCCCCGAGCCAGTTCTTCATGCCCAGGGTCAGGCGGCAGAACGAGTGGACCTTGGCGATGGGCACGTTGATGATCTTGTCGGACTCGACGACGTCGAGCAGGACCTCCCAGTCCTTGAGCCACTCGCCTTTGAGCGGCAGCTTCTTGACCCGGTAGTCGTCGACGTAGAGCAGGTCGCCGCCGGCCTGCTTGACGGCCTCCTGGATGCCCGAGCGGACGTAGCAGCGCTTGGCCTGATTGGTCGAGTTGTCGATGACGACGGCCTTCTTGGCCCCGGCGTCGAGGACGAGCTCGACCAGGGTCTTGACGACCTCGGGATTGGTGCAGGCGGCCATCTCGGGGGTCCGGTCCCAGCCGATGTTGGGCTTGATGACGACCTTGTCGCCCTTGCCGACGAAGGCCTTCATGCCGCCGAGGAGATCGATCGCGGCCCGGGTGATGGCGGCCGGGGACTCGCCCTCGACGGCGGCCAGGATGGGCAGCGGCGCCGGGGCGGGAGCCGGGAGCGGGCCGGCCAAGGCCCGGGGGCCGAAGCGGAGGGCCAGGCCGGCGGCGGCCGTGCCCCTGAGGAACTCGCGTCTGTTCATGGCTCTATCCTTTACCGAGAGAGTGCACGTATTCCATGATACCATCGAAAATGCCCCGCGCGGCCAGGTCGCGGAACTTCGGGGTCCTGAGCCGGGCCTCCTCCTTGGCGTTGCTCATGTGGGCCACTTCGACCAGGACGGACGGCATCTCGCCGCCGATGAGGACCCAGAACGGCCCGCCCTTGACCCCCAGGTCCCTGATCCCCGGCAGGTCGCGGCCGAGCGACTTGACCAGGTTCCTCTGGATGGCCTCGGCCAGGGCGTACGATTCCTTGACCTTGCTGTTCTGCAAGATCTTCTGCAGGATGCTCTTCATCTCGCCGATGCTCTTGGTCGAGGTGGCGTTCTCGGCCGCGGCCAGCTCGACGACCGAGGGATCGGGGCTGACGTTGAGGAAGAACGTCTCGACGCCGCCCCGCTTGCGGTCGCGGTGGGCGTTGGAATGGATGGAGACGAACAGGTCGGCCCGCTTCTGGTTGGCGATGACCGTCCGGTCGTCGAGGCCGACGTCGACGTCCGATTCCCGCGTCAGGACGGCCTCGATGCCGGCTTCCCGGAGGAGCTTGCGGAGGGCCAGGGCGATGGCCAGGTTGACCTCTTTTTCCTGGAGCCCGCCCTTGCTGATGGTGCCCGGCTTCGGCCCGCCGTGGCCGGGATCGATGACCACCGTCCGGACGCCCAGGCCGAGCTGGCGGGCCAGGGACGCCCCGTCGAACTTGGGATCGTTGGGGTCGACGTCGCGCCTGACCGGCGGCTGGGTCAGGATGGGCTTGTCGCCCGCCGCGGGCGGCTTGACGGCCGGGGTCCCCGCCCCGGTCTCCCGGGGGTAGATGTCGACGACCAGCCGGTAGGGATCGAAGAGATGGTAGACGCGGTAGGATTGGATGAGCGAGTGGTCGACGTCGACGACCAGGCGGACGGTCGAGGGCGTCTTCTGCGAGACGCGGATCTGGCTGATATAGTCGGCCTTGACCGGGTAGGACTGGTTCTGCAGGATGGGGTTGAGCTTGGCCTGGAGGACGTCGACGTAGATGCGGCCCGGATCGCGCAGCTCGCCGAAAGTGTATTCGCGCAGCGTGCCGATGTCGAGCACGATCCGGGTGAAGTTGGGGTGGGCGTAGCGGCGCAGGTTGACGATCTCGGCCCGCGGGTCGTCCTGGCGAGCGGCGGCGGCGGGGAGGGACAGCGCCAGCGTCAGCGCCGCGAGGAGCGCGGGGACCGGGCTCTTAAGGGCGAATTTCAACTCGCATCAATTTTATAGAACCGTGAGGGCGTTGTCTACCCGGGTAACCTCTTCGCCCCCGAGAGAGTATAATCGATGGACCCTTAAAGGAGGCCCCATGACCAGGATGACCCGGCTCCTTGTCGCTTCCGTGCTCGGGGCGGCCGCCGTCCTTTTCTCCGGACCCCGTTCTGCCACCGGCCAGACCCCCGCCATCGAGCCCAATTCCATCAAGCGGTTCTTTTTCGATTGCGCCCGCGCCGCCGACGTGCCGGCCGTATTCTCGAAACGAGGCCTCACGGCGATGTCGGCGGTTCCCGCTCCCGCCCCAGGGGCGGCGGCCACCTTTCTCGGCCGCTATGCGAACGGTCTCGAGATCCCTTATCTCATCGAGAACATCGGGGGCGCCTTCCATGTCTACGCCGTCTTGCGCCGGCCGCAGTTCCCGGTGCCGCCCCTCCCTTATGTCGAGCAGGAAGTGGTCTTCGACAACCCGGAGGCGGGCCTTTCACTCGTCGGCAGCCTGACCCTGCCGCGCGGTCCGGGGCCTTTCCCGGCGGCGGTGCTCATCGCCGGCTCGGGCGCCCATACGCGGGACGAACTCGTCTCGCTCCACAAAACCCTGCTGGTCCTCGCCGATCATCTGACGCGCCGCGGCCTTGCCGTCCTCCGCTATGACAAGAGGGGCGTCGGGCTTTCCGGGGGCCGGGCCGACCCCGACTCGACGACCGATGATTACGCCTCGGACGTCCGGGCGGCCGTCCATTTTCTCCGGATCCAGCCGGGGATCGACCCGGGCCGGATCGGTCTCGTCGGCCACAGCGAGGGCGGGATCGTCGCCCCGATGGTCGCGGCCGGCAACCCCGAGATCGCCTTCGTCGTCCTGCTCGCCGGAACCGGACTGCCGGGCTACGAGGTCCGGATGCTCCAGGAGAACGCCCTGAACCGGGCCGGCGGCGTGGCCGAAAAACAGGTCCTGGCCAACGACCGGCTCAACCGGATCGTTTTCCCGCTCATCATCGCGACCAAGGACAACGATGAGGCCGTCCGGAAAATCAACGTCGCCCTCCGACAGGCCCTGGCGCCCCAAGAGAGGAAGCTCGTCGGCTTCCCCGAGGCGGGCTGGCCGACCGGCGCCTTGGGGGGCCTGCTGACGCCGTGGTTCCGGCGCTTCCTCGAGCTCGACCCGCGGCCCTATCTGGAGAAGGTCCGCTGTCCGGTCCTGGCCCTCAACGGCGCCAAAGACCTGCAGGTCCTGGCGGACGAGAACCTCGAGGCCATCACTCAGGCGCTGCGGCGAGGCGGTAACGAACAGGCGACGATCAAGAAGCTTCCCGGCCTCAACCATCAGTTCCAAACCGCGCCGACGGGCTCGCCGGGGGAATATCGAAACATCGAGGAGACGTTCGCGCCGTCGGCCTTGAAGCTCGTTTCGGACTGGATCCTGGCGGGGCTGAAGTGAACGCCTCCGCCTGCAAAATAAAGGGATCAAGAAGGGTTAAGCACCGTATTTCTGCAGCTTCAGGGCGTGGGCCAGCATGAGCGGCATGGCCGAGATGGCCCGGAAACGGCCGAGCATGCCCTTGGCGCAGGCCCGCTCGGCGAACACCGGGACGTCGTCGACGCCGGCCGTCGGCGAGACGAGCAGGAACGGGTTGGGATGCCAGGAGTGGCCCTTGAGGATGGACGGGGTCGAGTGGTCCGAGGTGACGACCAGGACGTCCGGCTTGAGGGCCAGCAGGCGCGGCAGGAAGGGATCGAGGGCCTCGATGGCCGCCGTCTTGGCCTCGAACTTGCCGTCCTCCCCGGTCGAGTCCGTCCGCTTGTAATGGACATAGAAGAAATCGTGGTCGGCCCAGGCCTTCTCGAGGGCGTCGAAGAGGTCGGCCGTTTCGCCGCCCACGGCGATGACCTCCATGCCCAGCAGCTTGGCCAGCCCCTTGTACATCGGGTAGTTGGCGATGGCCGCCGGCCGGAGCTTGAACAGGGCCTGCATGGTCGGGATGGAGGGGAACTTGGAGAAGCCCCGGAGCAGGGCGGCGTTGGCCTTGGCCTCGCCCTTGAGGACCTCGGCGACGTCGTCGAGGAAACGGTTGACGATCCCCGAGGCCTTGGCCGCCTCGGGCGCCAGCGGCGTCGTCGGCACCGGCGGCTTGCCCTCCTTCTGGGGGTCGGCGTCGCTCAGATCGTCCGCCAAGCCCTCGGCCGTGAAGCGGGCCACGAAGCGGTGCTCCTTGCCCGGGAAAACGCGGACCTGGAGACCGTCCCTTTTGGGCAGGCCCTCGTTGAGGGCGGCGCAGATGCGGACGTTCTCCTCGGTCGGGATGCGGCCGGCCCGCCGGTCGACGACCAGGCCGTCCCGGACCGTGGCGAAGTTGCCGCGGGCCACCAGGTCGTCGCGGCCGACCTCGACGCCCGAGCCCAGGGCCTCGAGGATGCCCCGGCCGAGCTGGTACTTGAGCGGATCGTAGC
>CAZNPB010000054.1:0-19812 GCA_964574895.1 uncultured Eubacteriales bacterium
CACATCCCCATCTTCTTCATCTTCGTCGTCTCCAACATCGGCGGCCTGCTGACCCCGCTCGGCGACCCGCCGCTGTTCATGGGCTTCATCAAGGGCGTGCCCTTCTTCTGGACGCTCCGCCTCCTGCCGATCTGGGCCGTCATGGTCGGCGGCACGCTGCTGATGTTCTACCTCTACGACGGCCTCCAGTACCGCAAGGAGGAATGCCGCGACCTCATCCGAGACCGGCGGCGGGTCGAGCCCATCCGGATGACCGGCACGATCAACTTCCTCTGGGCGGCCGGCATCATCGGCTCGATCTTCCTGCCCTTCCCGCGCCGCGAGGGCGCGCTCATCCTGATGGCCGTCCTGTCGCTCCTGACGACCCGGCGGCAGTGCCGGATCGACAACAAGTTCAACTACAACCCCATCCTCGAGGTGGCCATCCTCTTCGCCGGCATCTTCGTCACCATGACCCCGGCCCTGCTCATCTTGAGCGCCCGGGCCGGCCAGCTGGGCATCGCCCAGCCCTGGCAGTTCTTCTGGACGACGGGCGCGCTGTCGTCGTTCCTCGACAACACCCCGACCTATCTGGCCTTCTTCTCCATGGCCCAGGGGCTGGGGCTCCAGGGCCCCGTCGCGGGCATCCCGACGCTGTTCCTCATGGCCATCAGCGCCGGCGCCGTGTTCATGGGCGCCAACTCCTACATCGGCAACGGCCCGAACTTCATGGTCAAGGTCATCGCCGAGGAGTACAAGCTGAAGATGCCGTCGTTTTTCGGCTACATGGCCTACTCGGCGGTCTGCCTGGTGCCCCTTTACATCGTCGTCACGCTGGTCTTTTTCAGGTAAAGCGCCCGGACCCCGCCCATGAACTCCCTGTTCGTCCTCCGCCGGGAAGAGACTGCCGATGACGGCCGTCGATCGCGGCGGGCGGCAGCCCGCGAGGCGCGCGGTGCGAGTGGTCCGACGCTACTAATGGTGCGCCCGGGGGACGGAGCCCACCAAAAAAAGTGGTCGGCGGGCAGAAAATACTTGACAATTGGTTCAAATGCTCTATAAATGAAAATGATTTTGACCCGAAGGCATGAGGAACGACGAAAGAATTTTTTTGAAGAAGGAATGAAGCGATGAAAGTTGCGCTGCTGTATAGCTCGAAGGCGGGCATGGAGGCCACCCTCTCCGCCCGACCCAACGAGCACAAGGACGAGGAGGACGAGCCTCCACTTCCGAACGACATGCTCGCCGAGTGCGACTCGGACGAGACCATCGCCGCGGTCGGGCATGCTCTCCAAGAACGCCACCAGGTCCTGTTCATCGAGTCCGACGAAAAGGCCTACGGCCGGCTGAAGCGCCAGCGCCCGCACCTCGTCTTCAATATCGCCGAGCGCGTCATCGGCCCCAACCGCGAGTCGCACATCCCGACCGTCTGCGAGATGCTCGACCTGCCCTACACGGGGTCTGACCCGCTGACGCTCGGCATCTGCCTCGACAAGTCGCGGGCCAAGGAGATCCTGTCCTACCATCGCATCCCCAACCCGGCCTTCTGGATCGTCGAGTCGGCCGCGGCCATCCCGGCCGGCGTGCGCCTGCCGGCCATCGTCAAGCCGCTGACCGAGGGCTCCAGCAAGGGCATCAAGAACAACTCCCTCGTCCACACGCTGGGCGAGCTCTACGAGCGGGTCGACGAGGTCGTCACCGCCTACAAGCAGCCGGTCATCGTCGAGCGCTTCCTGGGCGGCCGCGAGTTCACTGTCGGCGTCCTCGGCAACGCGCCCGCCTACGAGGTCCTGCCCATCGTCGAGATCGACCACGGCCAGCTCCCGGCCGGGGCGGCCCCCATCTACTCTTATGAGGCCAAGTGGCTCTGGGACACGCGGGACAAGCCCCTGGACATCTTCAAGTGCCCGGCGCCCATCCCCGGCGTGCTGCAGGCCAAGATCGAGAGCGTCGTGGCCCGGACGTGCGCCGTCCTGCGCATCCGCGACTGGTGCCGGGTCGACGTCCGGCTCGACGAGAAGGGCGAGCCGAACATCCTCGAGGTCAATCCGCTGCCGGGCATCCTGCCCCGCCCCGAGGACAACTCCTGCCTGCCCAAGGCGGCCCGCACCGCCGGGTATTCCTATTCGGACCTGATCCACAGGGTCGTGGACGAGGCCTCCAAGCGCTGCGGCCTCCGTCAAACGCGCGTCCGGCCCGCGTCGAGCGAACGGCCGGCGGTCCTCGCGGAAAGGGCATGACCGAAGCCCCCACGATCGCCATCGTCTACAACGCCTTCGAACCGAGACCGACAGCGGCGGCGGAGCGTTTGTCGGAGGAGTCCGTCGCCGACATGGCCCAGCAGGCCCACGACGCCGTCCGGTCCATCGGGATCGGCGCGACGCTCGTCCCCCTGCAGCGGAGCCTGCTCAATTTCATGGGCCGGGTCCGCGAGATCAACCCCGACGCCCTGATCAATCTCTGCGAGGGCTATTACGGCCGGCCGCAGTGGGAATCCAACGTGGCCGGCATCTTCGAGCTGCTGGGCTTGAGCTTCACCGGCAGCGCGGCCAAGACCCTGGCCTTCTGCCAGGACAAGTTCAAGGCCAAGGCGGTGCTGAAGGCGGCCGGGCTGCCGACGGCCCCGGCCCAGCTCATGATGGCCGGCGACGAGGCGCTCGAGCTCCGCTTCCCGCTCATCGTCAAGCCCAACGCCGAGGACGCCAGCCTGGGCATCTACCCCGCCTCCGTCGTCAAGGACGAGCCGTCGCTGCGCCAGCAGGTCCGGCGCTGTCTCGACAACTACAAGCAGCCCGCCCTGGTCGAGGCCTTCGTCGACGGGCGGGAGTTCAACGTCTCGGTCATGGAGCGGGACGGCGCGGTGACGCCGCTGCCGGTGTCCGAGATCGATTTCTCGGCCCTGCCCAAGGACATGCCGCGCATCCTCGGCTATGAGGCCAAGTGGTTCGAGGACGACCCGCTCTATCAGAAGACGCCGCCCGTCTGCCCGGCGCCGATCGACGACGAGCTCCGGACCCGGCTCCAGGGGCTGGCCGCCGCGGCCTTCCGGACCATGGGCTGCCGCGACTACGCGCGGGTCGATTTCCGGATGGACGCCAAGGGCCGGCCGTTCATCCTCGAGGTCAATCCCAACCCCGATATCAGCACCAACGCCGGGTACGCCCGGGCCCTCACGGCCGCCGGGATCGCGTACGAGGCGTTCTGGGGCCAGATGATCGGCAACGCTCTGGCGAGAAGGACCGTCCATGATCCGGCGGATGCAGTCGCGCGATAAGGGGGCCGTGCTCGGCCTGGTCCGGGCCACGGGTTTCTTCACCGAGCCCGAGGTCGGCGTGGCCGAGGAGCTCATCGACGTCTTCCTCGGCCAGCCGGAGCAGAAGGACTACGACGTCGTCGTCGTCGAGGACGAGGCGGGGGCGCCGGCCGGGTACATGACCTGGGGCCCGACGCCGCTGGCCGAGGACGCCTACGACCTGTACTGGATGGCCGTCGCGCCGTCCCAGCAGGGCCAGGGGCGCGGCAAGGAGCTGGTCCGCTGGCTGGAGGCCGAGGTCGGCCGCCGGAACGGCCGGGTCATCATCATTGAGACCTCGTCGCAGCCGAAATACCACGGCACGCGGCGGTTCTATATCGATCTCGGGTATAAGGAAGTCGCCCGGGTCCCGGATTTCTACCGGGCGGGCGACGATCGCGTCATCTACGCGAAGTACTTTCGTTAGGAGTTTGGAGATGGACGACTGGCAACGCTTGCTCAAGGGCGCCCTCCGGAAGCCGGAGGACATCGCCGCCAAGTTCGGTCTGGACGTCGAGGAGGTCCGCCGGATCGCCAAGGTGTTCAAGATCCAGATCACGCCGTACTACGCCGGCCTGATCAAGGAGCGGGGCGACGCCATGTGGCGCCAGATGGTCCCCGACGCGGCCGAGCTGGCCGCGGACAGCGGCGAGGCCGATCCGCTCGAAGAGGACGCGGATTCGCCCGTGCCGAGCATCGTCCACCGCTACCCGGACCGCTGCCTGTTCCTCGTCTCCCACAGCTGCGCCTCGTACTGCCGGTTCTGCACCCGGAAACGGAAGGTCGGCGACCCGTCCAAGATCCATCCCCGCTACATCGAAGACGGTCTGGCCTACATCCGGGCCCACGAGGAGGTCCGCGACGTCGTCATCTCGGGCGGCGACCCGCTCATGTTGAGCGACCGCCGGCTGGAGGCCATCGTCAAGGGCGTCCGGGCCATCCCCCACGTCGAGATCATCCGCATCGGCACCCGCGTGCCCTGCGTCCTGCCCCAGCGCGTCACCGAGAAGCTGGCGGCCATGCTCAAGAAGTACCACCCGCTCTACGTCAACGTGCACTTCAACCACCCCGACGAGATCACGCCGGAGTCGACCAAAGCCCTGGGCCTGCTGGCCGACGCCGGCATCCCCCTGGGCAACCAGACCGTCCTGCTCAAGGGCGTCAACGACGACCCGCTGGTCATGCGCCGGCTGATGCAGAAGCTGCTCGCCGCCCGGGTCCGGCCGTACTACATCTACCAGGCCGACTACGTCTCGGGCACGGAGCATCTGCGGACGACCGTCGAAAAGGGCCTCGAGGTCATGGAGAACCTGCGCGGCTGGACCTCGGGCTTGGCCGTGCCGTATTACTGCATCGACGCGCCGGGGGGCGGCGGCAAGATCCCCGTCCTGCCGAAGTACCTGCAGTCCATCACCGACGAGCAGGTCGTCCTGCGCAATTACGCCGGCGAGCTGTTCATCTATCCCCAGGTCAAGGCCAAGCCCAAGCGCAAGCCGCGCCCGGCTGTGGCCCCCTGCTACAGCTTCGACGGCGCCCCCCCGATGCCATAGGAAGGGGTCAAACCTACATCGGGGCGCGCATTCCGAGGAGCGACCATCGGGCTCGCCCCGGAGCATCCCGGAGGGGCGAGCCCGAGAAGTATCTTGAAAAAGCGCTCTTTCTTATCTTAGCGATTCGAGGTACTTGCTCAAGCCCGGGGCGCGCACCAGCGCCAGGGTCTCCTCGCTGCCGACGGCCCGTTTCTCCTTCAGCGATTCGAGGATGCGGATGATGGAGAAGGCCACCTCGGCCGTCTGCCCCGCTTCCGCCGGCCGGTCCTTGAGATAAGCGATGGCGTCGTAGAGGACCGCGTTGGCCTCGCCGTAGGTGACGGGGTCGCGCCGGCCCCGGGCCCCGACCCAATTCGGCGTGGCCAGGATGTCGTTGATGTGCGATTGGATGAGGTACGTGGCCCGGCCGATGAGCTTGAGGTTGCTGGGACTGACGTTGGTCATGGTGTTGCCGACGACCTTCCCCAGCTTGGCCATGACCGCGGTCGAGTGGGCGTTGATGAGCATCTTGGCCGCCATCTGCTGGCGCAGCCCGAAGGGATCGGCGTCGGCCCGCACGGACACCGGGACGACCGCCAGCCGCCCCGCCGCGCCCGCCCAGCCCCGCCGCACGGCGGCCGCGATGTCCGGGAAGTCCTTGGCCGGCCGCGCCGTCAGGACCAGGACCCCGGCGTCCGCCCCGCCCGCCGCCGCCAGCCGCAGCGTTTTAACGAACGACGAGCCGGCTTCCCCGAAGGCCCGGTCCTCCGGCGTCACGGCCACCAGCACGCACAGATCGCCCGCCTTCGGCCCGCGGCCCTCCGTGTTGGCCTTGGAGAGCGAGAAGTCGTAGAGCGCGGCCTGGTCGTCTCCCGCCTTCTTCAGGCTCTCCAGAGCGGCCCGCCGCAGATAAGGATCGGCCACCTCGGTCTCGAACGGGCCCCGGTAAAAGTCCGCCGCCAGCCCCCGGAAGGGCCGGCCCAGAAACGCCCGCCAGGCTTCCGCCGGCGTCGCCGCCTTCGTCCAGACCTGGATCCAGCACTTCCGCTTCGGCTCCTTGACGGTGTCCAGCGGCAGGAGCCGGAAGGTCGGGCTGCGCTCGGTGCTGTCGATGAAGACCGTGATCAGGCCCCGCTCGGCGTAATAGGTCGAGAACCGGCCGCCGGCGTAGGCGGCCGCCTCGATGTCGGTCAGCGCCGCCAATTCCCCCAGCGCCGCCCTGGCCCCGGCCAACACGCCGCCGAACTCGGCCAGCTTGGCGGCCACGCTCGTCCCGGCGCCTTTCCTGTCCCCGGCGCCGCCGCCGAAACCGAGCCGGGCCATGTCCGCCGGGCCGAGCGCGCCCGCCAGGATCCGCTCGACGGCCGTCTCGACGACGGCCGCCACGACGTACGTCTCGATGGTCGTCGCCTGCATCCGGGTCGAGCCGGTGATGGCCTGCGGCCCGGTCGTCAGATTGATCTTGGTGATGCCCGGCTCCGCCAGGACGCTGCGGCTGCGGTCGAACGGCATCAGCCGCTCGTCCGGGTTGTTGTAGACGAAGTAGAGCTTCTTGCGGCTCTCCGCCGGGTCGTAGCCGGCCGCCGCCTTCCATTGGTCGAGCGCGGCCAGGACGGTCCCGATGACCGACGACGTCTCGCCGCCCTCGGTGACGCAGATGACCACGTCGCCCTTCTCGACGCCCCGGTCCCGCAACTGGAGCCGGCCGATGAGCTGCAGGTCCTCGAAGCCCTCGAGCGAGCTGATGAGGGCCCGGTCCGCGCCCGTCATCTCGCCGATCAGGCCATCCTCGACGGCCGCCCCGGCCGGGATCCGGACGCTGGCCTTCTTCCAAACGCGCTCCTCGGCCTTGACCCGCCGCCAGAACGGGCGCCAGAAGGCGCTCTCCATTTGCTTGGCCAGCCGCCCGGTCGCCCCGCAGCCGTAGACGTAGATCTTGCGGCCGTCCAGGATGGCCGTCTCGACCGCCCGGGCCGCCTGTTCGAGCGCCTCGGGCGCCGCGGCCAGCTCGTTCATCCGGGCCAGGATGTCGTCGTCGACCGACGAGAGCATGCGCAGCCCGGCCAGGGTGTCGTCCCGGATGCGCTCGCCCAGGTACCAGGTCTTCGGATGCCGCTGCTCGGTCAGCAGGGTGTGGAGCTGGAATTGGGTCTTGTTCTGGACGTAATCGACCGACTCGGCCGAGGGCTCGATCCCCAGCAGCTTGAGCAGCCCGCTCGGCGCCTCCGCGACCGTCTCCTGGGCCGCTCCGGCCGCCGGCCGGTCCTGCTCTCTCCCGGCCGCGAGGGCGACGGCCGCCGCGAGCGCGGCGAGGGTGACGACCAGCCGAAGGAGCCCGCCTTTCGGCTCGCTCCGGGGCGGGCATCCCGGTCCCGCGGTCCGCGCCCGCCCGCGCGCCCGGGCGCTCATCAGTCCTTCCCGTACTGGCGCTCGTCGTCGAGGATGTCGCGGGCCTGCCAGTCCTTGATCCAATCTTCGACCCGGAAGACCTGGGCGCCGCCCTCGGCCGTCGAGCAGACGATGCGGTCCAGGCCGCAGTTGACGATCATCTTCTTGCAGATGTAGCAGGGCAAGGCGCTGATCGGCGTCTCGGCTTCCGGCTCGCTGCCGAAGATGTACATGTCGCCGCCGAGCAGGCTGACCCCGGCCCGGGCGGCGTTGATGATGGCGTTCTGTTCGGCGTGGACGCTGCGGCAGAGCTCGTAGCGCTGGCCATGGGGGATGCCGAGCTTGTCCCGCAGGCAGAAGCCGTGCTCCAGGCTGTCCTTGGTCTTGCGGGGCGCGCCGACGTAGCCCGTCGAGATGATCTGGTCGTCCCGGACGATGATGGCCCCGATGGACCGCCGGAAGCAGGTGCTCCGCCGCGAGACCTCCTTGGCGATGCCCAGGTAGTACAGGTCCTTGGACGTTCTCTGCGGCCTCATGCGACCTCCTCGAGCTTGCGATGGAATTCCGCCAGGGTCCCGTCGTTGACGACCAGCCGGTCGGCCGCGGCCATGGCCGCCCCGAGCTGCTGGGCGGCCGCCCCGCCGGCCCGTTCCTGGGCCTCCTTCTTCCGGAAGGCTTCCAGGTCGGCGGCCGATTCGTCCCGGCCCCGGACCGCCGCCCGGGCGAAGCGGACCTCGACCGGGGCGTCGATGGCCAGCAGGACGAAGCCCGCGTGGCCGCGCAGGCAGGCGATCTCGGCCAGGTTGCGGACGCTGTCGATGACCGCCCGCTCGTCCGGCCCGATCTTGGCCAGCGTCCGGCGGGCCAGGACGTCCGGCCCGAACCGTTCGCGCAGCTCGTTGCCGGTCCGGATCAGGTTGTCGCGGCTGGCCGGCTCGCCCCGCCGCTCCAACTCCTCCCGGATGACGTCCGACAGCGAGTGGCGGACGTAGCCCCGCCCGGCGAAATACGCGGCGGCCTCGCCCTTGCCGGCCCCGTTGGTCCCGGTCAGCCCGATGAGCCTCGGCTCCGTCGTCATTTCTTGAGGATCCTCGGCAGGGCCCGGACGTAGTTGAACAGGGGAGCGGTGGCCCGGATGCGCCGCCATTGCCCGCGCAGCCGCGTCAGGGCTTTCAAGCGGGCGCCGAGGCCGGCGCCGTGGAAGGCGGCGATGGCGTTCTCCATGAGGCCTTCGAGGCTCTTGTCGTACGGGTACCACCAGGTCTGGGCCTTCTTGCGGAAGAAGTCCATGCCGACGTACTTGATGTCGACATGCTCGAGCAGGCCGAACGGCCCGTGCGACCGGCCCATGCCGGTCTGCTTGATGCCGCCCCAGATGGCCCGCGGCTCGACGAACGAGTACATGTGATCGTTGACCGTCACCGACCCGGCCTCCAGCCGCTCGGCGAACCAGGCCGCCCGCCGGCGGTCCCGCGTCCAGACCGAGGCCGTCAACCCGTAAACGCTGTCGTTGGCCAGGCTGACGGCCTGCTCGTCGGTGTCGAAGGCCATGATCGGCAGGGTCGGGCCGAAGGTCTCTTCGGTCATGCAGCGCATGCCGTGGTCGACGCCGGTGAGCACCGTCGGCTCGATGAAATAGCCGGGCAGGCCGGTCCCGCGCCCGCCCCCGACCGGCACCGAGGCCCCCTTGGCCCGGGCGTCGGCGATATGCTCCTCGACGACCGCCAGCTGGCCGGCGTTGGCCATGGGGCCCATGTCCACGTCCGGGTCGACGGGGTTCCCGACCCGGACCCGGCGGGCCAGCTCGACGACCCGGGCCGTGAACTCCCCGGCGATCTTCCTGGCGACATAGACCCGTTCGATCGAGCCGCAGCTCTGGCCGCAGTTCATGAAGGCCGTCCAAACGGCCCCGCGGGCGGCCTTTTCGAGATCGGCGTCCTCGAGGACGACCATGGGGTCCTTGCCGCCGAGCTCCAGGGTGACGTTGGTCAGGTTGCGGCTGCAGAGCTCGACGACCCGCTTGCCGACGCCGACGCTGCCGGTGAACATGACGCTCTGGACCTCGGGGTGGACGATCATGGCCTCGGCCTCGGGCACGCGGCAGACCACGACGTTGAGCGCTCCGGGCGGCAGGCCGGCTTCGAGGAAGATCTCGCCGACGAGAAGCGCCGTGAGCGGCGTCGTCGTCGACGGCCGGAGAACGACCGTGTTGCCCGCGGTCAGGGCGCTGAGGACGTCGCAGAAGGGGATGAGGAAGGGGAAGTTCCAGGGCGAGATGACGAGCGTCGGGCCGAGAGGGTGGAAGTGGAAGGCCCCCGACTTGTTGAAGAAGAGGGGCGTATGGTGGCCGGCCCGGCGCGGCCGGAGGAGCCGGCCCTGGTTGTGTCCGTAGTAATTGAGGGACTGCAGGGCGCCGAAGACCTCGACCGACAGGGACTCGGGATAGGGCGAGCCCTTCTCCAGGGCGATCAGCCGGCCGGCCTCGCTCGCCCGCCGGGCCAGGATGTTCTCGGCCCGCTTGAGGATGGCCCGCTTCTCCCGGGGGTCGAGCCAGCGCCAGACGGGGTAGGCGTCCTTGGCCGCCCGGATGGCCCGCTCGCAGTGCTCGGCCGCGCCGACCGCGACCTCGCCGACGGGCTGGCGGGTGGCCGGGTTCTCGGAGATCAGGGTCTGGCCGGTCGCGACGCGCTCGGGACCGATGATCAGGCGTCCGTCCATCGTGGGGGTCCTCCGTCAGCCGGCCCGTTCGCTCTCCCCGCGCCGGGCCTTCTCCCGTCCCCGGCCGACGACCAGGGCGATGAGGATGCTCAAGGCGTAGAGGGCCAGCATGGGCACGGCCACGACGCTTTGGGTGATGACGTCCGGTGTCGGGGTGATGACGGCGGCGATGACGAAGACGGCGAGCACGGCGTACTTGAAGTTGCGGATCATCCACTTGGCCGTGATCAAACCCATCTTGGCCAGGAAGAAGACGAGCGTCGGCAACTCGAAGACCAGGGCGATCCCCAGGAGGACCTTGAGGGAGAAGCCGAAGTACTCGTCGACCCGGATGACCGGCTGGAAGTCCTGGCCCAGGGTCAGGAAGAAGCGGCAGGCCCAGGGAAAGACGACGAAATAGCCGAAGGCCGCGCCGAGGGCGAAGAAAAACGTCGTCATGAGCACGAAGGGGACGACGTATTTCTTTTCCTTTTGATAGAGGCCGGGGGCGATGAAGTACCAGAGCTGGAGAAAGACGAAGGGGGACATGACGAAGAGCGAGGCCAGGAAGGCCACCTTCATGTAGACCATGAACGGCCCGGTCAGCCCGGTGAAGGCCAGCTTGGTCCCCGCCGGCAGGTACTTGGTCACCGGCCGGGCCAGGATGGCGTAGAGCTGCTTGGCGAAGATCCAGCCGGGCACGACGCCGATGAACAGGGCGACGAACGAGTAGAAGAGCCTCTTCCGGAGGTCCTCCAGATGCTCGAGGAAGGTCATTTCGTCAGGAGACTTTTTGCCCTTCCCCATTCTCATGGGCCTCGCTGTCCTTTCGGGGTTCGCCGCCCGGGGCGTCCGGGGGCTTGGGGGTCTCCGCCGCGGCCTTGGGGGGCTCGGGCGGCGCGGCCGTCAATTCGCCGGTCAGCGTCCGGACGCCGGAACGCAGGTCGTCCACGCCGGTCTGGATGTCCTTGCGGATGTCCTTGATCTCCGAGGCCTCGATCTCCTCTTCGATGCGGCCCTTGATCTCCTCCGAGGTCTTCTTGAACTCCCGCAGGGCCTTGCCGACCGAGCGGCCGATCTCGGGGAGCTTCTTGGGGCCGAAAACGAGCAGAGCGATGACGAAGATGAGAATGAGCTCCGCCGGTCCGATGCTGCCGAACATGTTCGTCTCGCGGCGGTATTATAGCACGCCCCCGGGGGACAGCAAAAAGAAGGCGTCGATGTCGAGGGAGAGATATCCCGGCCTGTCTCCTTTACACCCGCCCCGGCGGATGGTAAAATTGCGGGGACGTGAAGTCTATGAAAAAAGGCCTGTTGACCCTGGTCCTGGCCGGGCTCGTCCTGCTGCCCACGCCTTCGCACGACGAGGACCTCTGGGCGGCCGCCTCGAGCAAGGCCCGGGCCGTGGCCGACCTCCTGGAGCGGAGCTATTATAAGCCCCTCGAGGAGGAGGACCTGGCCGTGGCCTCGATCAAGGGCACCCTGGAGACGCTCGACCCCCACTCCTACTTCCTCGACCCCTCGAGCTTCTCCCGGATGCGCGAGGACTATTCCGGCAAGTACTACGGCGTCGGCCTGCAGATCCAGAAGCAGGGCGACGCCATCGTCGTCATCGCCCCCATCGAGGGCGGCCCGGCCTACCGCCTGGGCATCCAGCCGGGGGACATCATCTCGCACATCGACGGCGAGTCCACCGTGCCCATCTCGAGCTACGACGCCATGCAGAAGCTCCGCGGCACGGAGAAGGGCTCCAAGGTCAAGGTCACCTTCGTCCGCGAGGGCGAGAAGCCCTTCGACCTGACCATCGCCCGCGAGGAGATCCCCCTCTTGAGCGTGCCCTACGCCTTCCTCCTCGACGGCGGCATCGGCTACGTCTACGTCCGCAACTTCGGCGAAGAGACGCCCCGGGAGCTCGAGGACGCCCTGGAGAAGCTCACGGCCCAGGGCATGAAGAGCCTGCTCCTCGACCTGCGCCTGAACACCGGCGGGGCCCTGGCCGCGTCGGTCGAGATCTCGGACCTCTTCCTGCCGCGGGGCGCCGTGGTCGTCTCCATGAAGGGCCGCAACCCGGCCTACGACCGGGAATTCCGGGCCTACGCCGACGGCCAGTACGAGAAGCTGCCGCTCGTCATCCTCATCGACCAGGGCACGGCCAGCGCCTCGGAGATCGTCTCCGGGGCGGTCATGGACCACGACCGGGGCCTCGTCGTCGGCGAGGACTCCTGGGGCAAGGGCCTGGTCCAGACGGTCTTCCCGCTGGCCCCGAACATGGCCGTGGCCCTGACCGTGGCCAAGTACCTGACCCCGAGCGGACGGTCCATCCAGCGCGATTACAGCCACCTCGACGACTACCTCATGAGCAAGCGCGCCCCCGAGGACAGCCGCGAGGTCCGCTATACCGAGCACGGCCGCAAGGTCCTCGGCCAGGGCGGCATCACCCCGGACTACGCCGTCGACTCCCTGCTCAAGCCGGTCACCGGCCGGCTGCGCCTGTCGGGGATGTTCTTCGCCTATGCCCGCAAGCTGGTCCTGCACCAGACCGAGCTCGGGGCCAAGCTGGTCCTGCCGCAGGAGGCCCCGTCGGGCGGGGCCGTGCCGGCCGGCAAGATCCTGGTCGGCCCGGCGTTCGTCGTCAACGACGCGGTCGTGGCCGATTTCCGCAAGTTCCTGGCCGGCCGCAAGGTCGCCTACGACGCGGCCGCGTTCCGCGAGGCCGAGCCGGAGATCCGCCGCGAGATCGAGCGCGAGGTCACGGGGGCCGTCTGGGGCGTCGACGCCGGGGTCAAGATCTCGCGTCAGAACGACCCCGTCGTCCTCAAGGCCATCGAGGTCCTGCCCGAGGCCGCCCGGTTCCTGGACCGGGACTGAACCGTTCCGGAGGGCCGGCCGCCGGGCCCGGGGGGACACGAAAGGAGACCGCCATGAAGATCGCCCTCGCCTCCGACCACGCCGGCTACGAGCTCAAGGCCGGGGTGGCCGAGTACCTCAAGAGCCGCGGCCTGGCCTTCGAAGATTTCGGCTGCGGTCCCGGGGAGTCCGTCGACTACGTCGATTACGGGGCCAAGGGCGCCCGGGCCGTCGTCGCCGGCGCCTGCGACCGGGCCATCCTGGTCTGCGGCACGGGCCTGGGCATGGCCATCGTGGCCAACAAGTTCAAGGGCCTGCGGGCCACCCCCTGCTCCGGCGAGTACGCCGCCGAGGTCAGCCGCTCCCACAACGACTCCAACTGCCTGACCCTGGGCGGGCGGACCCACACCCTCGAGCTGGCGACCCGCATCGTGCGCGTCTGGCTCGAGACGCCCTTCGAGGGCGGCCGCCACGCCCGCCGGGTCCAGAAGATCAGCGATATCGAGACGGAAAACTTCAAATAAGGACAGGTGACATGCCGACCTTCGCCGAAAAAGCCCAGGACCTGGCCGCCCGGACCGAGCGGAACAGCGCCTGGCGCCAACAGGATTGCTTCAATCTCATCCCCTCCGAGGCCACGCCCTCGCTCCTCGTCAAGATGTTCGAGATCGCCGATCCGGCCGGCCGCTACGCCGAGCACCGGACCATGAAGGGCGAGGAGGTCTACTTCTACCAGGGCACGGACTTCATCCGCGACGTCGAGGTCGAGTGCCGGCGCGAGATGGCCGCCTTCTTCGGCTGTTCGGACATCGAGCTGCGGCCGATCAGCGGCCAGATGGCCAACGAGTGCGTCTTCAAGGGCCTGGTCAAGTTCGTCAACCGCGGCCGGGCCGAGGGGCAGCCCTCGCGCCGCATCCGCCTGGTCTTCAACAACGAGCTCATCTACGGCGGGCATCTGAGCGCCCAGCCCATGGGCGCGCTGTTCAACTACGTCGAAGAAGATCCCGCGACCGGCAAGGAACGCATCGTCAACCTGCCCGTTCGCAAGGACAACCCCTACAAGCCCGATCCCGAGGCGCTCGGCCGCCTGCTCGAGGCCCACAGGCCCGAGCTCATCGTCTTCGGCAAGAGCATGTTCCTCTACCGCGAGCCGGTCAAGCTCGTGGCCGACATCGTCAAGGACTGGAAGGACCGCCCGGTCCTGATGTTCGACATGGCCCACGTCCTGGGCCTCTACGGCGCCTTCCAGGCTCCCTTCGAGGAGGGCGCGGACCTGGTGACCGGCAGCACCCACAAGACCTTCTTCGGCACCCAGCGCGGCGTCGTGGCCGGCAACATCGCCAAGGGCTCGCCGCTCCGGCCGCTGTGGACCGAGATCAAGAGCCGGGCTTTCCCGGGCTCGACCAGCAACCACCACCTGGGGACGCTCCTGGGCCTGCTCATGGCCGCCTACGAGATGAACGCTTTCAAGGCGCCCTTCCAGGATCAGGTCCGGGCCAACGCCAAGGCCCTGGCCAAGGCCCTGGCCGCCCACGGCATCCCGGTCGAGGGCGACGCCGCCGACGGCTACACCGAGACCCACCAGGTCATCATCCGCGTCAAGCCCTTCGGCCCCGGGATGGAGATCGCCCGGCGCCTGGAGACGAACAACGTCCTGACCAACTATCAGGCCCTGCCCGACGACGCCACCTTCCTCGAGTCGAGCGGCATCCGCCTGGGCGTCCAGGAGATGACCCGTTTCGGCATGGTCGAGAAGGACTTCGACGCCCTGGCCGGGCTCGTCGCCGACATCGTCATCCGCAACCGGCCGGCCGGCCCCGAGGTGGCCAAGTACCGCAAGAGCTTCCTGAAGATGGGCTTCACCCTGCCGCCGGCCGAGGCCCTGCCCCTGGCGGCCCGCATCCTGTCCGCGTCCATCCCCGACCGCGCCTACGCGGCCGCGTTCATCGAGAACCTGCGGCGGGTGGCCGGGGCCTGACCGTGAAAGTCCTGATCGTCGGCTCCGGCGGCCGCGAGCACGCCCTGGCCTGGAAGATCGCCAAAAGCCCGCGCGTGGAGAAGGTCTTCTGCGCCCCGGGCAACGGCGGCACGCGCCTGGCGGCCGAGAACGTCCCCCTGGCCGAGACCGACCTGGCCGGGCTGGCCGATTTCGCCGAGAGGGAGAAGATCGGCCTAACGGTCGTCGGGCCCGAGGTGCCGCTGACCATGGGCCTGGCCGACGAGTTCGAGCGGCGGGGCTTGCGGGTCTTCGGGCCGTCGAAGAAGGCGGCCGAGATCGAGGGCAGCAAGGTCTTCGCCAAGGAGTTCATGGGCCGCCACCGCATCCCGACCGGCCGCTTCCGGGTCACCGACGATTTCGACCAGGCCCGCAAGATCCTGGCCTCGGGCGAGTTCGGCTACCCGGTCGTGATCAAGGCCGACGGGCTGGCGGCGGGCAAGGGCGTCGTCGTCTGCGCCTCGGCCCAGAAGGCCGAAGAGACGGCCGGCGAGATGCTGGTCCAGAAGAAGTTCGGGGCGGCCGGCCGCCGCATCGTCATCGAGGAGTTCCTGCGCGGCCGCGAGGTCTCGTTCATCGTCGTCACCGACGGCCTGCGGGTGCAGCCCCTGGTGACGGCCATGGACCACAAGGCCGCCTACGACGGCGACAAGGGCCCCAACACGGGCGGCATGGGCGCCATCTCGCCGTCGCCGCTCATGACCGAGAAGCTCTACGACGAGATCATGTCCGCGGTGATCGTGCCGGCCGTCACCCGCCTGCTCGAGGAGGGGCGGAAGTTCAAGGGCGTCCTTTACGCCGGGCTGATGATCACCGCCGACGGGCCCAAGGTCCTCGAGTTCAACGGCCGCTTCGGCGACCCGGAGACCCAGCCCCAGATGGTCCGGCTCGAGAGCGACCTGGTCGACCTCCTCGAGGCGGCCATCGACGAGGACATCCTGCGGACCGAGGTCCGCTGGTCGCCCAAGCCGTCGGGGTGCGTCGTGGTCGCTTCGGGCGGCTACCCGCTCCACTACGAGAAGGGCAAGATCGTCTCCGGGCTGGCCGAGGCCGAGGCCGTCGCCGGCGTCAGCGTCTTCCACGCCGGGACCAAGTACGAGGACGGCCGCTACCTCACGACCGGGGGGCGGGTCCTGGGCGTCTGCGCCTCGGACGACACCCTGGCCGGGGCCATGGGCCGCATCTACGAGGCCTGCCAGAAGATCTATTTCGAGGCCATGTACTACCGCCGCGATATCGGGGCGGTCAAAGAGGAGCGCGCATGAAGGTCATGATCCTTCTCGGCAGCGAGTCGGACGTCCCGACGATCGAGGAGGCCCTCGGCGTTCTCAAGGACTTCGGCGTGCCCTTCGGCCTCGAGGTGACCTCGGCCCACCGCTCGCCCGAGCGGACCCTGCGCCTGGTCCGGTCGGCGGAGGCGGCGGGCGTCGAGATCTTCATCGCCGTGGCCGGCAAGGCGGCCCACCTGGCCGGCGTCGTGGCCGCGCACACGGCCAGGCCGGTCATCGGCGTGCCCGTCGAAAGCGCCGCGCTGGCCGGGTTCGACGCGCTGCTGTCCACCGTCCAGATGCCCAAGGGCGTGCCCGTGGCCGCCATGGCCCTGGGCAAGCCCGGCGGCACCAACGCGGCCATCCTGGCCGTCGAGATCCTGGCCCTCCGCGACGAGGGCCTGCGGACCAGGCTCGCGGCCTACCGGGTCAAGATGGCCGACAAGGTCGAGGCCGCTTCGAACCAGCTCAAGGAAAAGCTCTAGCCGGCGGCGATGGCCTCGTTCGCCGTCCGGAACTTCGGCTGCCGGGCCAACCAGGCGGAAGCCTTCGCCTGGGCCGACGCGCTCGGCGCCCGGGGCCTGCCCCTCGAGCGGGACTGGCGCCGGGCCGGCATCGTCGTCGTCAACTCCTGCACCCTGACCGGCCGGGCCGACCGGGACGTCCGGAAGTTCCTGCGGGCCGCGGCCCGCGCCAATCCCTCGGCGCGACTGGTCGTCACCGGCTGTTACGCCGAGCGGGCGCCCGAGGAGCTGGCCGGGAGGCCCGGCGTCGCGGCCGTTCTGCCGAGGGCCGAAAAGGACGGGCTCGTGGAACGGGTCCTGGATCTCGCCGGCCCGAATGATGGGGACATGAACGGGGACATGTACCCGGTACGCGTCCCCGTGAATGACGGGGATGTGGCCGATGAGGTCGTCGAGCCGTCCTATCGGGCCCGGGCCCATCTCAAGGTCCAGGACGGCTGCGACGGCGGCTGCGCCTACTGCGTCATTCCCGCCGTGCGCGGACCGGGCCGCAGCCTGCCCCCCGACGAGGCCGCCGCGGCGGTGGCCGGGCTGGCCGGGCGCGGTTTCCGTGAGATCGTCCTGGCCGGCATCCATCTCTCCTCCTACGGCGCGGACCTCGAGCCGCGGACGTCGCTGGCCGCGCTCTTGGAGCGGCTCGGGGATATGTCCGGCCCGGCCGGCCTGCGGCTGACCTCGCTCGATCCGCGGCGGACCGGAGCGGCCTTGATCGACCGCCTGGCCGCGGACGAGCGCGTCTGCCCCCATTTCCACTTGTCGCTCCAGCACGCCTCGGAACGGGTGCTCGGCGACATGGGCCGGCCCGTCGAACCGGGCTCCTACGAGGCCCTCCTGGAGCGGCTGGGCCGCCTGGCGCCCGACGCGGCCATCGGGGCCGACCTCATGGTCGGCTTTCCGGGCGAGACGGAGGCCGATTTCGAGGCGGCTCGGGCGCTCGTCGAGAGGTCGGCCCTGACTTACGCCCACGTCTTCTCGTATTCGCCGCGGCCGGGGACCCCGGCCGCGGAACGGACCCAGGTGCCGGCCGCGGTGACGGCGGCCCGGGCCCGGGCCCTGCGGCGCGCCGCGGCGTCGAAGGACCACCGTTTCCGGGAACGCTTCATCGGCCGGGCGCTCGACGGCGTGGTCATCGGCCGGGCGGCGGGGGGGGCCGGGATAGAGGTCCTGACCGGCAATTCCATCAGCGTGTCCGTGCCGGCCTGCGCGGCGCCGCGGCGGGAGCGGGTCCGCGTCGCGGTCCGCCGGGTCCTGCCGGGCCGGACGGAAGGCGAGATCGTGGCATGAAAAAGATCCATCTCCTGCCCGAGGACGTGGCCCAGAAGATCGCCGCCGGCGAGGTCGTCGAGCGGCCCGTGTCCGTGGTCAAGGAGCTCGTCGAGAACGCCCTGGACGCCGGGGCCGGGGACATCCGGGTCGAGCTCGCCGACGGCGGCAAGGCCCTGATCAAGGTCCAGGACGACGGCTCGGGCATGGACCGCGAGGACGCGGCCCTGTGCTTCCGCCGGCACTCGACGAGCAAGATCGCCCGGGAAGAGGACCTGGAGCGGATCGCCACGCTCGGCTTCCGGGGCGAGGCCCTGGCCAGCATCGCGGCCGTGTCCCGGCTGACGCTGCGGACCTTCGACGGGACCGGGGACCGGGGCACGATGATCGAGCGGGAGGGCGAACGGCTGGTGGCCGTCACCGACATCGCCTTCCCGCGCGGCACCGCGGTTGAGGTCCGCGACCTGTTCTTCAACCTGCCGGCCCGGCGCAAGTTCCTGCGCTCGGCCTCGTCCGAGCTCGGCCCCGTGGCCAAGTACCTGACCCAGGCGGCCCTCGGCGCGCCCGGGGTCCGGTTCACCCTGGTCCACGGCGGCCGCGAGACCATCGCCTGCCCGCCGGTGCGGACGCTGCGCGAGCGCGTCTTCCAGCTCTTCGGCAGGAAGATGGTCGACGGGCTGATGGAGGTGGCCGCCGAGGACGGCGAGGCCCGGCTCGAAGGCCTGGCCTCGCTGCCGCTGGCGGGGCGCGGGGACCGTTCGGCCCAGTACTTCTTCGTCAACGGCCGGCCGGTCAAGGACCGGGTCCTGCTGGCGGCCTTGAGCCAGGCCTACACGGGCATCCTGGAACGGGGCCGCTCGCCCGAGGCCTTCCTCTTCCTGCGCCTGCCCTACGCCGACGTCGACGTCAACGTGCATCCGGCCAAGTCCGAGGTCCGGTTCAAGGACAGCCAGGTCGTCTTCCGGCTGGTCCTTAGGGCGGTCGGCGAGGGCGCCGCGCGCGGCCACACCATCAAGGAGGTCGCGCCGGGGCTGGGAACGACGGGCGGCGCAGCGAAGGTCGGGGAGGGGGCGACGGAATACGCCGCACCCGGTCTCGACTTCGGTCCGGCGGCGGCCGACGAGCACGCGGCGATGGCCGGGACGGGCGGGACCGGCGGAGCGCCCGGCGCGAGCAGGGGATCCGTGAGTGGGGGCATACCGAGCGGGGGCGCGTCGTCCCCGTCTTCAGGCCCGGCCCCGGCCGGCCGCGGCCGCGTCGTCCTCGGTCAATTCGCCGACATGTACATCGTCGTCGCCGGTGAGGACGGCCTGATGGTCGTCGACCAGCACAACGCCCACGAACGCGTCCTGTTCGAGAGGTTCCGGGAGATCGACCAGCTGAAGCTCTGGCCGCGCAAGGCCCTCCTCATCCCGGCCGTCGTCGAGCTGGCGCCGTCGGCCGCGGCCAGCCTGGAGGAGAACGGCGGGCTGCTCGAGGAGCTCGGCTTCCGGGTCGAGGCCATGGGCGGCCGGTCCTACGCCCTCAAGGAGTATCCGGACGTCTTCGGGGAGGCGGAGGCCGAGCGCATCCTGCTCGGATTGCTCGAGGAAGCGGGCGAGAAGAGCGCCGAGGACCGGCGCGAGCGCATGCTGGCCACCATGGCCTGCAAGGCCGCCATCAAGGCCGGCGCGTACCTGCCGCTCGAGAAGATGGCCTACCTCGTCGACGAGCTGTTCCGGACCTCGCAGCCGGCTCTCTGCCCCCACGGCCGGCCCATCGTCGTCCGCATCGAGCGAGCGACCATCGACAAGGGCCTCGGCCGCTAGGGGTCATGCGTACCTTTTTCGCCTTTCGGGGCCGTATCGGGTGAAAAAGGCAGGCTTGACCCCATCTTGGAATTTCCGGCTTTGGGTCTGACCGCTCCTCGTTTCAGGTTTAGTCCCTCTTTGTGCTAATATCTTACGGCTGAACGGACGGGGAGTGGCGCAGCCTGGCTAGCGCGCCTGCCTTGGGAGCAGGAGGTCGGCGGTTCAAATCCGCTCTCCCC
>CAZNPB010000055.1:0-18812 GCA_964574895.1 uncultured Eubacteriales bacterium
GCCAGCAGGCCGAGGCCATCATCGCCGCCCGGACCAAGATCGTCGACGGCGCCGTGGGCATGGTCGAGATGGCCCTCCGCAGCCTCGAGTCCCAGGGGGTGGTCAAGCTCGACGAGGAGAAGAAGGCGGCCATGGTCAACAACCTCCTGGTGGCCCTGGTGTCCGAGACCGAGATGCACCCGATCGTCAATACGGGGACGCTCTATTCCTGAGGCGGCCTCAACCGTGACCGACAAGAAGAAATTCCTTCTGAGGCTCGACGCTTCCGTCTACGACGCCCTGGAGAAGTGGGCGGCCGACGAGATGCGGAGCATCAATGCCCAGATGGAATACGTCCTCAAGGAGGCGGTCCGGAAGGCCGGCCGCCTGCCGCGGGGACAGGAGAAACCGCGATGAAGACCTTCGTTCGGATCCTCGTTTGGACCGTCCTGGCCGCGATCGCCTTCCTTCTCGTGGCCCTCTAAGGCCGGCGCCGCGGCCCGCCCCGGCCCCGGCGTTGACATCGGGCCGGGGAAATCCTACTTTGGTAGGGCCGGTGACCGGGAACGAAAAGGACATGCGATCTTGAGAAGGGCCGTTCAAGCGCTCCTCGCCGTGGCGTTCGCCGTCCTGGCCGTGCTGGCCTTTTTCGTCGGCCGGCCGGGCCGCGAGACGCCGAATCGGATCGACCTGGCGCCGGCCTCGACGGCGCCGTTCCTCGAAGAGGCCACGATCCGGAACGTGACCAAGAAGCCGGTCGCCTACACCATCCGGGCCGGCCGTCCGGGCACTGCGCCCCGGACCCGCCTGTTGTCGGTCGGCGCCGTGGACCGGCTGGCCACGGCCGATCCGGTCGAGATCTCCTTCGACAGCGGCGGGCATATGCTCGACTATCTGGTCCATCCGGGCCGGCCCTATTCCTTCCGCTATGATGAGAAGGGCGCCGTCCGCCTCTACCCCGGCGCCCACGGCCGGGAGGACGCCGCCGACCTCGCCCCCTACGTCCCCACCCCGCCCGAGGTTGTGGCCCGGATGATCGAGCTGGCGGCCGTCGGCCCGAAAGACGTCGTCTACGACCTCGGCTGCGGCGACGGCAGGATGGTCATCGCCGCCGCCAAGAGCCGCGGCTGCCGCGGCGTCGGCATCGAGCTCGATCCCGCCCTGATCGAGGAATGCCGGGCGGCAGCCAAGAGGGAAGGGGTCGAGTCTCTCGTCCGCTTCCTGCAGCAGGACGCCGCCAAGGCCGGGCTTTCCGGGGCCACGGTCCTGCTGCTCTACCTCCTGCCGGAATCGCTCGAGGCCCTGGCCCCGGCCTTCGAGCGGGACCTGCCTCCCGGGGCCCGCATCGTCTCTCACGATTACAGGATCCCCGGCTGGGACGCCCGCATCGCCGCGACCGACGTCCTGCCCGGCGACGGCGGCCGCGACCACCGGGTCATCCTCTATCGCCTGCCGGGGACGCGATGAGCGCCCTGCTCCGTTTCCTCGCCGGCTTCTGCCGGGCCCACCCGATCGACGAGAAGGTCCTGATCGTTCCGTCGTTCGTCGCCGGCCGCCAGACCGGCGAGGCCCTGGCCCGCCAGGCCGGGTCGTGGGTCAACCTCCGCTTCGTCACGACACCGGGACTGGCCGCCGAGGTCCTCCAAAGGAGCGGGCTGGCGGGCGCGGCCAGGCCCCTGACCGCGTCGGCCGAGCTGGCCCTCGTCGACCGCCTGTTCCGCGAGCTCCTGGCCGGGGGGCGGCTCGACTATTTCGGACGGGCCGGCGCCTCTCCCGGGCTGGCCCAGGCGCTCCATCGGGCCGTCCGCGAGATGCGCCTCGACGGCCTGTCGGGCGCCGGCCTCCGGCCCGAGAGCTTCCTGGTGCCGCAGAAGGGCCGCGAGCTGGCCCTGCTTCTGGACCGTTACGAGCGGGCCCTGGCCGAGGAGAACCTCCTCGATCTGGCCGGGCTCTACGCGGCGGCTTCGCGGGCCCCGCGACCGTCCGGGCCCGGACCGCTCAGGGTCCTTTGCCCGGCCGATCTGCCGCTCGGCCGTCTTGAAGCCGCCCTGGTCCGGGCGGCGGCCGGCGGCGAGCCCGTCCTCGTCCCCGGCGAGACCGTCTTCGGCCTGGAACGCCCGCCTTCGCCATGGCCGGGCGTTCCCGCCGGCGACGAGACCGGGGCCGGCCGCCTGTCCTGGCTCTTCGATCCCCGCCGGCCCATGCCGGCCGGGCGGGCCGCCGAGACCGGGATCGAGATCTTCCGGGCCCTCGGCCCGGCCAACGAATGCCGGGAGATCCTGCGCCGCCTCTACGCCGGCCAGGTCACCTTCGACCAGGTCGAGGTCCTGGCCCCCCCGGGCTCGGCCCACGCGACGGTCTTCACCCTCCTTGCCGCCCGGACGAACCTGCCCGTCACTTTCGGCGACGGCGTCCCCGTGTCTTTCACGTCGCCCGGCCGGCTGCTCTTCGGGCTGACGGCCTGGCTGGCCGACGACTTCTCGAGCGAGGGCCTGTGCCGGCTCGTCGAGAACGGCGACCTCGTCCTGCCGGCCGGAGCGACGGGCGAGCCGCTGGCGGCCCGGACGGCCTGCCGCCATCTCCGGAGCGCCATGATCGGGTGGGGCCGCGACCGCTACGCCGACCGGCTGGCCGCCCTGCGGGACGGCAAGCAGGCCGACCTCGAGGTCCTGAAACGGCGCGGCGGCGGCGACGACGACGAGGCCGGGAACGGCGAGGAGCGCCGGGCCGCGGTCCTCTCGGCCATGGCCGAGATCGGGGCGCTGGCCGCCGCGGTCGACCGGATCCTGTCGCTCATCCCGGAGACGGGGCTTGGCGGGGCCTGCGAGCTGCCCGGCCTCTGCCGGGCCTTTTCCCGCCTTGTCCGGGACTTCGGCCGGACCGAGACCGACCTCGATCGCGAGGCCGCCGCGAGGCTGTTGGAGCGCCTGGACGAATTCGTGTCCGAGGCCCGGTTCCCGTCCCTGCCGCTCAAAGACGCTCTCGCCCTCGTCCGGACGGCGGCCGCCTCGCTCCGCGTGGGCGCCTCGGCGCCCCTGCCCGGGCATCTCCATGTCGCCGGTCTGACGACGGGCGGCCGGTCGGGGCGGCCGGTGACGTTCGTGGCCGGGCTCGACGAGGCGGCCTTCCCCGGCCGCGGCCTCCAGGACCCGGTGCTCCTCGACGAGGAGCGGGCGGCCCTCTCGGACTCCCTGCCGTCGTCGGCCGACGCGCTCCGGTCGCGCCTCTACGGCCTGGCCTCGACCCTGGCCGGCCTGCGGGGCCGGGTCGTGATGAGCTACTCCTCCTTCGACATCGTCGAGGGCCGGGCCTCGTTCCCCTCGTCGGTCGTCCTCCAGGCCTTCCGCCTGCTTCGCGGCGAGCCCGGCCTCGACTACGCCGCCCTCGACGACGGCCTGCCCGAGGCGTCGGGCTTCCTGCCCGGCGGGGCCGGCCGGGCCTTCGACGAGACCGACTGGTGGCTCGACCGCCTGACCGCCGAGCCGCGGCCCGACGGCGCCCTGACGGTCGCCGCCAACTTCCCCGGCTTGGCCGCCGGCCTGGCCGCGGCCGCGGCCAGGGCCGGCGCGGAGTTGACGGCCTACGACGGGCTGGTCGACCTCGGGCCGCTGCGGGCCGCGGTCGATCCGCTGGCCGGCCGGACGGCGGTCATGTCGGCGACGCGGCTCGAGCAGCTGGCCAAGTGCCCGTTCGCCTATTTCCTGCGCCACGTCCTCAAGGTCCTGCCGCCCGAAGAAGTGGTCTTCGACCGGACCCGCTGGCTCGATCCTCTCCAGCGCGGCAGCCTCATCCACGAGATCCTCTGCGAGTTCATGACCGAGGTCGCCCGGCGCGGCGAAAGGCCGGAAGCGGGCCGGCACGCTCCGCTCATGGACGAGATCGGAACCCGGAGGATCGCCGCCTGGCGGGCCCGCGTGCCCCCGCCCGCCGAGGAGATCTTCCAGGCCGAGCGCAAGGACGTCGAGAGAACGCTCGAGATCTTCCTGAACTTCGAGCGGACACGCGAGGTCCCCGGCCGCCCCCTGGCCTTCGAGAAGGCCATCGAACGGGAGGAGATGACGATCGCCGACGGCCGGTCGTTCCTGTTCCGCGGCTTCATCGACCGCGTCGACCGGCTCGGGGAGGACGAATACCGGATCATCGACTACAAGACGGGCAGCCCCGGGCCGTACGAGGACGCGGTCCATTTCGGCCGCGGCCGGGCCTTGCAGCCGGCCCTCTATACCGTGGCCCTCGAACAGGTGCTGGCCCGGGAGCGGCCCGGCACGTCGCCGCGCGTCGTGGCCAGCGGTTACCTGTTCCCGTCCCTCCGCGGCGAAGGCCACGAGATCATGATCGGGGATTTCGACCGGTCCCGGCTCCGGCTCCTTCTCGGCGACCTCCTGCTCCTCCTGGAGAAGGGCTGGTTCATCGCCGGGCCGGAGGCCAAGTGCGGCCATTGCGACTACAAGGCCGTCTGCGTCTCCGGCGGTCCGGGCGGCACGTCGGCCAAACGCGGCGGCGCTCCCGAGGTCTTCGCCGCCTACGACAAGCTCGACGAGTATAAATGATGAGCGTCCGAACCGGCCCGCCTCCCGATCAAGCCGCCCGCGACGACATCCGCGGCGACCTGGGGACGACCTTCCTCGTCGAGGCCGGGGCCGGCTCGGGCAAGACCCGGAGCCTGGTCGAGCGGATGATCGCCCTGCTGGCCACCGGCCGGGCGCCCATCGAGACGCTGGCCGCCGTCACGTTCACCCGCAAGGCCGCGGCCGAGCTGCGGGGCCGGTTCCAGGTGGCCCTGGAAAAGGCCCGGCTCGACGAGCCCGACCCCGCCGTCCGGGACCGGCTCGAGGCCGCCCTGACCGGCCTGGAGCGGTCCTTCATCGGGACCATCCACTCCTTCTGCGCCCGCCTCCTGCGCGAGCGCCCCATCGAAGCCGGGATCGACCCGGATTTCCGGGAAATGGAGGAGCACGAGGACGCGGTCCTGCTGGAGAAATGCTGGGACGAGTATCAGGCCAGGGCCCGCCTGACGAACGAAGCCGCCCTGGCCGGCCTCGATGAGGCCGGGCTCGAACCGGCCGAGCTGGAGTCGGCTTTCAAGGTCCTGGCCCAGTTCCCCGACGTCGAGCCCGTCCCGGGCCGCGAGGACCCGCCCGATCAGGCCGCCGTGCGCGGCGTGCTCGACGGGCTCATCGACCTGGCCTCGGCCCTGGTCCCCAAGGACAAGCCGGAGAAGGGCCGGGACGACCTCCAGAAGATCTTCGTCCGTTTGTTCCGCCGCCGCCGCAACCTCGGCTTCGACGACCCGCGGCGGCTCATGGAATCGGTCGAGCTCTTCGATAAACAGCTCGAGGTCAGGTTGGAGCGATGGGCGCCGTCCAAGGAGGAGGACCTGATCCTGGCCCGGAAGGGCGCGGCATGCGAGCCCGCCCGGTACGCGGCGATCAAGGCCCGGTCGAAGGATACGGCCAAGAAGATGCTCGCCGCCGCCGAGGCCTTCCAGGAGTCGTTCGCCCGGCCGGCCCTCCGCGACTGGCGCGAGTTCCGCCACACCCGGGCCCTGGCCTTCCTGGGCCCCGCCGTCCGCTTTTACGCCGAGCGGCGCCGGGCCGAGGGCCGGCTCAATTTCCAGGACCAGCTCCTCCTGGCCGCCCGGCTCCTGCGCGACAATCCCGAGGTCCGCGGCTATTTCCGCAAGCGCTTCCATCCCATCCTCGTCGACGAGTTCCAGGACACCGATCCCATCCAGGCCGAGATCCTGTTCCTGCTGACGGGAGCCGACGACGCGGAAAAGGACTGGACCCGGCTGGCGCCGGCCCCGGGCTCGCTCTTCCTGGTCGGCGACCCCAAGCAGTCGATCTACCGGTTCCGGCGGGCCGACATCGACATCTATAATCTCGTCAAGGACCGCATCACGGCCGGAGGCGGCCGGATCCTGGCCTTGAGCGCCAACTTCCGGTCCCTCGACCCCATCGCCGCCTGGGTCGACCCCCTGTTCGACCCGGCCCGCGGCGGGGCGTTCCCGGCCGGGGCCGACGCTTATCAGGCCGGCTTCATGCCCCTCCGGACCCGGCGCGGCCGCGGCGCGGGCGGTTCGCCGGCCGGCGTGTTCAAGGCCACCGTCCCGGCCGTCCCCCGGCACACCCGGGAGGAGATCATCGAGATCGACGCCGCCCGGGTGGCCGCCTTCGTCGCCTGGGCCCTGGCCGGCCATCTCCTGATCGACGGCGGGTCCGGTGCCGCCCGGCCGGCCGAGCCCGGCGACGTCCTGATCCTGTTCCGTTACCGCGACCGGATGGGCAAGTACGCCCGCCGGCTGGAGGAGCTCGGCGTCCCCTTCGAGATCGCCGGCAGCGACGCCTTCGCCGAGAACGCCGAGATCGCCGAGGTCCTGAACCTGCTCCGGGCTCTGGACGACCCCGACGACCCGGTGAAAGCGGTGGCCGTATTGCGCGGCCTCTTCTTCGGCCTGAGCGATCAGGAGCTCGTCGAGCACCGGGCCGCCGGCGGCGGGTTCTGCGGCTTGGGCGTCCCCGGCGAGGAGACCGGAACGGCCGAAGTGAGGCGGGCCCTGGCCATGCTCCACGGCTGGCGCGATCTCGTCACCCGCCGGCCGCCCTCCGTGGCCCTCGAGACCATCCTCCAGCAGTCGGGGCTGCTCAATCATCTGGTCACCGCCGAGATGGGCGGCAGCCGGGCCGGCAACGTTCTCAAGCTGGTCGAAGTGCTGCGCGGCCGCGAGAACGAGGAGATGACCTCGTTCGCCGCCGCCGTGGCCTTCATGGACGAGTGGGTCGGCGCCCAGGCCGTCGAGGAGATAAGCCTGGCCCCCGGCCGCCGCAACGCCGTCCGGCTGATGAACCTGCACAAGGCCAAGGGCCTCGAGGCGCCCATCGTCTGGCTGGCCAACCCGGCCGGGTGCCGCGATTTCGAGCCGGACCGCCACGTGCGGCGGACGGGACGGCGGCCCCTCGGCCACTTTCGCTTCACGAAGCCCTTCGGCCAGGCGACGCGGACGGTCTCGCAGCCGGTCGGCTGGGAGGCCAGCGCGGCCGAGGAGAAGAAATACGAGGCGGCCGAGGAGGACCGGCTGATGTACGTGGCCGCGACGCGGGCCCGCGACCTCCTCGTGGTCAGCGCTTACGCGGGCGAACTGGGATCGCGGGCGGCTTGGCCGACGCTGGCCCGCGGTCTGGCCGGTCTTGAAGAGTTGCCGCCCGCTCCCGCCACCACCGGCCCGGACCGGCCGGCCCCGGTCTGGCGGAAGCGGCCGGCCGTCAAGCCGGGGGAGGTGGCCAAGGCCCGGGAGACCCTGCGCCATAAGATGTCCGCCGCGTCCCTGGCCGCATCGCTCCATGAGACGGTGACGGCCCTGGCCCGCCGCGAGGCCGAGCCGCCCTCCTGGGCCAAGGGAGGGCTGGGGTTGTGGGGCTCCGAGGTCCACATCATGCTGAAGACCCTGGCCGGCCGGTGGCCGGAGCGGGGGCCGGCGTGGACGGCCGCCGGGTCGGCCGACGGGGCGCTCCTCCGCCTGGCCGAGGACGTCCTGACCGCCTCCGGGCGCGGGCCGGCCGACGCCGGGGAACTGGCCGCCCATGTCGGCGGCATCCTCCGGTCGCCGTTCTGGGGCCGGGCCATGCGGGCCGGCCGGCGGCTCTACGAGGTGCCCTTCACCGTCGTGGTCGGGCCCGGCGACGCCGAATATGAGGCCCTAGTCGCGGCCGCCGGTCCCGTGCCCGCCGCCGGCGGCCGCCCGCTCGTCCCCGTCCCCGGCGCGCCCCTGTCGCTGGCCGGGGCCGTCGACCTTCTCTTCCAGGAAGCCGACGGCTGGGTCATCGCCGATTACAAGACCGACCGGCTGCCGCGGGCGGTCGAGGGGGCCGCGGCGGCGGACCGCGAAGCGGCGCTGGCCGCCCTGGCCGGGCATTACCGGGCCCAGGTCCGGCTCTACACGCGGTTCTGGGAAAAGATCACCGGGGAAACGGTCAAGGAATCCGGGCTCTATTTCACCGCCCTCGACCGTTGGGTCCCGATCGAGACCCACTGAGGTCCGCCCCTCCGGTCAGCGGATGACCGGCGAAGGCGTCTCGATGTTGAGCAGGACGACCTCGGCGAAGGCCGAGAACGAGAACGGGAATTCGGCCAGCCGGTCCCGGCCCTTCTTCATGACGAAGGCGGCGTCGGTCTTGAAATCGACCCGATACTCGGAGAAATAGCCGCGGTCGACGTGGACCTGGAGCGAGCCCGCGCCGGCCCCTTCGCCTTCGAACACGCCCTCGGTCCCGCTCAAGTCCTTGGACCCGGAGACCGTGACCTTGTAGACCGCGGAGATGAGGGCCAGCCGGCCGTCGTCGGCCGGCAGGATGTCGTCGAGCGTGTAAGTGACCGCCAGGTCGACCTGGAGGTCGAGGCCCTGGAAGGGGATGGTCAGGCGCCGGGTCTCGAACCAGCTCTCGCCGCGCCCCACCGGCTGGACCGGGAAGACCGGGAAGTAATCGCGCAGGATCTGGGGGATGGAGACGTTGAAGGGATTGCCGCCCCCGAGGGCCTCGGGGTTGCGGATGGACTCGACCTTGCCGGTCCGGTTGAAAACGACGTCCAACGGCTCCCCCCCGGTCGTCCCGATCTTCTGGGAGATGACCTTCTCGGGCAGACGGATGTTGACGTCGATGCCCGGGCTGGTCATGTCGGCCCGGGCCGTGTCCCGCGGCGAGGGCTTGGCCAGGAGGGCGATCTCGCCCCGGGCGTCGGCGTTGAGGGCCAGGTCGGTGCCCAGAAAGTTCTTGCCGTCGACGTTGACGACGTTCGAAAGGGTGTAGGTCAGGCGGGTGCCTTCGGCCGGGCCGAAGCGCAGGGCGATCCGGTCCGCCGGGACCGGCTCCTGGGACCGCGACAGGGCCGGGGCTAAGGCCAAGGCCAGGGCCAGGCCGGCCGCCGCGAGGCGCGTTCTCCGGGTCATGGCGTCGTCCTCCTCAGACTTCCTGTCCCCGGCCTAGAAGCCGGGGTCGCCGATCTTCTTCTCCTGCCAGGTGCCGTACTTGGCCAGCAGGGGCCGGATCTCGGCCGCCTTGCCGACGACGACGAGCACGAAGTCGTTGCGCGGCAGGAGCCTGGCCGCCGCGGCCTTCAGGTCGGCCGGCGCGAGCCTGGCGATCTCGGCCAGGTAGCGGTCGTACTCGTCGAAGCCCCGCTTGTAGAAGGCCAGCCGGACATAGGCGGCCGCCTTGCGGGCGTTGGTCTCGAGGGTCGGCGGGAATTGCCCCAGGATGTAGTTGCGGGCGCTTTCGGTCTCCTCGGCGCCGAAGCCGCCTTCGGCCTTCTTGAGGAGGTCGAAGACGATGTCGAGCATCTCGCCGATCTTGTCGTTCTTGGTGTAGGAGCCGATCGTGGTCAGGCCGCCCGCGGCCCAGTTGCGGGCCGAGCTCGAGGCGCCGTAGGTCAGGCCGCGCTTGATCCGCAGCTCGGTGTTGATCCAGGAAGTGAAGCGGCCGCCGAACAGGGTGTTCATGGCCGAGGCCGCGGCCGTGATCGGGTCCCCCATGGCGTAGCCCGGCGCGCCGAGCGAGAAGTAGGCCTGGGTGGCGTCGGGCTTGTCGACCAGGAGGAGCTTTCGGCCCTCCGGCCGGGGCAGGGGCGGCAGGCCGGCCGCGGGGGCGGCCCCCGCCGGCCGGGCCATGCGGCCCAGGGTCCGGTCGAGCAGCGTTCTCAGGGCCGCGGTCTCGATGTCGCCGACGACGGCGGCCACGGCCCGGTCGGGCCGGTAATGGGACCGGTAGAAGTTCTGGACCGTCCGCACGGTCATCGCCCCGAGGGAGGCTTCCGTGCCCGAGGCCAGGTGGCCGAGGGGGTGGGAGCCGAAATAGGCCTTCTGGAAATAGAGGCGGACGGCCGCCCCGGGGTTGTCTTTGGCGGCCTTGAGGCCGTCGACGCGCAGGTCCCGCTCTTTGACGAACTCGGCCTCGGAGAAGGCCGGATCGGTCAGGACGGCCGCGGCGATCTCGAGCAGCCGGGGGAAGTTCTGGGCCAGACTGTCGCCGGAGACTTGGGCGTACTCCTCGGCCGCGGCGACGCCGAAGCTGGCGCCCATGAAGTCCAGGGCCTCGGCGACGGCGTCGGCGCTCATTTTCGAGGTGCCCTTCGTCAGCAGGGCCGCGGTCAGGCCGGCCGCGCCTTCGGCCGGAGCCGGTTCGGCGGCCGAGCCGGCCCCGCCGATGAGCATCCGGAAGCTCACCAGCGGCACGTCGGCGTTGCGCAGGTGATAAACGGTCAGGCCGTTCCGCAGGACGATCTTGGCCGGGGCCGGCAGCTGCGGGGCGGCCGGCAGGGGCAGGGCCGCGGCGCCGAGGATGGCGGCCAGGACGAGCAGGGAAACCGCGGGGCGGGAGCTTCTCATTTCGCGCCTCCTTCGGGGACGAGGCGGCCGATCGTGCGGTTGGCCTCGACCAGGTACTTGGCGGCGGCCTCCCGGACCCGGTCGATCTTGACGGCCGCGTAATCGTCCATGATGGTGAAGATCCGGGCGAAGTCGCCGTAGAGGACCTCGGTCGCCCCGAGCTGGTTGGCCCGGCCGGCGACCGTCTGCAGGCCCTGATAGAACCCGGTCCGGATGATGTTCATGGCTTTGTCGAATTCCGGCGGGGTGATGCCCTCCGCCCGGACCTTGGCCAGCTCCTCCTCGAGGACCCGCTCGATGCGGTCGAGGTCGGCCCCGGGCCGGGGCTTGATGGAAATGGCGAACAGCTGGGGATCGACGGTTTCCTGGATGCCGCCGCCGACGTCGATGGCCAGCTCTTCCTCGCGGACCAGCCGGCGGTAGAGGCGGCTGCTCTCGCCCTCGAGCAGGGGCTTGGCCAAGATGGCCAGAGGCAGGAAATCGGGGTCCTGGACGCTCGGGCCGTGCCAGACGGCCAGGAAGGACGGGGCCTGGGCCTCCTTGCGCATCAGGACGGTTTTGGGACCGAGCTGGGGCGGCTCGACCGTCGCCACGGGCGGCGGGGGAGGGGAGGCCTTGACGGGCCCATAGTACTTTTCGACGAGGGCCATGGTCCGGTCCGGATCGATGTCGCCGGCGACCACCAGGATGGCGTTGTTCGGGGCGTAGTAGGTCCGGTAATAGGCCATGACCTCGTCCCGCCGCCAGCTCAGGATGTCGCTCATCCAGCCGATGACGTCCCAATGGTAGGGGTGGGCCATGATGGCCGTGGCCCGGACCGTCTCGGTCAACAGGGAGTCGTTGTCGTTGTCGACCCCCATGCGCCGCTCCGAGGCGATGACGCCGCGCTCGGACTCGAAGACCTCGGGCACGAAGGCCAGCCCCTGGATGCGGTCGGCTTCCATGGCGATCATGGTTTCCAGGGCGGCCGGGGGGAACCAGTCGGTGTAGGCGGTGAAGTCGTCGCCGGTGTAGGCGTTGTTGCTGCCGCCCCGGAACTCCATGCGCCGGTCGAACTCCCCGGGACCGATGGCCGGCGTCCCGTTGAACATCATGTGCTCGATGAAATGGGACACCCCGGTCAGGCCGGGCCGCTCGTTGCGGGATCCGACGCGGAAGAAGGTGTACAGGGCCACGCTGGGGATGTCGTGGTCTTCGACGAGGAGGACCTTGAGCCCGTTCTCCAGGGACCGGACCCGGACGTTCTCTTTCGTGAAGGCCGCCCCCAGGGACAGGGCCAGGAGCGGCAGGGCCGCGGCCGCGAGCCAGGTGCGTTTCGTCATGAGGTCACCTCCGGCGAACGTGAGGCCCCATTATAGCACCGAACTTGACGCCGGCGCCGGGCTGGGCTATAACCTTCCTTCGCCCCGAGGACGACATGAGCGCATCCGCCGACGAATACGATTTCCAAAGATCCATGAAGCGGGTCTCCTCCTACCCGTTCCTCCAGAAGTACCTCCCGGCCGACCGCTACCTGGTCCGGCCCCCGGCCTCCCTGATCGTCAAGGCGGTGTTCAAGACCCGGATGACCCCCAATCAGCTGACCCTGTGCTCGTTCGGCTTCGCCCTTGTCGCCGGGCTGGCCTACGCCGGCGGGAGCGTCCCCTTCTTCGTCCTGGGGGGCTGCCTGGCCCTTATCTCGACCATTTTCGACGCCGCCGACGGCATGCTGGCCCGGGCCAAGTCCCTGACCAGCCGTTACGGCGCCTATCTGGACCTCTTCCTCGACCGGATCGCCGATTTCGCCGTCATGGCGGGGGCCGCGGCCGGGATCTTCCGGCACGGCCGGAGCTACGCCTTCCTCGTCTTCTCCCTGGTGACGATCGCCCTCTATTTCCTTCAGCTGGCCCTGTACTACATCAACGTGCTCTATACGCGGGCCGAGAAGAACGGCGAAGGGGCCGAAGCCAAGAGCCTGGCCGTCGTGTTCATCTTCCTGTCCTCGGTGGCCGGCCATCCCGAGCTGTTCCTGATCGGGATCTTCGCCATGTCCTTCACCGGGGTGTTCGTCAAGCTGGTCCGGTTCCTGAGGAAGGGCAGGGCCCCTGAGGTGGCGGCCCGCTGACCGCCCGCCGCGACCGCTTCCGCACCAGGGGGATGAGCCCGATGGCCGCCCAGAGCATCCCCACCAGCCGCCTGATCAGGATGACGGCCATGCCCGAAGACATCTCGATGCGGAGCAGCGCGAAAAGCGAGACGTAGGTCAGCTCGTAGACGCCGACCGATCCCGGCACCGGCACGAACGTATAGAACGATCCCAGGGTCACGATCAGGAAGCACAGGAACAGGCTCGGCCGGGCGCCCCGGAGGAAGACGAAGGTGACATAGATCTCGAAGGCCCACAGCCAGGCCTGGAAGAAATAGGACGCGAAGAGGGCCAGGAAGAGCTTCCGGTTCCGGCCGTAGAACTCGGCGATGTGGGCGTCGGTCTCCAGGATCTTGTCGCGCCGGTTCTCCAGGAACGGGACGCGGACCTTGAGCTTCTTCAGGGCGTCGAGGGCCCAGCCGAAAAGCCCCTGCTTCTGCTTGAGGATGAGGAAGATCAGCCCCAACATGAGCGCGGCGATGGCGGCGAAGAGCTCGATCTTCTGGCGCTCGGGCAGGGCGAACTCGGTGATGACGAAGACGACGGACAGGGCGACGGTCGACAGCCCGGCCAGGAACTCGATGGTCTTGTCGACGATGACGGTGGCCAGGATCTTGTTCCGGTCGGCGCAATCCAGGCACATGATCCGGACGGTCTCGCCGCCGATGTTGCCGGCCGGGGTCAGGTAGCTCACGGCGTAGCCGGCGATGCGGGCCCCGAAGATCTCGAGGAAGGGGATCCTTTCCCCGGAGGCCCGCAGCAGGGCCCGCCAGTTGAGCGACCGGATGAGCCAATAGAGGACGCGCAGGCCCATCAGGGCGGCGATCTCGGGCAGGCTCATCCGCCCGAGGGCCCGCAGGATCTCCTTCGGGCCGGTCCTCAGGATGAGATAGACGAACAGGCCGACGCCGGCGTAGCCGATCAAGCGGAAGACGAGCGTCCGGACCTTGGCCGCCCGGGTCGGCGGCGGGCCCGCCTCGGGGGAAGCCGGTTTCGGCCTAAGCATCGCTTGACTTCTCCTCGAAGAATGGCCTATTTTAAACCCTATTTTTCTAAAAACAAAGCAGGAAAGCATGACCCGTCCCTCGATCCGGGCCCTGGGGGCCCTGGGCTTGGCCGCCTTTCTGGCGGCGGCCGCGGTCCCACCCTCCCGGGCGGCCGAAGCGCCGGCCTTCTCCTTGTCCGCCGCCGTCCGTCCGGACGCCGCCGCGGCCGCTTTTTCCCTGGCCGCTCCCCGGGACCGGAATGACGGGGCCGCCGGACCGGCCGCCGAAGCGTCCCCGGCCATGCCCAAGAAGTGGCGCCGGTTCCTCGTCCAGGAGGGGGTCGTGGCCGTTTATTCCACGGTCCGGTATTGGTCGGCCTACCATACCTGGATCGAGGATTGGCAGTTCGAGCTGACCTTCGCCGACCAGTACAAGCGCTTCCTGACGCTGCAGGCCGTCACCTTCGACTCCAACGCCTATGTCACCAACTGGACCCACGTCATCGGCGGGGCCCTCTATTACCAGATGGCCCGGGCCAACTATCTGACCTGGGCCGAGTCCGTGCTGGCCTCCTTCACCTGCTCCGCGATCTACGAGTATGTCTCGGAGTGGCGGGAGGTCATCTCGATCAACGACATGTTCCTGACGACCTTCGGGGGCTATTCGCTGGGCGAGACCTGGTTCCAGCTGGCCGATTATTTCCACCACCACCGCTCGCCGGTCCTCAAGGCCCTCGGCTTCATGAATCCCGTCAACGAGCTCAACCAGTGGCTGGACCGCAAGCGACCGGCCTCCCATGTCTACCCGGAGCCGGGCTGGGCCGATCTGACCCTCTCGGTCGCCGGCTGGCACTCCTCGGAGACGGGCCGCTCGTCCTATGGCGCCGGCCGGGTCGACCTCGAGACCCAGCTCCTGCGGATCCCCGAATACGGCCGGCCGGGAACATTCCGGAAGCTCCTGCGGGACACGACCTTGAGCGAGCTGGCCGTCGGGCTGACCTTGCGACAGCGCCGCCCCGGCGACGAGCACCTCAACGACGGCTTGGCCGAGGAGGTCGACCTGACCGCCCGGGTCGTCGGTTTGAGCCGGTACCGCCAGTCGATCGACGAGCTGGGCCGCGGCTCGGCGCTCTCGATCGGCCTCGGTTCGGCCCTGACCTACGTGCGCAAGCGGGCCGCGTTCTACGACGCCCGGGGGGCGCAGGTCCGCCTCGACCCGCTGCCCGATACGCCGACCGACTTCCGGGACAAGATGACCGTGGCCCACCTCTTCGGCCCGGTCCTCGACTGGACCCTCTTCGGCCGCGGCGTCAAGGTCCGGGCCGTCGTCGACGCCTACGCCGATTTCGCCCTGATGAACGCCTTCGCCTTCAACGCCTATTCGGCCGGCCACTCCATCGAGGGCATGAAGGCGACGCTCGGCTATTACGGCTATTATTACGCCTACGGCGGGAGCGCCTCGGCCCGGGTCGACGTGGATTGGGGCGGCCTTTCGGCCCGCGGCCAGGTCAGCGGCCACGCCTGGGGCTCCTGGCAGGGGCGCGACCGTTTCCAGGACGAGCTGACCAACAACGTCGCCGTTTCGGACAGCCGGACCCGCTTCCTCTTTCGGGCCGGCTGGCGCCTCGGAGCCCTCCCCGTGCGGCTGTTCGCCGGCATCGAGGGCCTCCACCGCTGGGGCAAGATCGCCGAGGTCCGGGCCTCCAGCCGGGAGACGCGGACGTTCGCCGGCCTGACCTACATTTTTTAGGGTCTCGGGGGGCCGATCCTCCCGGCTCGGGGGGATCAGCGCTTGCCGATGATTTCCCAGCCCCTCTGCCGGGCCAGCTTTCGGAGCTTGCGGTCGCCGTGGACCGCGACGGGATGCCCGACGAGCTCGAGCACGGGCCGGTCGGACAGGCGGTCAGCCAGGGCCCAGGAACCCGGCCAATCGATGCCTTGCGGATCGATCCGGGCGAACAGGGCGTCGAGCTTCCTCGGCCCGTAGGCGAAAATCCCCGTCTTGCGCCCGGTCAGCTTGCCGCCGGCGACCTCGAGCCCGGTCCCGATCATCACGTCCGCCTCCAGGCGGTCCCGGAGCTGATCGACGATCATCTGGAGCGAGCCGGAGAGGAGGACGACGCGGCAGCCTTCCCGCCGCAGGCCCAGGATCTTGGCCCGCAGATCCTCGGGGACCGCGCCCCGGAGGAAGCTGTGCCCGAAAGCCGCGGCCCAGGCCCGGACCTCTTCGGGCTCCCGGCCCTTGAGGGCCAGGGCGTTGCTGCCGATGGCGTTGCGGAAGCCCAGGCGCACGGTGTCGCGGATGAGGGACAGCAGGAAGGCGAGCATCCGGCGCAGGCCGACCCGCCCGTGTACGAACAGGCCGAGATAGAAGATCCGTTCGGCGTTCAGGCCCTTGAGGAGCGTGCCGTCGAGGTCGATGACGGCCAGGCGCGTGCCGGGCGGGAAGGTGGTCCTGTCCATGATCGTGGGGGCCCGGCGGACTCGTCGCCCGGGCGAGCTTGCGGCCAGGGTAGCACAGCCGTCCGGGGGAGTCAAAAGCTAGCGGGTCCGGCGGCGCGGCTCCTTGGCGATCAGGAGGGTGGTCGGATCGAGCTTCAGGCCGAGGTCCTTGGGGGCCAGCCGGCCGTGGTCCTGGACCAGGTTGAAGTGGACGTGATCGCCGTGGTGCTGGAGCGACAGGAGGACGTCGATGACGCCCAGGAAGTCCTTCAGCTCGTAGGGGATGCCCTGCTCGTCGAACAGGGGCTCGTCCTTCTTGAGGGAGGCGCTGAGCCAGACCTCGAGCCCGAGGCGCCCGGCGAAGTCCCGGAACTTCCGCAGGTCCTCGGGCCCGGCCTGGGCGAAGTCGAGGCCGTCGACGATGACGGTGCCGGCCCGGAAGTTGCCGTGGACGATCATGGCTTCCAGGCTGCGCAGGACCTGTTCGGTCCGGGCCCCGTCCTGCTTGAAGTTCATGATGACCCGGCGGCGGATGAGCTCGTCGAAGCCCTCCAGGGCCGGCCGCATCTTGGGGGCCTTGGCGATCTCCTTGAAGATGTCCTCGTACCAGGTGACGATGTGGTCGACCCGGCTGGCGTAGGAAACGTGGATGACGGCCTCGTCCTGCAGCAGCTTGTCGGCCGCGATGTGGACCAGGCAGGCCGTCTTGCCGACGCCCTTGCGGCTGGCCAGGACGCCGAGACAGCCCTTGCCCAGGCCGCCGGAGATGGACTTCTCGAGGACCCGCAGGGGGCTGCGGCGGATGAGCTCTTTCTTGACCGTGGTCGTCATCGTCGTCTCCTCGCTTATCTCTGGGACTTCTTCCGCTCGGCTTCGAGGTGCTGCGCGGTGAGCGCCTCGGCGACGTGCGGCGGCACCTTGCCGTATTTCAGGAACTCCATCGTGAACTCGGCCTTGCCCTGGGTCAGGGAGCGCAGGACGGACGAGTAGCCGAACATCTCGCCGAGCGGCACCTCCGCGTCCACCCGCGAGAACGTGCCGTCCTCGACGGAGCTGACGATGACGCCGCGACGCTGGCTGATGGTGGCGAAGACGTTGCCGGCGAACTCGGACGGCCCCTCGACCGAGACCTTCATGATCGGCTCGAGGATCTGCGGCCTGGCCTTCATGTAGACCTGGCGGAAGGCGCCCTGGGCCGCCGTCTGGAAGGCGATGTCGGACGAGTCCACCGGGTGGTACTGGCCGTCGTTGACGATGGCCTTGATGCCGATGACGGGGAAGCCGATGAGCGGCCCCTTCCTGAGGGCGGCCCGGAAGCCCTTCTCGCAGGAGGGGATGAACTCGCGCGGGATGCGGCCGCCCTTGACCTCGTTGGAGAACTCGAAGGCGCCCTTGGCCAGGGGTTCGAGCCGGCCGATGACCCGGGCGTACTGGCCCGCGCCGCCGGTCTGCTTCTTGTGCGTGTAGTCGAAATCGACGGCCTGGCTGATGGCTTCGCGGTAGGCGACCTGGGGCATGCCCGTCCGGACCTCGGCCCGGTACTCGCGCTTCATGCGCTCGACGTAGACGTCGAGGTGGAGCTCGCCCATGCCCTGGATGATGGTCTGGCTGGACTCGGGATCGACGTGGGTCCGGAAGGTCGGGTCTTCCTTGGTGAAGCGATTGAGGGCCTTGGCCACCCGGTCGGCGGCGGCCTTGTCGACCGGCTCGATGGCCAGCGAGATGACCGGCTCGGGCACGTAGATGGCGGTCATGGCCAGGTTCAGGCCGGGGGCGCAGAACGTGTCGCCCGAGGCGCACTCGACGCCGAAGAGGGCCACGATGTCGCCCGGGCCGGCTTCGGCGATCTCGGACATCGTGTCGGCGTGCATGCGGACCAGGCGCCCGACCTTGATCTTCTGGCCCGAGCGGGTGTTGACGAGCTCGTCACCCTTGCGGAGGGAGCCCTGGTAGATGCGGATGTAGGTCAGCTGGCCGTAGGGCCCGTCCTCGAGCTTGAAGGCCAGGGCCACCGTCTTGGCGCCGGGGTCGCTCCCGAGGACGAGTTCGGTCCCGTCGCCGTCTAGGTCGACGGCCCGGTTCTCGACCTCGGCCGGGTCGGGCAGATAGTGGACGACGGCGTCGAGGAGGGGCTGGATGCCCTTGTTGCGGTAGGCCGAGCCGATGAAGACGGGGACGAGCTGGCGGGCCAGAACGCCCTTGCGGACGGCGGCCCGGACGAGCTCCTCGGTCGCCCGGCCTTCGAGCAGGGCCTCGGTCAGCTCGTCCGAATGCAGGGAGGCCGCGTCGAGGAGCTCTTCGCGCCGGCGGGCGGCCTCTTCGGCCAGGTCCGCGGGGATGGGCTCGACGCGGACGATCTCGCCTTCGGGGCCGTCGAAGTAGAGGGCCTTCATGGCCACCAGGTCGATCAGGCCGCTGAACGCCGCCTCGAGGCCGATGGGCAGCTGCATCAGGACGGCCCGGTGGTTGAGCTTGTCGGCGATCTGATCGCGGACCCGGACCGGGTTGGCCCCGACCCGGTCGGCCTTGTTGACGAAGGCGATGAACGGGACGTTGTAACGGCGGAGCTGGCGGTCGACCGTGATGGTCTGGGACTGCACCCCGCCGACCGAGCAGAGGACCAGGATGGCCGAATCGAGGACGCGCAGGGACCGTTCGACCTCGATGGTGAAGTCGACGTGGCCCGGCGTATCGATGATGTTGACGGAGTGGTCGGCCCACTCGACGTTGGTCGTGGCCGAGGCGATGGTGATGCCGCGCTCCCGCTCCAGGTCCATCGAGTCCATGGTGGCGCCGACGCCGTCCTTGCCCTTGACCTCGTGGATCTTGTGGATCTTCTTGCAGTAGAAGAGGATCCGCTCCGTCAGCGTCGTCTTGCCGGAGTCGATGTGGGCGCTGATGCC
>CAZNPB010000056.1:0-18303 GCA_964574895.1 uncultured Eubacteriales bacterium
GGACGAGCAGGCACCAGGCGTGGAGCTCGTAGTGGGCCATGGCCACGCCGTCGGTCGCGCCCGAACCGGCCAAGCCGACGAGGTGCTCGGCCCCGATGTTCGAGGCGAAGATGGAGGCGCCGACGATGAGCCAGCCGAGGTTCCGTCCGGCCAGGAAATATTCGTCGGACGTCTTCTGTTTCTGGCGCATGACCTTCCAGGCCAGGCCGAGGATGATGCCGAAGTAGATGAGGACGATGATCCAGTCGAGGGGTTTCAGGACGCTCATGGCCTCTCCTTTCAGTCGTCGTCGTCGTCGGGGACGAGAGTCACGGCCCAGGCGGGGTAGGGGGCATCGGGGCCCTTGACGGCGTGCCAGAGGATGCGGTTGAGCGTGTCCTCGGGGCAGGCGTCGACCTGCCGGAAGTTGAGCTTGCCCGATTGGACGGCGTGGCGGCGGAGCAGGGCGTCGGCGATCTTATCCTTGGGCGGGTTCATGGCGTCGAGGGGGATATTGTTCGGGACGGGCTCGAACGGCCGGAGATCGGGCGCGGCCGCGAAGCAGTCGAACATCGGCGTGGCCGTGGCGTCGAACTGGTTCATGGGCGGCAGGCCGAGGATCTGCTCGATCGTCCGCAGGATGCTGGTCGTGTTGTACTGGGTCGAGACCACCGCCCCGCGCTTGGTGTAGGGGCTGGCGCAGTAGGCCGTCGTCCGGTAGCCGCTGACATGGTCCCAGCCGTTCTGGGGATCGTCCTCGATGCCGAAGACGACCGTCTCTTTCCAAAAGGAGCTGCGGCTGAAGGCCTCGACGATGCGGCCGAAGGCCAGGTCGTTGTCGGCGACGCAGGCTTCCGGGATGGGGGAGCCTTCGCTCGTGCCGCTGGTGTGGTCGTCGGGCAGGCAGATCAGGATGAGCTGGGGCATGCGGCCGGCCTTGTCCCAGGCCGCGACCTGGTCGGCGATATACCGGGCCCGCCACTGGTCCGGGACGGCCATGTTCCAGCCCAGGGTGTCGCTCGGGGAGAACGGGGCCACCGACGGGATGGCCGGAACGCTCCCGATCTTCACCAGGCCGGTGCCGTGGAGGTACTCGTCCCAATAATCGGCCCACAGGGGCTCGCCCTTGCGCTCCGGGTCCTTCCAGCCGCAGGCCTGCATGGTGAACTCGCCGAAGTTCCAGAGCGAGACGCCGTGCTTCAGGGCGTTGTCCCAGATGAAGCCGCTCGGCGCGTAGGCCAGGGCGTCGATCTCGTCCGGCCCCATGCCGTCGGGATAGCTCCGGGGCCAGCCGGCGAAGGAGCGCTCGAGGTAATCCGTGCCGAAGGCCGTGGTCGACCACTGGTGGCCGTCGGCGCTCAAGATGCTGCTGCAGTAGGTGTTGTCGAGAAGGACGAAATCGCGGACGAGCTTGTGCTGGTTGGGCGTCACCTTCTCGCCGAAGATGCACAGGGCCGGATCGCCGTTGCCTTCCCGGACGTCGCCGAGGACCTGGTCGTAGGTCCGGTTCTCCTTGATGATATAGACGACGTGCTTGAAGACGCTCGGCTCGCCGATCCGCTCGGGCACCGGCCGGGCCGGCTGGCCGGGGCGGGCCGGCTGCACGGCCTGGGCGATGCGGTCGCGCCGGTAGTTCGCGTAGACGATGCCCGTCAGGTCCCAAAGGGCCCGTTGGCGCGGCTCCTGGAACATCGAGACCGAGCCATGGTATTGGTGGGAATTGAAGCCCGGGGCGCCGGTGGGCCTGTAGGGGACCGGGTCGACGGCGTGGCCCTTGACGTTGGCGACGTAAAGGACGCCGCGGCGGGCGTTCAGGGCCAGGGCGCCGGGGAACCAGCCGACGGGGATGAGGCCTTTGAGCCGGGACTTCCGCTTCTTCGGGCTGAACGAGACGGCGGCCACGGCGTTCTGGGTCCCGTTGGCCGCGTAGAGGGTCTTGCCGTCGCCCGAGAAGACCAGGGCGTTCGGCGAGGCCCCGAACAGGTCGGCCGGCGAGGCCTTGACCCAGATCGTCTCGACCACGGCGTCGGACGCGGTGTCGATGACGCTCAGGTTGTCCGAGGCGGCGTTGGCGCAGACGAGATAGCGGCCGTCGGGCGACAGGGCCAGGGCCGAGGCGTGGAGCTGGGTCGGGATCTCCTTGACGACCGCCCCGGCGCCGAGATCGACGACGCTGACGGAGCCCTCGCTGGCGATGTAGCGGACCGGGTCGACCCGGACCTCCGTGCCCTGTCCGGCCGGGCCGACCAGGTCGCCCGGCCCGGGGCGCCGGCCGCCCCAGTTGCTGACGTAGGCCTTGCCGCGGGCCAGGACGACGGCGAAGGGCGCTACCCCGACGTCGAAGGCCCGGCGGACCTCGGCGGTGCCGGTGTCGATCTCGAGCAGCCGGTTGGACAGGTTGCCGCAGACGTAGAGCGTCCGGGCGTCGGCGGTCAGGGCCAGGCCGGACGGGATCTCCTCGGCCCGCCGCGGCGCGCCGGCCAGGGGCAGGGGGATGGTGTAGTCCGGCCGGACCTCGCCGTCCGGATCGACGGCGAAGACCTTGACGCTGCCGTCGACGTTGCTCATGTAGATGCGGCGGCCGTCGGGGGAGAAAAGGAGGCCCGTGTAGCTCAACTGGCCCTTGTCGTCCGGGTCCAGGATCTGCGGCGAAACGACCTCGGGCCGCTGCTCCTGCTGCTCCTCGGCCGGCAGGGGGACCTGCTTCTTCAGGCGGCCGTGGCGGGCGTCGAGGATGACGAGCTCCGGCGTCTTGCCGGCCACGGCTAGCAGCGTCCCGTCCGGCGACAGGGCCAGGGCCTGGGGCCTTAGCCCGGGCAGGGTGGTCTGGGTGCCGAAGGGCGTGACGATCTGGTTGACCGGCAGGACCGTCCGGCCGTTGCCCTTGGGCCCGACGGTCTCCTTGTCCTGGGCGGCCGGGATGCCGCCCGGCACCGTGACGGAGAGAACGAGAAGGAGGGCGACAGACGAGGCCGCGGCGGGGACGCGGCGGCGGGGCCGATATGCCATGGGGCGCTCCTCTTGGTTATTTGATCAGGCGCTTCCGCATCATCCGGATCGAGACCGTGAAGGCGGCCGCGCCCATGGCCGCGAGCAGCAGCAGGCTCCAGCCCAGGCCGGGGGCGGCGGCGCCCGTGAACAGGGCCCGGGAGACGCGGACCGCGTGCGTCAGCGGCAGGAACTGGGCCAGGACCTTCATCCAGGCCGGGAAGTTGTCGAGCGGGAAGAAGACCCCGGAGAAGAACAGCATCGGGGTGACGACGAGCTCCGTGTAATAGCTGAAGAAGTCGAAGCTCGGGGCGATGGAGGTGACGATCATGGCCAGCGAGCCGAACAGGACGCCGACGAAGATCATGAAGATGACCAGGACCAGGGCCCGCCAGGGCGCGGCCGGGGCGACGCCCATGATCAGAGCCACGATCATCATCAGGCCGCCGCTGATCAGGCCGCGGAACGAGCCCCAGGCGATGTCGCCGGCCACGGCGTCGTCGGCCGATACCGGCGTGGCCACGAGCGAGTCGTAGACCCGTTCATGGACGATCTTGACGTAGGTCCCGTAGAGGCATTCGAACGAGGACGACATCATGGCCGTCGAGGCCAGGACGCCGGGCACCAGGAAGTCGAGATAGGGCCGGCCGCCGAAGGCGCCCATGTAGGCGCCCATGCCGATGCCGAAAGTGACCAGGTAGAAGAGCGGCTCGACCAGGCTGACCAGGAAGGTCGGCAGGACAAAGCGCTTGTAGGAATAGAGGTTCCGGAGGAAGACGTAGGCGATGCGGTAGGAGAGGCTCATTCGTGCAGGCTCCGTCCGGTGAGCTTCAGGAAGACGTCCTCGAGGGTGGCCGGCCGGTTCAGGGTGTTGGGCAGGTCGAGCTCGAGCAGCTTCTTCATCAGGCCGTGGCCGTCGCGGCCGTAGAGATAGAGGGTGTCGCCGACGCGCTCGTGGGCGCCGCCGAACCCGGCCAGGTGCTCCAGGATGCGGGCGTCGTCCTCGGGCGGGGTGCGGACCTCGACGACCTCCCGGCCGATCTCCTCCTCGACCAGGCGCGACGGCGTGCCCGCCTTGAGGATGCGGCCCTGGTACATGACGACCAGCCGGTCGCAGAGCTGCTGGGCCTCCTCCATGTACTGGGTGGTCAGGACGAGCGTCGCGCCCTGGGCCTTGAGCTGGCGCAGCCGCTGCCAGATGAGGTGGCGGGCCTGGGGGTCGAGGCCGGTCGTGGGCTCGTCGGCGACGATGAGCCGGGGCCGGTTGATGAGGGCCCGGGCGATGAGCAGGCGCCGCTTCATGCCCGTCGACAGGTCCGAGATCTTGCAGTCGGCCTTGGCTTCGAGCTCGACGAAGCGGAGCAGCTCGGCGAGGCGGGCCCGGGCCTCGCGGCGGCCGATGTCGAAGAAGCGGGCGAAGATGACCAGGTTCTCGGCCACGGTCAGGTCGTTGTCGAGGTTGATCTCCTGGGGGATGACCCCGGTGATCATCTTCAGGGCCCGGTTGCCGATCCCGGACGGCAGGCCCCCGACCGTCAGCGTCCCGGCCGTCACCGGCGAGACGCAGTGGATCATGCGCACCGTGGTCGTCTTGCCGGCCCCGTTCGGGCCGAGGAAGCCGAAGCACTCGCCTTCCTCGATCTCGAAATCGATGCCGGCCACGGCGACGAGGTCGCCGTATCTCTTGGTCAGTCCGGAGGCTTTGACGAGCGTGGCCATGGGGTCCTTCACATCCTCTCGAGCAGGGATCGGAAGCGCGGGTGGCCGCGCAGGGGATCGAGGTCGCCGTCGTGCTCGTACCAGGCCTTCTGGAGCAGCCCGCCGGCGGCGGCCCGCTCCAGGCAGTCGATGGCTTCCTCCTGGTCCCCGGCCAGGGCGTGGATGCAGCCCAGGTTGTAGAGCAGCATGGGGTCGTCGGGATCGATGCGCCGGGCCCGCCGGGCCCACTCCAGTCCCTTGTCTCTTTCGCCCAGGGCGACCAGGCCGTTGGCCCCCATGTAGAGGGCCCGGGCGTCGTCCGGGTGGAGGTCGATGCGCTTCTCGACCAGGGCCACGCCGCGTTCGCGGGACGCCCGGGCCTCGTCGGGACGTCCCAGCTCCTGGTAGACCTGGGCGACGAGGAGGGCGGCGTTGTAATCCTCGGGCCGGACGCGCATGGCCTCTTCGTAGAGCGTCCGGGCCTTGGGCATGTCGCCGGCGGCGAAGGCCTGGCGGGCATAGAAATACCAGGCCTCGAAAAGCGTCGGATCGAGGCGGATGGCCTTTTCGAACGCGGCCTGGGCCTCCGTCTTGGCGGCGCCGAGCGACAGGGCCACGGCCAGGGAGGCCTGGGCCTGGGCGCATTCCGGGGCCAGCTCGACGGCCCGCCGGCCGGCCGCCTCGGCCTGGAGGCGCGCGGTCTCCTGGCGCTCCGCGTAAAGGTAGATATACGACCAGCAGTCGCTCCGCCCGGCGTGGGCCAGGGCGTACTCGGGATCGAGCTCGACGGCCCGGGAGAACAGCTGCAGGGCGAACTCGATGTCGTGCCGGCCGTAGCGCTCGTAGAAGCTCCGGCCGCGCAGGTAATAGTCGTAGGCCTGGACGTGGCTCGTCGGCACCTCGGCCAGGGCGCCCCTCTCCTGGGGGGTCAGGGTGACCCGCAGGGACCGGACGACGTTGCCGGCGATCTCCTGCTGGATGGCGAAGACGTCGCTCAGCTCGCGGTCGTAGGATTCCGACCAGAGATGGAAGCCGCGGGCGGCCTCGACGAGCTGGACCGTGATCCGGAGGCGCTGGCCGGATTTGCGGACGCTGCCCTCGAGGACGTGGTCGACCCGCAGGGCCTGGCCGATCTCGCGGAGGCCGGCCGCCCGGTCCCGGAACTGGAACGCGCCGGTCCGGGAGGCGACCCGAAGGCCTTGGACGCGGCAGAGGGCGTTGATGATCTCCTCGGCGATGCCCTCGCAGAAGTAGCCCTGGTCCTTCTCCCGGCTCATGTCGGCGAAGGGCAACACGGCGATGGACGGCGCCGCCGGCCCGGCCGCCGGGCCGGCTTCGCGCAGCGAGGCCAGCTCCTCGCGCAGGTCGCGGGCCGAGGCCATGCGGTAGCGGGGCTCCTTCTCCAGGCAGTGGCGGAGGATGCGGTCGATCGGAGCCGGCAGCCGGGGATTGAGCTCGGCGGCCGAGCGGGGCTCGTCCTTGAGCGCGGCGGCGATCCGCTCCGGCCCGGTCCGGCCGGCGAACGGCAGGGCGCCGGTGGCCCATTCGAACAGGACGACGCCGAGCGAGAACAGGTCGGTGCGGTGGTCGAGCGGCTGGCTGCGCAGCTGTTCGGGCGACATGTAGGCGATGGTCCCGGCGAAATCGGCGTCCAGGGTGGCCGTGGTGCCTTCGTCCCGGCCGATGACCCGGGGCAGGGGCAGCAGGATGCGGGCCAGGCCGAAGTCGAGGATCTTGACCGCCCCGGCGGCGTCGATCATGATGTTCTGCGGCTTGAGGTCGCGGTGGATGATGCCCCGGGCGTGGGCCGCGGCCACCGCGCCGGTGAGGGGCAGGGCCAGCTCGAGGAAGCGGTCGAGGGACACGCCGCCCGGCTCGATGAGCGCCGAGAGGGGCCGGCCGTCGATGAGCTCCATGGTGAAGAAGGTCGCGCCTTCGGCCTCGTCGATGGCGTAGATGGTGACGATGTTGGGATGGCTCAAGGCGGCGACGGCCTTGGCCTCGCGCTCGAAGAAGGCCCGGCGCTCGGGGTCGTTGACCGCGCCCTCGGGCAGGAACTTGATGGCCACGTCGCGGTCGAGCTTGAGGTCGCGGGCCTTCCAGACCACCCCCATGCCGCCCGCGCCGAGCTTCTCGACGAGGCGGTAATGGCCGAGGACGAGGTCGCGTCGGAGGTCCATGGTTCTTCCCTAAGACCTTACAGGAAGACCGAAAGACCTGTCAACCGCTTGAGAACCGGCCTGTCCGGTGATAAGATGAAGGCATCACGCGAAGGAGAGTCCGATGAGCAAGATCGCCTATACGTGCTCGGTGTGCGGCCGGACGGCCGAGGTCGAGAAGGGCCAGCCCATCCCGCTGTGCTGCAACAAGGAAATGGGGCCGCTGCCGGTCTGCACCGTTCCGCCGCATCCCGAGATGATCCGGAACTACGACGAGAACGGCCCCTGCGACGACGGCACCATCCCCCATGCCGACTGGCCGAGGGAAAAGAAGAAATAGCCCCGGCGTCAGGCCTTTCGCGCGCCCTTGACGACGATCCGGTCGTAGATCCATAGCCCGACGACCGAGAGCACGCCGATGCCGACGATGATGAGCCACATCGTCACGGTGTCCACCGGCCGGCCCTCCCGGAGCGGCGTATTGATATAACGCTCGAACAACCGCCCCCCGATCGGGCCGCCGACGATGCTGGCCAGGGCGATCGGCAGGCTCTGGTAGCCCAGGTACAACCCCTCCTGCCCCTTGGGGGCGATGGCCCCGATGTATTCGTAGATGCGCGGCGAGGCCATCATCTCGCCGACGGCCATCGAGGCGATGGAGACGATCATGAACAGGCCGGCGATGGGCAGGCTCAAGCCGAGCAGGGCGGCCTTCCGGGTCGGGTCGGCGAAGAGCAGGGCCGGCAGGACGTTGACCAGCATGCCCAGGGTGACGACGATGGCCCCGAGCATGATGGTCTTGACCGGCAGCCAGCGCTTGACCAGGCGGGTGATGAGGAGCTGGAAGGCCACGATCATGATCGGGTTGGCCAGCGTGTAAAGCTCCATCGGCGCGTCCGGGTCGACGTAGCGCATGAACAGGGGCATGAGGTTGTAGAGCTGGATATAGAGGAACCAGAACATCCCCAGGACCAGGATGAGGAAGACGAACTTGAGGTTGCCGAGGACGATGAAGATGCCGCCCAGGGCCTGGCCCAGGGTCCGCTTCTGGACCTTCTGCCCGTCCTTGATGCCGTCGCTGACGTACTCCGGTTCCTTGTAGACGAACAGGGTGACGAGGAGCCCGATCAGGGCGAACGTCGTGGCCGCGTAGGTGAAGATGGCCGGGATGCCGAGACTGGTGCGGATGAAATAGGAGACGCTGCGGCCGGTGATCGAGCCGATGTTGATGACCATGTAGAAGACGCCGAAGGCCAGGGTGGCCCGCGTTCCGGCGGTCTTCTGGACGGTCCCGGCGATGCAGGGCTTGACGATCGACCCGCCCAGCCCGATGAGGACGATCCCCAGGACGACGGGGACCGTGAAGTCGACGGTCTCGGCCGCGCCGCGGCCGATCAGGCCGGGCCAGAGCCGCTGGACGTGGCCCATGATGAAATAGCCGATCGCGATCAGGACGAACGAGACCGAGAGCGAGCGCTTGAAGCCGAACTTGTCGGCCAGGGTCCCGGACAGGATGGGCATGAAGTAGATGATGCCCCAGAGGAGGGAGCCGTTGAGGAAGGTGGCCAGGCTCGGCGACATGCCCAGGGACTCCTTCAGGTAGATGACCATGAAGGAGGCCATGGAGTAGTAGGCGGCCCGCTCGAAGAGCTCGATGGTGTTGGCCGTCCAGAACGTGGCCGGGAACTTCGGCTTGGCGGTCGGGGCGTCGGTCATGCGCGTTCCTCCTCGGTCCGGAGCGGCGCTCCGGTTCAGCGGGATGGGGCGGCGGAGGCCTTGGCCTCGGCGCCGCTGACGAGGGCGTCGCAGGAGGCCCGGTCCGGCGACTCCAGGACGACGATCAGGACCCGGCCGCGGCGGGCGGCCCCGGCCCAGTCGCCGGTCTCGATCCTCTCGACATGGCGGGACGAGGCCGGGTCGAAGGCGCCCGTGAAGAAATCCCGCCCGAATTTCCCGTAGGTCCGGCCGGACTCCTTGTCCGCGGCGTAGACGGCGACGAGCAGCAGCGCGTCGCCGGCTTCGAAGCGGTAGCGGGCCAGGACGGCGTCGGTCCGGCGGCCCAGGCCGAGCACGCCCTCGTCGGCCAGATAGTAGTGGGCGTCGAGGTCCTTCGGCCCGCGCAGGGCCGTGATGCTCGAGGCCACGAGCCCCTCCTCCGGCAGGAGGTCGCGGGCCCGCGGAGCGGCCGCCGCCGCGGCGCCGCCCGGCGCGGCCAGGCCCGTCAGCCGGATGGCGGCCAGGAGCGCGAAGACGGCGAGCGCTTTCCGCGGCACGGGGCGTTCTCCTAGATCAGGATCTTGTCGGCCAGGTCGATCAGGAAGAATAGGACGCCGCCGACGAGCGCGGCGCCGGGGATGGTGAAGAGCCAGGCCCAGACGATCCGCAGGGTCACGCCCCAGCGGACGGCCGACAGGCGCCGGGCCGCCCCGACGCCGGAGATGGCCCCGGTGATGACGTGGGTCGTGCTGACGGGGACGCCGGCGTGGGTGGCGAAGAAGATGCTGATGGCGCTGGCGGTCTCGGCGCAGAAGCCGTCGATGGGCCGGAGCTTGGTGATCTTCTGGCCCATGGTCTTGACGATGCGCCAGCCGCCGGAGAGGGTGCCCAGGGCGATGGCGGCCTGGGCCGCGAGGACGACCCAGAGGGGGATATAGAAGGTCTTGATCCAGCCGGCCGACAGGATCAATCCGGCGATGATGCCCATGGTCTTCTGGGCGTCGTTGCCGCCGTGGCCCAGGCTGTAGAGGGCCGCCGACAGGAGCTGGAGGCGCCGGGCGGCCTTGTTGATCCGGGTCGGGTTCCGCTTGCGGACGATCCAGGTGGTGGCGGTGATGAACAGGACCCCCAAGACCAGACCGATCGTCGGGGCCAGGATGATGAACAGCAGGGTCTTGATCCAGCCGCCGGCGATGATGACCTTGAAGCCGGCTTTGACGATGGCCGCCCCGGCATAACCCCCGATGAGGGCGTGGGACGAGCTCGTCGGCAGGCCCATGAACCAGGTGAACAGGTTCCAGCCGATGGCCCCGAGGAGGGCGGCGAAAATGACTTCGGCCGCGGCCCGGTCAAAGACCCCGGCCGGCATGGTCCTGATGAGCGAAAGATCGATCATCCCGGAGCCGACGGTCTCGGCGACCTTGGTGTGGAAGATGAGGAAGGCCACGAAGTTGAAAAAGGCGGCCCACAGGACGGCCTGGCGCGGCGTCAGGACGCGGGTCGAGACGACGGTGGCGATGGAGTTGGCCGCGTCGTGCATGCCGTTCGTGAAATCGAAGGCCAAGGCGATCAGGATGATGAAGACGACGAACAGGGTGGCGGCGGCCATGGGGATCAACGAGACGTTTTCATGTCTGACGGGGTCAGGTCGATTTGACGATGATCTCCTCGATGACGTTGGCCACGTCCTCGCAGCGGTCGGCGGCGACCTCCAGCCGGGTGTAGATCTCCTTGAGCATGATCAGGTTCTTGAGCTCGGCCGGCGTTTCCGCCTTGGCGAAGAGATCGGCGATGGCCTCCCGGCAGATGACGTCGGCCTGGTACTCGAGGATGTTGATCTGCTTGCAGAAGGCGTGGACGTGGCCCAGCGATTCGAGGTTATCGACGGCCTCGAAGATCTGGTCGACGGCCTGGACGATGATGTCGACCATCCTCTTGATCTCGGGCGTGGGCTTTCCCAGCTTGTAGGTCCACATCCGGCTGGCCACGCCCTCGATGCAGTCGAGGACGTCGTCCAGGCCGCTGGACAGGCCGTGGATGTCCTCCCGCTCGAGCGGGGTGATGAAGGTGTCCCGCAGCCGGGTGAAGAGCTCGTGGGTGATGTTGTCGCCCTGGTGCTCGATGGCCTTGAGGCGCTGGTACTTGCCCTCGACGTCCTCGTAATGGTCGACCAGGTCCTGCAGGGCCCGGGCCCCTTCGCGGAGGTTGGCGGCGTCCTCGCGGAACAGTTCGAAGAACTTCTGGTCCTTGGGGAACAGGCGGACTTTCATCGTGATGCTCTCTTTTCCGGAGGGCCCATACTAGCGGAGGCGGGGGGGCGATGTCAATCGGCGGGCGGGGCCGCCGCGGCCCGGGCCGGCGCCTTGAGGTCGAAGACCTGGCGGATCTTGCCGCCCCGTCCGCCCCGGCCCCGGATGATGACATCGACGTAGCTGGTGCCGGGCTTCAGGGGCCGGGCGAAGCGCACGTCGACCGTCTTGAGGGCGTCGAGCGCGGCGCCGGCCAGGGCGATGGTCCGCTCCTCGCGGAAGGTCTCCTTGCCGGCCCCGCCGCCGGGGTAGATGTAGATCAGGAACTCCAGGTCGAGCTGCTGCAGGCCCTGGTCGTTCTCCCGGAAGAGCAGGTCCTTGACCGGCAGGCGGACCTCGATCTCGCCGGCCCCGGCGTCGTAGGACGCCTCGAATTTGACGAACGGGGAGGCGAAGACGTCGTCGGGCCCGACCTGGCGGCCGAGCTTCATGAGGTCCATGGCCCCGAAGAAATCGCCTTCCGTCCGGACGATCCGGTACCGGCCGTCGCCCTTCTCGTCGGCGAAGACGACGGCCAGCTGGCGGCCGTAATAGACCCAGATGTCGGTGAAGCCGTGGACGTCGGTGCTGAAGTCGGGCGAGTATTCGTCGATCTTGTCCGGCGGGCCCATGTAGATGTAGATCCGGCCGCGGTCGGTGTTGTAGCCGGGGCCGCCTTCCTTGTTGAAGCGGCGGTTGACGTAGGCGACGCGGGCCTCGAATTCCCGGCGGAACTCGTTCGTCGGCGTGTCGGGATCGGGGTCGCGCTTGAGCCAGAAATCGGCGATGAACTCCTTGCGGCCCTCGAGATCCGGCAGCCGCTCCCAGATCTTGCCCTCCTCTTTGGTCATGATGAGGCGGGCGGTCTCGTAGAACTTCTTGCTTTCGGGATCGAGCTTGGGTTTGGCCGCCGCCAGGACCGGTCCGGCCAGGGCGGCCAGGACCAGGGCCGACGACAGGACGGCAAGGGGGGCGCGTTGATTCATCGTTTCCTCCGGACCCTTTCCCGGCTCCATTTTACCATACCGGGGCCCGGCCGCCCCGCCCGGCCGCGGTCAGAGCTTGAGGACCAGGCCGGCCCGGGTCAGGACGGTCGTCAGCAGGAGGACGATCCCGGTCATGACCGCGGCGTTGAGCATGCCCGGGAGGCCGCCGGCCCCGGCCAACGGCCAGAGCCAGCCCTCGACGTTGGCGTTGAGGAGCGTCCCCAGGAGGCCGGCCGCGCTGCCGATGAGCCCGGGCAGGAGGTAGGCCAGCAGGGGATTCCGGCCGGCGGGAACGAGGAAGGCGGCCGCCTTCTCCTTCCGCCACAGGTCCAGCCCCACATAGAAAAGGAGGAAGAGCAGGCAGCAGATCCCCGCCGTGGCCAGGCAGTAGGATTCGGTGCCGTAGATTTTGCTGAAGCCGTGGAGCGGCCGCAGGACGTACCCGGCCAGGACCAGGCCCGTCCCCAGGACGGCCAGGAAGCGGACCCGGCGGCGCGGTTCGGGAAGACCGCCGTCGCGCAGAAAGACGCCGCCGGCCAGCATGCCGGCCGTGACGACGGCCGCGTGGGAGCCGAAGAGGCTGCCGATGTTGACGAAGCCGTTGACCGGTCCCAGGAAATCGAGCGCCCCGTGCCGGGCCCCGATATAGAGGGCCGACATCAGGCCGACGGCGCCGGCCAGGACGGTGCGGTTGCCGCGGCTGGCGATGTAGAGAAGGCTGGCCGCGAGATAGCACCAGCCGATCATGCCCAGGATACCCCACCAGGAGGTCTGGAGCATCGTTACCCGGCCGTCCTCGCCCTGGCCGCGGAAAACGACGACCAGGACGACGAGCGCGAGGGCGGCGGCGATCTTGAGCCCGAGCAGGACCCGCTTCTTTTTGGCCGACGCCGACTTGGGCGTGACCGCCCAGAGCCCGAAGACGGCCAGGGTGGCCAGGAAATACCACAGGTCGCGCGACAGGCCCGTGGCCGCGGCCGAGAAACGGTTCTCGTTGACCAGCAGGACGCCCAGGAAGAGGAGGGCCAGGGTCCTGACCAGCACGTGCCCGACGAGGGAGAGAGGCGAGCGGCCCTCGGACCGCCGTTTGGCCAGGGCCAGCGGGATGGAGACGCCGACGATGAACAGGAAGCCGGGGAAGACGATGTCGGTCAGGGTGAAGACGTCCTGATCGGCTTCGGCATGGCGGAGGATAAAGGGGATGGCCTTCATCCCGGCGATGTAATTGACGAAGACCATGGTCAGGATGTCGAAGCCGCGAAAGGCGTCCAGGCTGATCAGCCGCTCTCTGGGGGCGGCCGGCGGGGCGGCGGGCGCCTTTGCGGGACCGGGTATTTCTGTCACGGGTCGCCTCCCTGGGATCGGGACGGGATGTTCGGGCCGCCGGTCCGGGCCGCGAGGACGCCGCGGACGTAGCCGACGGATTCGGCCAAGCCGGGGAGGGGGTCCCGGCCGTCCTTCTCGTGCTCGAAGGCCAGCGTCCCGGCGTAGCCGGTCCGGGCCAGGGCGTCGAGGAAGCGCGGGATGTCGATGACGCCCCGGCCGACCTCGACGGTGCCGCCATCGGCCGTGGCCGCGGAAACGTCCTTCATATGGACGTCGAGCAGGCGCGGACCGCAGCGGACGGCTTCGGCCGCGGGATCGAGGCCCGACCGGGCGCAGTGGCCGACGTCGAAGCAGACGCCGATCCGCGGATCGCGGCCGGCGATACGCTCCAGGATCGAGGCCGGCGTCGGGTAGCGCAGGTCGCCCGGGCCGTGGTTGTGGATGGCCAGCCGAATGCCCGTTTCGCGGACCCGCCTCTCGACCAGGTCGAGGAGGGCGTGCTCCGGAACGCCGATGATGACCTCGAAGCCGGCCGTCCGGGCATAGGCGAAGGCCCGGTCGACCTCCGCTTCGCTGGCCACATAGACGACGCCGCAGCCGTAGGGGACGAGGCCGGCCGCCCGGGTCTTGGCGATAGCCGTCCGGATGACTTCGTCCGGACTGTCGAGAGGCAGGTGCATGTCCTTCAAGGTGATGCGGCCGAGGCCCACGCGGCGGGCTATGGCCAGGGTGGCGTCGAGGTCGAACTCGCGGCAGGTGTAGGAGGCCAGGCCGAGCGGGAAACGTCGATCCTTGACAGGCTCCGGCCGGGACCGCCGCCGTCGCCGCCGCGGCCGACAACGAGCGAGCCAGGAACCCCCGTCTCGTCAGCTTCTCCATAGGGGCACTATAGCGGCATCCCCGCGCTGGGGTCAATTCTTCCGTTGACATCCCCGCGGGGGCTGATTTAGCATCGGTCCGGCGCCCGGTCCGGGGCCGGGCCAGTCCGCCCGACGAACGAAGGAGGCCCGATGACCAAGAAAGGGAATCCCACCGGCTGTTCCGGCTGTCCCGTGAGCCGGCGCCGCTTCATCGCCACGGCCGCTTCCGCCGGGGCCATCGGAATTCTCACGCCGGCTTGTCTCCTGCGACCTGTCGCCAAGCCCGAAAAGCTGAAGATCCGCATCGTCTACGCTCTCCACTCTGTCGTCCAGGCCCAGCCCGACTGGCCCAACGTCGGCTACGATTTCCAGCCGGTCATGGACCGGACCACGGCCGCGCTGCGGCGGGCCTTCCCGGGCTGGCAGCTGGCCACCACCATGGCCAAGGGCGAGGAGGAGACCAAGAAGATCCTGGCCGACGACGCCGCCGCGCCCATGGATGGCTACATCGTCGTCCAGCTCAACTGCTGGAACCGGGTCGTCCAGACCATCGCCGCGTCGGGAGCGCCCACGCTCTACGTCGATTTCCAGTACGGCGGCAGCGGCGGCTTCCTCGTCTACACGGCCGATTTTTTGCGCCAGAAGACCCCGAATCTGGGCTTCGTGGCCTCCTCCCGGACCGAGGACCTGATCGCCGCCTGCCGGGCCTTCGGCCGGGTCAAAGCGGGGAATGCCGCGGACTTCGCCGGCCTGGTGGCGGCGGCCCGCCGCGCCGCGACACCGGGGCCGGGCGATCTCTCGGCGACGGCCGACGGCTTGTCGGTGCTTTCGGCCGGCGACTGCCTGAAGAAGATGAAGGAATCGCGCATCCTGGCCGTCGGCGGCGACTGGCCCGGCATCGCCCCGGCCATTAAAGAAGGAATGGGCATCGACGTCGTCGACGTGCCCTTCGCCAAGGTCAACGAGGCCTGGGCCGCGGCCGACAAGGACGAGGCCCAGGCCGTGGCCGACCGCTGGGCCGCCACGGCGGCCAAGGTCGAGGGGGTGGCGCCCGAAACGCTGCTGACCTCGGCGGCCATGTACCTGGGCCAGAAGGCCGTCCTCAAAGAATACGGGGCCAACGCCATCACCATCAACTGCCTGGGCGGATTCTACGGCGGCCATATCCACGCCTATCCCTGCCTCGGCTTCCACGAGCTCCTGAACGAGGGCCTGGTCGGGGCCTGCGAATGCGACGTCCGTTCGACGGCCACCATGGTGGCCATGACGGCGCTGACGAACGGCCGGCCGGGCTACATCTCCGATCCGGTCGTCGACACGGCCGGCCGGCAGATCATCTACGCCCACTGCGTGGCTTCCAACCGTCCCTTCGGCCCGGCCGGGGCGGCCAACCCTTTCGAGATCCTGACCCACTCCGAAGACCGCCAGGGCGCGTCGGTCCGCTCCCTCATGCCCGCGGGCTACATGACGACGACCGTCGAGGTCTCGCCGGAAATGAAACTCATCCTCTTCCACCAGGGCAAGGTGGTCGGCAATTCGCCGGACGACCGGGCCTGCCGGACCAAGCTAGCGGCCGAGCCGGTCGGCGACATCGAGAAGCTCTTCGCCGAGTGGGACCAGTGGGGCTGGCACCGGGTGACGGTCTACGGCGACCTCAAGAAGCCCGTCTTCGAGCTGGCCGACGCGCTGGGCTGGAAGGTTCTCGAGGAGGCCTGAGCCCCCGGTTGAAGGCCCCCTCCGATTAGGATAAGATAAGCCGGGAATCGACCGGTAACGAAAGGAACACCCATGGCCGAGCCGTTCATCGAAGAAAAAACGAGGAAGATCGCCCTGCTCATCGACGGCGACAACGCCCAGCCCTCCCTGATCGGCCAGATCCTGACCGAAGCGGGGAAGTACGGCCTGGTGACCATCCGCCGCATCTACGGCGACTGGACGACCGTCAACATGTCCGGCTGGAAGAGCGCCCTCAACGACAACGCCATCCAGCCCATCCAGCAGTTCCGCTACACCATCGGCAAGAACGCCACCGACAGCGCCATGATCATCGACGCCATGGACATCCTCCACGGCCACCTCGTCGACGGCTTCGTCATCGTCTCCAGCGACAGCGACTACACCCGCCTGGCCACCCGCATCCGGGAGATGGGCTTCTTCGTCATGGGCGTCGGCAAGCGCTCGACCCCCAAGGCCTTCGTCAACGGCTGCAACATCTTCATCTACACCGAGAACCTGACCCCCAAGCGGGGCGAGCGGGAACGGGAGCGCGAGCGGGAGCCGCGGCGGCGCGACCGCAGCGGCCGCGGCCGCAAGAGCGCCGGCAAGGAGTCGCGCGAGCCACAGGAGCACGAGGAGCCCGAAGAGCGGGCCGACGCGGCCGTCAAATACGACCCGGTCCCCCTGCTCAAGGGCGCCTTCGACATGGCCGTCCACGAGGACGGCTGGGCCAACCTTGGCGAGATCGGCTTCTATCTGCGCCAGCTCGACCCCGGCTTCGACCCCCGGACCTACGGCTACAAACAGCTGTCCCAGCTCATCAACAACCAGAAGGACCTGTTCGAGGTCCAGTCGCGCGGCGACGACGCCGGCGGGGCGGCCATCTACATCAAGCTGCGCGAGAACCGGGACTAGCGCCCGGCGCGCGGCCTAGGCCTTCCGGGCGCCGCGCTTGAGGAAGGCGGCCAGGAGGAACGCGCCGCCGACCGCCAGCATCAGGACGCCCCAGATCAGGTTGAGGTTGATGCCGAGCGAGATGGCGTACATCTCCTTCTTGGTCAACAGGCCGTAAACCGTCAGCAGGACGCCGTAGGCGCTCAAGAGCCAGCCGATCGGCAATTTGAGGTCGAGGACGTGCCCTTGGGCCATGCCCGTTCCCGGGTCGTTCGTTTCTTTGGGGTCGCTCATGGTTCGCTCCTAGGTTCCGCGGTCCCGATCACCAGAAGATGACGTTGAGGATGACGGCGACGATGATGGCCAGCGTGCCCCAGACGGCCGGCCGGGCGTACCAGCGGGCGTGGGAGGCGGGCTTCGGCGTCAGGCCGAAGACGAGGCCGACCAGCTCCTTGGGGTCGCGCTTGGCCGTGAACAGGCTGACCCCGATCGTGACCACGAAGTCGGCCAGCCAGGCCCAGATGGCCTGATAGAAGTTGGCCGCCATGTCGCTGTGATAGGTCAGGATGCCGGCCTTGTAGAGGATGTAGTGGCCGGCCGCCGTCAGGATGCCGACGAGCAGGCCCCAGAACCCGCCCCAGGCCGTCGCCCCCCGCCAGAACATGCCCAGGAGGAAGGTGGCGAAGAGGGGGGCGTTGAAGAAGGAGAAGATGAGCTGCATGTAGTCCATCAGGTTGGGGAAGGACCGGACGATGTAGGCCGTTCCGATGCTGATGGCGACGCCGACGACGGTGGTGTACTTGCCGACCTTGAGGTAGTGGGCGTCGGGCCGGCCCTTGCGGATGTAGGTGCCGTAGATGTCGTAGGTCCAGATGGTGTTGAAGGCGGTGACGTTGCCGGCCATGCCGGACATGAAGCTGGCCAGCAGGGCCGTGATGGCCAGACCCAGGACGCCGTTGGGCAGGTAGTGCTTCATCAGCAGGATGAGGGCCGAGTTGTAATCGGCCGTGCCGGGGGCCGCCTGGCCGATCTCGGGCAGGACGAGCAGGGCGACCAGGCCGGGGATGACGACGATGATGGGCACGAGCATCTTGGGGAAGGCGGCGATGATGGGGGTCATGCGGGCCGCGTTGAGGTTCTTGGAGGCCAGGGCCCGCTGGACGACCAGGAAGTCCGTCGTCCAGTAGCCGAACGACAGGACGAAGCCCAGGCCCATGACCACGCCGAACCAGTCGACGCCGAGCGGATTGTTGCTCGTGCCGAGGTACTTGAGGGAGTGGAGGAGCGGCTCCTGGATCTTGGCCGCCAGCCCGGCCAGGCCGCCGACCTGCTTGAGGCCGAGGAAGACGACCGGCAGGAGGCCCAGCCAGATGAGGAAGAACTGGATGACCTCGTTGTAGATCGAGGACGACAGGCCGCCCCAGAAGACATAGAGGAGGACGACGGCGGCGAAGAGGATGCTCTGGGTCAGCGGCCAGCCCAGCATGAGCTTGAACAGCAGGGCCATGGCGTAGAGGCTGATGCCGCTCATGAGCACGGTCATGATGGCGAAGGAGACGGCGTTGAGGCCGCGGGTGGCCTCGTTGTAGCGGAGCTTGAGGTACTCGGGCACGGTCCGGACCCGGCTGCCGTAGTAGAAGGGCATCATGAAGATGCCCAGGAAGACCATGGCCGGGATGGCCCCGACCCAGTA
>CAZNPB010000057.1:0-17953 GCA_964574895.1 uncultured Eubacteriales bacterium
GCTTTGACGATCTTCATTTGGGCCTCCCGATGAGTTTGCCTTTGCTGATGGCGTAAATATCGTCGGTCACCATCTGGAACGAGACCGGGCGCCCCTCGGCCTTGGACCGGTCCTGGAGGCGCGCCCGATGGAACGACATGATGTCCTCGCCGAGGGGCAGGCTGCCCTTGGCGAAGAGGCGGATGAACCCCTCGTTGTCGCGGATGGGCAGGATCTTGCCCTTATTGTAGATGGACGGGGCGAAGGGGACGTCGATCAGGCCGCCGGCGAAGGCCCGGACGATGCCCTGGACGAGGTCGCCCCCCGCGGCGTCCAGCACGGCGGCCATGAGCGCGCCGACCTCGCGGCGGATGAGGTCCTTTTCGCGCTGGACGACGGCATTGTCGGTGCAGATCTGCTGGTCGGTCATCATGCTCAAGACCTGGCGGGTGGCCTTGAGCCCGGCCGCGTTGGCCTCCTTGGTCGGGATGCCCATGGCCTCGTGGGGCGACTTGACGATGGTCTTCTCGACCCGGGCCGCGGAGGCGACGAAGGCGCCGAGGCTGATGACCGAGAAGGCCTTGGCCTCGTCCTCCGGGAAGCCGCCCATCCACTGGTGGAAGACCAGGGTCAGGTCGTAGTCCGAATAGCCGGCCTGGTGGAAATACTCGTCGGCCAGCTCGCGCAGCGACGCCAGGGCGGCCAGGTCCTGGAGGACGTTGCCGCCCTGCCCGTAGCCGAGGGTCAGCGACTTGACGCCCTGCTCGAGCGCCAGCAGGCCCTCGAGGATGGCGATGGCGTGCGAAACGAACGGCGGCACGAGCGTCCCGGTCAGGGGGCCGAACGGCTCGCGGTTGATGGTCACGCCGTTCTCCTGGTAGTAGCCGGTCAGGCGGTCGACGTACTGCCAGTCGCGCAGGCACCGGCCGACCTCGACCTTCTTGGCGTAGGGGATGTTGTAGGAGATGCCGCCGCCTTCGTAGGAGGTGAAGCCGCCGGCCAGGGCGATCTCGGCCAGCAGGCGGGCGTCGGGGGTGCCGTGCCGGACCTGGACCGGCTTGACCACCGCTTCGGTGACCTTGCGGCAGCCGTCGCGGCCGTGGTTGACGGCCGGGAAGCCGTTGAGGAGCGAGGCCCCGGCGGCCCGGGATTTCTCGATGCCGCGGGCGGCCTCCTCGTAGCGGTTCTGGCGGGTGTAGGCGTCGATGGTCGTCGGCAGGAGGTCGGCCGTGCCTTCCGTCTCCAGGAAGCGGAGCAGGCGGATTTGGTCGTCGATCAGGGCCACGCCGGCCCGGGGCTGGATCAGGGTCCGGCCGGCGGCCTTGGCCTTGGCCATGGCTTTGGCGAAGTTCTTGGCTTCGGGGATGGCGCGCTGGTAGCGGAGGCCGTCCTCGAGAGCGGCCACGTCCTTGCCGGTCGGCCAGGAGTCGAGAACGGCCTGGCGCTGGGCCAGGAAGTCCTTCCAGGGCAGGCAATGAGCGTTCATGGTGTCCTCTTCAGTTCGCGGTCGGCGTAAGCGGCTTCAGCCCGGCGACGGCGGCGCGGGCGGCCGCGCCGGGGAAGTCCGCCGCTAGGTTCCCCAACAGGGGGATGAGGTAATCGGCGTCGGCGTAGCAGTCCGGCGCTTCGGGAACGAGATGTCGCGTGTCGATGTCGTCGGCGTCCTTGGGGCAGGCCTCGCGGAGCAGGGCGGCGTCGGTCTCGGCGGCCAGATAGCCGCCCGAGCCGACCAGGCGCCGGACGCGGCGCAGGTCCTTGCCGCGCTGGACCTGGAAGCCGCCCTGCGGCGTAAAGACGCGCTGCAGGACCCCGGCGTGACGCAGGGCGGCGGCCCGGAGGCAGGCGGCGGCCAGCAGGCGGTCGAAGGCCCGGCCCTCGGCGTCGTCGGGCAGGAGGTCGGTCCGGCGGCTGACGTCGGCGATATGGCGCGCCAGCCGGGCCGGGTCGGTCCCGGCGGCTTGCAGGCGGGCCCCGAGGAAAGCCGACTCGGAGCGGCCGAGGGCCTCGGCCGAGACGCGCAGTCCGAGGTCGCCCTCGACGGTCCGCTTGAGCGTCGGTTCGAGCAGGCCACGGAGGATGACCGTGTCGCCGCCGTAGAAGGCCTTGGTGTGCGAGTAGTAGTCGGTCGTCGCCCCGCCCATGTCGATCAGGGCGAAGTCCTCCCAGCCGGGGACGCGGGCGGCGATCGTCCGGACCAGCTCGAAGACGGCCAGGGGGGTCGGCAGGGGCTCGCGGCCGGTCGCCGCGACGACGGCGGTCAGTCCCTTGCCGTCGACGATGCGCTCGAGGAAGATGCGGCGGATGACGTCGCGGGCCGGCTCGATGTCGATCGTCCCGACCTCGGGCATGACGTTGGCGGCCGTTTCGAGGCTGCGGCCGCGGAGGAGTTCGGCGACCCGGTCGCGGACCTTGCGGTTGCCGGCGTACAGGATGACCGCGGGCGTGTCCAGCTCGGCCAGGCGGGCGGCGTTGTGGAGGACGACGCGGGAGTTGCCGCCGTCGGTGCCGCCGGTGAACAGGACGATATCCGGCCCGACCCGGCGCAGGGCGTCCAGGTCCTCGGCGTCAAGCTCGTAGGAGAAGGCCCGGACGACCTTGCCGCCGGCCGAGGTGGCGGCCATACGGGCCACCGAGAGGGTCAGGTCGGGGGTCAGGCCGACCGCCGCGATCTTGAGCCCGCCCCGGGCCGACGACGACCAGTAGACGGGGACGTCCGCGGCGGGGCCGGGGACGTCGGCGCCGGCGGCGGGACCGGCCAGGACGGCCTGGCGGACCCGCAGGAAGCCCTGGGCCAGATCGGCGACCGAGGTCGGCACGGCTTGGCGCCGGACCAGGCGGAGCTCCTCCCCCTCCAGGAGGAACAGTCCTCCCTTGGTGTAGGTCGAACCGATGTCGACCGAGAGGAGCGGCGTCGCGGCCATCAAGCCTTCTTTCTCGCCTCGACGTCCTGGCGGAGCAGGACGGCCACGGCGGCCAGGTCGACCTGGGGCGAGAAGACCCGGTCGAAGCCCATGGCCCGGAACTTGCGCTCGACCTCCTCGAAGGGGGTCTTGCCGACGACGAGATTGCCGCCGACGTAGAGGAGGATGCGGTCGAGGCCCCGCTCGTCGGCCTTCTGGCGCAGGCCCTCGCAATCGATCAGGCCGTGGCCGTAGAGCGAGGAGACCAGGATGGCGTCGGCGGCCGTTTCGACGGCGGCGTCGAGGAACTCGTCCTGGCTGACCATGACGCCGAGGTTGACGACGTGGAAGCCGGCCTCGGTGAAGTAGGCGTCCAGGATCTTGTTGCCGACCGAGTGGCAGTCGGCGCCGATGACGCCGAGCACGATGCGGGGGGCGCCCATCAAAGTCCCCGCCGGGCTTCGTCGAGGAGCGTGCGCAACCGCTCCTCGACGTTGAGGAGCGAGCCGCGCTCGATCTGGTAATCGAAGGTGATGATGGAGCCGCCGCGCTCGGTGAACTCCTGGATGGCGGACAGGTGCTCGCGGCCCTTCTGGAGCGAATAGCCGGCCGGGATGATGACGGCGTCGAGGCCGGCCAGGTAGCGGTCGAGCTTGTCGAGCTCGGACCAGAAGAGCGGGGCCACGGACGAGGCCGGGATCTCGAAGGCCCGCAGGTGGTCGAGGATGATATCCAGGAAGCGCTTGGATTCGCAGACGACGCCGATCTTCTGCGACGGCGACAGGCGGGCCAGGGCGATGATGGAGGCGCGGGTGGGGGCCACGGCCGCCTGGACGAGCTTGGCCTTGAGGTCGGGGAAACGCTCCAGGACCTCCTGGTAGTGGGTCGTGGTCGTCAGGACGAGATCGAAGCTGCGCAGGCGCTCCGGGCCGGCCGGGTCTTCGAGGACGTCGTCGATGAGCATCTTGGCCAGGTTGACGTGGGGGATGATCAGGAGCTGGCGCTCGAAGATGGCCAGGGCCTCGGGATTGCAGTCGACGGCCGCCACGTTCAGGTTCTGGAGCTCCTCCTCGCGGCCGAGCAGGCGCAGGTCGAAGAAGATGCGCATCTCGTTGGCGTTGAACTTCAGACGGGCCATCTCGTCGATGACCTCGTCGATCAAGCGCAGGGCCTTGTCCTTGCGGCTTTCGGCCGGGCCGTGGCGGTCGGGGGCGACGAAGCTGCCCCGTCCGGGGGCGGCCTCGATGAGACGGCGCCGGACGAGCTCTTCGTACGCCTTCTTGACCGTGCCGCGAGCGGTGTGGATCTCCTCGGCCAGGTCCCGCTCGGCGGGCAGCTTGTCGCCGGCCTTCAGGCGGCCCGATTGGATCTCTTTTTCGAAGAAGGTGATGATCTGCTGATAGGCCGGCTTGGAGCCGGGGAATTTTTCGAGCTTGATCCTGTCCATGATCGCTCCTTTGGTCTGTACCGGAATCAATTGGACTATACCTGATATATACCACTTCATAGTCCTTGTCAATAGATAATTATGTAAAGGTCTGGTCCACTTAATAACAACTTGCCAAGCATGGTTTTCTTTCTATATAATGTCCTGGGAAGCCGATGAAAAGGTCCGCGGCAACCTCGAAGAGAGGGTCAAACCTACATTTTTCGGGAAAATGTAGGTTTGACCCCCTCCTCCCTGCTCGGGAGACGCTCGAGAAGATGGAGAAAGCCCTGGCCTCCGGGACGGGGCTGGCCGAAGCGGAGGCCCGGTCCCTGCTTCGCCGGACCTCCGAGCCGTCCTTCCTGCGCGACCTGGCCGCCCCGGACCTCCTCGACCGCTGGGCCGAAGCTTCGTTCGCCTTGATCCGCCGGACGAGCTACGGCCTCCGCGATATGTTCGAGGACCGGCTCCGAGAGGCCCCGGACCGTCCGCTCTTCCAGGACATGGCCCCCTCCCCGCCCCGGGTCTGGACCTACGAGACCGCCGACCGCCACATCCGCGAGACCGCCGCCGCCCTGTTCGCCCTGGCCGACCGCGACGGCCAGGAACCCCGGCTGGCCATCTATGCCGAGAACCATCCCGAGGGCGCCTTCGCCGACCTGGCCTGCCTGTTCTACGACATCCTTGATACGCCGCTCAATCCCCACTTCGGCCTGGAGAACATCGTCTCCATTTTCGACGCCTTGTCCGTCAACATGGCCCTGGCCAACGACCGCGAGCGGCTCGCCCTGCTGAAAGAAGCCCGCCGCCGGACGGCCCGGACCTTCCTCATCCTGGTCACCGATCCGGCGTTCCGGGACGACCCCGGGGTGGTCTTCCTGACCGAGCTCTGCAAGCAGCTCGGCGCCCGCGACATCGACGCCCGCCTGGACCGGCGCCGCCGCTTCCGTCTCGACGAGGTGGCCACGGTCATGTTCACGTCGGGCACGACGGGCCGCCCCAAGGGCGTTTCCTTCTCCATCTACAACCTGGTCGCCAAGCGCTTCGCCCGGGCGGCCGCCCTGCCCGCCGTCGGCCCGGACGAGGTCTTCCTGAGCTTCCTGCCGCTCTACCACACCTTCGGCCGCTATCTCGAGATGTTGGGGGCCGTCTACTGGCGCGGCACCTACGTCTTCGCCGGCAACCCGTCGGCCGAAACCCTGTTCGCCTTGCTGCCCAAGGTCCGGCCGACCGGCTTCATCAGCGTCCCGGTGCGCTGGGTCCAGCTCCACGAGAAATGCCTGGAGCGCCTGGACGCCGCCCCGGCCGGGACGGACCCGACCGCCGTCGTGCGCGAGATCGTCGGGCCCCGCCTGAAATGGGGCCTCTCGGCGGCCGGCTACCTCGACCCGCGCGTCTTCCGCTTTTTCGCCGGCCACGGCGTCGAGCTGATGAGCGGCTTCGGCATGACCGAGGCGACCGGGGGCATCACCATGACCCCGCCGGGCGGCTACGTCGACGGCTCGCACGGCCTGCCCCTGCCGGGCATCGCGGTCCGCCTCGGTCCCGAAGGCGAGCTGCAGGTCAGCGGCCCCTACGTCGCCCGCTACCTCGAGGAGGCCGGCCCCGGCGGCACCATCCCCTTCCCCACCGGCGACCCCGAGCGCGACCGTTGGTTCGCCACCGGCGACGTCTTCGAACGCCAAGCCAACGGCTATTACCAGATCGTCGACCGGATCAAGGACATCTACAAGAACAACCGCGGCCAGACCGTCGCGCCGCGCAAGGTCGAGGACAAGTTCGCCGGCGTGCCCGGGATCAAGCGGACCTTCCTCGTCGGCGATGGCCGGCCCTTCAACGTCCTGTTCGTCGTCCCGGACTATCGCGACCGCGTCCTGGCCGAGGGCCTGGGCCCGGAGAACGCCCGCGAGTATTACCGCCGCATCGTCACGGCCGCCAACGAGGGCCTGGCGCCCTACGAACGGGTCATCAACTTCGAGGTCCTGGACCGCGACTTCAGCCTCGAGCGCGGCGAGCTGACGGCCAAGGGCTCCTACAACCGCAAGCGCATCGAGGCCTCTTTCGCCGAGGCCATCGACGACCTCTACCGGCGCCGCACGGTCGACCTCCCCGGCCCGGGCCTGCGCGTCCGCATCCCGCTCTGGTTCTTCCGCGACCTGGGCATCCTCGACGACGAGATCGTCCGCGGCCGCGACGGCCTGCGCGACCTCAACCGCGGCCTGCGCCTGCCTCTGCGCAAGGGCGCGGACGAGCGGACCTGGCTCGTCGGCGACCTCGAATACGAGATCGAGGGCGGGGTCCTCGACCTCGGCCTGTTCGCCCGCCAGCCGGCCCTTTGGGTCGGCAACCCCGCGTTGGCCGCCTTCGCCCCGGTCAAAGAGGGCTGGGACCTGCCGCTCGACACGGCCACCGGCCGGGTCTCCCTGCCCAAGCGCCGGGCCCGGACCTACGAAGCCGCCGAGATCGCCGCCCCGCCCAAGCTGGCCGAGGCCGGCCTGGACCGCCTCCACGTCCAGCTGTCCCAGCTGCTCCTGTCGGCCGGCCCGCCGCCGGACGCCTTGCTGGCCGGGATCGAGCGGGTCTTCTACGAGTCTCCCCTGCGGACGGAGGAGATGGTCCGGGCCCGCCTCCGGGCCCTGGCCCGCCATCCCCGCGAGAAGCTCCGCTGCTGGGCCTACCGCATCCTGCTCCAGCACGATCCGGACATCGACTACGGCCAGGTCATGCCGGCGTTCGTCCGCTCCGGCCTGCCGTTCCTCAACCGGGAGAGCATCGACGAGATCGTCGCGGCCCGCCTCGGCCGGGGCCGCCTGGACGCCTTCCGCGTCCGGCTGCGGGCCTACCGGGAGACGCTGCCCTGGCCCGTCGACGAGAGCGGCCGGCAGCAGTTCCTGCGCATCTTCCGGCTGTTGGCCGACCTGGCCATCCGCGAGCCGTCCTATTTCAGCTCGGTCCGGGCCGAACTGGCGAGCTGGGTCCTGCACCGGGCCGACCCGGCCCTGGCCGCCGAGGCCGAGCGCGAGCTCGACCGCACGGTCCGCCGAACGGGCCGGCACGCCGAACGAGCCCGTCCTCGGCCGCGGACCCGGGCCGCCGCGGCCCCGAATGCGCCGGTCCCCGTCTGCGACGACAGCGTCCTGCCGGCCGAGGCCCGCCGCATCCGGGCCGTCCTCGCCCTGCCCGGCTTCCTGCGCGACTCGGTCCGCCTGGCCTGCGGCGCCGAGACCTTCGACGTCCCGGAGATCGCCGGGCCCGACGGGATCTGGGTCTCGCGCATCTACAGCGCCCCGCGCCGGACGACCTTCCGGGTCAGCGTCAACACGGCGGCCGGCCGCCATTACGATCTCAAGCTCGTCCTGCCGGAAGGCCGCCGCGACGGGGCCGAGCACGAGACCCGGCTCTGGTCGGCCGTCCTGTCGGACCAGCCCGGCGGTCCGCGCGTCCTGCCGCCGCTCGGGGCCACCGACGAGAAGACGGGCGCCGTCACCTGGCGCCATCTCGGCGACCTGACCGTCTGGGAGAAGATCCGCGAGTTCGCCGGCCGCCGGGCCGCCGACTCCCCCCTGCCCGCCCCGTCGATCTGGCGGAAGCTCTACGTCGAGGCCCTGTCGGCCCTCTTTCGGGCCTGGCAGACCAGCGGCCGGCGCATCCTGCCGGGCCGCATCTCGCCGGTCAACGTCGTCGTGCCCGAGCTGGAGTTCCGCGACGACACCTTCCTGGCCTCGATCGACGGCTGGCGCCCCTCGGCCGGCCCGCTGTCCATCGTCCGGCCCATGATCGACGGCTTCTACCGCCGGGCCTCGGCCAACTATCCCTGGATCAAGGACCTGCTCGACCTCGACTGGATCTTCGACGCCGCCTACGACGCCCTGGGCCGGGACCGGGCCTCGGCGTTCTTCGGCGAGCTGCAGGCGGCGCTGGAGAAGGCGCGCGGTCCGCTCCTCCCCGGCGAGGACCTGGCCGTCCGCCTGCGCCGCTACCGGGCCGAGTTCGACACCTCGTACGTCATCCCGCTGCCGGCCGAGTCGGCCGTCGAGGCCTATCAGGAGTGGCGGCAGGCGAACCCGCTGGCCCCTTCGCGCGACCGCGAGCGCCGCGTCCTCGACCTGGCCCGCCAGTACGCCCTCGACCGCTACCCCGAGATCGTCCGCTACTACCTCTACCGGCACACCTATTTCGCCGGCCGGAACGAGAGGATCGAGGCTCTCTTCGACCGGCTGCTGGCCAAGCTCAACGCCGCACTCGATGAACCGGCCGTCCAGCGGGTCGAGCTGTCCGACCTGCAGTCGGCCCTGCACGACGAGCGCGACCGGCTCGTCTTCAGCCGCATGGTCTTCCCGCGCATGGAACCGGACCGGCGCCTGGACGTCGTCACCCAGGGCGAGGAGGGCGAGCGCCGGGTCGTCGTCCAGTCCTTCCTCCAGGACCGGGCCGGCCGGACCTACACCTTCAGCGAGACCGTCGACCCGGCCGAGATCGGCCAGAACTACCGGCTCTTCTTCAAGGAGAACTACCCCAAGATCGTCTCGCAGCAGGACCGCCACTTCGTGCTCAAGGACGCCCAGGAGCGGATCGTCGGCGGGCTGTGCTACCGCATGCTGTCCAGCCGGGTGGCCTGGATCGACGTCATCGCCGTCACCTCGCGGCTGAAGTCGTCGGGGCTGGGCGGCGCAGCGCTGGAGGATTTCTGCGGCCGGATGGCCAGCCAGGGCGTGCCCCTGGTCATGACCCACCTCTACCTGCCGGGGTTCTTCCTCCGGCACGGCTTCAAGCTGGACAAGCGCTGGGGGGCGCTGGTCAAGACGCTGTGATCTTCGGCTTGACCCGCAGGTCGGGCGACGTCTCGGTCTTGCCCAGGAACTCGTAGCTGATGGCCCCAAACTTGCATGAGGAGACGCACTTCAGGCAGCGGACGCAGTCGGGCGAATTGGCCTTCTCGTAGATCTTGATGTCGACCGGGCAGTCCTTGTGGCACTTGTCGCAGAGGGTGCACTTCTCGTCGTCCACGGCCATGCGGAAGAGGCTGACCCTGTTGAACAGCCCCCAGAAGGCGCCCAGCGGGCAGACCGTCCGGCAGAACGGCCGGCGGCTGACGACGAACCAGGCCAGGAAGAGGGCCAGCAGCCCGATCTTCCAGTAGTACATGAAGCCGATGAGGGGCCGCAGGTCCGTCTTGATGAGCATGAGCGGCAGCCCGGCTTCGAGGGTGCCGGACGGGCAGATCCACTTGCAGAACCAGGTCTGGCCGTAGCCGACCTCGTCGACGATGAGGAGCGGCAGGGCCACGACCATGACCGCCAGGACGCCGTAGCGGAGGTAGGTCAGCGCGTGCGGCACCCGGATCTTGGGCGACGGGATCTTGTGGACCAGCTCCTGGAAAAAACCGAAGGGGCAGACCCAGCCGCAGGGCATCCGGCCGACCGCGCTGCCGACGGCGGCCAGGAAGCCGGCCACATAGAGGCCGAACTTCTTCTCGGCCACCGAGAGATTGAAGCGCAGGCCGCCGAAGAAGGTCTGCAGGGCCCCGATGGGGCAGGCGCCCATGGCCGAGGGGCAGGAATAGCAGTTGAGGGCCGGGACGCAGACGCCCTTGATCCCGCCCTGGAAGATCTCGCCCTTGAACCAGGACGGCAGCCAGGCGTTGAGGCCCAGGGCGAAGAAGGCCTGATACCAGGGACGGCGGTCCCGGGGCTTGCGGGGAACGGCGGGGCGGGCGGCGCTCATCGCGGCTCACCCGATCCCGATGCAGTCCAGGCAGACCGTGACGGCCTTCTCCAGGACGGACCGGTATTCGCCGAGCAGGAGGCCGGCGATCATGACGGCCAGCGAAAGGCCGAGCAGCACCCAGGGCAGCCGGCGCTTCACCGGGCCGTGCCCCCGACCAGGGACTTGACGGCGGCGTCGAGCTCGGCCATCTGGGCCTCGGTCGCGCCGACGTGGGCGTGGGTGATCGTGCCGGTCCCGTCGATGACGTAGACGACCGGGATCTCCTGGACGCCGTAGCGCTTCTTCATGTCCTTGGCCGTTCCGGCGACGCCGGCGGCCGGAGCGGCGGTCGGGGCGTCGGCCAGGAGCGGGTAGGTGATCTTGAGCTTCTGATAGAAGGGCCGGACGACCTTGCCGCCGGCCTCGTCGAGGGCGACGCCGATGACGTGGAGCCCCCCGGCGGCCTGCCCGGGCGAGGGCTTGTAGGTCTCGTTGAGCTGCTGCATGTGGGGCATGGCTTTGCGGCAGGGCACGCAGTAGGTGGCCCAAAAATCGAGGAGCACGGCGGAGGGGTGGGTCGTCACCGCGACGGCCCGGCCGTCGATGGTCTCGACGACGGTCAGGGTCAGCCGGCCGTCGACCACGGTCACCGTGAAATCCTTGCCGTCCACGTTCTTCAGGGAGAACGGGACGATCTTGTCCCCCGGCTTGAGGACGGCGAAGGAGGGAGCGGCGAGGAGGAACAGGGCGGCCAGCGCGCCCAGGACCTTGGCGGCGTTCTTCATGGGTCCAGTTTAGCGGTCCGCCCGGGGCATTTCAAGACTAGAACTGGAACGTCGCGCCGAGGCCGAAGGAGAGGCCGCCCAAGCCGGCTTCCAGGGGCTCTTCGTCGGCCGTCTTGATGGTGCAGAGCCGGTAGCCGGCGAACAGGTCGAGCCAGAGCGGACCGCCCAGCCGCATCTTCACCCCGGCCTGGGTCAGCAGCCCGAGGCCGCTCTCGCTGGCCGAGCCGAGCGGATTCTCCTCGTGAAGCAGGAAGTAAGCGGCCGCGGCGCCGATGTACGGCCGCGTGTTCTTCCGGCCGAACTGGGCCCGCAATCCGGCGTAGAGAGGGATGACGCGGACCTTGGTCTCTTCCTCGGAAACCGGGAGCCGGCCCGTCTTGGCGAACAACTCCCCGCCCGCCCAGATCTGGAAAGGGCCCGAGACGGGCACGGCCAGGTCGAGGCCGAAGGCGGGGCCGCCGGCGTAGGCGTCGCGGAAAACGCTGTCGGCGGGCAGGAAGAAGCCGGCCTTGAGGGTCAGGGCGGGCCCAGCGCTCCAGGCCGTTCCGGCCAGCCCTATCAGGAGCCCGGCGATGAGCGCGGCGACGGACACGGTCTTTTTCATGGCGCCATTCTAGCGCATTTCGAGGCCGGCGGCCAACGCCGCGGGGCCGGGGCCGGGCCTAGAGGACCGTCAGGGTGACCGGGGTCGTGGCGGCCAGGCCGCCCGAGACCGCCCGGACGGTGATCTCATACGTGCCCGCGGCCGTGCCCGGGTCCTCGTTGCGACCGCCGCCCCCGGCGCTGCAGCCGGCCAGGCCGAGGACCAGGAGAACGAGCACGGTCGCGGCCAGCCCGCGGCGGGCCGGAACGCGGGCCGTCCGCCGGCCGGCGAAGGCCAGAAGGGCCAGCAGGATCGCGCCGAAGATGGCGGCAAGCGCGGCGGCCGGGAGCCGCGGACCGGCGGCGGCGGGGCCGGGAGAGACCGGCCCGACGGACCCCGAGCCGGCGCCGCCCGGCCGGGCCGTGGTGGCCAGGGTCATGGTCGTCGAAGCGCCCGCCGCGCCGGGGGTCACCGCGGCCGGCGAGAAGGTCGCGGTGCAGCCGCGCGGCAGGCCCTGGCAGCTGAAGGAGACGGCGCCGTCGAACGCCCCGTTCTGGGGCGCCACCTCGAGGGTGAAGCCGGCCGATCGCCCGGCCGTGACGCTGGCGGCCGGGCTGGCCGCGCTCACGGAGAACCCGGCGACGTCGAAGGCCACCGTCCCCGAGGCGCCGCCGGCCGGCGCGGGATTGAACACGGACAGGGCCCCGCTGCCGGCCGCGGCCAGATCCGCTGCGGTGAGCGCGACTCGCAGCTCGGTCGGGCCGACATAAGTCGTCGCCCGGTCGGAGCCGTTCCAGCGGGCCGTCGCGTTGGGGGCGAAGTCCGCGCCGCGCAGGGTCACGTCCAGGCCCGCCCCCCCGCCCGCCGCCGCGGCCGGGACGACCGACGCCAGCCCCGGCGCGGGATTCTCGACGTCGAAAGTCAGGACGTTGCTCGCGGCCCCCGCGGCGCTGCGGCCGGCGACCGAGACCGTCTTGCCGAGTGCCAGGTCGCTCGCGGGGATCTGGACGTCCAGGCGGGTCGGCGAGACGTAGGCCGTGACCCGGTCGGCGCCGTCCCAGGTCACGGCCGCGCCGGCGGCGATATCTGTGCCGTTCACGGTCAGCGTGAAATCCGGGCCGTTCAGGGCGGCGCGCGCGGGCGACAGGGAGGTCAGAACGAGCCCGAAGACGTCCGGTCCGCTCATGGCCCCGGCCAAGGGCGCCCGGGCCCATTCTCCCTTGCCGTCCTCGAAATAGAAATAGAAGCTGTGGCGGCCCAGGGTCGAGAGGTCCAGGTCGAGACCGTACCAGCCGTTGGCGGCCGTCCCGCTGGAGAGGGTCATGGCCCGCGGCGTGCCGTCGACGACCGCGTTCTTGACGGTCGGGGCGTCGCCGTCCGGATCGGTGTAACGGACCCGGAAGGTGAACGCGCTGCCGGCTTCGCCGATCTCCGGATCGACCCCGGCCGACGAAAGCTGGGGCGGGTCGTTGTAGGCCGGCCCGGCATACAGGTAATCGACGAAGGCATAGCCCTGCTGGCGGTCGACGGACAGGGGGACGCTCGCCGCGGCCGTCTCCGTGTCCGGATCGGTCGTCAGGTCCACGAGCTTGAAGGAGGAGAGCGTGACGGGGTCGCCGGTCGTGCCGTCGTAGACGCCGAGGTAGTACCGCGTCGGGCTGGCGCCGATGGCCAGGATGTCGGTGAAGTCCAGGACGAAGGTGCCGGCCACCTCGGTCGTCGTCCCGTCGAACGCGTAGGCCCCGCCCATGGTCTGGAACATGGCCGGCGTCCAGGAGGTCGTCGGGGCCGTCGCCGACGTGGACGAGCGGCCCAGGGTCAGCCGGAGCTGGTCCCGCTTGGCCGCGCCGAGGGTCAGCTCGCCGAAGGCCTGCGGCGCGTAGCCGTTGCGGGCCGTCAGGATGTAGGCCAGGTCGCCCTGGATGGCGGGGACCCGGCCGCCGGACGGGCCGTCGGGCAGGGCCGAGGGGTTGCGCAGGGCGTCGTAGGCCAGCCAGGTGAAACCGTCTTCGCCCCAGCCGGTCCCCCAGGAATTGGCGATGCGGAAAGCGCCCCGTTCCCCGGCGTCGATGGCGCCGTTGGCGTTGATGTCGGTCCAGACGGCGTCGTTGAAGCCGACGATGGTCATGCCGTGGGAGCCGTCGGTCCCGCCCAGCCAGTACGCGACCGGGCGGCCGGCGGCGCCGTCGTCCTCGGTCGTCGAGGGATCGTCGCCCGCGTTCCTGAAGATCCAGGAGTTGATGTACGTGCCGAAGACCAGGATGTAGCCGTCGGTCAGGAGCTCCTTGATCTGGCCCAGGCCGGCCTCGCCGGAGGCCTCGTCGACGTACTGCGTGACCTTGGTCCGGACGTTCAGGGCCTTGCGCCAGACCGGCCCGCTCAAGCACCAGGCCCGGAAGTCGGTGTCATAGGGGAACTCGGCCCAGGTGGCGGCGCCGTGCTTCTCCAGGATGGCGTAGTTCTGATAGAAGCTCGAGCCGTTGTTCTCGCCGCCGTTGACCATGTTGTAGGTCCACTTCGGCGAGTACTTGTTGGTGTTGTCGGAGGCGTTGCGGATGTCGAGATTGCGCTGGAAGGCGGTCATGTACGAAAGCTGGACGTACGTCGAGGCGAAGCTGGCGCAGGAACCGAGGCTGCCCTGGCTGCGGATGGGCGGGAAGAACCGCAGCAGGCTGTTGTCGACGCTGACGGGCAGGTCGCCGGCCATGACGGAGGCTTCGGCCAGCGTCTGAACGGCCGCGCCGCGGCCGGCCACCCCGGCCTCGACCTCTTCGCCGACGGGGCGGACGGAGGCGGCGTCGAGGGCCGCTTTCCCCCTGGCCGCCCGGACGGCGTTGACACGCTCAAGTCCCAGGGGATTCAGTCCGACGCGCGCCACCCGGGGCCAATGGGCCAGGATCTCCTCGAGCTGGCCGGCGTCCAGGGGAATGAGCCCGGTGGCCCGGGGGGCCTCGGCGGCCCGGTCCTGGGCCTTCGGGACCCCGGTCGAGGCCAGGACCACCACGGCGGCGAGAGCGATCTGGGCTGCGAATTTGCGCATGGACGGCTTTCTCTCTCTTCTTTAGTCTATTCGACGGAGGAAAAAATTGGAAACGTCGCCATTCTTGCCGTAGAATCGGGGCGAAAGAGGTGATCCATGGCCTTCTACGCCGTCGGCATCGATTCGGGGACCCAGGGCACCAAAGCGCTCGTCGTGGACGCCGGCACGGGCCGGGTCCTCGGCCGGGGGCAGGCCCCCCACGCCATGATCGAGGGCCTCGGCCCCGGTGCGAGCGAGCAGGACCCGGCGGTCTGGATGAGGGCCCTCGAACGCGCCCTGGCCGCCGCCCTCAAGGCGGCCGGCGTCGATCCGGCCAAAGTGGTCGCCTTGGGCGTCTCGGGCCAGCAGCACGGTTTCGTCCCGCTCGACGCCAAGGGCCGGGTCATCCGGCCGGCCAAGCTGTGGAACGACACGGCGACCATCGCGGAAACGGACGAGATCATCGCCGCCCTGGGCGGAAAAGACCGGGCCATCGCCCGGCTCGGCCTGGCCCCGGCCGTGGGCTTCACGGCCCCGAAGATCCTCTGGCTCAAGCGTCGCGAACCCGGGCGCTACGCCCGGCTGGCGACCGTGCTTCTCCCCCACAACTACCTGAATTACCGGCTGACGGGCCGGCTCCACATGGAATACGGCGACGCCTCGGGCACCGGCCTGATGGACATCCGGACGCGGCGCTGGGACGAGGCGGCCGTCGCCGCCGTCGACCCCGACCTGGCCGGCAAGCTGCCGCCGCTATCTCCCCCGGCCGAGCCCGTCGGCGAGATGAGGAAAGACCTGGCCGCGCGCTTCGGCTTCGGCCGCGTCCTCGTCGCGGCCGGCGGCGGCGACAACATGATGGGCGCGATCGGCACGGGCAACGTCGTCCCCGGCGTCTGCACCATGAGCCTGGGCACGTCCGGGACCGTGTACGCCTATTTCGACCGGCCCTTCGTCGACCCGGCCGGCGAGATCGCCGCTTTTTGCGACAGCACCGGCGGCTGGCTGCCGCTCCTGTGCACGATGAACGTGACCAATACGACCGAGATCGTCAAGTCGCTCTTCGGCCTGGACAACGCCAAGCTGGAGCGGCTGGCCCGGCGCGGCGGGCCGGGCGCCGGCGGGCTCCTCTTCCTGCCCTTCGTCGCCGGCGAGCGCGTGCCGGTCCTGCCCTTCTCGAGCGCCGTCCTGTTCGGCCTCGATCGCGGCACCTTCGAGGCCGGCCACATCGCCCGGGCGGTCATGGAGGGCGCGGTGCTCAACCTGGGCTACGGCTTCGGCCGCATGAAGGAGCTGGGCTTGAAGCCGACCGGGATCCGGGCCACCGGCGGCGGGGCCAAGAGCCGGCTCTGGCTCCAGATCGCGGCCGACGTCTTCGGGACGCCGGTCGTGACCCTGAAAGAACCGGAGGCGGCGGCCTACGGGGCCGCCCTCCAAGCGGTCTGGAACCGGCACTCGGCCGCCGGCGAGAAGGTCGCCCTCGCGGACCTCGCCGACCGCTGGGTGGCCACGGGCCGGTCCGTCGTCGATCCCGACCCCGGCCACGCCGCGCTCTACGCCGGCCTGCGGGGCCGGTTCGACGATCTGTGGAAGCGCCTGGTCCCCGATTTCGAGGCCCGCCGCCGGGCCTGACCGGCGCCGTGCGGAACGGGCGCTCCTAGGAGCGCCCGAGCTCGCGGGCCGCCTCGTACATGGCCAGGACGTTCTCCACGGGCGTCAGGACCTGGATGTTGTGGCAGGGGGCCAGGATGTAGCCGCCCCCCTCCCCCAGAAGGCGCAGGTTGTCCTCGACCTCGCGCCGGACCTCGTCGACCGTCCCGAAAGGCAGGGTGTACTGGTTGTCCATGCCGCCGTGCAGGACGACGCGGGGCCCGAACTCGGCCTTGAGCCGCTCCCTCTCCATGCCCGGGCAGCGCCACTGGAGCGGGTTCAGGAGGTCGATGCCCAGGCCGATCATGTCCGGGATGATGCGCCAGCAGCTGCCGTCGTTGTGGTGGAAGGCGTAGGCGCCGGCTTGATGGGCCAGGTCGATCATGCGCTTCATGCCCGGCAGCAGGAACTCCCGGATGTGCCGGACCGAGATCATCAGGTCCGTTTGGCCGCCCATGTCCTCGGCGATGTAGGAGATGTCGACCCGGCCCGGAGCCGCCTCGTAGATGCGGACGGCGCAGTCGTAGGCCAGGCCGAAGAGCTTGTCCAGGCAATAATGGACGATCTCCGGGTTTTCGACCAGGTCGACATAGGCCTGCTCCATGCCCCGGAGCTCCTTGTAGATGAGGAAGGGCTCCGAGCCGCCGCCCCGCAGGGGGTGGGTCGGGTTGCGGCGGGCCTGGCCGGCGATGCCGCCGAAGTCCCACCAATCGGCCGTCGGCCAGACATAGGCCTTTTCGATCTCGGCCACCGAGGCGAAGCGGGCCAGAGGATTGTGGATGCATTCGCGATAGGCGCCCGGGCCGTAGCCGACGCTGCGGAAGCGCCGGCCGAACTCGTCCTGCATGCGGGGCCGGCGCGGCCCGGCGTAGACGGGCTGGAGCCGGACCTCGTAGTCGACGCCGAGCCGGTCAAGGGCCTGGCGCCGGGTGCGGCAGCCGAGGCGGGCCATGAGCTTGGCGTCGAACTCCGGCGTGGCCCAGTAGTCGACCGGCACGCGGTCGGGCTTCTGACGCGCGAACAGGGCCCGCCAGCGTTCCCGGGAGGTCATCGCGTCCGCGCCCACGGCCGCCTCAATGCTTGTGCAGGTCCTTGTGCATGATCTTGCGGATCTCGTGGAGCCGGTCGTGGGCCGGCAGGTCGGCCAGCCGCGCGTTCATGTGCTCGTCGTCCTCGGCCTCGAGCCGGCGGGCGATATAGTCGACGACGCCGGGCGGGAAGACGCCGTCGCGCTCGTAGAGGGCGCGCTTCTCGAGCAGCACCCGGCTCGACCGGACGCAGCTGGCCGGCAGGACCGGCAGGCGCTTGAGCAGCTCGGGGTCGGCGAAGATATTGCCCTTGACGTACAGGTTGTCGGCCAGCTCGAGCGGCCCGGAGTCCTTGAACAGCGACCTGTCGCCCCCGAAGGCCCAGTTGGCGGCCATGGCGATGCCGGCCAGCGTCAGGTGGATGATGGCGCTGCCGTCGGGGCTGCGGATCTCGACGGTCTGGCGCCCGCCCTTCTCGTCGACGAACTCGCCCGTCTCGGCCGGATTGACCCGGCGGGCCAGCCCGGCGGCGTCGGTCCAGCCGAGCGGGACGCGGATGAGGGCGCTGCGGTTGAGGTCGCTCCAGCAGATCCGGGTCGGCGCCTCCTGGTTCGGGACCAGGCGGAGGTAGGCCGAGGAGACGGTGTTGCCGAAGGCGGTCAGGGAATCGGCGTATTCGCAGAGCCCGCCGATGAGCTTGCGGGCCTCGAGCGAGAGCTTGCCGTCGGCGCCCCGCATGGCGTTGCGGCCGTCCTTCTCGAGCTCCAGGTGGAAATGCAGCCCGCTCCCGGCGACGCCCTCCTCGAGCTTGGGCGTGAAGGTGGCCACCGCGCCGTGACGGAAGGCGGTGTTGCGGATGATCCAGCGGCCGAGGACGAGA
>CAZNPB010000058.1:0-17374 GCA_964574895.1 uncultured Eubacteriales bacterium
CGATCTCGACCAGCCAGGCCTTCTTGACCGGGTGCTTGAGGACCTCGCGCAGCGCTCCCCCGTCGCCGCCGCCGATGATCAGCACGCGGGCCGGACGCGGATGGGAGGCCAGGGCCGGATGGACGAGCATCTCGTGGTAGTAGAACTCGTCGCGCTCGGTCGTCTGGACCAGGCCGTCGAGGAACAGGACCCGGCCGTAGTCCTTGTTGCGGACGATCTCGATCTTCTGGAACTTGGACGCGCCCTCATAGAGGACATCCTTCACGGTGAAGAAGATCCCCGAGGCCGGGGTCTGGAGCTCCCGGGCCTCCTTCTTCTTGGCGTCGAGGGCTTTCTTCGTTTTCATTTCGTCCTCCATACTTTTTTGCGCCCGGGTCCATGACGGGGCTTCGGACGGCGCGCCCAATATAGCACAACTTCCGGCGCCAATGCTCAATCGCGGCTTGGGCCGGACGGCGTCTCGGAGCGGCGGCGAGGGACGTCCATCCGCGTCCCCCGTGAAGGAAGGGGCCGGCCCGTCAATAGATCTTGTCGATCTTGACGCCGGTGTAGTACTTCTTGAGGATAACCTGGTACCGGGCCCCGGCCACGGCCATGCCATAGGCGCCGACCTGGCACAGCCCGACGCCGTGCCCCCAACCCCGCCCGGAGAAGGTGAACTGGTCGACGCGGCCCTCCTCGTCATAGGTCCGGTCGATGACGAACAGGGTGTCGCGCAGGCCCAGGGCGGCCCGGATCTGGAAGCCGCGCACCTCGGCGCTGGCTCCCGCCCCGGTCAAGGTCAGGTCCGTCACCCGCCCCGAATCGCCCCGCTTCTTGACGTCGACATCGACCAGGGGGCCGAGGGCGTAGGACTGGCTGAGCTGCTTTTCGAGCTCCTGGCGGGACTTGCGGACCTCCCAGCGGTTGAAGCGCGAGGACCGGTCGAGGACGTTCGAGTTCGGCGGATAGAAGACCTCGAGGTAGGCGACCTGGCCTTCCCGCTCGAGCCAGCGGACGTTCTCGCCGCCGAGCAGGACGAGCTTGGTGGCGAAGCTCGTCTCGCCCTCGACCGTCCGCAGCAGGCGGACGTGGTTCGACAGGGCCAGCGTCCGCCGGTCGAAGTCCTGGCCGACCTCGATGGCGCCCTTGCCGGCCGCCCGGAAGGCGCCGGTCCTGAAGAAATCCTTCTGGTCCTTGACGATCCGGGCCAGGGCCATGGCCAGCTCGGCGCGGCCGACCGGCCGCAGGGGGTCGCCCGTCCGGACCGAGTGCGGGAAGAACCCGGATTGCAGCGCGTAGGCCATGGGCCGGCGGTCCGCCCCCTGGACCTGGGGCAGGTCCCGGAGGATAAAATCGACCTCGCCGGGCAGGAGCAGCTCCTCGACCCGGTCCTTCCAGCCGAAGGCCTCGACCAGCAGCCGGGACAGGCTGACGAAGCTCAAGATCGAGGAATCGGGCACGAAGCCCCGGTCCCGGACGCCGACCAGCCGGCGCGCGTCCCTGATCCACTCGACGGCCTCGTCGAAGGTCGCGTCCTTATGGAAATCGAGAGGCTCCGCCCCCATGGGGACGATGCCCAGCCCGACCAGCAGGGCCACGTCGAGGCTGGCGTTGCGCCCGTCGACGAGGATCGGGGCCACCGGGGTCCGGGCCTCGATCTGCCATTCCTTCTGTTTTTCCGAGGCGCAATCGACGCTCTTGAGATAGGGCACGGGCCGGCCCGAAAAGACCTTCTCGGCGTCCTCGGTGCGGCCGCCGCAGGTGCTGGTGTAGAGGGCGTTGATCAGCTCGCCCTTGTAGCGGACGACCTCGCCCTTGGTCTCCTCGACGGCCCTGGAGCTCAACGGGTCTTCGGAGGCCATGCCCATGTAGAGCTGGGAGCGCGGCGTATCGACGAGGTCGTAGCCGAAGTGCTCGAATTGGCCCATGTTCTTGAGCGCGTAGGTCCGGGCGGCCACAGCCTGGGCCTTGAGGGCCTCGAGGGCGTTGAACTGCCCGGGCGACAGCTCGCCGGGCACGACGCTCTTGAGGTAGTCCTCGAGGTTGAGGTAATTGACGATGACCAGCCCGCGCGGCGTGCCCTTCATCACCAGAAAGCCGCGGTAGCCCCGGCCGTTGAGCGTCAGGTAGCTCTGGGCGTTGGCCGGGATGAAGTAGAGCTCCGAATCGCGGTCGAGCGACTTGAGCTCGTTGGCCACGATCATCCAGATCGGCCGCGACGGCTCCTCGACGATCTCCTCGCGCTCGATCCAGACGTCCCGATAGCCGGCGTCGTTGAGCTGGGCGACCTTGGCCAGGGCGGCGCCGCGGGTCGGGAAATCGCCGAGTTTAACCTCCAGGACGCCGCCCGCGTCGGCAGCGCGGTCCTCGGCCACGGAGACCCGGCCGCCGAACTTGGCCTGAACGCCAGCCGCCATCTGGTCGGCCTCCTGGCGCTCCTTGGCGTGGGCCAGGAGGATGACGAACTTTTCGGTCAGCTTCTCGGCGGCGCCCTTGATCTCGGCCTCGGCGGCGTCGTCGGCGATGACCCGGTAGCCGGTGTTGACCTCGTAGATCTTCATGCCCGAGGAGGACCGGATGCGGATGTCCTTGAGGTTCGTGCCCAGCCCGACCCGGATCAGGGGCTTGGGGATCATATAACCGTGGAAAAAGGCCCCCTCGGTCCCGAACTCGACAGGGATCCCCCCGAAGAAAAAGAACCCGACGAACAGAATAAAGATGTACTTGAATTTATCGAACTTCATAAGGAACCCGCTGACTTGCTTGGACGGTACCATGCTAGCGGATGAAAAAAGCCTTGTCAAGCGGATATTCAAGGGGTGCTACGTCCTGGCCCGAACCGCACAAGATATGGGGCTTGAGCGGCCGCATTTCCTCCGTGACGGCTAGCCGCCGGCCGCTTCCCGGATCCTGGGAAAGCCGCGAATGTGGTAGAATCCGGCCGAATCGTCGACGGAGGCCGGTCCATGAAAAAAGCCCTTCTCGCCGCCTGCGCGGTCCTCTCCCTCGCCCCCCTCGGCCTCGCCGGGTCGGGGACCGACAGCCTGTCCCGACTGTTCCTGCCGGGCCGGGCCGTGCTCGATCTCGACGGCGACGGCTTCCCCGAAAGACCGGTCCTGACGATCGTCGTCCCCGACGCGCCGTCCCGGGCCGCGATGCTCCTGGCCGCCGATATCGCCGCCCGCGTCAACTTCGAGAGCCTGGCCGTCGACTTCGATCTGTTGCGCCGCGAATCCGATCTCGCCGGCCTTGGGGCGGCCTCCTTCCCCGTCTTCCTCGGCGGCGACCTGGCCGCGGTCCGCGAAGCCCTGAAGGCCCGGGCCATCGCGCCCCTGACGCTGGCGGCGAACCAGGGCCGGATCGTCCTGTTCGAAGGCGGCGGCCGGACGGGCCTGGCCTGCCTGGCCGGCTCCGACGAGACGCTGCTCCGCGCCGGTCGGGCCTTCTTCCTCCGCTGGCCCTACTTCTGGGAGATCTGGGGCCGCGAGGCGGGGGCGACCTATGAAGCGCTGGAAAAGGACCTGGCGGCTTTCCTGGCCGCGGCCGGCCTGGAGAGCCGGTCGACGGCCGTGCGCGAGGCCCTCTATGAATTCCCCGCGGCCGGGCCCGTCTCGGACGGGCTCGAAGCCCTGTCCTTCGAACAGGGCCAGATCAAGGACTTGACGATCGAAGTCCGCTTCGCCGAGGAAGCCGGGCGACGGAAGGCCGAAGAGGCGTTCCTGGCGCTCGCGGCCGGCCAGCGGCGGGGGGAGCGCACCGCGATCCTGTCCTACCCGGGCTGCGCCGCGCTGACCTTCGAGCTGCGGGCCGGCGCCGCCGTCTCCAAGGTCGTCCTGCCGCGCACGGGCGCCTCGAAGCGGCTGCTGACGCCGCGGTTCAAGGAGCGCCCGGCCGCCGATCCGACGGGCAAGGAGTTCGACCTCCTCGGGCTCTATTCCACGAAGGCCGCTTACGGCGACCAGGACAAGGACGGCATCCCCGATGGCCTCGACGCCGTGATCGTCGCGCCCCGCGGCACGCCCGGGCCTGGCTTGGCCGAGCTGGCCAGCCGCTTGGTCCTGGGCACGGCCGGGGCCTCCTTCCCTATCGTCATGGCGGACCGGGAGATCGAGAGCCGCCGGGCCCTGGCCTGTCCCCTCCTCGTCGGCGCTAACGCCCTGACGGACGACCTGGAAAAGACCGGGCAGCTGCCAGCCCCGGTCCTCCCGGCCGGAGCCGGGGCCGTCCGTATCGTGCCCAAGGCGTTCGGCAAGTCGTCGGCCGCCGTCGTCCGCGGCGCCGACGCCGCCGGCCTCGACCGGACCCTGTCCTATCTGGCCCGGACCTTCCCCTACTTCGCCGAGTACGGCGAGGGCAACCCGCAGCTGGCCGACCTGGCCGCCGACGTCGACCGGCTGCGGACCGGCGACAAGGGCGGCGCCGAGGCCTTCCTGATGGCGGCCGTCGAAAAGGCGGCCGCGGAGATCGAGGGGCGCGACCTCGGATCGGTCGAGGCCGAGCTCGTCCTGCCGGCCGCCAACGCCCCCTTCGAGGAGGCCGTCCGGGCCGCCCTCGGCCGCGCCGCGGGCCGGGCCCCCGTAACGGTCCGCGTCACCTCGCTCAAAGCCGCCCGGACCGTCTACGAAAAGGAGATGTCGTTCGGCTGGGAGGTCGATGACGCCAAAGCCGCGCTCAAGGAACGGCTGCCGGCCCTGATCGACGGCGCCGGCAAGGGCGGGGCCGTCGAGGTCAGCCTGGGCGTCAGCGAGTCGCCGGCCGTCCGGGCCCGGGTCCGGGACGAGGTCCTGGCCTTCCTCGCGGCGGCCGGCTTCCCCGCCGCCAAGGTCGAGGTGCTGTCCGCTTACAAGCCCGGCTATTTCTGGCTGGTCGAAAAGGTGCTCCCGGCCCTCAAGGGCCGCGGCGTCGAAGGCCTGACCGTCCGTTTCGCCGAGGCCCCCGAGGACCTGACCCGGGCCAAGCGCGCCTACGCCGAGCCCGGCCGCTGGCTCCAGGAGCTCTACCCGGTCGACGAGATCCTGGCCCGGGACCTGGGGATCCCGGTCGACCGCGTCGTCTTCGAGAAGGCCGATCCGGGCGGACCGGTCTACGCCGTGGACGCCGTCGACGCCGCGGGACGGACGGTCTTCGCCGACCGCTTCACGCCGCGGACGCGGGCCGTCCCGCTCGCGGCCGTCCTGCCGGAGTGGGGCACGGCCGTGGCGACCACGGGCTGGCTGCGCGTCGTCGCCGGCGGCACCGTCGTCTGCGACCGGCCCGTGGCCACAGATCTCGAGAAGTTCTGGGATTTCTACCAAACCGAGGCCCTGGCCGCGGTCGTGGCCCACGTCCGGCAGAAGAGCGGGGGCGCGCCGACCTTCTCCAAGCAGCCCTATTTCAAGCGCCTGCTGGTCGACCTCCGGGCCAGCGAGCCGGACTTCCGGATCGGCCTGGACCAGGAAATGGTCTCGTCGCTCGAAGCCATCCACGACGAGATCTATTTCGACACCCTGGACCTGCTGCGGGGCCTGACCCGCTTCGATCCCGAGACCGACGACGCGGCGGCCGACACCTCGCGGTCCTCGGCCCCCGGCAACGTCTTCCCCTCCCTCCACCCTTCGCTCGAGGGCGGCCCGGCCTCGGCCCGGATCGTCCTGGAGGATTGGCCGGCCCCGGCCCCGCAGGTGGTCCTGCGCTGGAAAGGCCGGGGCGGCGAGGAGGTCCGGCGGACCTCGGTCTTCCCGGTCCTCAAGCCCAAGGAGATCCGGGCCGTCGAGCTCGCCTACGACGGCCGGACCGGCCGCGTCGCCGACGTGGTCTTCGAGACCGTTTGGGAGAAGGAGGCCGATTATCTGGCCTTCCTCGAGATCGCCGCGACCGGCCGCCGCCTGGCAGAGGACGGACGGATCGCCGATCCGCCCCGCTACCCCGGCCTGGACGGCTTCACGCTCCGGGCCCGCTGGCAGGACCGGACCAAGGACGAGCGCTGGCCGGTGGCCGCCCCGCCGGCCGCCCCGCCCGGAACGGCCCCGGCGCCGCTCCCGGACGGCCGGCCCCTGGTCCCCAGCCGCGACATCATCCCGCCGGATCGGGCCGCGGACCTCGTCCGCCGCCTCGGCCGCCTGGCCGGCGTGCGCGCCTACACCGGCGGCCGCTCGTTCGAAGGCCGCGAGGTCCCGGTGCTCGAGCTCTTCCTGCCCGTCGACCGGTACGTCTCCCTGCCCCGCCTGGTCACCGTCAAGCCGAGCCTCCAGGTCGTCGCCCGCCAGCACGCCAACGAGGTCTCGTCGACCAACTACCTTCTGCGGTTCGCCGAGATCCTGGCCCGCGACCCGGCCGCGCGTGAGGCGCTCAAGAAGATGAGCTTCGTCTTCGAGCCCGTGGAGAATCCGGACGGGGCGGCCCTGGCCGCCGCGATGGCCGTCAACGAGCCCTTCCACAGCCTCCACGCCGGCCGCTACGGCGCCCTGGGCGTCGACATGGGCTATCAGACCGGCAGCCGGCCGGTCCTGCCGGAGGCCGCCGTCCGGGCCCGGCTCTACGACCGCTGGGCGCCGGACATCGTCCTCAACCTCCACGGCTATCCGTCCCACGAATGGGTCCAGCCGTTCTCGAACTATACGCCGTACCTGTTCCGCGACTACTGGATCCCCAAGGGCTGGTTCGCCTATTTCGAATCCCTGCGGCTGCCGGTCTACGAGGAGCACCGCCGGGAAGCCGAGGCCCTGAGAAAGCTGGTCGCGGCCGAGATCGACGCCGATCCGGCCAGCGCCGCCTCGAACAAGCGGCTGTACGACCGCTACGCGCGCTGGGCCGCCCGCTGGGCGCCGCACATGGACGCCCTCGAGGTCGCCAACGGTGTCAACATCTACGCCCGGCGGCGGGGCCCGGTCGAGGCCCGGATGACGCCGCGGACCCGGGCCACGTTCAGCGAGCAGACCCCCGAGCTCATGGACGAGACAGCGACCGGCGACTGGCTCGAGTTCCTGTGCGCCCAGGGCCTGGCCTACCTCCGGGCCCACGTCAAGTACCTCGAGGGGGCCGCGGCCCCGGTCGTCCGGATCGAGGAGGAGGTCCGCGACCGGCCGCGCATCACGCTCGTCCGGCCGCGCCCCGGCCGGAGCGGGTCCTGACGGGCGGCCGAAAAGTTTAAGTTTGACCCCCTCTCGTCTTATGTTAAGATAAGCGCGCCGCCGCAGCTCCGGGGCGGCCACCGATGGACGCGCAGATCAATCTCCTGATCATCTCGGACGATTTCCCGCTCTACGAGTCCGTCAAGAAGGCCCCCGTGGCCGAGGATTTCAACGTCTTCTTCGCCCAGACCGGCGACTCCTATCTCGACGTCATCCGGGAGAACGGCATCCGGGTCGTCCTCGTCGACGCCGGGGACCCGCCCGCCGCCGGCCTCCTGATCATGAAGAGGATCAAGAAGGCCGACGCCCTCGTCGACGTTCTCGTCGGCGGCCAGCCCCTCGGGCGCGAGGCCGTCCTCGACGTCGTCCACGCCGGGGCCACCGACTACGTGCCCAAGCCCTACGAGCGCGACATCCTCGGCGACATCCTGCGCCGCATCTCCCGCAAGCGCGACCTCCGCCGGGAGACGCTCCATCTCGAAAAGCGGCTGGAGCGCAAATACGCCTTCGAAGGGCTGATCAGCCGCAACCCGACCATGCTCGAGATCTTCTCGCTGATCGAGAACATCGCCAAATACTTCTCGAGCGTCCTCATCACCGGCGAGACGGGCACGGGCAAGGAGGTCGTGGCCCGGGCCGTCCACGGCTTGAGCCCGGTCAAGGACCGTCCCCTGGTCGTCTGCGACTGCGCCTCCATCCCGGAGAACCTGTTCGAATCCGAGCTCTTCGGCTACAAGAAAGGCGCCTTCACCGGGGCCGACAAGGACAAGCGCGGCCTGTTCGAGGAGGCCGACGGCGGGACCATCTTCCTCGACGAGATCGCCGAGGTCCCGGCCGCCGTCCAGGCCAAGCTGCTCCGCGTCCTCGAGAGCCGCGAGTTCCGGCCCCTGGGGGCCGGCGAGAGCACGACGGTCGAGGTCCGCATCCTGGCCGCGACCAACCGGGACCTGGGCGAGATGGTCCGGGCCGGCACGTTCCGGGAGGACCTCCTGCACCGCCTCAACAAGGTCGTCATCGAGCTGCCGCCCCTGCGCGAGCGGCCCGAGGACATCCCGCTCCTGGTCCGCCACTTCGTCCAGGCCGCCGACGAGAAGTTCTCCAAGAGCGTCCGCGGCGTCGCCCGCGAGGTCCAGAAGCTGTTCCTGAAATACGCCTGGCCGGGCAACGTCCGCGAGCTGGCCAACGTCCTGGAGAGCGCCGTCCTGCTCTGCAAGAAGGACTTCCTCGACGTCGCCAACCTGCCCAAGTATCTCCGCGACTACATCCCGCCCGAGGGCGCGGTGGCCCTGGCCGGCCACGGCCGCCTCTCGAGCCTGAACGAGCTGGAGCGGGACTACATCGCCTATCTCCTGAAGGTGACCAAGGGGAACCTGCGGCAGACGGCCAAGATCCTGTCGATCTCGCGGACGACGCTCTACAACAAGCTGGCCAAGTACGGCATCCGGAACTGACGCCGGGCGGGCCCGTCAGGCCCGCGCCGCGGCCGCCTTCTTCGCCGTCTTATCCCGGTACATCTGCCGGTCGGCCTCCGTCAGCAGCTCCTGGAGGGAACAGGGCCGCTCCGGATCGTACCGGCCGAGGCCGACGCTGAACGTCAGCGGGTAGGCGCGCCCGGGCTCGGCGTTGCGGGCCTGGACCCGGTCGCGGAGACGGCGGGCCAGGGCGGCCGCCTTGCCCTCGGCGATGTCGATGGCCAGGACGACGAACTCGTCGCCGCCGATGCGGGCGATGATGTCCGAATCGCGGAAGACGTCCCGCAGCAGATCGGCGGCCTCGGCCAGGGTGGCGTCGCCCTCCTCGTGCCCGAGCGAGTCGTTGATCTTCTTGAGGTCGTCCAGGTCGGCGTAGAAGAGGGTCATCTCCTTGCGGGAGCGGTGGGCGACCTTGACCTGCTGCTCGGCCAGCGTCCAGAAGCCGCGGCGGTTGTAGACCCGGGTCAGCTCGTCGACGAGCGAGAGGTCGCGCAGCTCGTCCTCCTGGCGGTTCCGCTGGACGGCGATGGCGTAGAGCTGGGCCAGGCGTTCGACGGCCTTGAGGTCGCGCTCGAGGTAGGGGCTTTCGGCGTTGGCGACGACGACCAGGCCGACGATGGCGTCCGACATGATGGCCGGGACGGCCAGGAAGGGGCCGACCGGCAGGTGCCATTCGGGCTGGCCCCGGTAGCGAGGGTCCAGGCTGGGCATGGTCGTCACGATGGCCCGTCGTTCCTCGAGCACCCAGCGCCACATGCCCGAGCCCTCGTGGAAGCGCTCGACGGAGGCTCCGTGGGCCGCGGCCATCTCCCGGGCGTCGGGCGTCATGGCCGCGGGCGCGAGGCCGCCCGTCTTCCGGTCGACGTGGCCGACGAAGCCGGACGGGCTCGAGGTCAGCCGGCGGGCTTCGTCGAGGACGAGCTGCGAGATCTCCCCGATCGGGGCCGGGGACAGCAGCCGCTCCGAGACCTCCCCGACCGCGGCCTGCAGGCGTACGACCCAGTCGTGCTCCAGCTTGATCCGCTTCTTCTCGCTGATGTCCTCGATGACGCCGTCGTAGAAGAGGACCCGGCCGTGGTCGTCCTTGGCGGCGCGGCAGGAGTCCTCGACCCACAGGGTCGTCCCGTTGGCCCGCTTGAGCTGGCACTCGAACAGCCCGATCATCGAGGTCGAATCGAGATAGGCCTGCTTGTTGTCGCGGTCGCGGGGGTCCTTGTGGAGGTCCCAGAAATCGACCGCCTTGAGCGCCGCCACGTCCGGATAGCCGAGCATGCGGGCCAGCTGCGGCGCGGCCTCGACGATCCGGCCCTGGGGCGTCGTCCGGTAGGTGCCGAGGGGATAGCTGAAGGTTCTGGCCATCATCTCGGCGCCGGAGGCCAGAGCGGCCGTAGCGGCGTCGGCCCTTTCACGCTCCGCCCCGAGATCCAGGCGGGCCCGGACGTTGGCCAGGGCCACGCCGGCCACCTTGGCCGCGGCGGAGGCCAGCTCGATCGCGCGGCCGTCGCGGCCCGGCCCGCCGAGCCCGGCGAGCTCCAGGACGCCCAGGATCTCGCGGCCGGCGGCGACCTTGACGAAGGCCCTGGCCCCGTCGTCCGACCAGGCCAGGTCCGCGTTGAGGGCCAGGATGCGGTCCAAGGGCGACCCTTCGGGCTCGGGCCGGCCGGCCAGGGAGGCGAACGGATGGAAGTCGGCCTCCCGGAGAGCCAGCGTGTTGCGGAAGAGCTCGACGACTGCGGCCTGGGCGGCGCCGGGGTCCTTGGCCTCGGCCACCGCGTCGATCAGCCGGCTGACCCGGGCATAATCGACGAGCTGGTCCCGGGCCAGGGCCAACCGGTCGGAGCTCTCCGTCCGGAGGGTCTCCAGGCGCCAAGCCAGGACGATCCGGGCCAGGGCCAGCCGGAAGTGGCCCAGGCCGGCCGGATGGGTCTCGAAAGGCATCCGGAGAAAGCGGGCGAACGAGCGGAGCTCGCGGTCGACGCCGGGCGCCGCGCCCGTATCGAGCAGGACGATCTTCCGGGCCGCGGCGCGGAAATAGGACAGGGCGGCCTTGCGGTCGCCGGGCCAACGGCCGTCGACATGGGCCTCCCAATCCTTGAGCCAGCCCGGCAGGACCGGCAAAGCGCCGTCCTGAAGCAGGCGGTCCAGGACGACCTTGTCCGCGACCCACTCGTGACACTGGCTTTCGCGGTAGAGGCGGCAGGTCCCGTCGAGCCCGGACTCGCGGGCGACCCCGGACAGGCAATAGCCGCCGAGGAGGCCGATCGAACAGCCCTTTCCGGCGCAGGCGGCCGCCGCGTCGCCGAGCCCGGGCCAGCGGGCCGCGGTCATATCGCAGACGGACGGCTGGGTCAGGAATTGGACGTCCTCGAAATCGGGGCAGGACTGGAGGGCCTGGATCTCGCGGCCGAAGCTCGCGCAGGTAAGAAGGGCCAATCTGCGAGACACGATATGTCCTATTTATGTACATATCAATTGTATCACAGAATTTATCTGTAAGTCAAGCGTTTTATTGCGCTTGGCTAGATTTGACTGTTCTTTTTTTGGACATTATTTTGTTTAATGATAGACTATCTTATTAATTATAAATAAATTGCGAAAGGGCATTTATTCGGTGTTTTTTGGCTAAGCAGTCTCGCCTGACGAAGACTAATCACGGCCGACGCCGACGGCCCGGTCTTAGGGGAACTTGGCAAGTCCCGGACTTTAGCTTACAATCGGCACGATCCCCCAGCGGAGGGTTCGATGAAAAAAATTGCGATCGGATTCCTCGGCGCCGGCCTGCTGGCCGCTCTCCTCGCGACGCCCGTCCCGGCTCAGAAAGCGGCGGCGGCCGCGGGCGGCAAGGAAGCTCTGGCGGTGGTCGAAAAGCTCGTCGCCGCTTTGGGCGGACGCAAGGCCCTCGGCGCCATCGTGGACACCACGGTCTCCGGGACGGCCGAGTTGGTCCAATACGGCATCACCGTGCCGCTCACGATCTACCAGAAAGAGCCCGACAAGATGCGCCTGGACGTCACCATCGCCGACGCCGGCATGACCATCGTCCAGGCCTTCGACGGCCGCAAGGGCTGGGTCACCAACCCCCAGACGGGAGCGACGGAAGAGATGCCCGAGTTCCTGGCCCGGGAGCTGGCCCGCCAGGCCGGCGAGACCCTGGCCTTGCTCGATCCCGTCCGGGCCGGCGTCACCTACGCGCTGAAGCCCAAGGCCGCCTTCGAGGGCCGGGACTACGTCGTCCTCGAACAAACGCACCGGGACGGCCGCAAGACCGTCTACGACCTCGATCCGGAGACGTTCCTCCCCTACAGGACGCGATCGCGGTCTTTCGATCAGACCGGGGCCGAGGTGGAGGCCGAAACGTTCACGACCGACTACCGCCCCGTCGCCGGCACGATGGTCCCCCACGCCCTGCGCACGCTCCATGACGGGACCGAGGTCCAGCGCGTCACGATCGCGTCGGTGGCCGTCAACACCGGCCTGGAAGACGCCTTCTTCACCTTAAAATGACTCGGGAGGTTCCGATGATGAAACGGACACGCCTTACGGCCCTGGTCCTGTTGGTCGCGGCGATCGTCGCCTGCGCCGTCAATCCCGTGACCGGCAAGAAGGAGTTCATGCTTTATTCCGAGAACCAGGAGATCCAGCTCGGGCAGCAGACGGACGCCGAGGTCGCGGCGACCTACGGGGTCTACGACGACAAGGCCCTGACGGCCTACGTCGACCGCCTGGGCAAGGCCCTGGCGGCCAAGGGGCAGCGGCCCAACCTGCCCTGGCGCTTCACCGTCCTCGACAGCCCGGTCGTCAACGCCTTCGCCGTGCCCGGGGGATCGGTCTACGTCACCCGCGGCATCCTGGCCATGATGAGCTCGGAGGCGGAGCTGGCCGCCGTGCTCGGGCACGAGATCGGCCACGTCAACGCCCGCCACTCGATGAGCCAGATGAGCAAAGCCCAGGTGGCCCAGGTCGGTCTGGCGGTCGGCAGCGTCGTCAGCAAGCAGTTCGCCAAGTACGCCGGACTGGCCGGGGCGGGGCTCCAGGTGCTCTTCCTGAAATACAGCCGGGACGACGAGAACCAGTCGGACGGCCTGGGCGTCGAATACTCGCGCGCGGCCGGCTACGACCCGGCCGACATGGCCGTGACCTTCGCCGCCCTCCAGAAGATGGGCGACCTGTCCGGCCAGGGCAGCTCCCTGCCGGGCTTCCTGTCCACGCATCCCGTGACGGCCGACCGCATCGCCCACGTGCGGAACCTGCTGCAGCCGGCCGACCGGTCCCTGGCCCGCAACCCCGACGCCTACCTCCGGACGGTCGAGAACGTCGTCTACGGCGAGGACCCCCGCCAGGGCTACGTCGAGAACGGGATCTTCTACCACCCCGGCCTGCGCTTCCAATTCGCCGTTCCCGCGGGCTGGGCCGTCGAGAACATGCCGTCCCGGGTCACCCTGGCGGCGGCGGACCAGAACGCGGGCATCATCCTGCAGGGAGGGGCGTCGACCGACAGCCCCGAGGCGTTCCTCAAGAAGCAGGCCGAGGAGATCGCCAATTCCGGCGGCAAGCTCCTGGGCGAAAACCGGACGACGATCAACGGCCTGGCTTGTTATGAGCAGGCCTACACGATCGCCCAACAGGACCAGGCCCCGGTCCAGATGAGGATCTCCTGCCTGAAGAAGGGCGACATGGTCTACTCGTTCCAGGCCATGAGCCCGGCCAGCGGCTACGCCAAGTACGATCCGGAGTTCCGCAAGGTCGTGGCCTCGTTCCGGGACCTCGCCGACGCCTCGAAGATCAACCGCGCGCCCCAGCGCCTGGCCCTGGTCAAGGCCAACGGCGCGGACAGCCTGCAGGCCATCCTGAAGAAGGCGGGGGTGCCGGAGAAGTCCTGGCCCTCGTTCGGGGTCATCAACGGCCTCGAGCCCGCGGCCGTGCCCGCGGCCGGCCGGCTGATCAAGGTCGTCAGGTAAAGGACGGCCGGACCTCGGAGACGTCGAGGACGGTGGCGTAGATCTCCGCCTCGGCGGCCACCTCGTCCCCGACGAGGGCGCGGCCCTTCATCTGGCAGACCCGGGCCTTTTCCCGCGTCCAGGCGACCTCCAGCCGGAGCTGGTCGCCGGGGACGACCATCCTCTTGAACTTGGCTTTGTCGACCTTGCTCAAGACGACGAACTTCGTCTCCGGGTCGGGGATGGAGCCGAACAGGAGGACGGCCCCGGCCTGGGCCATGGCCTCGAGGATGAGGACGCCGGGCATGATCTTCCATTCCGGGAAATGGCCCTGGAAGAACTGCTCGTTGCAGGTGACGTTCTTGAGAGCGACGATGGTCTTGCGGGGGACGATCTCGAGAACGCGGTCGACGAGCAGGAAGGGGAACCGGTGGGGCAGGAACCGCATGATCTGTTCGGTGGTGATCACGGTCCGCCTCCTCCCGGACGTCACTTCTTGACCGGCGGGGCGGCCGACAGGGCGTCGTAGCGCTTGACGATCTCGGCCGTCACGTCGATGGCCGGATTGGCGAAGACCGTGCCGCTCTTGGCCAGGTCGAAGATGAGATCGAGGCTGCGGTCCTTGCGGAGCTGCTCGATGATGGGGATGAGGGCGTCCTGGATCTTGGACAGCGTCGTGGCCTGGAGCTGCTGCATGGACCGGGTGGCGTCCTCGGCCGACCGCTGCCGGTCGGTCTGCTTCCTCTGGATGTCGGCCTGGATGCCGGCGGCCGCCTCGGCGGTCAGGGTCAGACGCTGGGTCTGCAGGCGGTTCTGCAGCTGCTTGATCTGGTCGTCCAGCCGGGTGATGTCGTCGCTGTACTTCTTATCGGCCGCCTGAAGGGCGGCGATGGCCTTCTTGCCCTCGGCCGACTTCTCCAGGACCTCCTGGGAGTTGAGGGTGGCCAGCTTGGCCTGGGCCGGGGCCAGCCCGGCCAGGAATGCCAGGGCGGCGGGGATGAGCGCGCAGGACCGAAGGGATCGTCTCATGGTCGTGAACCTCCTAGAACGTCGTGCCGACGGCGAAGCGGAACGCGAAATTGGTGTCGTCGGCGTAGATCTTCTTGTTGTTGTAGGAAAAGATGAGCCGGAACGGGACCCGCAGGGCCGGGATGAAGAGCCGGGCCTCGAGGCCGACCGAGGAGTACATGTCCTTCCAGGCCAGCGAGGTCCCCCAGGGCACGGCCAGGCCGCGGTCGTAGAAGAAGATGGCGTACAGCGGACCGCCGACCGGGATGATGTACTCGGCGTTGAGGGTCAGGGCCTTGTCGCCGCCGATCATGTAGCCGTTGTCGTCGCGGGGGCCGATCGAATAGACCTCGTAACCGCGGATGGACCGCTCGCCGCCGAGGAAGAACTTCTCCCAGTACGGGATCTTGGTGCCGTGCAGGGTCCGCAGCCACTGGTACTGGGCGTGGATGCCGATGACGTGGGCCCGGGGGCCGCTGCCGAGGACCGGGCGGTAGTGGGTGAACTCGAACTGGGGCTTGATCATGTCGACGGCGCCGCCGAGGAAGCTGCCGGCGTACTTGAGGCTGGCCGAGTAGGACGTCCCCCGGGTCGGCGTCAGCGGGCTGTCGATGGTCGACCGCCAGATCTGGGGCGTGATCGAGTTCTCCCAGTACTTGCCGGACCCGGCCCCGTAATAGGAGGAGTAGTAGGACCCCGTCGGGTACTCGATCTCGATGCGCTGGACGGTGTAGGTCAGGTTGGCCCGCCACATGCCGAAGAGGCGCGTGCCCAGGCTCAGGTCGACGCCTTGGGTGTTCTGCTTGTAGAGGGCGTAGGTCGTGTAGTCGATCTTGCGGCTGTAGACGTTGAAGCCGGCGGTGATGGGCTTGTCGAAGAGGTACGGCTCGGAGAAGCCGAACGAGTAGTTCTTGACCAGCTTGCCCTGCTGCAGGCTCAATTCCAGCGTCTCGCCGGCGCCGAGGAAGTTGACCGTCGAATAGCTGAAGGCCAGGAAGGTTCCCTCGTAGCCGCTGTAGCCAGCCGTGAACTGGATGTTGTTGCGCTGCATCTCCTTGACGTTGACCTGGACGTTCATCATGGTCGGGTCGGACTCGTCCGGCTTGATGTCGGGATCCTTCTCCAGGTCGACGATGCCGAGCTGCTTGATGCGCAGGATGCTGTTCTTGAACAGGCCGAAGCTGAAGCGGTCGCCCTCCCGGATGATCATCTCCCGGCGGATGACCTTGTCCTTGGTGAAGGTATTGCCCCGGAACTCGAGCCGGTTGAGATAGGCCACCTCGCCCTCGACGACGTTGAAGGTCAGGTTGACGATCTTGTTCTTGGGGTCGAGGTTCTCGACGGGGATGATCTGGGCGTAGACGTAGCCGCCGTCGCGGTAGGTTTCGCCGATGGCGTCGATGGTCTTCTCCCGGAACTTCGTGCTGTAGGTCTCGCCGGGCTGCAGCTTGACCAGGCTCCTGAGGTACTTGGCGTTGAGGGCCTTGCTGCCCTCGATCTTGATCTCGCCGGTGCGGTAGCGGTAGCCGGGGTTGACCGGGAACACCAGCCGCATCATCTTCTGGGTCTTGAACAGGACGGAGCGGCGGACGAATTCCTCCGTCCGGGGCTGGCCGACCGAGGCCTCCATGTAGCCGAGCTCCTGGTACTTCTTCTTGAGGGCCTCGATCTCGTCCTCGATCTTGTTCTGCTTGTAGACGTCCTTGCCGGCCACGAAGTTGAACAGCGAGTGGGGCCGGTTGCTCTTCATCGACCATTCGAGGGTGCTGGGCAGGATCTTGGTGCCGCCTTCGAAGACGACGTCCCCGACCCGCAGCTTGGGGCCCTCGTCGATCCGGAACTGGACGTCGACCTCGTTCTGGCCCTGGCGGACGGTCTCGACGTCGATCTTCGAGGCCAGCAGGCCCTTCTCGTAGAGGAGGTCGGTGATGGTCTCCCGGATGCGCTGGACCTTGTAGGGGCTGTAGTAGGAGTACGGCAGGATGGCCTGGTCCTTCTCCTTGAGCTTGTCGACGATGTCCTTTTCCTTGACCTTCTTGCCCGTCTTGTAGGTCACGGCCCGGACGACCGGGTTCTCCTGGACCGCGATCTTGACGATCCGGCCCCGGGAGCCGATCGATTCCTCGATGCGGATGTCGGAAAAGAAGCCGGTCGACCAGAGGACGCGGAAGTCGCGCCGGAGCTGGTCGGCGTTGTAGTAGTCCCCCTCCCGGATGGTCAGGTAGTAGAGCACCGTCTCCGCGGTGACGCGGTCGTTGCCGGCGATCTCGATCTTCTCCACGAGCTCCTGGGCGACCAGGACGGCGGGGAGGAGGACGAGCGCCAGGAGCCCCAGGGGGAGGAGGAGGCGTTTTGTCATATCCACATTCCTTCTTTCATATACCATATCGGCCGGGAATGGTCAAAACCGGGGCCTGGCCGGGACGGGGGTCCGACGCTCCTTATCGCTAACTCGGGAACCCGGCCTGGAGTTTCATCGCCCCGGCCTCCATGACGTACACCTTGTCGCAGAAGCGGGCGATCTTCTCGTTGTGGGTGACCAGAATGGAGGACAGTCCCCGGCGGGCGTGGAGGTCGAGGACCAGGCGGAGGACCTTCTCCCCCGTCTTCCAGTCCAGGTTGCCCGTCGGCTCGTCGGCCAGGAGCAGGCAGGGCCCGTTGACGAGGGACCGGGCGATGGCCACCCGCTGCTGCTCGCCGCCCGAGAGCTGGCCCGGCCGGGACCCGGCCTTGTCCTCGAGGCCGACCTCCCGGAGCATCTCCTGGGCCCGCTCGAAAGCCTCCCGCCGCGGCGTCCCCCCGATCATGGGCGGGAAGGCGACGTTCTCGAGGGCGGTGAACTCGGGCAGGAGGTGGTAGACCTGGA
>CAZNPB010000059.1:0-17284 GCA_964574895.1 uncultured Eubacteriales bacterium
TCCTCGCGGCAGCACGCCATCCTGCGCGTCCGGGCCGAGGTCGTCAAGGCCATCCGCGACTTCTTCGACGGCCGCGGCTTCCGTCTCATGGACACGCCCATCCTGACCCCGAGCGCCTGCGAGGGCACGACGACGCTCTTCGAGACCGAGTACTTCGACCAGAAGGCCTATTTGAGCCAGAGCGGCCAGCTCTACAACGAGGCCACGGCCATGGCCTTCGGCAAGGTCTACTGCTTCGGCCCGACCTTCCGGGCCGAGAGATCCAAGACCCGCCGGCATCTGATCGAGTTCTGGATGGTCGAGCCGGAGGTGGCCTTCGCCACGCTCCAGGACATCATCGGCCTCGGCGAGGACCTCATCCTGTTCATCATGGAGCGGGTCCTGGCCAAGCGCCGTCTGGAGCTGGAGACCCTGGAACGCGATCCCAAGCCCCTCGAGGCGATCCGGAAGCCGTTCCCGCGCCTGACCTACGACGAGGCCGTCCCGGTCCTGCGCGAAAAGGGCTCGACGATCGAATGGGGCGGCGATTTCGGGTCCCCCGAGGAGACCATCATCTCCGAGCTCTACACCTCGCCCGTCTGCGTCACCCACTTCCCGACGGCCATCAAGGCCTTCTATATGCAGCCGGCCCCCGAGAACCCGGACGTCGTGCTGGGCGTCGATTTCCTGGCCTCGGAAGGCTACGGCGAGGTCATCGGCGGCGGACAGCGCATCCACGATCCGGCCCTGCTCGAGAAGCGCCTCGAGGAGCACAAGCTGCCCCGCGAGGCCTACGAGTGGTATCTCGACCTCCGCAAATACGGCAGCGTCCCCCACGCCGGCTTCGGCATGGGCCTCGAGCGCATGGTCTCCTGGATCTGCGGCATCAAGCACATCCGCGAGACGATCCCCTTCCCGCGGCTCCTCTACAGGATCTATCCTTGACCCGTCCGACGCGCGGCGCCCGGGGCGGTCGGCGCGCCGGAAAGACGGTCGCCCTCGTCACGCTCGGCTGCGCCAAGAACCTCGTCGACAGCGAGGTCATGCTGGGCGCGCTGAAGAAGGCCGGCTACCGCCCGCTGGCCCGGCCGGCCGACGCGGACGTCGTCGTCGTCAACACCTGCGGCTTCATCGGCCCGGCCCGTTCCGAGGCCGAAGAGACCCTGGCCGCGGTCCTGCGGCTCAAAGGCCGCGACCCGGCCAAGCGCGTCGTCGCCGCCGGCTGCTATGTCGAGCGCGATCCGGAGGGTCTGAAGGCCCGCTTCCCCGGCGTCGACGCCTGGACGGGGGTCCGCGACTTCGACCGCATCGCCGCGATCGTCGCCGGCCGGCCGGTCCGCCCGGCCGCGGGCACTTTCCTCTACGACGACGCCTCGCCCCGGGTCGTCACCACCCCCGGGACCTGGGCCTACGTCAAGGTCTCCGAGGGCTGCTCGCACCGTTGCGGCTTCTGCGCCATCCCCCTGATCAAAGGGCCGTATGTCTCGCGGAGCGCCGCTTCCGTCGTCCGCGAGGCCCGGGCCCTGGCCTCCCTGGGCGTCAAGGAGATCGACCTCGTCTCGCACGACACCACCTGGTTCGGCCGCGACCGCGGCGTCCGCCACGGCCTGGCCGGTCTGCTCGGCCGGCTGGCCCGGGTCCGCGGCCTGGCCTGGGTCCGCTTCCTCTACGGCTACCCCGAGACCGTCGGGCCCGAGCTCATCGAGGCCATGGCCGACCCGAAGATCTGCCGCTATTTCGACATCCCCTTCCAGCACGCCGATCCCGGCCTCCTCAAGTCCATGGGGCGCGGGCTGTCCGGCGACAAGGCCCTGGCCCTGGTCGAGCGCATCCGCGCCCGCCTGCCGGGCGCGGCCATCCGGACCTCGCTCATCGTCGGCTTCCCCGGCGAAGGCCGGCGCGAGTTCGCCGCGCTGAAGGCGTTCGTCCGGCGGGCCCGCTTCGATCATCTGGGCATCTTCGCCTACTCTCCCGAAGAGGGCACGGCCGCCGCAAGGCGTCCCGAGACGGTCTCCCCCGCCGAAAAGGAGGACCGTCGCCGCGAGATCATGGACCTCCAGGCCGGCATCTCGTTGGCCCACAACCGCGGCCGGGTCGGGCGGACCGTCGAGGTCCTGGTCGAGGGCCCGGCCCCCGGCGCCCCGGGCCTGTGGGCGGGCCGCGGCCGGTTCCAGGCCCCGGAGGTGGACGGCCTCGTCCGCTTCACCATCCCGGCGGGCCTGGCCGAGCCGCCGGCGGCCGTCGTGCCGGTCGAGATCCTCGCGGCGACGGCCTACGATCTCGAAGGGCGGCTCGCGCGATGAAGGTCGCGGCCCGCGTCCTGGCCACCTTCTTCGGCGTCGGCCTGGCGCCCCTGGCCCCGGGTACGGCGGCCAGCGCCGTCGCCGCCGGTCTCTACGTCTTCGCCCTCCACGGCTTGTCCGCTCCGCTGTACGCGCTCCTCGTCGTCGCTCTCTTCTTCATCGGGGTGTCCGCCTCTTCCGCCTATGCCCGCGAGCTCGGCCGGCCCGATCCCGGGCGCATCGTCATCGACGAGGTCTGCGGCCAGCTCGTCGCCCTGGCCTTCCTGCCCGCGGTCTGGCTCGCCGCCGGCGTTTCCTTCGCCCTGTTCCGCCTGTTCGATATCGTCAAGCCCTGGCCCATCCGCCGGCTCGAGGATCTGCCGGCCGGCTGGGGCATCATGGCCGACGACGTCGCCGCCGGATTGGCCGCCGCCCTGACGGCCCGCCTGGTCCTGCTCGTCGTCTGAAGCCCGGAGGTCCGCCCATGAAGGTCGAGATCGTCGCCGTCGGCTCGGAGCTGCTGACGCCGGATTTCAAGGACACGAACTCGCTGCATCTGACGGCCGGGCTGAACGCCATCGGCCTGGGCGTGTCGTTCAAGACCACGGTCGGCGACGACGCCCGCGACCTGGCCCTCGCCCTGCGGACCGCCTTGCGGCGCTCCCGCCTGGTGCTGTGCATGGGCGGCCTGGGGCCGACCGAGGACGACCGGACCCGCGAGACCCTGGCCCGGGTGCTGGGCCGGCGGCTCGTCTTCGATCCGGCCATCCGGGACCGCATCCGGGAACGTTTCCGCCGCCGCGGCTGGCCGATGGCGGCGACGAACCTCAAGCAGTGCTATGTCATCGAGGGCGCCGAGGTCCTGGAGAACCCGAACGGCACGGCCCCCGGGCAGTGGCTCGAGACCGGCGGCCGCCTGATCGCCCTTCTGCCCGGCCCGCCGCACGAGATCCTGCCCATGTTCGAAAAGGACGTCCTGCCGCGCCTGGCCCGTTGCGGCCGGGGTCTGACGGTCCGGCGCGTTCTGCGTCTCACCGGCCTGGGCGAATCGGCCATGGAGGCCAAGCTCAAGCGCTTCTACCGGATGGTCCCGGCGGGCGTGGGCGTCACCACGCTGGCGGCCTTCGGCGACCTGTCGGTCCGGCTGACCTATGCCGGCCCGGGCCCCCGGGAGCTGGCCGACCGGCCGCTCGATCGGCTCGAGCGGGCCCTGGTCCGGCGCCTCGGGCCCTGGATCTATTCCCGCGGCGGCGAGTCCCTCGAGGAGATCGTCGGTTCGCTTCTCCGGGAGCGCGGCCTGACCATCGCCTGCGCCGAATCCTGCACCGGGGGGCTCATCGGCCACCGGCTGACGGAGGTGCCCGGCAGCTCGGATTATTTCCTCGAGTCCGCCGTCACCTATGGCAACCGGGCCAAGATAAAGCGCCTGGGCGTGCCGCCGGCCCTGATCGAGCGCCACGGCGCGGTCAGCGGCGCCGTGGCCCGGGCCATGGCCGAGGGCATCCGCCGCACCTCCGGGGCCGACCTCGGCCTGGCGGTCACGGGCATCGCCGGTCCCGGCGGCGGCACGCCGCGCAAGCCGGTCGGCCTGGTCTATATTGCTTTGGCCCGGCGGCGCGGCACCACCGTCGTGCGCAGCCTCTTTTCCGGGGGCCGGTCGCAGGTCAAGTTCCAGTCCTCGCAGAAGGCCCTCGACCTGGTCCGAAAAAGCCTTACGCCGCGGGCCGGAAAGGCCTTATAATAGTCCCCGACAGCCATGAGAGCCTTCATCGCCATCGACCCCGCCCCGGAGATCCGGGACCGCCTGCGTGCCCTCATCGGGGACCTGGAGAGGAGCCGGGCGGAGGTGCGCTGGGCCGGTCCCGGCGGCCTGCACCTGACCCTCAAGTTCCTGGGCGAGATCGACGATGACCGGACCGCGCGGGTCGGGCAGGTCCTGGCGGCCGTCACATCCCGTTCCCGGGCGTTCCCGCTGCGGTTCGAGGGCGCGGGCGCCTTCCCGAACGAGCAGCGCCCGCGCGTCCTCTGGGCGGGCTGTGCCGCCGGGCCCGAGCTGGCGGCCCTGCATCAGGAGCTCGACCGGGCCCTCGAGGCCGAGGGCTTCGAGCGGGAGGCCCGGGCCTTCACGCCGCACCTGACGCTCGGCCGGGTCAAAGGGCCGGCCCGGTTGGACCGGGCCATGGCCGAGTTGGCCCGCCATCGCGAGGAGGTCTTCGGATCCATGACCGTCACCAAGCTCATCCTGTTCGAGAGCCGGCTCCTCCCGGGGGGCGCCGAGTACCGGGTCGCGGCCGAGGCGACCCTGCCATGAAGGTCCTGTTCGCCCTGGCCTCGTACCTCGTCGGCTCGATCCCGACCGGCTACCTGATGGTCCGTCTGGCCGGGCGCAAGGACGTCCGGGATTTCGGCAGCGGCAGCACGGGGGCGACCAACGTGCTGCGGCTCAAGGGCTGGAGAGCGGCCCTGCCGGTGGCCCTGCTCGATATCGCCAAGGGCTTTCTACCCGTGGTTCTGGCCGTCCGCTGGTTCGCCGATCCGGCCTTCGCCGCGCTCTGCGGCCTCCTGGCCGTCGTCGGCCACTGCTACCCGTTCTCCATCGGGTTCCGGGGCGGCAAGGGCGTGGCCACCGCGCTCGGCGTCTTCGCCGCCATCGCCTGGGCCCCCTGCCTGGGCAGCCTGGGCCTGTTCCTGATCATCGTCGGGCTGACCCGCTACGTGTCCCTGGGCTCGATGGCGGCCTCTCTGGCCTTCCCGCTGATCGTCTTCGCCGCCGGGGGGCCCCGGGCCGTGGCCGCGGTCGCCCTGGCCATCGCCTTGCTCATCATCCTCCGTCATCGGGGCAACATCGGCCGCCTCCTGGACGGAAGCGAACGAAAAATTGGGGAGAAAACGACATGAACACCGCAGTTCTCGGCGGCGGCAGCTGGGGTTCGGCTTTCGCCCGCTATCTCGGCACGATCGGCTTGCCTGTGTCCCTCTGGATCCGTGAAGAGGATATTTACCGCGAGGCCCAGCAGAGCCGCGAGAACAAGGCCTTCCTGCCGGGGTTCCGGTTCCCGGAGACGGTGGGCTTCACGGACGACGTCCGGGCCGCCGCGGCCGCCGGCGACGTCGTCTTCGTCGCCGTCCCTTCGCAGTTCTGCCGGGCGGTATATGCCCGCATCGCCCCGGTCCTGCGCCGGGACCAGATCCTGGTCAGCCTGACCAAGGGCTTCGACAAGAAGACCTTGATGAGGATGAGCCAGGTCATGGAGGAGGTCTTCCGGCCCCAGCCCCGGCCCCGTCTGGCCGTCCTGTCCGGCCCGAGCTTCGCCAAGGAGGTGGCCGCCGGCCATCCCACGGCCCTGGTCATCGCCTCGCGCGATCCCAACGCGGCCCGCGACGTCCAGCAGCTGATCTCCAGCGTCAGCCTGCGGGCCTACACCTCGACCGATGTGACAGGGGTCGAGGTGGCCGGGGCCCTGAAGAACGTGGTCGCCATCGCCGCCGGCATCGCCGACGCCATGAAATTCGGCCTGAATACGCGGGCCGCGCTCATCGCCCGCGGCCTGGTCGAGATCAGCAACCTGGGACTGGCCCTGGGCGCGCGCCGCGAGACCTTCGCCGGCCTGGCCGGCATCGGCGACCTCGTCCTGACCTGCACCGGGGAGCTGAGCCGCAACCACCGCGTCGGCCACGAGCTCGGCCGGGGCCGGACCCTGCGGGAGATCCTGTCCGGCATGCGCATGGTCGCCGAGGGGGTCCATACCACGGTGGCGGCGCGCCGGATCTCCCGGGCGCTCGGCGTGGAGATGCCCATTTCCGAGGAGATCTACCAGGTGCTCTACCGCGGCAAGTCGCCCAAGAAAGCCGTGGACGAGCTGATGTGCCGGGCCCTCAAAGCGGAATGACCGGGGAGCCGGGCGCGAGGAGGAGACGAATGAGGATCAAAGCCATCGCCATCGTGACCCTGTGCGCCAGCCTGGCCTTCTGCGCCTCGTCGCAGACCAAGGTCCAAAAGGCCCGGGACAAGGACCCCAAGTATCAATACAACCTCGGGCTGTTCTATCTCAATCAGAGCGATGTCGAGAGCGCCGTGAAGTATTTCGTCCGCTCCCTGACCCTCGATACCCGTTATTACCTGGCCTGGAACGCCCTGGGTCTGGCGCACTCCATGCGCGGCCGGCTGGACGAATCGGCCAGGGCCTACCTGAAGTGCCTGGAGATCAATCCCCGGTTCTCCGAGGCCTATAATAACCTGGGCACCGTCTACCAGGGCCTGGGACAGCTCGACAAGGCCGAGGAAGCGTTCCGCAAGGCCCTGGCCGACCCGACCTACCTGAACCGGGAGCTCCCCTACACCAACCTGGCCCGGCTCTATGTCCTGCAGGGCCGGTTCGACGAGGCCCTCGAGAACGCCGACAAGGCCATCCAGATCAAGCCCCGCCTGGCCATGGCCCATAACATCCGCGGCCAGATCCTGGAAAAGAAGAACGACCTGGGCGGGGCCATCCTGGCCTACGAGCAGGCCGTCAGGATCGTCCCCGACGACGTCCTCTTCAGCTACAACCTCGGCCTGGCCTGCTTCCGGAACGCGGACTACCCCCGGGCCAAAGAGGTCCTCCTCAAGATCCAGGGGAAGGTCAGCGACGCCGAGACGAGGGAATCCATCAGCCGCACCCTGCGGCTGATCGGCGAGCAGAAGTAGGGATCAGGTCCCTTCGCGCCAGTCGCCCAGGTACTTCTTCTGGGCCGCCGTCAGGGTGTCGACGGCCGCGCCCATGGAGGCCAGCTTCAGGGCGGCGATCTCCTGGTCGATCTCGACCGGCACGGGGAAGACGGACCTGGGCAGCTCCTGGGCCCGGTCGAGCAGCCAGCGCACGCTCAAGGCCTGGTTGGCGAAGCTCATGTCCATGACCATGGCCGGATGGCCTTCGGCGGCGGCCAGGTTGATCAGGCGGCCCTCGCCGAGGAGGTGGATCCGCCGGCCGTCGGCCAGGGTGTATTCGTCGACGAAATCGCGGACCCGGCGCTTGGCCCGGGCCAGCGCCTCGAGGGCCGGGATGTCGATCTCGACGTTGAAATGACCGGCGTTGGCGACGATGGCCCCGTCCTTCATGCGCCGGAAGTGCTCCCGGCGGATGACGCCCTTGTTGCCCGTGACGGTCAGGAAGATGTCGCCGAGCGGCGCCGCGTCGGCCATGGGCATGACCTCGTAACCGTCCATGACGGCCTCGATGGCCCGGACGGGGTTGATCTCGGTGACGATGACATGGGCCCCCGCGCCCCGGGCCCGCAGGGCCACGCCCTTGCCGCACATGCCGTAGCCGGCCACGACGAAGCGCAGCCCGGCCAGCAGGACGTTGGTGGCCCGCAGGATGCCGTCGAGGGTGCTTTGGCCGGTGCCGTAGCGGTTGTCGAACAGGTGCTTGGTCTGGGCGTCGTTGACGGCGATGATGGGATAGCGCAGGACCCCGCCCTTGGCCATGCTCTTGAGCCGGATGACGCCTGTGGTCGTCTCCTCGGTGCCGGCCAGGATGCCGGGCAGAAGGTCCTGCCGCTGCGAATGGGTTACCGAGACCAGGTCCGCCCCGTCATCCATGGTGATGGCCGGTCCGTGGTCCAGGGCCTGGAGGATGTGGCGGTAGTACGTCTTGGGGTCCTCGCCCTTGACGGCGAAGACCGGGATCTTGTGCTGCTTGACCAGGGCGGCCGTGATATCGTCCTGGGTGCTCAAGGGGTTGGAGGCGCAGAGCCGGACGCTCGCGCCGCCGAGCTTGAGGGCCTCCATGAGGTTGGCCGTCTCCGAGGTGACGTGCAGGCAGGCGGCGATGCGCACGCCGGCCAGCGGCTTGTCCTTGGCGAAGGCCTTTTTAATGGTCTCGACGACCGGCATGGACCGGGCCGCCCATTCCATCCGCAGCCGGCCCTTGTTGGCCAGGCCCGGATCCTTGATATCGCAGTCCATGGAGAGTCTCCTTCCGGCCGGTCCCCGGCCCTGATTTCCGCTCAAAATAACACATTCCAGAGGGGTTTTCAACGCCGGGGGATTATGCTATGGTTAGCCTTGTCCGTCCCGAGGTTTCATCGATCACTATGAGGAAAACGGTCCCGGCATTCATTCTGGCCGCCTGGGTCGTTCTGCCGCTCCCGACCGCCGCCGCCTCTCAGGAGGCGGCCGTCACGGCCTCTTTCCCCTTCGCCTTCGAGCAATACCGGCTTCGCAACGGGCTCCGGGTGGTCCTGGCCGAGGACCCGGAACTCCCGCTGGTGACCGTCGCCGTCGGCTACGGGGCGGGGTCCATGCGCGAGAAGCCCGGCCAGGAGGGGCTGGCCTTCCTCCTGGAGAACCTGATGTTCCAGGGCTCCGAGAACGTCCCGCCGCTCCAGCACGTCGTCTTCGTCCAGAAGGTCGGCGGGGAGCTCAACGCCACCACGGCCCCGGACAAGACCCTGTTCTATGAAACTCTGCCCTCGAACCAGCTGGCCCTGGCCCTCTGGCTCGAGTCCGACCGCATGAAGTCGCTGGCCATCGACGCGGCGGCCATCGAGCGGACGCGCGCGGAGCTTCTGGGCGAGCACCGGGCCCGCTCCGCCGCCGACCCGTATTACGCCATGTTCGCGCAATTCGACTCGCTCCTCTTCCCCGACCCGCTCTACGGGCACCCTCTGGTCGGCGAGGGCCTGGCCGGCCTCAAGGAAGCGGAGATCCTGGAGTTCCACCGGACCTACTACGTCCCGAACAACGCGGTGCTCTGCATCGTCGGCCATATCGACTCCGGCCGGGCCCGCGAGCTCGTGGCCCGCTATTTCGAGACCATCCCGCCGGGCCCGGACGTGCCCGGTGTGCCGAGGGCCGAGTTCCGCCGCGAGAACGACGCGCTCGTCCGGTCCGTCCGGCTCCCCGGCGGCAGCACCGGCTTCCACATGGGCTTCCGTTTCTCGCCCCTGCAGCCCGGCGACTCGGAATGCCTGCGCATCCTGGAGTATCTCCTGTTCGTCGGCGAAACGTCCCGGCTGCGGAGCCGGCTCCTGCGGCGGGACCTGACGGCCCGTTACCTGACCGGCGGCCTCGACGAACGGCCCGGGGTCGGCACCCTCAAGATCTTCGCCTTCTGCACCAACGCCATCCTGGTCGCCCGGGCCGAGAAAGCCATCCTGGCGGAGGTCGACCGGCTCAAGACCAATCCCGTCTCCGCCGACGAGATGGCCAGGGTCCGCCGCCGCTTCAAAAAGGACTATCTCGACCGCCTGTCCACCAACATGGGCAAGGCCCGCTTCCTCATCGACGCCGTCCTGGCCGGCCGGGACATCCAGGCCATCCGGGGCGACCTGGACCGGGCCCTGAGCGTCAGCCCCCAGAACCTGACCAGCTTTTCCGCCAAGTACTTCATCCCGCAGAACCGCGTCGTCCTGGAGTTCGGGCCGCAATGAGGGCCGTGGGCGCGCGCCGACCGTCGACGGGCCGGGCCGCCGCCGTCGCGCTGGCCGTGCTGGCCGCGGCCGGGGCGGGTGCGGCGCCGGCCGCCGCCCAGGAGCGCTTCCGGCGCACCCCGCCGCTCCCGGACGCCCAGCGCCTCGAGCTCCGGCTGCCCCCCGTCGAAACGTTCGTCCTGACCAACGGCCTGACGGTGGCCGTCGTCGACCGGCCCGGCGCCAGCCTGGTCACCCTCCAGCTCATCGTCCGCGCCGGCGCCGCCGACAGCCCGGCCGACCGGCCCGGGCTGGCGGACGTGACGGCCCGCCTGATCGGCAAAGGGACCAAAAGGCTCTCGGCCGACTACATCGAGAACATGATCGAGTCCATCGGGTCGCAGTTCACGGCCGCGGTGTTCATGGACTATACCGTCCTGACCCTGACGGTGCTCGAGGAATACATGGACCGGGCCATCTACATCCTGCGCCTGATCGCCCAGGAGGCCGTGTTCGGCGAACGCGAGCTGGCCGCCGTCCGGCGGGCGACCTATTGGGAGATGCAGGGCCGCAAGAAGGACCCCGAGGTCCTCGGCTGGGGGCAGCTCCTCGGGACGCTGTTCGAGAACCATCCCTACCGGGCGGCGGCCTACGACGAGGAAGCGCTCAAGCTCATCGCCGTCCGCGACGTCGAGACGTTCTACAACCGCTTCTACCGTCCCGGCAACGCCGCCGTCGTCATTTCGGGTCCCGTCGACGTCGAGCTCATCGCCCAGAGGGTCGGCAACCACTTCGCCGCCTGGACCGGGCCGGACTCCGGATGGGCCCCGCCCGCTTCCCCGCCGCCGAACACCCGGGACCGTCTGTGCTTCGTCGAGGCCCCGGACCTCGAAGCCGCGACGGTCTTCGCCGGCAACGTCGTCATGGGCTCGGCCGACGCGGATTTCTACCCCGTCCTCGTCCTCAAGCAGGTCCTCGGCGGGACGGCCCTGAACCGCCTGTTCCAGAACCTGCGCGAGGACAAGGACTATGCCACCTACGCCTTCTGCGAGATGGAGGTGTTCGCGGCCTGCGGGGTTTATTGGGCCCGGGCCCGGGTCCGGCCGGAGTCCCTCGGCCCGGCCATCCGCGAGATCCTCGGCGAGATCGGCGCCCTGGCCAACGGCCCGGCCGTTCCGTCCGAGATCGAGGAGGCCAAGTCCTACCTCGTCGGCAGCCTGCCGCTGCGGTTCGAGTCGGCCGGCGGCTTCGCGGATTGGTTGGCCCGCTCCATCGCCCTCGGCTTGGGCCCCGGCCAATGGGACCGCGGGCCGGAGGAGATCAAACGCGTGGACGCCGAGCGCTTCCGGGCCGCGGCCCGCAAGTACCTGGCGGCCAAGCCGGTCGTGGTCGTGGTCGGCCGCCCCGAATGGATCGGCGCCTATCTGGCCGATTTCGACGCCGTCGAGGTCTACGACACGGCCGGCCGCCTGAAGCACACCGTGCGCAAAGGAGAAGGACGATGAAGCTCGTCGAGTGCGTCCCGAATTTCAGCGAAGGCCGGGACCCCGAGAAGATCAAGGCCATCAGCCGCGAGATCGAAGCCGTGCCGGGCGTCAAGCTGCTCGACGTCGATCCGGGGGCCTCCACCAACCGGACCGTCGTGACCTTCATCGGGCCGCCGGAGGCCGCGGCCGAGGCCGCCTTCCGGGCCATCGCCCGGGCCGCCGAGGTCATCGACATGCGCGCCCACACGGGGGCCCATCCCCGCTTGGGCGCCACCGACGTCTGCCCGTTCGTGCCCGTCTCGGGCGTGACCATGGCGGATTGCGTTCGCCTGGCGGGCGAGCTCGGCCGGCGGGTCGCCGACGAGCTGGGCATCCCCGTCTATCTCTACGAGGCGGCCGCCCGCCGACCGGAGCGCCGGAACCTGGCCACCGTCCGGTCCGGCGAATACGAAGGCCTGGCCGAGAAGCTCAAAGACCCGCGCTGGGCCCCGGATTTCGGGCCCGCCGTCTTCAATCCCAAAGCCGGGGCGACCATCATAGGGGCCCGGGAATTCCTCATCGCCTACAACTTCAACCTCAACACCCGGGACCGCAAGCTGGCCCACGAGATCGCCCTGAGCCTGCGCGAAAGCGGCCGGGCCAAGCGCGACAAGAACGGCGACGTCGTCAAGGACGCCAAAGGCCGCCCGGTCAAGGTGCCGGGCAAGTTCAAGGAGGTCAAGTCGGTCGGCTGGTACGTCGAGGACTACGGCCTGGCCCAGATCTCAGTCAACTTCACCAACTACCGGACGACCCCGATCCATGTCGTCTTCGACGAAGCGTCGCGTCTGGCCGCCAAGCTGGGCCTGCGGGTGACCGGCAGCGAGCTGGTCGGGCTCATCCCCAAAGAGGCCCTGCTGATGGCCGGCCGCTACTACCTCGAGAAGCAGGGCAAGAGCCCGGGCGTGCCGGAGGCCGAGCTCGTCCGCATGGCCGTCCGTTCGCTCGGCCTGAACGACGTCGTCCCCTTCGAGCCGGCGAAGAAGATCATCGAGGAGCAGGTCCGCGAGCCGGGATCGGCGCTCGTCGATATGACCCTGCGCGGCTTCGCCGACGAGCTGTCGATGGATTCCCCGGCCCCGGGCGGCGGCAGCGTCGCGGCCCTGTGCGGCGCGCTGTCGGCCGCCCTGGCGGCCATGGTGGCCAACCTGACGGTCGGCAAGAAGGGCTACGAGGACGTCCGCGACGATATGATCGCGACGGCCGTCCGGGCCCAGGCGCTCAAAGACGGCTTCCTCGAGGCCGTCGACCGCGATACGCGGGCCTTCAACAAAGTCATGGAGGCCTTCCGGCTGCCCAAGACGACCCCCGAGCAGGCCGGGGAAAAGGACCGGGCCGTCGAGGCGGCCAACAAGGAAGCGACCCTGGTGCCGCTCGAGGTCCTCGGTCAGGCCGTGGCCGCCGTCCGCCTGGCCCGGGCCGCCGCGGACAAGGGGAACCGCAATTCGTTGAGTGACGCCGGGGTCGCCGGCCTGGCCGCCCAGGCCGCGGGGGACGGGGCCTACGACAACGTCCTGATCAACCTGCAGGGGATCAAGGACGCCGCTTTCGCCGCCGATGTCCGTCGCCGGGCCGCCGGCTTCAAGAAGGCCCTCGACAAGGAAGGGAAAGCCGTCCGGGAGCTGGTGGGCCGGGCCCTGGCCGCCCCTAAGCCGGCCTGACGCCCCGGACCGCCTAGGCCGCCGGCGGGGGGACCCCTCTCCCCTTTTTCAGCAGGAAGAGCAGGGCGAAGGCCAGGAAGCACAAGACGACGATGGCGGCGGAGGCCGGGATGTTGAGGGCCAGCGAGACGGCCAGGCCGCCGGCCACGCCGAAAACGGCCACGCCGGCCGCCGCGGCGACGGCCGTGCGGAAGCTCGAAGCCGCCTGAAGCCCGGCCGCCGCGGGAATGACGACCAGGGCGGCGACCAGCAGGATCCCGGCCACCTTCATCCCCAGGACGATCGTCACCGCCGTCAGGACCATCAGCAGGGTGTCCAGGCGTCCGACCTTGATGCCGGCCGCCCGGGCCGATTCCCGGTCGAAGGTCATGAACAGGAGCTGGCCGTAGTTCAGCCGGAGCGTGATCAGAACGGCCGCCGCCAGGCCGATGGACAGCCCGACCTCGAGCGGCTCGATGGCCAGGACGTCCCCGAACAGGTAGGACATCAGCTCGACGTTGAAGCCGCGGGCCAGCGAGGCCAGCAGGATGCCCAGGGCCAGGCCCAGGCTGCTGAAGATGCCGATGGCGGTGTCGCCGTGAAGGCCGGCCCGGCCCTTGAGCTTGACCACGGCCAGGGCCCCTCCGACGGACACGACCAGCGCGGCCGCCAGGGGCAGGATGTTCAGGAACAGGCCCAAGGCCACGCCGGCGAAGGCGATGTGCGACAGGCCGTGGCCGATCATGGCGTCCTTGCGCAGGACCAGGAAAACGCCCAGGACGGCGCAGGCGACGGCGATGAGGGTCCCGGCCAGAAAGGCCCGCTGGAGGAAGCCGTAGGCGAACAGGGCTGGCATCGGCGTCCTAATGCTCGTGGGAGACGAGATGGTCGCCGTGGCCGATCATCTCGCGGAAGGCCGCCGAGCGGCAAAAGCCCTCGTGGTCGCCGTGATAGACCAGGCGCTGGTTGAGGCAGGCCACCCGGTTGACATGCTTGTTGACGATGCCGATGTCGTGCGTGACCAGGACGATGGTCAGGCCCTGGCTGCGGTTCAGGCGGTCGAGAAGGTCGTAGAAGGCCTTCTGGGTCTCGGCGTCGACGCCGGTCGTCGGCTCGTCGAGGAAGAGGATGCGGGGGCGGGTCACCAGGGCCCGGGCGATGAAGACCCGCTGCTGCTGCCCGCCCGAAAGGCGGCCGATGGAGGCCTTGGCGAATTCGCCCATGCCGACGATCTCGAGGGCCTGGCGCACGCGCTCGCGGCCTTCGCGGCCGGTCAGACGCGCCGGCCGGCCTCCGGCCAGGAGCGCCATGCCGACGACCTCCTCGACCGAGGCCGGGAAAAAGGGGTCGATATGGGTGGCCTTCTGCGGGACGTAGCCGATCTTGTCCCAGCCGGCGAATTCCGCCGGCGGCTGTCCGAACAGCTCGACCCGGCCCGCGGTGGGGCGGAGCAGGCCGAGGATGATCTTGACCAGGGTCGTCTTGCCCGAGCCGTTGGGCCCGATGACGGCCAGGAAGTCCCCTTCTTCGATGGCCAGGTCGACGTCGACGAGGACAGGCGCGCCGTCGTAGGCGAAGGAGACGTTCCGTAAAACGACGAGGCTCACGCGCTCACCGGCATCCCAGGCCGTCTTTCAAGGCGGCCAGATCCTGACGCATGAGATCGAAGAAGCCGGTGCCGCGGTCCTGCTGCTCGCGGGTCAGATTGTGCCCGGCGTGGAGGACCAGGACCCGGCCGCCGATCTCGCGGGCCAGGGTCCGGGCCAGGTCGGGGGCCACGGAATTCTCGAAAAAGACCGTCCGGATGCCCTTGGCCCGGCAAGCGTCGACGGCCCTCATCAGGTCCCGGGGCTTGGGCTGGGCGTCCGGACTCAGGCCGTAGAGGGCGGTCTGGATCAGGCCGTAGCGGCGGGCCAGGTAGCCGAAGGCGCCGTGCCCGGCCAGGACCAGGTCGCGGCCGCGGCAGGCGGCCAAGCCGTCGCGGAAATCCGCGTCGAGCCGCCGCAGCCGCTCGGCCAGGCGGCCGGCGTTGGCGGCGAACTCGGGGCCGCCCGCGGGGTCGATCCGGGTGAGCTCGCCGGCGATCCGCTCGACGATGCGGACATCGAGCTCGAAATCGAGCCAGACGTGGGGGTCGAGGGCGCCATGATCGTGTTCTCCCCCGGCCTCCTCGTCCCGGTCGGGGGCGGAAACGGCCAGGCCGCCGGCCGCTTCCAGGGTCCTGATCCGCCCCTTCGGGAAGGCGCCGAGCAGGTCGGGCAGCCAGGGCTCGAGCCCGGAGCCGATGAAGAGGAAAAGATCGCAGTCGGCCAACCGGGCGATATCGCCGGGCCGCGGCTGCCAGGTATGGACCCCCGCTCCGGGAGGCAGGAGGAGCGAGGCCTCGCCCCGGGCGCCCGCCACTTCGGCCGCGAATTCCCGGAGCGGGAAGACGGTGGCCAGGATGCGGACCTTGGACGGGCCGGCCGCCCCGGCGGCGGCGGTCACGAGAACGATCAGAAGAAGGCGCGCGACGGCTCGCATCGCCCCCGATTATACCCTCCGGACCGGCTTGAATCCACCGGATATTTGTGGCATCATGCGGTTTCGGCAAATCCTCCTTAAGGAGAGCGCTATGGCTTCATCCCTCAACGAGCTCGATCCCCGGCTTCTGTGGAAGCATTTCTCCAAGATCCTGGCCATCCCCCATTGTTCGGGCAACGAAAAGGCCCTCGGCGACTACATCCTGTCCGTGGCGGCGTCGCTCGGCCTGCCCGCCAAACGGGACAAGGTCGGCAACGTCCTCGTCAGCAAGCCGGCCAGTCCCGGCCGCCAGGGCGCCGTCGGGGTCATCCTCCAGGGCCACCTCGACATGGTCTGCGAGAAGAACTCCGACAAGGTCCACGATTTCTGCAAGGACCCCATCCAGACCGAGATCAAGGGCGAGTGGGTCTATGCCCGGGGCACCACGCTCGGCGCCGACAACGGCATCGGCCTGGCCGCCGCCCTGGCCGTCCTGGAGGACAAGGCCCTGGTCCACGGGCCGCTCGAGGCCCTGTTCACGGTCGACGAAGAGACCGGCCTCACCGGGGCCAACAAGATCCAGAAGGGCTTCCTGGCCGGCCGGATGCTCCTCAACCTCGACAGCGAGGACGAGGGGACCTTCACCATCGGCTGCGCCGGCGGCGCCGACTCTTCCCTCGTCCTGCCGCTGGCCCGGAAGAAGACGGCCTCGAAGAACCTCTACAAGCTGCACCTCCACGGCCTCCGGGGCGGCCACTCCGGCCTGGACATCAACCAGGGCCGCGGCAACGCCATCAAGCTGCTGGCCCGCGTGCTGGCCCAGAGCCAGGCGGCGGCCAAGTTCGAGATCGTCGGCATTGAAGGCGGCAGCAAGCACAACGCCATCCCGCGCGAGGCGGCGGCCCTCGTGGCCTGCCCGCCCATCCAGGTCCGGGCCATGTCCGCGGCCTTCAAGAAGGCCTTCGACAAGATCAAGATCGAGTACAAGGCCGTCGAGCCCGGCGCCGCGTACACCCTGGCCGAGGCGCCCGGCAAGGACTTCGCCCTGACCCAGGACTGCCAGCGCACCCTTCTCGATTTCCTGATCGCGGTGCCGCACGGCGTCATCGCCATGCATCCCGAGATCGCCGGGCTGACCGAGACGTCGACCAACCTGGCCATCGTCAAGACGGGCAAGACGGGCTTCGAGGTCCTTTGCAGCACCCGTAGCTCGGTGGCCTCGGCCCTCGAGGCCGCGCGCGACATCATCAAGTCGGTCTGCGCCCTGGCCGGGGCCAAGGCCGAGTTCCACGGCGGCTACCCCGGCTGGATGCCCAACCTCGATTCGGAGCTGCTCAAGAAGCTCAAGGCCCTGTACGCCAAGGCCTTCGGCAAGGAAGCCGAGGTCGTGGCCGTCCACGCCGGGCTCGAGTGCGGCATCATCGGCGAGAAGTTCCCCGGCATGGACATGATCTCGTTCGGGCCGACCCTGAAGAACCCCCACTCGCCCGAGGAGCACGTCCATATCGGCTCGGTCGAGAAGTTCTACAAGTTCCTGACGGCGGCCATCGACGGCCTGTCGTCGTGAGGACGGGGGGACGTTCCCGGGCCCGGGCCAGGGACGTCCCGCTCGCCGGGAGCGGCGGATGAACAGACGGAAATTCCTGGCCGCGGCGGGCCTCGCGGGCGCCTTCGCCTCGCGGGCGTTCGCCGGCCTTTCAAGGAGAATCGGCATGAAGAAGCAGGTCAAGACCGACAAGGCCCCCCAGGCCATCGGGCCCTATTCCCAGGGCATCATCGCCAACGGGTTCGTCTTCTGTTCGGGCCAGATCCCCCTCGATCCGGCCACGGGCCAGCTCAACACCGGCACGATCGAGGAGCAGACCCGCCAGGTCCTGAAGAACGTCTCGGCCGTCCTCGAGGCCGCCGGCTCGTCCCTCGACGAGGCCGTCAAGACGACCGTCTTCCTCCAGGACATGAACGA
>CAZNPB010000060.1:0-16673 GCA_964574895.1 uncultured Eubacteriales bacterium
TCGACGCCCTCGGCCTCGACGACGTCGACCGCAAGATCCTCTCGACCATCATCGAGAACTTCGGCGGCGGCCCGGTCGGCATCGGCACCATCGCCGCGGCCATCGACGAGGAGAAGGACACCATCGAGAGCATCTACGAGCCGTTCCTGATGCGCATCGGTTTCCTCGACCGGACCATCCGCGGCCGGGTCGTCACGCCCCGGGCTTACGCCCATCTGGGCTACGAGCGCCGGGAGCCGGGGTCGCGCGGCAAGGCCCGGCCGGCCGGGCAGAAGAAGCTGTTCCAGGATTAGGCCCGCCGACCGCCATGACCCCCGGCCGTCCCCTCCGCGTCGCCGACTTCGACTACGACCTGCCGCCCTCGCTCATCGCCCAGCATCCTCTCCCCCACCGCGACGACTCGCGGCTGATGGTCGTCGACCGCCGGACGGGCGCGATCCGCCACGGCCGGTTCCGGGAGTTCTCCGGGCTCGCGTCCGCCGGCGACCTCCTGGTCCTGAACGACACCCGGGTCCTGCCGGCCCGGCTCTGGGGGACGAGCGGCCAGGCCCGGATCGAGTTCCTGTTCGTCCGCGAAGCCGCCCCGGGGACCTGGGAGGTCCTCTGCCGGCCGGCCAAAAGGGTCCGTGTAGGGGACACGGTCCTGTTCCCGGACCGCGTCCAGGCGCGCGTCGCCGGGCCGGCCGGCGAAGGCCGGCGCCTGCTGGACTTCGGCCGGGCCGACGTCCGGGCGCTTCTGCGCCGGGCCGGCTACGCGCCCCTGCCGCCCTACATCAAGCGGGCCAAGCAGGACGAGGCCGCCCGGCCCGGGGACATCGAGCGCTACCAGACGGTCTTCGCCCGCAAGGACGGGGCCATCGCCGCTCCGACCGCCGGCCTTCACTTCACCAAGGGCGTGCTGCGGGCCCTCGCCGACCGCGGCGTCGAGGTCCGCCGCGTCACCCTCGACGTCGGCCTGGCCACCTTCCAACCCGTCCGGGCCGAGCTCGTGGCCGAGCACAAGATGCTCGAGGAGGCCTATGCCGTCACCCCGGCCGTCGCCAAGGCCGTCAACGCCGCCAAGTCCGAAAGCCGGCCGGTCACGGCCGTCGGCACGACGGTCGTCCGGACGCTCGAGAGCGCCTGGCGGGAGGGCGGGGTCCGGCCCGGCCGGGGCTCGACGGCCCTCTTCATCACGCCCGGCTTCGAGTTCCGCGTCGTCGACCGCCTGCTGACGAACTTCCACCTGCCCAAGTCGACCCTGCTGATGCTCGTCTCCGCCTTCGCCGGCTACGACCTGACGATGGCGGCCTACTGCGAGGCGGTCAAAGAGGGCTACCGTTTCTTTTCTTACGGCGACGCCATGCTGATCGTCTGATCGGCGGCCTCGTCCGGCGTCGGCGGCCGATGGCCTCCGCCGCCGCCTCGAGCTTCACCGTCCCCTTGAGGACCGGATCGGCTCCGGCGAACCTGGCGTCGATCGCTATCGAGTGTTGTCCCTTCCCCAGCGGCGGCAAGGCCTGACCGATGGCCGCCTCGGTGACCTTCCGGCCCTTGTCGTCGTAGACGATCATCGGGCCGGAGCCGTCCCAGACGAGGGACTGGCCGGCCTTGAGCGCCGCGGGGACCGCCGCCCGGAAGGAGCGGTCGACCTCGATCTCGACCATCCTCTTTTCCCTTGGCCCCTTTGACAAGGTTTTTCCTTATGAACTATTATAAGCGCCGCCATGAACGTCCAAGCCCGGATCGCCGCCGCGATCGAGGACCGGCGCGCCGCCATCCTCGAAACGAGCCGGCTCATCCACGCCGATCCCGAATTGGCCTTCGAGGAGGAACGGACCTCGCGCCGGCTGCAAACGGTCCTCCGGACCGGGGGCTTCGAGGTCTCCCCCGCATCGGAAGCCCTGCCGACCTCCTTCAAGGCCGTCCATGCCTTGGCCGCCGGCGGCCCCCGCGTCACCTTCACGGCCGAGATGGACGCCCTGCCCGGCCTGGGCCACGCCTGCGGCCACAACATCATCGGCACGGCCGGGGCCTACGCCGCGATCGTTCTGGCGTCCGCCCTCGGAGACAGCGCCGCGGGCGCCATCGAGGTCGTCGGCACCCCGGCCGAGGAACGCGGCAGCGGCAAGGTCCGTCTGATCCGGGACGGCATTTTCGCCGGCTCGGACGCCGTCCTCCAGATCCACCCCCATATGCTGGACACCGTCGTTTGCCAGGCCCTGGCCCGGCGGACGCTGGTCGTCGAGTTCTACGGCAAGAAGGCCCACGCCGCGGCGGCCCCGCACGAAGGCCGCAATGCCCTGGACGCCCTGGTCCTGTTCTATCACGCGGCCGCCCTGCCGCGGTCGAAGTTCGCCCCCGGGACGCTTTTCCACGGCATCGTCGAGTCGGGCGGCGAAGCGCCGAACATCATCCCCGACCATACCCGGGGCCGCTTTTCTCTCCGGGCCGACTCGATGGCCAAGCTCGAGCGCCTGGTCTGCGAGGTCAAGGGCTTGGCCGAGAAGGCGGCCGCCGAAACCGGCTGCCGGGCCCTGGTCACGGAACCCGGGCCGGGGGTGACCACCTTCCGGCGCAACGCCGTTCTCGAAGATCTGTTCGCCGGGCTGTTCGAGGCGCGCGGCCGGACCGAGCCGCGCCGGGTCCGCGACACCTACGGTTCGACCGACCTGGCCAACGTCTCCTGGGTCGCGCCGACCATCGAGCCCATGCTCAAGGCCAGCGATCTCCCCATCCACACCGAGGGCTTCGCCCGCGACGCCGTCGGCCCCGGGGGGGAGCGGGCCCTGCTCGACGGCGTCTTTGTCCTGGCCGCGGCGGCGGCCCGCCTGCTGACCGAGCCCGACCTCCTGGCCCGCGTCCGGGCCGACTTCCGGGCCAAGCTCGAGGACGCGCCCGAAGGGACCGCCTGAGGCCGCCGTCCCGATGAGCCGCCCCGCCGTCCTCGATCCCGGTCCGGGCGCGCTGACCGCCGTCCTCACCGATTCCGGTCTGGGCGGCCTTCTCATCTGCGCCGGGCTCGAAGCCGAGCTTCGCCGGACCGAGGGCCGGGGGCCGGTCCGCCTGATCTACGTCAACGCCTGGCCCGAGGCCGGCCGCGGCTACAACGACCTGCCCGACCTCCCCGCCCGGGCGGCCGTCTTCGACCGGGCCCTGGCCGCCATGACTTCTTTCGGTCCCGGCGCCATCGTCATCGCCTGCAACACGCTGTCGGTCGTCTATGAAGCCACGGCCTTCCGCCGGGCCCCAACGGTCCCCGTCGTCGGCATCCTGGACGAGGGCGCGGCCCTGTTCCGCGAGGCCCTGGACCGCGACCCGGCCGGGGTCCTGGCCCTGTTCGGGACGCGGACGACCATCGGCTCCGGCGAGCACGTCCGCCGCCTGGCGGCGCTCGGCGCCGACATCCGCCGCATCGTCCCCGAGGCCTGTCACGGCCTGGCCGCGGCCATCGACCGGGACCCCGACGCGGCGGCCGTGCCGGGGCTCGTCGACGAATGCGTCGGCCGGATCGCGCCCCGCCTGCCCGGCGGCGCGCCGGTCTACGCCGGCCTGGCCTGCACCCACTACGCCTACGTCGCCGAGGCCTTCCGGGCGGCGCTCGCCCGGGGCACGGGAGCGCCTGTCGAGGTCCTCGATCCGGGCCGGCGCCTGGTCGACCTCCTGACGAGCGGCCTGGAGCGGCGGCGGCAGGGAACGGGGACCCGGCCGGTCACGGTCGAGGTCGTCTCCAAGGTCGAGCTCTCCGAGGCCCAGCGCCGGGCCGTGGCCCGCCGGCTGGAGCCCGTTTCGGCCGTCACCGCCCAAGCCCTGATCTCATACAGGCCCGCGCCCGATCTTTTCTAGGAGAAACGCCATGAGGATCCTGCTGCTGACCGGCCCGGGCGGCGACGCCCAGGGCTGGGGGGACATGAAGGTCACCGAGTCCGTGCGCCAGGCCTGCGAATCCCTGGGCCATCAGGCCCGCATCGCCTACGTCAACGATGAGGCCGAGTTCTTCCGGCTCCTGGAGCGGCCCGATTTCGACATCGTCTGGAGCGCCCTCTACCACATCACGCCGAACGAGGCCTTCATCGGCCGCAACGCCGCCGGCCTCTGGGTGGCCGACGTCTTCGACGAGCGCAAGATCCCCTACATCGGCTCGGACAGCCGGACCATGAAGGCCATGATCGACAAGTTCGAGACCCATGAGATCCTGGCTGCGGCCGGCGTGGCCGTGCCCTCGCATGTCCTGCTCCGGTCCGGCGACGGCGCCGGGGCCGTCACCTACCCCGCCTTCGTCAAGCCCATCTGCGAATCGCGCTCCATCGGCATCTCCGACGACAGCGTCGTCCACGACGAAGCCGAGCTGCGTCGGCGCATCGCCTTCATCGAGAAGGAGTTCGACGAGCCGGCCCTGGTCGAGGAGTTCCTGCCCGGCGACGAGTACACGGCGCTCATCCTCGGCAACGGCCCGACGCGCGAGGTCCTGCCCGGCCAGGTGACGGTCAAGGACTCCCACTTCCGCAACTATCGTATCCTGCGAAGCGACCTGCGCGGCGTGGGGCTGACCCGGGTCGGCCTGGCCGGGGCCCGGACCGCGGAGGCCCGGGAGCTGGGCGACGCCGCGGCCGAGGCCATGGGCTGCCTCGACCACATCCGCATCGACATGCGGGTCGACCGGGCCGGGAAGCTGCGCATCATCGAGGTCAACGGCATCCCCGGGCTCAAGCCGCACAAGAGCTGGTCGCCGCAGATCTTCACCCTCTACCACGGCTCTCCGGAGGGCGAAGACGAGGATTACCGGCGGCTTATCGGAAGGATCATCGAGGCGGCCGGCCGGCGCTACGGGCCGGCCTGACGGCCGTCATCCCTTGGCGGGGCCGAGCGGCCGCGTTTGCCATTCGCGGATGAGACGGGTCCAGCCGGGCCGGGCCGGGACCGGCCTCTCGGACATGAACCGGGTCAGGGCGTCCCGCCACAGCTCCGCGTGCTGCAGCGTGGTGACGCGGTTGCGGAACATGGCCGCGCCCTTCCGGGGCTCCGTGTCCATCCTGTCCAGGATGGACCGGACCTCGTTCTTGAAGCCCTCGGGCCCGTAGTAAGCGAGATAGGTCTGCCAGGCTTCAACGACCCCGCCGGCCGACCTGAACGGGGCCGAGACGCGCTTGAGAGCGGTCTCGAACTCCCGGGCTTCTCCCCCGCCGAGGGCCCGCAGGCCGTGCTCGGCGACGCGATAGGGATGGACCGCGTGAGAGACCAGCCGGCCGGCCTCGACCTCGAGCGTCAGGCAGAATCCGGTCCGGCGGTAATGGAGCTCGGGCGGCTGGAAGAAGGCGAAATTCCCCAGGCTGTAGGCGATGAGCCGGCCGCCGCGCGTTTCGAGCCCCTGCGGGACGTGGGGGTGATGGCCGACGACGGCGTCGGCCCCGGCGTCCGAGAGCGTTCGGAAGGCGGCCGCGACGTAAGGCGGCGGGAAAGGGATATACTCGAGGCCGGCATGGCCGATGGCCAGAACGAAGTCGCCCCGCTTCTTGGCCCGCCGGACCTCGCCGGCCAGCCGCCCGATCTCCCAACCGCAGACGCCCGGGCCGCCGGTCGAGGCGGTCAGGTCCTCGCCCTCCCCGAAATTGACGACGGTGACGCGCTCGCCTCCGGCCTTCAGCCGCAGCGGGGCGGCGGCCTCGTCGAGCGACGATCCGGCGCCGACCGTGCGGATGCCGCTGCGGCGGAGGACCCGGAGCGTCTCTTCGAATCCGGCCGGGCCGTAATCGAAGACGTGGTTGTTGGCCAGGCAGGCGACCTCGAACGGGACGGCCGCGAGGGCGGCGGCATGGGCCGGCCGGCCCTTGAAGACCGCGCCGCTCTTCCAGACCTGTTTTCGGGCCGCGGTCAGGGCGCACTCGCAATTGACGATCCGGAGGTCGGCCCGGCGCAGGACCGGCAGGAGGTCCCCGTAGACGGCCAGAGGGTCCTTCGAGACGACCGGCTCGAAGGCCCGGATCGGGGCCCAATCGGAGGCGACCAGGATCTGGGCCATCCTACTTCATGAGCTCCGCGATCTTCTTGGCGTGCTCCGCGATGACGGCCAGCGTCGAAGCGTCGGCGTCGTAGACGGAGTACCATCCCGCCGGCTCGTGCGGCGGATCGCCGACCCAGGACATGCCGGGCCGCGCCTCCCCCGCCCAGGCCCAGAAATTGTCGCCGCAGGCCGGGCCGCCCGCGGCCATGGACTCCTCGACGAGCCGGTAAAGCGCGGCGTAATAGAGGTCCTTGTTCGTCGTCGCCGAGGCCGGATCGAGGTTGTTCTTCTTCGTCGCCCAGTCCCGGGCCAGGCCGAACTCTTCGAGGACGAGCGGCTTGCCCAGGGCCTTGGTCTCGTCGGCCAGCTTCCGGAAATAAGCCGCCGCACGGGGCTCGGCCGTCGACTTGTAGGTGGCCGGCCGCTTGGGATCGTACCAGCCCCAGTTCTGGGGCCAGATGTGGATGGTCACGTAATCGATGCCGGGCGAGCGGTGGGTGGCGGCGAAGTCCTGGCCCTTCTCCTCCGGCGGAGCGCCCTCGGAACCGGTCGTGACCAGGTGGTTCGGGTCGAGCGAGTGGATGTAGGCCGCCGTCTCGTCGATCCAGCTCTGCGGGTAGCGCCGGGGCTCGTTCCCGAGCTCCCAGGAGAAGACGGCCGGGTCGTCCCGGTACTTCCGGCCGGTGTAGGGATTGGTCCGGCCGACGACCATGGCGATGTGATCCCGGAACCAGTCCTGGCATTCGGGGTAGGAATAGAACTTGGCCGAGTAATCGATGAACTTCCCGTAATCGCCGGGATACGGGATGGGCGTCTTATCGCGCCAGGAGACGTATTGGGCCATGCCGCCCGACCATTGCCAGAAGTTGTTGAGGACCATGACCGCCCGAAGGCCTCGTTTGCCCATCTCGGCCAGCAGGAAGTCCAGGCCGTCGAGGACGCTGCCGTCGTACTCGCCCGGCGAGGTCATCAGGGCCGGGACCATGCGGTAGGGCTCCGTATTCGGCCCCTCGGACGAGGCCATGACCCGGAGGTTGGCGACGCCCAGGCCGCGCAGCCGGTCGAGCTCCCGGAGAAGCCGGGGCCGGTCGCCGCTGGGCCCGTCGACGGCCAGGTTCATGCCCTGCCAGAAATTGGCCCCGGCGAAGTAGTGGGGCCGGCCGTCCAGCAGGAAGCGGCCGTCCTTGACGGTGACGAAGGCGCCGGCCGGAGCGCCCGGGGCCCCGGGCCCCGCCTTTTCGGCCGGGCCGGAGGCCTTGTCGCCGCGGCAGCCCCCGGCGGCCAGGCTGATCAGGAGAGCGAGGAGGACGGTCTTGCGCATGGCGATGGCTCCCTCCGCGGTGGGATGGGGGCATCATAGACCGCGGCCGCGCGGACTGTCAACCGGCCTCACCACTTGTGGAAGACGAAGAAGACGGCGGCCAGGATGAAGCCGAACCCGACGATATAGTTCCACTTCAGGTCCTCCTTGAGGTAGAGGACCGAGAAGCCGGCGAAGACGACCAGGGTGATGACCTCCTGGATGGTCTTGAGTTGGGCGGCCGAGAAGGTCCGGTGGCCGATGCGGTTGGCCGGGACCTGGAAGCAGTACTCCAGGAAGGCGATCGACCAGGAGACGAGGACGACCTTCCAGAGGACGGCGTTCTTGAACTTCAGGTGCCCGTACCAGGCGAAGGTCATGAAAACGTTGGAGATGGTCAGCAGCGCGACGGTGGCCATGGCGTCAAAACCTCTTCAGCGGGCTCTTTGCGGGGGGAGATCCAGGGCCGGGGCGAACGCACGGCCTCGCGCGAAAGGCTCGTAAAAGCGGCTATGATACGCTTCGGGGGCCGGCCCGTCAACGCTGTCGGTCCTGACTTGCCGCCGGGGCGACATTACCATCGTCCCGGATTCCCGGTCAGGAGGCGCAGGATGAAGAACCGCGGGATGGCCCGGCCCAGGGTCAACCGGACGGTCGCCGTCGGCGCGCCGCCCGCGGCCGCTTCGCAACGGACGGCCAGGACACGGGATGGCTTCCCCGGTCGGCCCTCAATCGAGCCGCTTCTTGAACCGGGCGATGCTCAAACCCAGAATGACAGTCCCCAGGACGGCCAGGGATGCCAGCTGGTCCCAGATCTCCGCCCAGCCGGCGCCGCGGAGCATGAGGCCGCGGATCATGGTGAAAAAATAGCGGGTCGGGACGACGTGGGACACGGCCTGGAAGAACGGCGGCATGTTCTCGATGGGAAAGACAAAGCCGCCGATCATGATCATCGGCATGATGAAGAAAACGGTCGTGAACATGGACTGCTGCTGGGTCCGCGACAGGGTCGAGATGAACAGGCCGAAGCCCAGGGTGTTGAGCATGAAGGCGACGCAGGCCAGGAAGAGCAGGGCCAGGCTGCCCCGGACGGGGACCACGAACCAGTACTTGGCCAGGACGGTGACGAAGGCCGCCTCCACGAGGCCGATGAGGACGAAGGGCAGCAGCTTGCCGACGATGAGCTGGTGGGGCCGGATGGGCGTGACGATGAGCTGCTCCATGGTCCCGGCTTCCTTCTCCCGGACGATGCCCATGGAGGCCAGCGAGATGGTCATGATCATCAGGATCAGGCCGAGGACGCCGGGGATCATGAAGTTCCGGCTCTTCAGCTCCGGGTTGTACCAGACCCGGACCCGGGGATCGACCAGGACCGTCCGTATCCCCTGGCCCCGGAGCTTCTCGAAGCGCTCGAGGACCAGGCCCTGGGCATAGCGGCTGGCGATCATGGAAGCGTAATTGACCCCGATCGTGGCCGTCTGGCTCTCGGCGCCGTCGACGATGATCTGGACCTTGACCGGGCGCCCGCCGGCCAGGTCGTCGCCGAAGCCGCGGGGCACGACGAAGGCCATGGCGGCCCGGCCGTTGTCGAGATAGGGATCGATCCCGTCCGGCCGCTCGATCCGGGCCCGGACCGAGAAATAGCCCGAGTTGACGAACTTGTCCACGAACTCGCGGCTGGCCGCCGAGCGGTCCTGGTCGCAGACGACGGCCGGGATGTCGCGGACGTCGAGGTTGGCGGCGTAGCCCAGGAGCAGGAGCTGGAGGATAGGCGAGACGAAGAGGACCGGGAAGAGCCGGCGGTCGCGGCGGAGCTGGAGGAACTCCTTCCAGACGATGGACAGGATGGCCTTCATGCCCGGGCCCTCCTCCGGCGCGGCCGCTCCTCCCGCTCGCCCCGGCCCAGCCGGTAGGCGCTCGCTCCGAGCGAGACCGCCGCGAAGGCGGCCAGCAGGAGGAGCTGGTCCCAGATCGCGGGCAGGCCGGCGCCCTTGAGGATGATGGCCCGGAGGGCGGCCAGGAAGTAGCGGCCCGGGATGGCGTAGGTGATGGCCTGGACGGCCACGGGCATGTTCCGGATGGGGAAGACGAACCCCGAAAGGATGAACGTCGGCAGCATGGTCGTCAGGACGGCCAACAGGAAGGCCACCGTCTGCGTCCGGGTCATCGAGGAGATCAACAGGCCCTGGCCCAGCGCCCCGGCGACGAAAAGAAGCATGGCCAGGAGCAGCAGCGGGTAGCTGCCGCGGATGCCGACGCCGAAGATGACCTGTCCCAGGAGGAGGACCAGATGGGCCGCGACGAGGGAGATGAGGGCGTACGGGATCATCTTGCCGATGATGAGCTCTCCCGGCCGCAGCGACGACACCCGGATCTGGTCCATGGTGCCCCGCTCCTTCTCCCGGACGATGGAGAAGGCCGTCGAGACGGTGACAATGACCATGAGGATGAAGGCCATCAGGCCGGGGACGAGGAAATTGGCGCTGCGGAGCTCGGGATTGTACCAGACCCGGACCTCGGACGAGAGCGGCAGGCGCAGCCCGGGGAAGCCGCGCCGCTCCAGGGCCTCGAGCGTGATCCGCTGGGAATAGCCCTGCAGGATGGCCCCGACGTAGCCGGCCGCGGTGCTGCCGCTCATGGCGTTGGAGCCGTCGACCAGGACCTGGACCGCCGGGCCGCGGCCGGCCAGGAGGTCCTCCGAGAACCGGGACGGGATGACCAGGGCGGCCCGGATCTCTTCGCGGGCCATGAGGGGGTCGACGGCCGCCGTGGCCGGCAGGACCGCCCGGAGATCGAAATACTCCGTCGTCCGGAACTTGTCGACCAGGTCGCGGCTGGCCCGGCTGCCGTCCTCGTCGACGACGGCCAGCGGGATGTGCTTGACGTCGAAGTTCAGGGCGAAGCCGAACATCAGCAGCATGAAGGCCGGCAGAAGGATCATGAAGCCCAGCGATAAGGGGTCCCGGCGGATCTGGCGCATTTCCTTCTTGACCACCGCGCGGAGGGCGAAGGGCGAGGGCCGTTTCATGACCGCTTCTCCCCCGCCGCCGGCCCGGCGGCCGGCGTGTTCCGTTCGATCTCGTGGATGAAGACGTCCTCCAGCGACGGCATGATGCGGTCGACGCGCCGGACGGCGATCCCGGCCGCGCCGAGCCGCTCCCGGACCCGCCGTTCCCCTTCCGCCGCGTCGTCGACGCCGATGTGGAGGGACATGCCGAAGATGGAGGTGTCGACGACCCAGGGCTCTTTCTGCAGGACCTCCAGGGCCTCGACGGGCCGGTCCGCCGCCACCTCGAGGATGGCATGGCGGATGACGGCCGACTTGAGCTCCCGGGGGCTGCCGGCGGCCACGATCCGTCCGGCGTGGATGAGACGGATGTCATTGCAGTATTCCGCTTCGTCCATGTAGTGGGTGGTCACGAAGACGGTGGTGCCCCGCTCGGACAGCCCGTTGATGAGCTCCCAGAAGCGCCGCCGGGAGGCCGGGTCGACGCCGCCCGTGGGCTCGTCGAGGAAAACGATCCCGGGCTCGTGGAGGACGGCGCAGCCGAGGGCCAGGCGCTGCTTCCAGCCGACCGACAGGGTCCGGGTCAGGCTGCGCTCCCGGCCCCGCAGGCCGGCCATGTCCAGGATCCAGGGCAGGCGGGCCTCGACGGCCTGGCGCGCCAGCCCGTAGGCCCCGCCGAAGAAGCGGATGTTCTCGGCCACGGTCAGGTCCTCGTAGAGGGAGAACTTCTGGGACATGTACCCGATGGCCCGCTTGACCCGCTCGGGCTGGCGCCGGATGTCGAAGCCGCCGACCGTGGCCGTGCCCGAGGTCGGGTCCATGAGGCCGCAGAGCATGCGGATGGTCGTCGACTTGCCGGCCCCGTTGGCGCCCAGGAAGCCGAAGATCTCGCCGCGCTCGACCGTGAACGAGACCGCGTCGACGGCGGTGAAGGCGCCGAACCGCTTGGTCAGCGCCTTGACCTCGATGGCGTTCACGACCTCGGCCATGGCGGGTTCCTCGTTCCCTTTCCTTTCCTGTCCTGTCCCGGGCGTCCCGTCCGCGGCTTCAGTTCCCCAAGGCCTTTTCGAGCCGGGCCTGGGCCAGGACGAGGTCGATCGCGGCCTGGACCTTGGCCGTCCGAGCCTGAAGGAGGAAGACCTCGGCGTCCAGGACATCGGCGTTGACGGCCACGCCCTGGCGGAAACGGTCCCGGACCAGGCGCAGGTTCTCGTCGGCCTGGGCGACGGCGGCGGCGGCGACCGTCACCTTGCGCCCGGCCTGGACCAGGGCCAGCCGGCTCTGGGTGACCTCCAGGACGGCCTGGTCCTCGAGCAGGTCGCGGGCGTCCCGGGCCTGCGCCAGCTGGGCCCGGGCCTGGTCGGCCTGGCTCCTGGTCTGGCCCCAGTTCCAGACGTCGAAGGAAACGGACACGCCGATGTCCCAGGTGTCTCTGAATTTATCCAGGGCCGGCAGGTAGCGGGAGTTGGGCCGCATGTAGTAGTAGTTCCCGGCCAACGAGACCTGCGGATACCAGCCGGCCTTGGCGGCCTTCAGCCCGGCTTCGGTGGCCTTGACCCGGAATTCGGCCGCCTTGAGCTCGGGCCGGCCGGCCAGGGCCGTGTCGAGCAGGGCCTGGGCGCCCGCCGGGCCATCGCCCCCGGCGGCGGCGACGGGGACGCGCGCCGCCTGGCTCTCGGCCGAAGTCGCCAGCTCGATCGCGGCGTCGACCGGCAGGCCGATGAGGTTCAGCAGCGACGTCCGGGCCACCTCGACGGCGTTGCGGGCGTCGATGGCCAGGAGCTCGGCGTTGGAGAGCTGGAGCTCCGCCCGCAGCACTTCGTTCTTCACGAGCAGGCCCTGATCGAAAAAGGCCCGGACGTCCTTGAGGTGCTCCCGGACCTGGCCGACGGTCTCGGCCACGGCCGCCTCGACCTGCAGGGCCCGGGACAGGCCCCAGTAGGCGCTCTTGATGGCGAAGACGAGCTCGGAGCGGTCCTTGGCCAGGTCGAGAGCGGCCGACTTCTCCGCCATGCGGGCCGCTTCGGCGCCCGCCTCGAGGCGGAAGCCGGTGAAGACCGGCTGCTGGACCGACAACCGCAGGTTCCAGTTGTTGAAATAGCTCGGGGAGACCACGATCGGGTCGGGCGAGATGGGCAGCGTCACCTGGAAGGGCGGCACCTCGCTCAGGCGGGTGTAGCCCGCGCCGAGCCGGAGCGACGGCAGGCGGGCGGCGGCGACCTCGCGGACCCGGGCGGCCGACGATTCGGCCCTCATCCGCGAGGCATGGAGGGCCGGGCTCGAGGCCAGGCCGGCGGCGACGGCCTCGTCGAGGGTCAGCGGGCGCGTCTGGGCCGGGCCGGCCGAGGGCAGGGCGGCGAGAAGCGCGGCCAGGGCGAGGATCTTTCGGGTCATGATCGGCCTCCGGGGCCCGTCCCCGGGGCGGGCGGGCCGTCTGCGGTGTCGGGGAGAACGGTCCCCGCGGGCCGTTCCTCCTGGGTCACGGATATGAAGACGTTCTCCAGCGTCGGGGCCAGCACCCGCCGCTGGGCGACGGGCAGGCCGGCCGCGGCCAGGGCCGCTTCGAGGCGCGGCAGCTGGCGCTCCGGGTCGGCCACGACGGCGTTCAACCGGTCGCCGAAGAGCTGGACCTCGGTGACGCCGGGGACGCCCTTCAGGACGGTGAAGGCCCGCCGGATCTCCGGGCAGACGATCTCGATCACGGCGCCGCGCATGAGCCGCTTCAGGCCCTCGGGCGTATCGGCGGCCAGCAGCCGGCCGCCGGCCAGCAGGCCGACGCGGCTGCAGCGCTCGGCTTCGTCCATGTAAGGCGTGGCCATGACGATGGTGATGCCGGAGCGCAGGAGGCTGGAGAGGATCTTCCAGAAATCGCGGCGCGAGACGGCGTCGACGCCGGTCGTCGGCTCGTCGAGGAAGATGATCCGGGGCGTGTGGATGAGGGCGCAGGCCAGGGCCAGCTTCTGGCGCATGCCGCCCGAGAGGCGATCGGCCAGGCGGTCGCGGAAGGGCGCCAGGCGGGTGAAGGCCAGCAGCTCCTCGCGGCGGGCCCGGAAGTCGCGGACGATATGGATCTCGGCGAAGAACTCGATGTTCTCGTCGACGGTCAGGTCGCCGTAAAGACTGAACTTCTGCGAGAAGTAGCCGATCCGGCTCTTGAGCGGGCCGGCCTCCCGGACGACGTCGCGCCCCAGGACCGAGGCCCGGCCGGAGGTGGGCGGAAGAAGGCCGCAGAGCAGGCGCAGGACCGTCGTCTTGCCGGCTCCGTCGGGGCCGACCAGGCCGAACATCTCCCCCTCCCCGATCGTCAGGTCGAGGGAGCGGACGGCCTCCACGGCCTCGAAGGACTTCGACAGGCCGTGCGTTTCGACGGCCGGGGCGGGCATGCGCGGGCTCCTCTCTCCGCGTCCTTCTAGGGCCGCCCGGGCGCGGTCCGGATCAGGGCGTCGGCGGGCAGGCCCGGCTTGAGCAGTCCGTCCGGATTGGCGATCTCGACCTTGACCCCGAAGACCAGCTTGACCCGGTCCTCCTTGGTCTGGATGTTCTTGGGCGTGAACTCGGCTTCGGGCGAGATGTAGGTGATCCGGCCGGCGAAGGGCCGGTCGGGGAAGCTGTCGATGCGGACCTCGGCGGCGTCGCCCAGGCGGACCCGGCCGAGCTCCGTCTCGGTGACATAGATCATGACGTAGACGCTGTCCAACGCGGCCAGGGTGACGATGGTCGCGCCGGGCGTGACCAACTCGCCGGCCTCGACGGCCTTGTGGGTGACGACGCCGCCGGCGGGGGCGGTGACGGCGCAGTCGGCGATGGTCTTGGCCAGGAGATCGGCGGCGGCCCGGGCCTGGGCCAGGCGGGCCTCGGCGGCCTGGATCTCCTCGGGCCGGGCCAGACGGCGGACCTTGTTCAGGGTCTCGGCGGCGGCCGCGCGCTGGGCCTCGGCGACGACGAGACGGGCCTCGGCGTCGTCGCGGCTCTTGGCCGTGACGCTGCCCGTCCTGGCCAGCTCGCGCATGCGCCGGGCGTCGTCCGAGGCCACCCGGAGGCCGGCGTCAGCCTGGGTCAGGGCCGCCTCGGCCTGCTGGATGTCCTCCCGGCGGGCGCCCTTGACGAGCAGGGCCAGCTGGGCCTCGGCCAGGCGGACGCCGGCTTCGGCCTGCCGCAGCTGGATGTCGGCCGCGGCGTGATCGATCGAAGCCAGGAGATCGCCCGGCTTGACCCGGGCCCCCTCCTCGACGTCCAGCGACAGGACCTGGCCGGCCGCCTTGGAGGCGACGTGGACCTCGACGGCCTCGATCGTGCCCGAGGCGGCGATGATATTCCTGTCCCTTTGGCCCGAACAGCCCAGAGCGGCCAGCGAGACCAGGACGAGGACCGTGACCTTCGTTCTCATCGTGCGCCCTCCTTTGCCGGACCGAACAGGGCCGGCGTGCGGGACTGGAGATCGAGCCTCCCCCGGTCCGTCAGAAGGCCCTGGAAAAAGACCTTGATCACCGCTTCGAAGATGGACTTGGGCGACCGCCCGGTGCGGCGGATCTCCTCGGGCGTGATCAGCCGCTGGATCAGGCTCAGGAACATCTCCAGAAGCAGGTCCGGATCGACGTCGGCCCGGAAGAAGCCGCCGCGGCGGCCGTCTTCCAGGATGGCCCCGAAATAGCGCCGGATCCTCTCCTGCCGGAACTCGCTGACCTCGGTCCACAATCCGGGGACGGCCCTCTGGATGTCGCGGGCCAGGATGGGGCCGAGAGAGGACATCTTCTCGGTCAGGAACGTCAGCAGGGCGACCATCCTTTCGACGAAGCCCAGGGTCCGGTCCCCCATCAGGCTCTCGACGCCGGCCTGGATGTCGGCCATGCTCTCGCGGACGAGGGACCGGAGGATGTCCTCCTTGCGGCGGAAGGCCCGGTAGAGCGTGGCCTTGCTGATGCCCAGCTCGGCGGCGATCTCGTCGGAGGTGGTCCGCCGGTAGCCCCGTTCCAGGAACAGGGACCTGGAGGCGGCGGCGATCCGGGCCCGGAGCTCGTCCCGGCCCGCGTCGGGACGGCGGCCGCGGCGGGTGTGTACTATGGAAACTGATTTAGTTTTCACAGTTTCATTATAGGCCCGGCGGTGCATTTGTCAAGTCCGAAAGATAGGGGCTCGACGGGACGACCGCCGCTGGTCGTCTCCGCGTCCCCCGCCCGGCGCTCAGGCCTCGACGATGCCCAGGGGCGGGGTCGTCCTCCACTTGCCCCGGGTGAAATCGGGGATGTCGACCGGACGGCCCTTCATGGCCACGCTCTTGACGCTGGCCCCGACGATGGCGCTCCAGGCCGCCGCGTCGTAGACGTCCTGGTCGAGCGGCTCGCCCCGCCGCAGCGACTGGATGAGGCGGTAGTCCTCGATGTAGTCCATGCCGCCGTGGCCCCTCCCCTCGCCCTTGGAGGCGATGGCCTTCCAGAGCGGGTGCTCGAACTCGGCCGCGAACTTCTCGAAATCGTCCCAGGCGTGGGGCTTGTCGGCCCGGCCCTCGATGTAGATCCGGTCCGGCCACTTGTGGGCCAGGCCGCGCGTGCCCTGGACCAGGTTGATGCGGGTGTAGGGCCGCGGCAGGTTGGTGTCGTGGATGAGGATGATGGTCTTGCCCAGCCTGGTCTTGATCAGGCTGGTGTTGACGTCGCCGAGGGCGTAGCGCTCCTTGGCCTGCGGCGAATCCGGGCCGTAGGCGGCCACGGCGTACTCGTGCAGGCCGCGCGACGGCGAGCTCATGGACACCAGGTATTCGAAGGCGTCGCCGCGGTTGATGTTCATGCACTGGGCCACCGGACCAAGCCCGTGCGTCGGGTAGAGGTTGCCGTTGAGCTTCTCGGACCAGGCCCGCCGCCACAGCCCCTCGCCTTCGTTCGAGAACTTGACGCCGCGCAGGTCGTGGAGGTAGCCGGCCTCGCCGTGCAGGACCTCGCCCAACAGGCCCTTGCGGACCAGGTTCAGGGTCATGAGCTCGATCCGGTCGTAGCAGCAGTTCTCCATCATCTGGCAGTGCTTCTTGTATTTCTCGGCCGCCTCGACCAGGGCCCAGCCGTCCTCGACCGACATGGCCGCCGGCACCTCGGTGGCCGCGTGCTTGCCCGTCCGCATGGCGGCCAGGCAGACCGGGACGTGCCATTCCCACGGCGTCGCGGTCATGACCAGGTCGAGGTCCTCGGTCTCGCACATCCGCTCGAAGTCGCGCTCGCCCCGGGCGTATCCCGTCGGCTCCGGCTGGCCGGCCTCGACGACCCACTTCTGCGCCCGCTCGACGTGGGCCGGGCGGATGTCGCAGACGGCCTTGATCTCGACGCCCTCGATGTTCAGGTAGTTCTGGACGTGGGCCGAGCCCATGCCGCCGACGCCGACGAAGCCGACCTTGACGG
>CAZNPB010000061.1:0-16512 GCA_964574895.1 uncultured Eubacteriales bacterium
TGACCAGGTGGCCGGCCGTGTTGATGATGTCGTCGTCCCGGCCGGCGAACCAGAAATAGCCGTCGGCGTCGATCTTGGAGCGGTCGCCGGTGATGTACCAGCCGTTGCGGAACTTCTTCTGGAAGGCCTCGGGGTTGTTCCAATAGGTCCGCATGCGCGACGGCCAGTCGAACTTGAGGGCCACCAGGCCGATCTTGCCGTGGGACGGATAGGGCTCGTTCTTGACCGGGTCGAGGACCGTGCCGGTGATGCCGGGGAAGGGCTTGCCCATCGAGCCGGGGCGGACCTCCAGGCCCGGGTAGTTGCCGATGACGATCGAGCCCGTCTCGGTCTGCCAGTAGGTGTCGTAGAAGGGCTTGCCGAAGACCCGCTGCGACCAGACGACGGCCTCGGAGTTGAGCGGCTCGCCGACGCTGGCCAGGTGGCGCAGCGACGACAGGTCGAACTTCTTGATGATCTCGTCGCCGGCCTTCATCAGCGAGCGGATGGCCGTCGGGGCCGAGTACCACATCGAGACCTTGCGCTTCTCGATCCACTTGTACCAGGCCTCGGCCGAGAAGCCGGCGTCGAGGACGCACTGGGTGACGCCCAGGGCGAAGGGGGCGATGATGCCGTAGGAGGTGCCGGTGACCCAGCCGGGGTCGGCCGTGCACCAATAGATGTCGTCGTCCCGCAGGTCGAGGGCCCACTTGGCGGTCAGGTACTGGGAGATGAGGGAGTAGTGGACGTGCTGGACGCCCTTGGGCATGCCGGTCGTGCCCGAAGTGTAGTGGAGGACCGAGGGCGACTCGGCCGTGGTCGGGTGGACGTCGAAGCGCTCGACCGGGACGGACTTCTCCAGGGAGAAGGCGGCCTCGCGGTCCTTGAGCGGGGCGACGCCGTCGTGGTCGACGACGATGATATGGCGCAGGTGCGGCAGCTTGTCCAGGATCTTGCGGACCTTGGGGGCGTGCTTCTTCTGGGTGATGACGGCCGAGGTCTCGGCGTTCGACAGCCGGACCAGGAGCGACTCGTCGCCGAAGGCCGAGAAGAGCGGCTGGGCGATGGCCCCGGTCTTGAGGATGCCCAGGAAGCCCAGGTACAGCTCCGGGATGCGGTCCATGAACAGGCAGACCCGCTCCCCGGGCTTGATGCCCAGGCCCCGGAGATAGGCGGCGATGGTGTTGGCGGCCAGGCGGATGTCGTTGTAGGTGTAGGTCTTCTCGGCGCCGGTGAAGCCCTCCCAGTACAGGGCGACCTTGTCGGCCTTGCCCATCTGGCAGATGCGGTCGGTGCAGTACCAGCCGATGTTGATGATGTCGCCGGGCTTGTAGCCCAGCTCCTTTTCGGCGATCGACCAGGAGAAGTCCTTGACGCGTTCGTCGTAGGAACCGATGTTGGACATGAGCGCTCTGTCTCCCTTCGGGATTATGGGGCTTTTTTCTCGAGGACGACGACGGCCGAGGCGACGTCCTTGATGTGCGTCAGCGAGACCTCCATGGCGCCGATGCCGTGGGCCTCGCAGAATTCCTTGACCTTGCCGTGGACGAAGAGCTCGGGCTTGCCCAGGGGGTTGTTGACGACCTCGATCTCGGAGAACTGGTGGCCGCCGGACCAGCCCGTGCCCATGGCCTTGAGGAAGGCCTCCTTGGCGGCGAAGCGGGCGGCGAAGTGCTGGGCCGGGCGGTGCTTGGACTCGCAGTAGGCGATCTCGGTCGGGGTGAAGAGCTTGGTCTTGAGGTTCTCGGTGCGGACGAGCTTGTCCTCGACCCGCTGGACCTCGATGATATCCGTGCCCGCCCCGAAGATCAACGCTGCTGATGCCTTTCTCCGGAATCCGAAACGACGGCCTGTATTATAAGGGACGGCGGGTAAATGTCAAAGCCGCTCAACGACCGCCTTGAGCTTCGCCCGGACCTCGAGGCCGACCGCGCCCAGGTCCTCGTTCTTGACCGCCGCCATCGAGGCCAGGGGGTCGATGGCCGCGACCTCGACCCGGCCGGGCCCGAGCTGCTGGACGATGACGCTGCAGGGCAGCATGGTCCCGATCTTGTCCTCGGCCTGGAGGGCCTTGTAGGCGAAGGGCGCGTTGCAGGCCCCCAGGATGCGGTAGGGCCGGAAATCGACGCCGATCTTCTCCTTGAGCGTCCGGCGGACGTCGATCTCGGTCAGGACGCCGAAGCCGTCCTTCTTGAGCTCGGCCTTGACCCGCGCGACGGCCTCGTCGAACGGCAGGGCCACCGTCTTGGCGAAATAGTAACTCATCGACGCACCTCCCTCTCGGATCTCCCGCCCGCGGTCTGGCAGGCGGGCGGCCGCGGAGAACCGGGCCGCTGGCCTTACCAGTTCTCGGTCAGGACCTCGTAGTAGGCCTGAGGGTGCTTGCAGGCCGGGCAGACGAGGGGCGCTTCCGGCCCCTCGTGGACGTAGCCGCAGTTGAGGCAGTGCCACTTCACGGCCGTGGGCTTCTTGAAGACCTGGCCGGCTTCGATGTTGGCGATGAGCTTGCGGTACCGCTTCTCGTGGAACTCCTCGACTTCGGCGATCTCTTTAAACGAGGCCGCGATCTCGGGGAAGCCTTCGGCCCGGGCGGTCCGCTCGAACTTGGCGTAGAGGTCGCTCCACTCCATCTTCTCGCCGGCCGCGGCCGCTTCGAGGTTGGCCTTGGTGTCGCCGATGACGCCGGCCGGGTAGGCGGCCGTGATCTCGACGTCGCCCCCCTGGAGGTGCTTGAAGAAGACCTTGGCGTGCTCCCTCTCGTTCTCGGCGGTCTCCATGAAAATGTTGGCGATCTGTTCGAAGCCAGCCTTGCGGGCCGCGCCCGCGAAGTAGGTGTAGCGGTTGCGCGCCTGCGACTCTCCGGCGAAGGCCTTGAGCAGGTTCTTCTCGGTCTCGGTGCCGTGGATCGATCTGGACATGGGAACACCCTCCTTGATGTCGAAGATGGGGTCAAACCTACATTTTTCGAAAAAATGTAGGTTTGACCCTCTCCAAGTCCTTCATTTTATCACTTTTTCGGGTAGGCCGGTTTGGGGGCGAACTTCAGGGGATTGGCCTGGACCTTCTCCAGGGCGACGGCGATGGCCTTCTCCAGCTGGAGGTCGCGGCCGGCCATGACCGAGCCGGGATCGTTGTCGACCAGGACGTCGGGGTCGGCGCCGTGGTTCTCGACCCACCATTTCCCCTCTTTGCCGTAGAAGGCGTTGTTCGACTGCTCGACCGTGCCGTTGTCGATGGTCAGCTGCTGGTTGACGATGCCGACCAGGCCGCCCCAGGACGGCACGCCGACGACGGTCCCGAGCTTGCGGGCCTTGAAGTGCTCGACGAAAGCCTCGCCGTCCGAGCCGTTGTTCTCGTTGGAGATGACGACGTAGTTGCCGTTGCCGGCCGCGCCGGGGTAGCGGAACGGGACCATGTCGCGCAGGTTGTTGTAGGCGACCAGCTGGCGCTCGAGCTTGTCGATCAGGAAGTACTCGGTCCAGCCGCCGCTGTTGCGCCGGACGTCGATGATGACGGCCTCTTTGTAGCGGAAGGCCCGCCAGTACTTGTCGAACTCGCCGACGCCGCCCCCGCCCATGGCGTTGATGTGCATGTAACCGACCCGCCCGCCGGTGGCCTTGTCGATGGCCTTGATGTTGTCGTCGATCCAGCGGAAGTAGCGCATCTGCTGGTCGCTGCGGACCGGCTGGATCTCGTACGTCTTGGCCGCCGCCGGGACGGGCGTGGCGCCGATCGTGACCTTGATCTTCCTGCCGGGCGTCGTCTGGAGCAGCTTGAAATAGTCGTCTCCGGCCTTGAGGGGCGTGCCGTCGATGGCCAGCAGGAAGTCGCCCTCCTTGACGGCGATGTCGGGCCGGGCGAGCGGCCCGGGCAGGTTGAGATTGATGTCCGTCGGGCCGTAGATCCGGGCCAGCTTGTACAGGCCGGAGGCCTTGTCGGGCGCGAGGTCGGCCCCGAGCAGGCCGGTGAAGACGGGCGAGGACGGCGCCGCCCCCGGCCCGTAATCGCCGCCGCCGACGTAGGTGTGGGACACGCACAGCTCGCCGACCATCTGGGACAGGACCCAATTGAGCTCGCCGCGCGACGACAGGTCGGGGAGGTAGGCCCGGTACTTCTCGCCCATGGCTTTCCAGTCGCGGCCGTGGAAGCCGGCGTCGTAGAAGAAATCGCGGTACCAGCGCCAGGCGTCGTCGAAGATCTGGCGCCACTCCCGCCGCAGGTCGACCTTGTAGACGAGGCCGCCCAGGTCGAGCTTGTCGCCGGCCGACTTGGAGGCGAAGGCCTTGTCGACGGTGGTCGTGAAGATGTCGTTCTGGCGGCGGACGAGCAGCCGCTGGCCGTTGGTCGACAGCCAGAAGTCGCGGACCTTGTCCGTCAGGACGGCGTCCTTGCGAGAGGCCATGTCGAAGATGTGGAGCGTCCACTGGGTGGCGGCGTACTTGTTCTTGAAGACGTCCTCGTACTCGCCCTCGGTGAACTCGTCGACCGAGGCCCAGAGGACCTTGCCCTGGCCGGCCTTGAGCCAGAAATAGTTGCCGGGCGGCACGGGCAGCGGCGTGGTCCGCTGGATCAGCCCGTCGGCGTCGACGCGCAGGGGCGCCGGCGCCGACTTGGCCGCGGCCGCTTCGCCGGGCTCGCCGTCGAACGGCGGCGCCTCGCCGCCGCGCAGCTGGACGGCCATGACCTGCTGGGGCGTCGCGATGACGTGGTTGTCCTCGTAGAAGTCCATGCGCAGGTTGAAGTTGCGGCTGGAGACGTAGTAGAGATACCGGCCGTCGGCGTCGAAGGCCGGGTAGAGGTTGTCGTAGAAGTCGGTCGTGGCGGCGATCCGCTTGCCGGTCTCCAGGCTGTAGAGGAAGATCTGGCTGTTGCGGTTGGCCTGGACGAGGCTGTAGGCGATCCACTTGGAGTCGGGCGACCAGGTATAATCGGCCATCTCCCAGACGAACTCGTCGTTCTTCATCTGGTTGGAGGCATCGACCTTGACCAGCTTCTTCGCGGCCAGGTCGACGTAGAAGATGGAGTAATCCTTGTCGCCGAAGAGGATCTTCCGGCCGTCGGGCGACCAGGCCAGGCGGTAGACGGCCCGGTCGAGGGTGGTGGTGACCGCGGTCCAGTCGCCGCCCGCGGCGGGCTGGGTGTAGAGCTGGTAGTCGCCGGACTTGTCGCTGAAGAAGGCCACCGTCCGGCCGTCGGGCGACAGGGCCGGGAACATCTCGCGCGTGCCGGGCGTCGCCGACAGGTTCTCGGTCGGGCCAGCCCCGGTCGGGACGCGGAAGAGGTCGCCGCGGGCCTCCAGGACGACCGCGGCGCCGTCGTCGGCCAGATGGGCCGCATGGACGTAGTCGCGGGGGTTGATGGTCCGGTCGCGCAGGGCCCAGCGGTCGGACGGGACGCGGACCGTCAGGCGGGTGTCCTTGCCGGAGGCGACATCGAGGACGTGCAGGCGCCCGTCCTGGACGTAGACGATGGACCGGCCGTCGGTGTGGGGGAACATGACGTCGAAGTCGCCGTAACGGGTGACCTGGGCGACGTCTTTGGCGCCGAGCTTCTGGGAGTAGAGGTTGGCGATGCCGTTGGTCCGGTCGGAGACGAAGTACATCAGGCCGCCGGCCCACATCGGGTAGCTGTTCTTGCCGACGTAATCCGTGACCGGGGCGTAGGTCCGGGCCACGGCGTCGTAGACCCAGATGTCCTGGTACTGGCCGCCCTTGTAGCGCTTCCAATAGTATTCCTCGTTGCCGCGCCGGGCGTAGAGGAACTTGTGCTGTTCCGGGATGAAGCTGATGAGGACGCCCCGGTCGAGAGGCAGGCGCGCGGGCGCGCCGCCCTTGACGCCCACGCTGTAGAGGTTGGGGTCGCGGCCGACGACGTTCTCGAACATCGACCGGAAGACGACCTCGGAGCCGTCGGGCGTCCAGGCCACGACCTGGGCCCCGCCGGGATTGTAGGTCAGGCGGGTCGGGGCGCCGCCCTCGGCGGGCATGAGGTAGACGGCGGCCGCGCCGTCGTACGTGGCGGTGAAGGCGATCCACCGGCCGTCGGGCGAGAGCTTGGCGAAGCTCTCGGTGCCGGGGAAGGTGGTCAGGCGCGAGGCGAGGCCGCCCTGGGCGCCGACCGTCCAGAGGTCGGACTCGTAGGTGAAGACGATCCGGTCGCCGGCGACGGTCGGATAGGTGAAGAAGCGGCCCTCTTCGGCGGCGAAGGCGGACACGCTGAAAAGGCCGAGCCAGCACAGAACGAGCAGGGACTTCGGGGTCTTGGGCATCGGACTCCTCCTTTGGGGTGCCGGGGCCGGGCCCGGTCGCGCGGACCCCTCCAGAGTACGTGTTCCGGCCCGGCAAATCAAGACGGAAGGATAGGCGGGTCCGACCTCTCTTCAGATGGCGCCGAGGCGCTGCCCGACCTTGCGGAACTTGTCCAGGGCGAAGGCGATCTGGCCGGGGTCGTGGGCGGCGCTGATCTGGACGCGAATGCGCGACTTGCCCACCGGCACGACCGGGTAGCTGAAGCCGATGACGTAGATGCCCTCCTCGAGCAGGGCGTTGGCGAAGTCCTGGCTCAAGCGGGCGTCGTCCGGCAGATGGCCGAAGAGGACGGGCACGATGGGGTGGATGCCCGGGACGATCCGGAACCCGGCCTCCTCCATGCCCCGGCGGAAGAGCCGGGTGTTGGACATCAGCCGTTCGCGCAGCTCGGCCGACTCGCCCAGGATCTTGAGGACCTCGACCGTCCCCCCGGTGATGGCCGGCGAGAGCGAATTGGAGAAGAGATAGGGCCGGGAGCGCTGGCGCAGGAACTCGATGATCTCGCGCCGGCCGGCGACGCAGCCGCCGGAGGCCCCGCCGAGCGCCTTGCCGAACGTGGTGACGATGAGGTCGACCCGGTCCAGGCAGCCGCAGTGCTCGTGCGTGCCGCGGCCGTTCGGGCCGATGAAGCCGGTGGCGTGGGAATCGTCCACGAGGACCAGGGCCTCGTAGCGGTCGGCCAGGTCGCAGATCTTGTCGACCTGGGCGATGATGCCGTCCATGGAGAAGACGCCGTCGGTGACGATGAGCTTGAACTTGGCCTCGCGGGCCTGGATGAGCTGGTCCTCGAGATCGTCCATGTCGTTGTTGCGGTAGACGAAGCGCTTGGCCTTGGCCAGGCGGACGCCGTCGATGATCGAAGCGTGGTTGAGCTCGTCGGAGACGATGGCGCAGGTCTCGTCGAGCAGGGGCTCGAAGACGCCGCCGTTGGCGTCGAAGGCCGAGGAATAGAGGATGGCGTCCTCCAGGCCCAGGAACTCGGCCAGCCGGCCTTCCAGGTCCCGGTGGATCCGCTGCGTGCCGCAGATGAAGCGGACCGAGGCCAGGCCGAAACCCCAGCGGAAGAAGGCGTAGTTGGCGGCGGCCATGACGCGCGGCTCGTTGCAGAGGCCCAAGTAGTTGTTGGCGCAGAAGTTGAGGACCTTGGCCCCGGCTTCGGTGCGGATCTCGACGCCCTGGGGCGTGGTCAGGATCCGTTCCTTTTTATAGAGCCCGCGCTCGCGGATGCGGTCGAGCTCGGCGGTCATGTGGTCCTTGAATTTTCCGTACATGGCGATCTCCGTTGCGGCTTGAGATGCGGGAGCGACCGGCGGGGGCCGCCGCGTCGCTAGGTCATTTCCTGAAGGTCAGGAAGGTCGAGGCCTGGGCCGTGGGCATGATGACCAGCTCGCTGACGTCGATGTGCGGCGGACGGGTGGCGCACCAGACCGCGGCGTCGGCGACGTCGTCGGGGGCGAGCGGCCGGAGACCCTGATAGACCTTGGCCGCCCGTTCGGCGTCGCCGTGGAAGCGGACCAGGCTGAACTCGGTCTCGACCATGCCCGGGGCGATCTCGCTGACGCGCAGGGGGGTGCCGTTGAGGTCGAGGCGCATGGCGTTGGATAGGGCCTTGACCGCGAACTTGGTCGCGCAGTAGACGCTGCCGCCGGGATAGGTCTCGCGGCCGGCGATCGAGCCGATATTGATGATATGACCCCGGCCCCGCTCGATCATGCCCGGGACGACGGCCCGGCTGACGTAGAGCAGGCCCTTGACGTTGGCGTCGATCATCTCGTCCCAGTCCTCGACCAGCCCGGCCGGGAGCTTGTCCAGGCCCCGGCTCAGGCCGGCGTTGTTGACCAGGACCTCGATGGCCCGCCACTCGTCGGGCAGGCCGGCGACGGCCGCGTCGACGGCGGCCCGGTCGCGGACGTCCAGGCGGAAGGCGCGCGCGGGCACCCCGTGCTCCCGGGTCAGCGCCGCGGCCAGCTCTTCGATGCGCTCGAGACGACGCGCGCATGTCAGGATCCTGGCCCCTTGGGCGGCGAATGCCCGGGCCGCGGCCTCGCCGATCCCGGAACTGGCGCCGGTCACGAAAACGATCTTGTCCTTGAGGGAAAGCATCCGATCACTCCTCGACGGGCCCCATCCTCCGGGGTGGGGAGCATCAAGCATAGGGGCCGGCCGCCGCCAAGTCAAGCCCGCCGGACAAGGGGGAAAAGCGGGGACACAGTATCGTGTCCCCCATCCGGGTTTTGTGCTATACATGGGGGGTGGGGAACGGTCCGTCATTCCTTGAGAAATGGCTCGTCGCCGGGCGGCCCTGGGCGTTCCCGGCCTCGACCATGCCGGTCCTCTTCGGCACGGCCCTGGGCGTCGTCGCCGGCGGCGCGCGCTTCGCCCCTCTCCGCTTCCTCTGGGCGCTGGCCACCATGGTGGTCCTGCACGCGGCGGCCAACATGTTGAGCGACGTCTACGACTTCCGGCGCGGCCTCGACGTCGACGTCACGCCGGTCAGCGGGGCCGTCGTCCGGGGCTGGCTCACCGACCGGCAGGCCCTTCGCGGCGCGGCTTTTCTCTTCTCGCTCGGCTCGCTCTCCGGCCTGCTCATCGCCGCCGCGACGGGGCCGGCGCTGTTCGCGGTCGGCGGCGCCGGCGTGGCCGTCGGCGTGTGTTACACCCTGCTCAAGTCCCGGGCCCTCGGCGACCTGGCCGTCTTCCTGGACTTCGGCCTCCTCGGCGCGGCCGGGGCCTGGATCGTCCAGACGCGCGGCTTCTCCTGGCTGCCCGTCCTGTGGACCGGGCCCATGGCCCTGCTCGTCATCGCCATCCTGCACGCCAACAACTGGCGCGACGCGCTCTCGGACGGCCAGCGCCGCGTCCGCACCGTCGCCGGCCTCCTCGGGGACCGCGGCTCCCTCGCCTACTACGGGGTCCTCATCTTCGGTCCCTTCGCCATCGACCTGGCGCTCGTCGCCCTCCCCCGTCTCGTCCCCGGCCGGCTGCCGCCCCTGCCCTGGACCTTCCTGCTCGTCTTCCTGGCCCTGCCGAGCGCCCTCCGTCTTTGGGGCCGGGCGGCGCGGCGGTTCGCTCCGCGCCGGCCCCTGGATTTCGTCATTCTCGACGGCGCCACGGCCCGCCATAACCTAGTCTTCGGGCTCTTGAGCACGGCGGCCGTCATCCTGGATGGGTTCATGAGGGGACGATGAGCGACACCTCGCGGCGCCGGGCGCCGCTTTTGGTCGGCGCGGCCGGCGCGCTGGCGGCCGTCCTGTTCATCGCCCTGTTCCGGCTGCGGCGCCTGGGCCCGCTCGACTTCTGGGCCTGGATGACCCTGAACATCGTCCTGCTCATCGCCCTGGCCTTCCTCGTGGACAAGGGCTATGCGGCCCGGCTGCGCCAGGACGCCCGTACGGGACTGGGCCGGAAGCTGGCCCTCGGCCTGGCGTCCGCCGCCGGCCTCTACATCCTCTTCGCCGTCGGCCGCGACATCGCCCTGCGGGTCTTCTCGTTCTCGGAAGCCGGCATCGCCAACGCCTATGCCCTGCGGCAGGGCGTTCCACCCTTGCGGGTCGCCCTGCTCCTCGGGCTCGTCATCGGGCCCGGCGAGGAGCTCTTCTGGCGCGGCTTCTTCCAGGAGCGGGCGGCCGCGACGACCTGCCCCAGCTACGGCTTCGCCTTGGCCGCCATGCTCTACACGGCGGTCCACCTGGCCAGCGGCAATCTCATGCTGGTCCTGGCCGCCGCGGTCTGCGGCGTCTTCTGGGGCTGGCTCTACATGCGCTTCCGCTCGCCCATCCTCAATATCGTCAGCCACACCCTCTGGGACCTGGCCGTGTTCGTCGTCTTCCCCTTCCTCTAGAACAGGGACGTCCCCGTTTTTTGGCTCTTCTCCCATTTCCGGGCTCCCCTCTCGTGGCGGCGATGGGCGTTGACTCGAAGGTCCCCGTGGCTGGAGAGGGGGGGCCGGCAGGGCGCTCAGGCGCCGAGGTGCCCGACGAGGATCTTGGCCCCGATGGCGATCAGGATGAGCCCGCCCAGCAGCTCGGCCCGCTTGCCGACGATCCGGCCCAGGGCCGGCCCGAGCCTGGCCCCGACGAGGGTCAGGGCGAAGCTGGTCGCCCCGATGACGGCGGCCGGATAGAGGATGCCGGCCCGGACGACCCCCAGGCCCAAGCCGACGGCCAGGGCGTCGATGCTGGTGGCCAGGGCCAGGACGAGGAGCCGCGAGCCCTGGGTCCGGTCGGGCCGGCAGGCCTCGTCCTCGTCGCCCCGCTGCAGGGACTCCCAGATCATCCGGCCGCCGATCAGGGCCAGGAGGGCGAAGGCGATCCAATGGTCGAAATTCCCGATGAGGGCCAGGGCCCGGTCGCCGGCGAACCAGCCGATGACGGGCATGGCCGCCTGGAAGCCGCCGAACGCCAGCCCCAACCGCAGGGCTTGCTTTCCGGCCAGGCCGCGGCCGCCGCAGGCCAATCCCAGGGTGACGGCGAAGCAATCCATGGCCAGGGCCACGGCCAATCCGAGGATGAAGACGAAGGACATCGCGACTCTCCGAGCGGGTCATTATAGCAGAAGACGGGGGGCCGATTCCGGGAGGCGCGGACCCGGGTCCCCGGCCCCGGTCCGGCCGTGTTATAATAGAGGATTCCGGGACGCCCATGACGACGACCAACAGCATCCTCCTCCGCGGCGTGCGGGTCCACAACCTGAAAGGGATCGACCTGGACGTCCCGCTCGACCGCCTCATCGTCGTCACCGGCGTCAGCGGCTCCGGCAAGTCGTCCTTGGCCTTCGATACGCTCTACGCCGAGGGCCAGCGCCGCTACCTCGAGTCGCTGTCCTCCTACGCCCGCCAGTTCCTGGAGCGCATGGACAAGCCCGACGCCGACCTCATCGACGGCATCCCGCCGGCCATCGCCATCCAGCAGAAGGGCGCCGCCAAGAACCCCCGCTCGACCGTGGCCACGGTCACCGAGATCTACGACTTCCTGCGGGTCCTCTTCGCCCGCGTCGGCACGGTCCACTGCCTCCGCTGCGGCCGCCCCGTCGCCCGGGACACGATCGACGGCATCGTCGCCGAGCTGGCGGCCGAGCCGGCCGGCACCCGGGCCCTGATCACCTTCGCCTGGCCCCGCGAGAAGGGCCTGGCCCCGCTCAAGAAGGACGGCTTCGCCCGGGCCGTCGTGGCCGGCGAAGTCGTCGACCTCGACGCCGTTCCCAAGGGGGACGCGCCGGTGGACATCCTCGTCGACCGCGTCACCCTCGGCGTCGACGAGCGCGAGCGCCTGGCCGATTCGCTCGAGATGGGCCTCCGCCGGGGCGAAGGCCGCGTCCTCGTCCGGACCGGAACGGGCCGCGAGTATCGCTTCTCCGACAAGCTCGAGTGCCGCGAATGCCGGCTGCCGGCCGAAGACCCCTACCCGAACCTGTTCTCCTTCAACACGCCGCACGGGGCCTGCCCCGAGTGCCACGGGTTCGGCGACCTGGCCGTCATCGACGAGGACAAGGTCGTCCCCGACCGCTCCAAGTCGCTCGAGCAGGGCGCCGTCGAGCCCTGGACCAAGCCCCTGTCCAAGGGCATGCAGAAGGAGCTCCTGGCGGAAGCCCGCCGGCGCAAGATCCCGACCAACGTGCCCTTCCGCGACCTCAAGCCCAAGGACCAGCGCTTCGTCCTCGACGGCGGCGACGGCTACTACGGGGTCAAGGGCTTCTTCGACTGGCTCCAATCCAAGAAGTACAAGGTCCAGGTCCGGGTCCTGTTGAGCCGCTACCGGAAGTACGTGGCCTGCCCGGCCTGCGCCAAGACCCGGCTCAATCCCCGGGCCCTGGGCGTCCGCGTCAAGGACCGGAACATCGGGGAGATCGTCCGCATGACCGTGGCCGAGGCCTCGGACTTCTTCGCCGGCCTCGAGTTGCGGCCCTACGAGCGCCAGGTGGCCGAGAAGCTGGTCCAGGAGATCCGCGGCCGCCTGCGCTTCCTCATGGAGGTCGGCCTCGACTACATCACCCTCGACCGCATGACCTTCACCTTGAGCGGCGGCGAGGCCCAGCGGATCAGCCTGGCCGCGGCCTTGAGCGCCTCGCTCGTCGGGACCCTGTTCGTCCTCGACGAGCCCTCGATCGGCCTCCATCCCCGGGACAACCACCGCCTGGTCCGGATCCTGAAATCGCTCCGCGACCTCGGCAACACCGTCGTCGTCGTCGAGCACGATCCGGACATCGTCGGGGCCGCCGAGCACGTCGTCGACATGGGGCCGCGGGCGGGCGAGGCCGGCGGCGAGGTCGTCTTCGCCGGGCCCTGGGCGGCCTTCCTGAAGGACCGCGACTCGCTGACCTCCCGGTATATCCGCGGCGATAAGGTCGTCCCCCTGCCGGCGGCCCGCCGGACGGCCAAGGCCTTCCTGGAGGTCCGCGACGCCCACAAGCACAACCTCAAGCACCTCGACGTCCGCATCCCCCTCGGCGTTTTCACCTGCGTCACCGGCGTGTCCGGGTCGGGCAAGAGCACGCTCGTTCAGGACGTGCTTTACGAGGGCCTGGAAGGGACCTCCGAGAACGGCTTCGGCGAGATCAAGGGCCGCGACAAGATCGCCAAGGTCCTCATGGTCGACCAGTCGCCGTTGAGCACCTCGCCGCGCTCCATCCCGGCCACCTACACCAAGGCCATGGACGGCATCCGCGACCTCTTCAGCGAGACCCGGGAGGCCAAGCTGATGGGCTTCCGGCCCGGCTTCTTCTCCTTCAACACGGCCGGCGGCCGCTGCGAGGAGTGCCAGGGCGCCGGCGTCCAGGTCGTCGAGATGCAGTTCCTGTCCGACGTCAGCCTGGTCTGCGACGCCTGCAAGGGCAAGCGTTTCAAGAAGGACATCCTCGACGTGCGCTGGAACGGCAAGAACATCGACGAGGTCCTGGGCATGAGCGTCACGGAGGCCTGCCTGTTCTTCGCCGGCCGTCCCGAGATCACCCGGAAGCTCTATCCCCTGGTCGAGGTCGGCCTCGGCTATCTGAAGCTCGGCCAGCCGACGACGACCCTGTCCGGGGGGGAGCTGCAGCGGATCAAGCTCGCCTACAACCTGGTCCACGAGAAGGGCAAGAAGATCCTCTATCTCTTCGACGAGCCGACCATCGGCCTGCACCCCAACGACGTTGCCGTCCTGCTGCGGTCCTTCCAGAAGCTGGTGGCCGAAGGCCATTCCCTCATCGTCATCGAGCACAATCTCGACGTCATCAAGTGCGCCGACCACGTTATCGACCTGGGGCCCGAGGGCGGCGACGCCGGCGGCCGGATCGTGGCCCAGGGCACGCCCGAAAAGGTGGCCCAAACGCCCGGCTCCATCACCGGCCAGTACCTGATGGAGGCCCTGCGGCGGAGCAACGGCGGCCGTCCGGTCCGGCCGGGCCGGCGCAAGAGCGCCTGACCTCTACCTTTAGCGTCCGCCTCTAAGAAGCCCCGAAGGCCGGGACGCCCGGCGGCCGGGGAGCCCCGGGTGTTCATTTCGCGGCGATAAATGCCATCCGACCGTCCTTATAATGGTCACATCATAGGTTTTCGATTTCTTGTAGTTGTCCATATATTATACCTTTATCAAATATGCACTTTTTCTTATTTATTTTCATTATTATGGCAGCATTTTGCCTCTCTTTTTTGTTCATTTTGTGAACATTCTGTGTTATCTTCAAGGACCCCTGCCGTTCTGCGTTATCTCTTTATTTTGTGTGTCTTACGTGAATTTATCGGCTTTGGCACCGTTCTTGCCAATTAATGGTCGTCCGATAGGAATTAGGAGCGGTGTCCATGAAAACAAATATCGCCATCGTCGTCCTGGCGGCCGGCCTCGTCGCGGCCGTCCCCATGCAGGCCTCCGAGGCCACCTGGGACGTCATCGTGCCCACCAGCCTCACCCCCTCGACCCTGGTTCTGCCGACGCCGCTGGACGAGCCGTCGCCCCTGCCGTTCGAGTCCTTTTCCGTCGGGCCCGCCGCTCTACCGGCCGTCGCGCCGGTCTTCGTTCCGCGGATGCCCTCGCCGCGTCCGGCCTACCGGCCCGGCAAGGCCTTCTTCGAGGCCAACCTGGTCCTCATGCTCGGCCTCAACGTGGCCGACTATATCTCGACCCGCCAGGCCCTGAAGTACCCCGGCCTGACCGAGACCAATCCCCTGATGAAGCCGTTCGTCAAGAGCCCGGCCGCCTTCGCCGCCATCAAGTTCGGCACGACGGCCCTGTCGTACGTCAGCATGAAGGTCCTGTTCAAGCGGAACCGGACCATGGCCTGGGTCATGACCACGGCCAGCAACGTCCTGCTGTCCTACGTCGTGGCCAACAACTTCCGCCAGATCCAGATGGCCCGGGCCCGATGAGGAACGGTCCGGCCTTGAACGTCTATCTCCAGCGCTACCTGGGCCTCGCCGAGGGACGGGAGTTCGTCGCCCCGGCCGGCTTCCCGACCCTCGAAGCGCTGGAGCGGGACTACATCGGCTTCCTGCTCGATATCACCGACCAGAACCGGGCCGAGGCGGCGCGCATCCTCGACATCTCGCGCTCGACGCTCTACCACAAGATCAGCCGCTACGGCCTGGGCGATGACCGCGGCGGGCCGGCCACGCCCTGACCGCCTAGAGCCACTTCCGGCGGCGGATGAAGGCCACCATGGCCGCGACGACGCCGACCACCACCCCCCAGACCGCCAGGTAGCCCCAGCGCCAGCCGATCTCCGGCATGTTCGGGAAGTTCATGCCGTAGACCCCGACCAGGAAAGTGATGGGGATGAAGATCGTCGAGATGATGGTCAGGACCTTCATGATCTCGTTCATGCGGTTGGAGGCCGACGACAGGTAGGTCTCGACCATGCTCGACAGGATCTCGCGGAACGACTCGACCGTGTCGATGACCTGGATGGAGTGGTCGTAGAGATCGCGCAGGAACGGGCCCGTCGACGACTGGATGAGCGGCGATTCGAGCCGCTCCAGCCCGGAAACCACCTCGCGCAGCGGCCAGACCGACTTGCGCAGGCCGATCATCTCCCGCTTGAGGGTGTGGATCTCGTGCAGCAGCTCGCGCCGCGGCTCGTCGACCAGGACGTCCTCGAGGGCGTCGATGCGCTCCCCCAGCGTCTCCAGGACGAAGAAGTAGTTGTCGACGACGGCGTCGACGATGGCGTAGGCCAGGTAATCGGGGCCGAGCGAGCGGAGGCGCCCCTTGCCGCCGCGGATGCGCTCGCGGACCGGGTCCAGGCAGTCGCCCGGCGTCTCCTGGAACGACAGGACGTAGTTGGCGCCGAAGATCAGGCTCAGCTGGTCGGCGGCCAGGTTGTTGCCGTCCTTGTCGCACTCGATCATCCGCAGGACGACGAAGACGGCGTTGCCCAGGTCCTCGGTCTTGGGCCGCTGGGTCGTGGTCATGATGTCCTCGAGGACGAGGGGGTGGATGCCGAAGGCCGCCCCCAGCTTCTCGATGACGCCCGCGTCGTGGACCCCGTCCACGTTGATCCAGGTCACCGTATCGGTGTCCTTGAAGGGGAAGCACTCCTCGACCGCCGCCGCCTCCTTCTCGCGGAAGCCGGAGGGGTCGTAGTCGAGAACGGTGATGCGGGGCCGGCCCGTCTTCTTCTCGCCGACATACATCAGCGTGCCGGGCGACAAGCCGGCCTTGTCCGACCGCTTGATCTCGTCGCTGGTCATGGCGCCCTCCTTGCGGACGTTTCCCCCAGGATAGTCCGGGACGGCGCGATTTTCCAGCGAAAACCGGGACCGCGGGGCCGGGGCCCCGCCGGGCGGCGCGGGCCTACTTGAGGCGGGCGCCGACGGCGGCCCAGTCGACGGCCTTGAAGAAGGCCTCGATGTAGTCGGCCCGCTTGAGGCCATAGTCGAGCATGAAGGCGTGCTCGAAAACGTCCATGATCAGGAGCGGCGCGCCGCCGGCCGGGTGGCTGACGTCGTGCTCGTTGATCCAGAAGTTGATCAGCCGGCCGTTGGCCGGGTCCTCGTAGAGGGCGGCCCAGCCGATGCCGCGCATGGCCCCGGTGGCCCGGAAGTCCTTCTCCCAGGACTCGAGGTCGCCGTACTGCTCGACGATCTTGCGGCCCAGCTTGCCGGCCGGATCGAGCGGGGCCTTGCCCCCCAGGTTCCCGAAATACAGCTCGTGCAGCCGCATGCCGTTGAACTCCCAGCCCAGGCGGCGCTTGAGCTCGGCGTACTCGGGCGTCGCGGTCTTGCCGTCCTTGGCCATCAGGCCGAGGATGTCGA
>CAZNPB010000062.1:0-15955 GCA_964574895.1 uncultured Eubacteriales bacterium
CATCTCCTTGCCCGGCTGATACTCGGGGACGCGGATGTAGGCCGAGCGGTTGCGCTGGCCCCAGGCGACGTAGACCGGGGCCTCGTAGCCTTCGATGAGGCGCTTGTAGGAATTGACCCACTGGCTCAGGACGGCCGAGATCTCCCGGGCGTGGGTCATCAGCCCGGCCATGTACCGCTGGGCCAGGAGGGAGAGGTGGTAGGGCCCGTTCTTGTCGAAGAACAGGTTCCGGCCGCCCTTCCACAGCGATTGATGGACGTGCATGCCGCTGCCGTTCTGGCCGTTGACGGGCTTGGGCATGAAGGTGGCGTAGAGGCCGTGCATGCGGCAGACCTTTTTGACCATGTAGCGGAAGATCATGGCCGTGTCGGCCATGTCGACGGCGCTCGTGTAGCGGAGATCGATCTCGTGCTGGCTGTGGGCGGCCTCGTGGTGGTCGTACTCCGTGACCGCGCCCATGCGCTGGAGCAGGAGCTGGATCTCCTTGCGGATCTCGCCGTGCCGGCCGCTGAAGAAGTAGCCGCCCGCGTCGGTGAGCGCCGGCGCCTCGCTCGACGGGAAGATGAAGAACTCCAGTTCGGGCCCGCACTTGAGGTCCTCGACCCCCAGCTCCCGCCGGGCCCGGTCGAGGACCCGCTTCAGGGCGGCCCGGCTGTCGCCCTCGTAGACGGAGCCGTCGGGCATCAGGATGTCCCCGAACATGACCGCTTCGCGCCAGCGGATGTCCGGGGCGAAGCCCTCGTAGGTCCAGGGCAGGACCCGGAAGGTCCGCGGATCGGGCTTGATGACCAGGTCCGACTCCTCGATGCGGACGAAGCCGGCGATCGAGGAGCCGTCGAATCCCTTGCCGTCCTTGAAGGCGGCCGCCAGCTCGGAGGCCGGGATGGTGAAATCCATCTGCCGGCCCAGGATGTCGGGGAAGAACAGCCGGATGAAACGGATGTCGGCGCCGGGGTCGCCGACGACCGCCAGGACGTCCTTCTCGTCACGGGTGCCGAAGGCCTTGAAGGCGCCGGAAGTCTTGGGAGCCATGCCTCTCTCCTGTCCGCCCGGGCCGCCGGGCTCGCGAATTTAATGTCAATTAATTAGGACAAAGATAATACGTTTGTCAATATATTAAAAAATATTGTTTACAAATGAATTAATTTATCCTATCATGCCCCATGATCGGAGGCGCCGCCCATGATCGACGAGCTGGACCGGAAGATCATCAGGGTCCTCAACACCAACGCCCGGAAGAGCTTCCGGGAGGTGGCCAAGGAGGTCGGGATCTCCGTGACGGCCGTCATCCACACGGTCAAGAAGCTCGAAGCCGCCGGGGCCATCCGGGGCTACGCGCCCGTCGTCGATCCGGAGTACTTCGGTTTCGGTCTGTCCGCCGTCGTGGCCGTCCGGATCTCGAAGGGCCGGCTCCTGGAGACCCAGAAGCGGATCGCCCAGGATCCCCATGTGGCCGCCGTCTACGACGTGACCGGGGACTGGGACGCCTTCATTGTCGGCCGCTTCACCGGGCGCGAGGACCTCAACGGCTTCGTCAAGGGCCTGCTGGCCCTGCCGCACGTCGACCGGACGGTCACCCACCTCGTCCTGAACGTCGTCAAAGAGGAGCCCCGCCTGCCCGTGTGAACAGCCGGGGCCGTCGTTCTTGACAGAATCCGATGTTGTGCCATAATCGCCTTTTCAGGAGATGAAGGAGAAGGCGATGGTCAAGATCACCCATTCCCCGATCGGCCACCATTACATCGTCGAGGCGTCGGGCTGCGACCCCAAGATCATCGGCAGCGTCGAGAAGGTCCAGCAGATCCTCGTCCGGGCCGCCGAGATCGCCGGCGCCCACGTCTGGTCCATCTCGTTCAGCAAATTCCCCCCGGCCGGCGTCAGCGGGGTGGTCGTCATCTCCGAGTCCCACATCTCCACCCACACCTGGCCCGAGATGGGCTACGCCGCCCTGGACATCTACACCTGCGGCGCCAATACCAAGCCCGACAAGGCGGTCGTCTACGCCATCGAGGAGTTCGGCGCCCAGACGTCCCACATCACCGAGATCACCCGCGGCATCGACGAGGGCGACGCCGTCTTCTACCACAGTTTCATCACCTGGGAGGAGCACCTCAAGAAGGCGGGCCCCAAGAAGGACCGCGACAAGGACAAGGATTGAGGGGGAGGCGATGATCGTCGAGTTCAGCGTCGTGCCCGTCGGCCGCGGCGAAGAGCTGGCCGGGCCGGTGGCCCGGATCCTCGACCTCGTCGACCGCAGCGGCCTGCCGTATCAGCTGACCGCCATGGGCACGCTCGTCGAAGGCGATTGGGACGCGGTTATGGCCCTGGTGCGCCGCTGCCACGAAGCCATGCGGGCCGAGACCGGCCGCGTCTATACCCATGTCGCGATCGACGACCGGCCCGGCGCTTCCGGACGGATCGCCGGCAAGGTCCGGGACGTCGAGGAGATCCTGGGCCGCCCCCTCAAGACCTAGCCGCCGCCGTAAATTTTCTTGACGTTCCGTAAACCGCCCCCTGTTCGTCCCCGGGGCCGCGGCCGCCCTACTCCGGTCCCATCCCGAGGCCGCCGGCCTCGCGCCTTGGCACAAAATCGGCATTGATCGGATTGATGTCGGTTTGATGATATAATGAGGGCAGCCGTGAGAAAAGCGGTCCTTGGGGTCCTGCTCCTTCCTCTGCTCCTTCTGCCGGCGCCGGGTTCCGGTCAGGCGAGCCTTCCGGCCGTCCCCGTGGAGACGCCGGACGCTTTCGTGGCCCGCCTCCAGGGCCTGTTGCGCGGCCGGCCGGTCGATGGCTATCTCCGGGTCTTCCGGCCGGAGCTCCGCGCGGCCGAAGCGTCCCGCCTGGCGCTCTTCTTCGACGACCTGGCCATGACGGACGTCACCCTCCAGCCGGCCGGCGTCCAGACGTCCCCCGAAGGCCCGACGCTCGTTTTCGTCCGGGCTTTTTTCGAGAACGACCAAGCGGCGGCCATCGAATCGTGGACGCTCGCCCTCGACGGCCGGGGCGGCGCCTGGACCGTCGCCCGCCTGGACGTCAACGGTCCGACCACCCGGCTGTTCAAGGTCCGCATCCCCGGCGGGCGGGCGGCGCGGGCCCGGCGGGTCGAGGTCGTCCACGCCGACGTCCGCTTCACCTTCGCCGCCGCCGCCGTCTTCTACGACAACCTGCCGGGCGTCGAGACGGCCCTGGTCGTCGTCGGCCGGGGCCGGGTCGCCTTCGACCCCAGCGAGGACAACGAACGGCACCAGCTCCGCCTCCTTTATAAGAAGGACCGCATCGAGGACGAGGTCGAAAGCCTCTTCGTCCGCTGCTCCGACGGCTTCTTCGCGACCCACGTCGAGATCGAGGAGGACCCGGGCGGGGCGGCCGTCACCGCCGCCGAGAGCGGCCGGGCGGCGGCCGTCTTCGACCGCAATTATCCCCGGTCGTTCACCATCGAGAATTCCATCGACGGCCGCCTGCTGTCCTTCATGCCCCAAGGCGACGAGGCGGCCCTGGAGTTCAAGGCCCGCCGGGCGGGGGAGATGATCTACGTCTACTCCCCGTTCGCCGGCGAAGAGGTCAGCCTGTACGACCGCGGCCAGGAGCGCATCGTCTGCCTCTACAGCCCCCGGGGCCCCGAGGACCCGCCGCTGAAAAGGATGGCCCTGTCGTTCGAAGAGAAGTTCGACGTCAGCCGCTGCGACGTTGACCTGTCCCTGGTCCCGGCCACCTACGATCTGGCCGCCCGGGCCCGCATCGAGGTCGTCCCGCGGGTCGATCAGCTGGAGAGCCTCAAGCTCCGCTTCAATCCGGGCCTGGAGATCCTGTCCCTCACGGACGCCGGGGGCCGGGGCCTTTTCCATACCGTGGACCGGGCCCGCGAGCTGCTGTACGTCTACTTCCTGTCCCCGCCGCCGGCGCGGGCGACGACGGCGATCGAGGTGACCTATCGCGGCCGGATGAGGCCCGTGCCCCCGACCACGGACGTCATCGCCCAGGCCGGCCTCAACGAGCGCATCCGCCTCCGGCCCCGCTACGACACGTTCTTCTACAGCCAGGCCGGGTTCTGGTATCCCTCGCCGCCGGACGAGGACTACTTCCAGTCCCGGCTGACCGTCCGCGTCCCGGCCGCCTACCAGTGCGTCGCCACCGGCGCGCTCGAGCCCCGCGACCGGGAGGCCGGCCCGGGGCCGGCGGACCGGCCCCGCGAGGCCGTCTACACGTTCGCCACCCGGGCGCCCGTGAAGTACCTGTCCTTCATCGTCGGCAAGTTCTCCCAGCGGTCGGCCCAGGCCGGGCCCGTGCCCCTCGAGGTCTCGATCTCGTCCGAGATCCCCGATTCGCGGCCGCAGCTCGGCGGCCAGGCGGCCCGGATCCTCGATTTCTACGCCCGCAGCTTCGGCCCCTACCCGTACGACCGGCTGGGCCTGGTCCTCCGGCTCTGGCCCATCCTCGGCGGCCACAGCCCGGCTTCGTTCATCGTCGTCAACGACGTTCCCTGGCAGTCCGAACCCGAGTCCCTGCGGCGCGTCGACAATCCCGTCGACCTGTCGGCCTGGGACGACTATTTCCTGGCCCACGAGATCGCCCACCAATGGTGGGGCCACGGCGTGTCCCTGGCGTCCTACAAGGACCAGTGGATGAGCGAGGGGCTGGCCCAGTACGCCGCGGCGTCCTACCTGCGGGAGACGCGGGGCGAAGCCGATTTCGCGGCCATCGTGCGGAAATTCGCCCGCTGGACGGAGCGGAAATCCGACCGCGGGCCGGTCCTGATGGGCTCACGCCTGAGCTATTTCGATTTCGCGGCCTACCAGGCGATCGTCTACGACAAGTCCGCGCTGGCCCTGTTCATGCTCCGGGACCTCCTCGGCCCGGAGACGTTCGACGCCGGCCTGCGCGGCTTCTTCGAGAGGCACAAGTTCCGGCCGGCCCGGACGGGCGAGTTCATCGCGGCCATGGAAGCGGCGGCCGGCCGGGACCTCAAGGATTTCTTCGACGGCTGGTTCGCCTCGTGGCAGCTGCCCGAGGTCCGGACGAGCTGGACCGAGACGGCCGTGCCCGAAGGCGTGCGCGTCGATTTTCGGGTCACCCAGCTCAAGGGCCGGTTCGTCTTCCCCCTGTGGGTCGAGTGGGACCGCGGTGCCGAGCGGGGCCGGTTCCTCATCGTCGTCGACGAGGCCTCCGAAACGGCCTCGCTGACCCTGCCGGTCCGGCCGGCCCGCATCCGGGTCAATCCGGACAAGGCCGTGCCGGGGAAGTTCTCCTAGGACGGGAAGCCGGCCGCGTCGATCCCCAGCCGCTTGATCATCTCGTTGAGCGTCGTCGGCTTGACCCCGAGCAGCTTGGCGGCCTTGTTCTGAACCCCCTTGGTCTTGCGCAGCGCGGCCAGGATGATCTTCTTCTGGAAGGCCTGGGTCCGGTCGCGCAGGTCCAGGGATTCCTCGGCGGCGATGAGGGCCTCGTCGTCGACGCCGTCCCGCTTCAGCAGGAACGGCGGCAGCGAGGACCGGGTGATGACCGGGGACCGGGACAGGACGACGGCCCGCTCGATGAGGTTCTCGAGCTCGCGGACGTTGCCCGGCCAGCTGTGGGCGTCGAGGATCTCGAGGACGTCCTCGCTCAAACCCTCGACCGCCTTGTGGTTCTCGCGGGCGTAGACGTCGATGAAGTGCCGGACCAGGAGGGGGATGTCCTCTTTGCGGTTCCGCAGGGGCGGGATCTCGATCTTGATGACGTTCAGGCGATAGAACAGGTCCTGGCGGAAGGCCTTCTGGACGATGAGGTCCTCGAGCTCGGTGTTGGTGGCCGCCAGGATGCGGACGTCGACCTTGATCGTCTGGGTCCCGCCGAGCCGCATGAACTCCTTCTCCTGCAGGACCCGCAGGAGCTTGGCCTGGGTCTCCAGGTTGACCGAGGAGATCTCGTCGAAGAAGATGGTCCCCCGGTCGGCGGCCTCGAACAGCCCCTTCTTCAATGCCACCGCGCCAGTGAAGGCGCCCTTGACGTGGCCGAAGAGGTGGCTTTCGAGCAGGTCCGGCGGCAGGGAGCCGCTGTTGACCGTGACGAAGGGGGCGTCGACCCGGTTCGAGTTCATGTGGATGGCCCGGGCCACGAGCTCCTTGCCGGTGCCGCTCTCGCCCTGGAGCAGGATCGTGCTCCGGGTCGGCGCGGCCGCCTTGACCAGCTCGAAGACGGCCTGCATGGCCTGGCTCTTGCCGATGATGTTGGCGAAGCCGAAGCGCTGGCGGAGCTCGTCCTTGAGCCGGACGTTCTCGTCCTGGAGGCGCTTGTGGGCCACGGCTTTCTCCAGCACCCGCAGGAGGTCGTCGTGCTTGAACGGCTTCTGGACGTAGTCGAGGGCCCCGATCTTCAGGGCCTCGACGGCCGATTCGACCGAGCCATAGGCGGTGATGATGATGACCGCGGCCAGGGGATCGACGCGCTTGATGCGCCGCAGGACCTCGAGGCCGTCCAGGCCGGGCATGAGCAGGTCGAGCAGGATGACGTCGAAGGAGGGGGAGGGGAACTTCTCCAGGGCCTCCTCGCCGGAGCTCGACATCTCGATCTCGTAGCCCTCGGAGGTCAGGAGCTGGGCCAGGACGTCGCGGATGACGGCCTCGTCGTCGATGACGTGGATGATGCCTTTGCTGCTCATGGCGAAGTCCTCGGGGCCTCCGGGCCGGCCGGGGCGCCCGGATGGCCGATCGGCAGGCTGATCGTGAACGTGGAGCCGCGGCCGACCTCGCTCTGGACGTCGATGCGGCCGCCGTGCTCCCGGACGATGGCGTAGCTGATGGACAGGCCCAGGCCCGTCCCTTTGCCCACGCCCTTGGTCGTGAAGAAGGGATCGAAGATGCGCGAGCGCAGCTCCGGCTTGATGCCCTGGCCCGTGTCGGCGATGCGGACGATCTCCTCGTCGCCCTCCCGGGTCAGGCCGATCCTCAGCTCCCCCCCGGCGGGCATGGCGTCCAGGGCGTTGAGGATGATGTTGATGAAGACCTGCTGCAGCCGCTCGCCCTGGGCGTCGACGGGGGGCAGGGGGGCCAGCTCGAGGACCAGGCGGATGTTCATGTTCTTGAGCTTGTAGTCGATGAGCGACAGGATCTCCTCGAGGTTCTGCTTCAGGTCGACGCGCTGGAACGAGGCCTCGGCCGGGCTGCGGGCGAAGGCCAGCAGGTTCTTGATGATCTTGGCCACCCGGTCGGTCTGGGCCTCGACCTTCTCCAGGATCTGGGCGTAGTGGGTATCGGTCAGCTTCTTCTGGAGCATCTGGATATAGCTGGAGATGCCGGTCAGCGGCGTGTTGATCTCGTGGGCCACGCCGGCCGAGAGCAGGCCGATCGACGCCAGCTTCTCCGAGGTCAGGAGCTGCTGCTGGAGCTGGATCTTGTCGGTGATATCCTCGAAGACGATGATCGTCCCGTAGGCCCGCAGGGCGTTGTCGAGCAGGGGGGTGCGGGCGATGTCGAAGACCTTCAGGCCCGCGGCCGTCTCGAGCGGGATCTCGCTCAGGAGCCGGAAGCCGGTCTGCCCTTCCTCGGGGAAGACGGCCCCGTAGGCGGCCGGGCCGAGGACGTCCTGGAGCCGGCGGCCCAGGGCGGCCGCTTTGCGCTGCCCCAGCTTCTCCTCGAGGACGCGGTTCCAGCCGATGACCAGCCCGGCTTCGTCGATGACCGAGACGCCCACGGTCAGGCTCTCGATGATGTTCTCGCTGTAGTCCTTGAGCCGCTGCATCTCCATGGCCCGGACGATCTCGCGGCCGTAGAGGTCGGCGTTCTCCAGGGCCAGGGCGGCCGGCCCCGAGACCGTGGCCAGCAGCTCCCAGTCCTCGCGGGAGAAGAAGGACCCGTCGTGTTTCTTGCCCATGGCCAGAAAGCCGACGACCTTGTCCTCGACCCGCAGGGGCAGGACGTGGAAAAAGCCCCCGGCCGAGAGCTTCTCCATGGCCGCCCGGGCCGGCTCCGACTCGGACGCGGCGATGAAGCCGACCGAATCCCGCTCCCGCAGCGCCCCGGCCAGCCAGGCGTCGAGGACCAGGCGCCCGCCGAGCGCCGGCCCGTCCCCCTTGGTCTTGAGGACCTTGAACGACCGCCCGTCGCCCTCCTCCGCCAGCAGCAGGGCCAGCCGCTTCAGGTTGAGCGCGTTGGCGATGGCCTCGACGAGCGACTGGGCCAGCTGGCCCAGGTCGCGCTCGCGGCTGAGGTCGCGGGTGATGGACAGCAGCGTCTTGCGGTACTCGTAGCTCCTTTTATAGATGGCCCGGTCGAGGAGGGTCTGGAACATCCGCTTGAGCGGGGTGAACAGGGTGGCGCCCAGGACGATGGCCAGGGTGCCGAGCACGACGGTGATGAGCCGGTTCTCGGAGAACAGCCGCGTCCGCGAGCTGACGAAGAAATAGAGGAAGGCGATGACGAAGAAGGAGAAGGTCAGGGTGGCCGCTTTCTTGAGGAAGACCTCGATGTCGACCAGCCGGTAGCGCGAGATGGAATAGGAGAAGACCAGGGGGATGAGGGCCTGGAGCAGCACGGTCAGCTCGGCCCCGGTGGACGGCCGCCCGCCCAGGACGAACGGCGCGACGTAGAAGACCGTCGAGGGCAGGAGGCCGAAGCCCAGGCCGCCGACGATGATGCGGAGCTGCTTCTTGAGCAGGATGTTGGGGGCCCGCCTGGCGCTGTGGACGAGGATGGCCAGCGTGATCAGCCCGAAGACGGCGAAATGGAGCAGCTCGAGGCGCTCCAGGACGTCCTGGGTCCGGATGACGGCCGCCGCGCTCAACGGGCGGGGGACGGGCAGGTGCATGCGCAGACGGGCCAGGAGCAGGGCCGCGGCCGGGGCGTAGAAAGCCAGGGCCAGGGCCGGGCGGTCCCGGAGCAGGCGCTTGCGCACCGGGAAGATCGTGAAATAGTGGAGCAGCAGCGGCGGGAAGGCCAGGAAGCCGGCCTTGTCGAGCGCGTAAAAGACCATGTCCAGGGCGGTCATCTCGCCCGTCGGCGAGAAGATCATGAAGCCGGCGAAGGCGAGCACCAGCAGGTAGAAGAAGACGTAGGGGAGGGACATCAGCCCCCGCGAGTTGACGTAGACCATGAGGCCCAGGACGATCGTCGTCAGGCCGACCAGGACGAGATAGAAATAGATGGGGTTGGGGGCCTTGCGCTGGGGGTAGAAGGTCGGATAGATCTGCATCCCCTCTTTGTTGATGTCGTAGGTGACGCTCTGGTCCGTGGCCGCCGCCTGCCACAGGGCCCGCAGGACGTCGCTCTTCGTCCGCACGGGCACCTTGTTAATGGCCGTCAGCACGTCCCCGTGGCGGAGGCCGGCCCGCAGGAAGGCCTCGCTCATCGGGTCGACGCGGACGGCCCGCAGGCCGTTCTCGACCGGCGCCCAGGTGACGCCGTCGGTGACGTCGCGCCACTCGGCCTTGCGCAGGACGTTCAGCGTGCCCAGCGTCAGCAGGGCCAGGACCGCGACGAGGATGAAGGCCAGCGTTTTCTTCATCGTCATCCAAAAAATTGAATCGGGATCATAAAAAAAATTCCCTTAATCGAGGACGTGCCGCGATCCGGAGCGGATGGCCCAGGCCACCGGTCCCTGGCCGAGCATGCGGCGGGCCGAAGGGTCGTCCTTGAGGCCGAGGGGGTGGGTGCTGCGGGACAGGAAGCCGCTCATGTAGTCGTAGCTGGGCTTCTGGACCTCCCGGGGGGGCGGTTCCTGGCCGGGGGCCTGGGCGCCCGGGCTGACGGGACGCGGCCCCAGGAGCAGAACGAAGAGCAGCCCGGCCGCCGTCCCCGCCAGGGCCTTCCCGGATCTGGTCACGGAACCAATAGTTATTCTTTCTCCCCGGCTTTGTCAATATGACGCCCCGGGGCCGCAGCGGCGGCCCGTCTCGATTGACAATAATTGGGCCCTGGAATAGATTATGAAGGACTTTTAAGGCCGGTTTTTGCCAAGATGCCGTACTATCTCTGCCGCATAGCCTGCGAGGACGGACGCGTCGAGAACAGGTCCGTCCTGGCCGTCACCGCCCAGGAGGGCCGTCAGGCTTGCGAGTCCGAAGGCCTGCTCGTCCTGTCGGTCCACCGGGACTGGAACCGTCTCGGCAACCTGGGCCTGACCCGGCGCCGGATCAAGGACCGCGACATCATCCTGTTCAATCAGGAGCTCGTGGCCATGGTCAAGGCGGGTTATCCGCTCCTCAAGAGCCTCGAGGCGGTGGCCGGCCGGGTCAAGAACGACCGCCTCCGGGAGATCCTGAACGAAGTGGCCGGCGAAGTCCGCAGGGGCAAGGCCCTGTCCGAGGCCTTCCAGCCCTACGAGAAGGTCTTCTCCCCGGTCTACACGGCCAGCCTGATGGCCGGTGAAAAAGGCGGCAGCCTGCCGGCCTCCATCGGCCGTTACGTCCAGTACACCAAGATGGTCAGCCAAACCCGGTCCCGGATCAAGTCGGCCATGACCTATCCGACCATCCTGATCGTCTTCTCCTTCGTCCTGATGGGCCTGCTGATGAATTTCGTCATCCCCAAGTTCGCCGACTTCTACAAAAGCTACCAGACGGAGCTGCCGGGCATCACCAGGTTCATCATGGCCGTGGCCACGGCGCTGAGCCGCTTCTGGTTCGTCCCCGTGGCCCTGGTCGCGGCGGCGGTCGCGGCCTTCTCCCGGCTCCGGCGCCGGCCCGATTTCCGCGAGCGGCTCGACGGCTTCAAGCTCCGCGTGCCCCTGGGTCGCGGCATCTGGAGCGAATCGGGGGTCAGCCTGTTCAGCCGGACGCTGGGCCTGCTCCTGGAGGCCGGCATCCCGCTGCTCGGCGCCGTCGGCATCGCCGTCCAGGCCATGCCCAACGCCTGGATGGTCAAGCGGATGGGCGGCGTCCCCGACCGCATCAAGAACGGCGAGGGCCTGTCCGACGCGCTGGCCCAGGCCGGGGCCTTCCCCGACCTGGCCCTGGACATGGTCCGGATCGGCGAGAACTCGGCCAACCTGCCGGGCATGCTCGGCGACATGGCCGATTTCTACGACGACCGGGTTCGTGGTAAAATCGAGACGCTGGTCACGCTGATCGAGCCGGTGGTCATCATCGGCATGGGGCTGGTGGTGGCGGCGATGCTCCTGTCGGTCTACGTGCCGATCTTCAACATCATCCGGGTCGCCCGGTAAGGGCGGGAAGGCGAGGGACGTGAGCAAAGAGCGGACGGAGGCCGGGACCGACAAGGACGTCCGGGCCCTGGCCGAGCGCTACCGCGTCCCCTACATCGACCTCGAGGCCGAGCACCTCGACCGCGACCTCATCCAGTCCTTCCCCGTCGAGTTCATCCACCGGCTCTCGTTCGTCCCCCTCGGCGAGGACGACGGGGTCCTGCGCATCGCGGTGGCCGACCCCTCCGACCTGGCCGCCGTGGACGCCATCGAGGCCTTCCTGGGCCGCAAGGTCCGCGTCTTCGCCGCCTCGAAGCGGGCCATCCTGGAGGCCCTGCGCAAGAGCGAGACGGCCATGCAGGTCCTGCGCGACGCCACCGAGGGCTTCGTCACCCAGGTCGTCGAGCGCGACAGCGGCGAGGAGGAGGAGAACGTCATCTCCATCGAGAAGCTGGCCGACCAGGACGGCTCGATCATCAAGCTCGTCCACACCATCATCTTCACGGCCGTCCAGAAGCGGGCCAGCGACATCCACATCGAGTCCAAGGACGAGGACGTCAAGATCAAGTTCCGCGTCGACGGCGTCCTCGGCGAGGCCATGGAGGCCATCGACAAGAAGTTCCAGTCGCCCATCATCTCCCGCATCAAGGTCATGTCCGACCTCGACATCGCCGAGCGCCGCGTCCCCCAGGACGGCCGCTTCCGGCTCAAGATCAAGGACAAGACCATCGACTTCCGGGTCTCCATCATGCCCTGCATCTACGGCGAGGACGCCGTCATCCGCATCCTGGACAAGGAGATGATCACCCAGGCCATCCGCGAGCTGCGCCTGGACGTCCTGGGCTTCTCCGACGAAATCCTGCGCAAGTTCCGCAAGTACATCGCCCAGCCCTACGGCATGGTCCTCGTCACCGGCCCGACCGGCAGCGGCAAGACGACGTCCCTCTACGCGGCCCTGACCGAGATCAAGTCGCCCGAGGACAAAATTGTGACCATCGAGGACCCGGTTGAGTACCAGGTCGACGGCATCACCCAGATCCCGGTCAACGAGAAGAAGGGCCTGACCTTCGCCCGCGGCCTGCGCTCCATCCTCCGCCACGACCCGGACAAGATCATGGTCGGCGAGATCCGCGACCCGGAGACGGCCCAGATCGCCATCCAGTCCGCCCTGACCGGCCACCTCGTCTTCACGACCGTCCACGCCAACAACGTCTTCGACGTCATCGGCCGCTTCCTGCACATGCAGGTCGACCCCTACAGCTTCATCTCGGCCCTCAACTGCATCCTGGCCCAGCGCCTGGTCCGGGTCCTCTGCCCGCACTGCAAGACGCCCGTCCGCTACGGCGCGGAGGCCCTGGCCGAGTCGGGGCTCGATCCCGCCCGGCACGCCGGCACGGTGTTCTACGAGCCCAAGGGCTGCGCCGACTGCAATTTCACCGGTTATCAGGGCCGGACGGCCATCGCCGAGATCCTGGAGCTGTCCGATCCCATCCGCGAGCTCATCCTCGAGAAGCGGCCCCTGTCGGAGGTCAAGAAGCGGGCCCGGGCCGAGGGCATGGTCTTCCTGCGCCAGGTCGGCCTGGACAAGGTCCTGGCCGGCCTGACGAGCCTCAAGGACCTGAACAAAGTGACGTTCGTAGAGTGAGAACGTGAACCTCGGCAGCCGGCTCAAGACCTACGTCACGGAACGCCTCCTGCCGGACGCCGTCTTCCAGATCGCTCCGGGCCACTTCAGCGGCATCCGGGTCAGCCGCAGCGACGGCTCGGTCAAAGGCGGCTTCGTCCAGCCGTTCGCCGAACGCCCCTTGGCCGCGTCGTTCGACCGGCCCAACGTGACGGCCCCCGCGGTCCTCGAAGAGGCCATCGACCAGGGCCGGAAAAGCCTGCGGCTGACGTCCGGGACGGTCGGGCTGCTCATCCCCGAGCCGTCCGTCCGCGTCTTCGTCCTGGCGGTGGATTCCTTCCCCGGCCCGCGCCGGGAGCGGGAGGCCTTCCTTCGCTGGCGCATCGCCAAGCAGATGCCGCTCATCCCGGAGGACGCCCGGCTGGATTACGCCGTGACGCCCGGCCGGGGAGCGCGCCGGGTCATCGCCGTGCTGGCCCGCCAGGTGGTGGTCTGGGAGTACGAGGCCCTGTTCGAGAAGGCCGGCTTGAAGCCGGTCCTGGTGACGGCCCCCTCCCTGGCCCTGGTCAACCTGGTGCGCCGCGAAGCCGCGACGAACGGCGTCCTCTTCAATATCGAGGACGAGACGCTGACCGTTCTGGCCCTGGCCGACGGCGGCTGGACGCTCTACCGGCAGAAGGACATCGGCCGCCCCGGCGCCGTCCCGGCGCCCGAGCGCGTCGAGAACATCGTCCGGGAGGCCGAGAACACCGTCCGTTTCCTCGAGGACCGGGACAAGACCCGGGTCGAGACCCTGTGGATCCGCTGCGCCGCCATCGCCGAGCAGCCGGACCTCCAGGCCCGGCTGCGGGACCGGATCGGGCTGCCGGTCGAAGCCGTCGACTACCGGGCCCCGGACGCCTGGGCCGAGGCCCACAAGGCCCTCCTGGCCCCTCTCGTGGGGCAGATCCTATGACGAACATCCCCGCGCTCAACCTGAACCTGGCCACCCGGCCGCTGCGCAACCGGCGGTTGTTCACGACCGCGGTCCGGGTCCTGGCCGGCCTGTTCGTCCTCCTGGCCGGCTTGGCCGCGTTCGCCCTGCTGAAGTACGGCGGCGAAGGCGCCCGGCTCAAGGCCGCCAACGCCGAAACGCGCCGGGTCCAGGCCGAGGCGGCCCGCGAGCAGGCCCGGCTGACGGCCGACATCGACCGGGAGGAGAAGCTCAGCCGGGGCCGCGTCGATCTCGTCAACCTCCTCATCCAGCGGAAGATGTTCTCCTGGACCGGGCTCCTGACGGAGCTGGAAAAGGCCCTGCCCGGGCCGAGCTACATCACGGCCCTGACCCCGAGCTTCACCCCCGAAGGCGCGCTGGCCCTGCAGATGCGGGTGACCTCGCGCAGCCTGGACGACCTCCTGGCCTTCCTCGACAACCTCGGCGCCGGCGGCTTCAAGAACATCAAGGCCGGCGGCGACCAGCGCGGCGAGGACGGCCGGCTCATCGCGGAGATATCGGCGACCTATGAACGACCTCTTTGACCTTCTCGACGACAAGGAGCGGCGGACGCTCGGCCGGTTCGGTCTGGCCGCGGCCCTGGCCCTGATCGCCGTCCTGGTCCTCTTCGTCCGCGTCCGCGGCGGCCTCGGGCGGGAGCGGCAGGAAGCGTTCCGGCTCCAGGAGACCGCCCAACGGACCGTTCAGGCCCGGGACAAGGCCAAGGCCGAATGGGCCCGCTGGGAGGACGCCGGGCGGGACCTGGCCGAGCTGCGGACCGGCTTCTTCTACGAGGAAGGGGCCGGCTTCCAGGCCCTGCGCCGGGACCTCGAGCGCATCTTCGCCCAGGCCGGCACTTCCATCACCGACCTGTCCTACGGCTACGCCGACATGGAGAAGGAGCAGGTCCGCAAGACGCTGGCCACCTTCACCTATTCGGGGACCTACGCCGGGCTGAAGAAGCTCCTGGTCGTCCTCGAGACCTTCCCCAAGTTCCTGGTCATCGAGAAGGTCGAATTCCCGAGGACCGGATCGGGCGGCGAGCGCCTGAACGCGAAATTGACCGTGGCGGGCTATTATGGCATCTAGGACGATCCGCGCGGCGGCGGCGCTTTGCGCCCTCGGCGGGGCCCTGGCCCTGGCCGCTTCCCAAGCCGGCGAAGCGGCCAAGCCGCTGGTCCGCAAGGACCTGCTCGTCTTCGGACGGGCCGAGACCGCGCCGCCCCTGCGCGACATCTTCCGCCCCAAGACCGCGGCCGCGCCGCCGGCTTTCCGGCCCGCCCGCCCCAAGGCCGGCCCCGCCGCCAACGTCCCGGCGCCCGAGCCCGAGCCGACCTTCACCCTGAACATCAGCTACATCGGCGCCATCAAGTCCGGCGGCCAGACCATCGCCCTCGTTCTGCGGGGCGGCCAGACCCTCTCGGTCAAGGAGGGCGAGGAGATCGTGCCTGGCTACCGGGTCGTCCGCCTGACGGCGGAGGCCATCGTCGTCCAGGGCCCCACCGGAGAGACCAAGACCTTCCCGAGACAAGGAGACCGGCCATGAAGCGAAACGCCCTCGTCCCCATCCTGGTCCTCGTCCTCGCGGCCGGGGCCTGCCAGACCTTGAGCCTGGATTATCGCCAGGGCGTCCAGGCCGAAATGAACCAGAATTTCGAGGAGGCCGTCCGCCAGTACCAGAAGGCGGCGCTCGAGCATCCGAACGACTCGACCTACCGCATCGCCCTGTTCCGGGCCCGGTCCTCGGCCAGCCTCCATTACTTCCAGGAGGCCCGGACCTTCGCCTCTCAGAACAAGAGGAAGGAAGCCGAGCTGTCCTACCAGAAGGCCCTGTTCTTCGATCCGAAGAACTACCGGGCGGCGGCCGAGCTGAAGGCCCTGCTGGCCCCGCCGGAGAAGGCGGTCAAGAACGGCGACAAGCTCGAAGGCCCGGTCCGGCTCAAGGGCGCCGGCGAGGCGCTCGAGCTGAGCTTCCCCCGCGATGTCTCCCTGCGCTCCATCTTCCAGACCCTGGGCCGGATGACCGGGGTCAACTTCCTCTACGACGACACCTTCCGCGACTCCAACCTGGCCATCGACCTGACCGGCAAGGACCTGCAGCAGGCCGTCAGCTTCCTCTGCGTCGCCAGCAAGAACTTCTCCCGCGTCATCGACGAGAAGACGGTCATCATCGTCCCGGACAACGTCCAGAAGCGGATGCAGTACGAGCTCAACGCCATCAAGACCTTCTACCTCTCCAA
>CAZNPB010000063.1:0-15709 GCA_964574895.1 uncultured Eubacteriales bacterium
GTCCCGCTCGCTCGTGCCGCACATGAAGGGCATCAAGCCGGCCGTGCTGTTCGTCGGCGGTTGGTTCGACGCCGAGGACCTGGCCGGCCCGCTGAAGCTGTTCTACTCCCTCGAGAAGAACGGGCCGCGCGCTCCGAACACGCTGGTCATGGGCCCGTGGCGCCATGGCGGCTGGTCCCGGGGCGACGGCCAGACGCTGGGCAACCTGAATTTCGCGTCCAAGACGGCCGAATTCTATCGCCGGACGATCGAGTTCCCGTTCTTCATGGAGCGCCTCAAGGGCGCGGGGAAGGGGCTGGCCGGTGAGGACGGAAGCGCCGCGCCGAAGGCCTGGCTGTTCGAGACGGGCAGGAACGCCTGGCGCAGGTTCGACGCCTGGCCGCCGAAGGAGGCCCGCGAGGCGAGCCTCTGCTTCCTTCCGGGCGGGCGGCTGTCCTTCGAGCCGCCGGCGGCCGCGGGGGCCGGGGCGGAGGCCGGAGCCGGAGCGGCCTTCGACGAGTACCTCAGCGACCCGGCCAAGCCCGTCCCGGTCGTCGGCTACGTCACCGGAGACGGCATGCCCGGCGACTACATGTCCGAGGACCAGCGCTTCGCGGCCCGCCGGCCGGACGTGCTCGTCTACGAAAGCGAACCCCTCGCGGCCGACGTGACCATCGCCGGCCCGGTCGCGCCGCGGCTCCGCGTCTCGACCTCGGGCACGGACTCGGACTTCGTCGTCAAGCTCATCGACGTCTACCCGGACGACGCCCCCGACCCGGCCCCGAACCCGGCCCGGGTGCGCATGGGCGGCTACCAGCAGCTCGTCCGCGGCGAGCCCTTCCGGGGCAAGTTCCGCAACAGCCGGGAGAAACCCGAGCCGTTCATCCCGGACAAGCCGGAGACGGTCGATTTCGCCATGCCCGACGTCTGCCACACCTTCCTCAAGGGCCACCGGATCATGGTCCAGGTCCAGAGCTCCTGGTTCCCGCTGGTCGACCGGAACCCGCAGACGTTCGTGGACATCCCCAAGGCGAAGGAGTCGGATTTCCGCAAGGCCGTCCAGCGGATCTACCTGGGCGGAGAGGACGGGTCGAGGATCCGGGTCCGCGTGCTGGGCGACTGAACGATCTCGAGGATGCGGTCGAGGCGGAAGGTGCGGCCGGCGCCGCGCGTGTGGCAGAACGCGCGCAGGCCCTCGAACGACTGGCCGTGGTACTCCATGGTCTCGACCGCTTCGGGCCGGATGCGGCGTCGGGATTTCGTGTCGTCGGGCTTGAGGTAGACGATCTCGAGGTCCCGGCCGTCGCGGATGGCGGCGGCGAGCAGGGCGCGCTTCTCGGCCAGGGGCTGGGCCTGGTCGGCTTTCTTGTACTGGAAGCGGGTCAGGAAGGCCACGATGCGCCAGTCCATCAGGATGTGGCCGCGCCGGATGGGGGTCCGCAGGACCAGGCCCTCGAACGAGGTGCAGCGGCTCAAGGCGACGTAGACCTGGCCGTGGGCGAAGGTGCCGCGGCCGATGTCGACGACGACGCGGTCGAAGGTCTTGCCCTGGCTCTTGTGGATGGTCACGGCCCAAGCCAGGCGCAGAGGGTACTGGGTGAAGGCCCCGACGGGCTCGGCGTCGACGCGGTCCGCGGCGGCGTCGTATTCGAAGCGGTAGAGCTCCCAGGTGTTGGGGCCGACGTCGACCTCGGAGCCGTCCGCGAGCTCGACCGTGACGATGTCGTCGCCGTCGAGGTCCTCGGACTTGCGGATGCGGGCGACGCGGCCGATGGTGCCGTTGACCCAACGGCCCTTGCGGTCGTTGGTCAGCAGCATGACCTGGGCGCCGGGCTTGAGCTCGAGGGCCTCTTCGGTCGGGAGCGAGCGGCGCTCGAAGTCGCCGATGATCTCGCCGTCGTAGCGGCGGGTCCGGCCGCGCAGGCCGGCCAGCTTCTCGCGGTTGCGGGCCGCGGCCAGGTCGTTGGTGCTGGTCAGGGTGATATAGAAGCGGTCGTCGGGCGGGACGAAGCCCGGCTCGAGGCGGCTGTTGAGGAGGGCCAGCTGGGCGTCGTCGACCTGGCGGTTGCGGATGGCGTTGAGCAGGGCGATGAAGGCGGCGTCGTTCTGGCGGTAGACCTTCTCGAGCTCGACGAAGTCCATGTCGAAGCCCGGCTCGGCGAAGACGCGGGCCGAGAAGAAGTAGGGCGATTCGTAGCGGGCGGCCGAAGGGCCGGAGGACAGGGCGGCGCCCTGGCGACGGAGCGTGCGGGCGTCGGGCGCGAACAGGCCGCTTTCCCGGCCCGTGACCACGGGCGGCAGCTGGTAGAGGTCGCCGATGAAGATCATCTGCAGGCCGCCGAAGAGCTCCTTGGGGCGCGGGCCGTTGAGGCGGAGGAACTTCTCGACGCAGTCCATCAGGTCGGCCCGGACCATCGAGACCTCGTCGATGACGATGGCGTCGAGGTTGCGGTAGAGGGCGGCCCGGTCGGCGGCGGCGCCGCGGGACTTGGGCAGGCGGCGGACCGACTCGGGTGTGACGTCGGGCTTGAAGCCGAAGAAGGAGTGGACGGTCTGGCCGCGGACGTTGAGGGCGGCGACGCCGGTCGGGGCCAGGACGGCGATCTTCTTGAGGGTCTGGTTGCGCCAGAGCTCGAGCAGGGTCGATTTGCCGGTGCCGGCCTTGCCGGTGATGAAGACGTGGCGGGAGGTGCCTTCCATGACGTCCAGGGCGCGGCGGAAGCCGGGGTTGATCTCGATGGGGGGAGGAGAAGAGGCCGGCCTTTCGGTCTTGATCTTGGCCTTGGTCATAATGGGTTTGACCCTCTCCGGATCAATAGTGCTTCTGGATGCCGCCGAAGCCGATGACGCGGCCGGCCTTGGTCATGCGCAGGAAGTTGCGGAGGCGCTTGGCGAACTCCTCGGGCCGGCTGCGGGCGTGGTCGATGTACGCGACACGGATGCGTTTGTAAGCATCGGAGAAGGCCCGGAAGTTCTTCCAGGTCTCCGGATCGGCCTTCAAGGCGGCCAGGATATCCGGCGGGACGACGACCCGCTCGACGGCGAGCAGCGGCCGCACCTTCTCCAGGACGTCCGGGGCGATCCGGCCTTTCGCGGCCATGGCCCGCAGCCGGGCCAGGTTGGCTTCCGAGTAGGGGCTCTTGGGTCGGCGGGGCGAGAACCGTTGCGCGTAGCGGTCCTCGTCGAGCTTCTTGGCCACGCTGTCGATCCAGCCGAAGGCCAGCGCCTCTTCGACCGCGTCGCCGTAGGCCACGCGCGGCTGCCCGGTGTGCTTCTTATGGTAGACGAGCCAGATCTCCTGGTCGGTCTTGTAGTGACGGCGGAGCCAGGCGCGCCAGTCCGGCCGCCGGCGGACATCGAGAAGGCGTTTCGGATCGATCTCCGGCATGATCAGCACCCTAGAGAGGGTCAAACCTACCTTTTACCCAAAAATGGGTAAAATGGGTAAAAGGTAGGTTTGACCCTCTCTTGATCATTTAATCTCCTTCAGCAGCTCGGCGACGGCGGCTTCGAGCTGCTCGTCGCGGCCCTTGACCACCTTCTCGTACGTGTTCATGACCTTGATGTCGGGTTCGGTCTGGTGGTTGTCGAGGTAGCCGACGCCCTCGACTTTGACCCCCATGGGCACGACGCCCCAGCGCACGCCGCTGTCGCCGAGCATCTCCCAGCCGGCGAAGGAGCACGTGCCGGGCACCGGCATGCCAACGAGCTTGCCCAGCTTGAGGTACTGGTAGGCGAAGGCATAGCAGTGGCCGTCGCTGTACTGGGCCTCGCCGACGATCGAGATCGAGGGCTTGGTCCAGCGGAAATTCGGCTCGTAGCCGGTGCTGCGCTTGTCGGTCGTGTAATCGAAGAACTTTTTGCCGCTCAAGAACATGGCCAGGTCGGCCACCAGGTCGCCGCCGCCGTTGAAGCGCGTGTCGACGACCAGCGCTTCCTTGTCGGCGAACTTGCCCATGACCTCCTCGAAGGCCGAGCGGTAGGCGCCGTCGCTCATGCCCGGCACGTGGATGTAGCCGAGGCGGCCGCCGCTGGCCTTCTCGACCTCGGCCTGGTTGCGCAGGACCCAGCGCCGGTAGAGCAGGCCGCTTTCCTCGCGCGGCGTGACCGGCTTGACCGTGATCTCCCGTTTGGCCGGGCCCGACAGGGCCAGCAGGACGTTCTGTCCGGCCTTGCGGTTGAGGTAGCGCTCGAGGCCCCTGTCGGGAGCGATCGTCTCGCCGTCCACGGCCTCGATGACCGTCCCGGGGACGATGTTCATCCCGGCCTTATCGAGCGGACCGCCGGTCATGACTTCGACGATCTTGACCCCCGGTCCCTCGAACGTCGTGTCGTAAAAAGCCCCCAGCGAGGCCGTCTCGTCGGCGTTCTCGACCGTCCGGCCGTAGCGGGCCCCGCTATGGCTGACGTTGAGCTCGCCCAGCATTTCCGACAGCAGCTCGGCCATGTCGTAGCCGTCGCCGACGCCGCCCAGGTGCTTCTCATAGACGGGCTTGAGGCCGTTCCAGTCGGCGCCGTGATAGCCGGCCGTGTAGAAGGTCTCGAGGACCCGGCGCCAGACGTGCTCGAATTGGGCCTTGCGCTCGGCGGCGACGTCGACGGTCATCTCGCCCCTGATGCCGATCGGATCGCGCTTGCCGCTCCCGGGGTCGATCTTGGCGATCGAGCCGTCGGACATCAGGAAGATCGATTTCTGGTCCTTGTCCCAGACCATCCGGCCGCCGTTGGCGTTGAGCGGCGCCAGCATCTTGGTCTCGCGGGTCTTCAGGTTGGTCGTCCACAGGTTCAGGCCCTTCTCGAAGCGGGCCAGGTAGTAGAGGGTGTCGCCGTCCTTGTTGACCAGGGCGTCGCCGAGCGACGACGAGTGAATGGTCAGGCGCGACTTGCGCAGGGCCAGGTCGGCCCAATCGATGACCAGCGGCTTGACCGCCTCCTTTTTCTCCTTGTCCGCCGGCTCCGGCTTGTCCTTGGGCGCCTCGGGCTTGGTCTTCTTGTCCTCGATGTCCTTGAGCAGGGCGGCCTCTTCCTTGGTCAGGCGGAAGCGGTCCCAGGCCTCGCGGGTGAAGAACAGGGCGTAGGCGTCGCTCTGCGCGCCGCCGCTCTGGGCCACGGACTTCAGGCCGTCGCGGTTGCTGAACCAGATCATGCCCTGGCCGCCCAGGATCCACTTGGCCTGGCGGTCTTCGAAGCCGCTTTCGGTCAGGTTGACGATCCGGCCCGAGCCGTCGGCCTTGACGAGACCCACTTCGCCGGGGGCGAAGCCGGGCACGGCGTAATCGAAGAGGAGCCACTGGCCGTCCGGGCTCCACTGGTAGTACTGGGCGCCGTCGGCCGACGGGGCCAACTCGCGGTCGGTCAGGAGCGTCACCGTCCGCTTGGTGGCCAGATCGAGGACCTTGAGGGTAGTGCGGTCCTCGACGAAGGCCAGCCGCTTGCCGTCGGGGGAATAGGCCGGCTCGGTGTTCTGGCGGGCGTTGACGACAAGGGGCGTTTCGCGGAGCACGGTCGAGGCGTAAAAGTAGGGCTCCTCGGCCCGGGTGCGCCGGGTCTCGTAGACGCCCCAGCGGCCGTCGCGCTCGGAGGCGTAGACGACGGCGTTGCCGTCGGGCGAGAAGGACACGGAGGTCTCATCGCCGAAGGACGACGTGACGCGCTTGGTCACGCCGCCGTCGACGCTGGAGGCGAAGATGCCGCCGCGGACGACGACGGCGATCTCCTTGCCGTTCGGCGAGACCGCGAACTCGCGGGCCCCGCCGTTGACCGGAACGACGATCTCGCCGTTGGCCCGGGCGTCGGCGGAGATGAGAACGGGGACGAGCGTGGGCGCGGCCGCGTCGCCGGGCTGGGTGTAGATGGCGCCGTCGTAGCCGAAGCAGAGCGTGCCGTTCGCGGCCAGGGACAGGAAGCGGACCGGGTTCTTGGTGAACTTGGTGATCGGGGTCGAGGCGCCGCCGGCGACGCTCATGCGGCGGACGTTGAACGTCCCGCTCTCCTCGCTCAGGTAGTAGAAGGCCTTGTCGCCGTCGGCCAGGACGGGCGAGCGGTCTTCGCCGGCGAAGGTCGTCACCCGGCGATGCGCCCCGGTCCCGACGTCGTAGACCCAGATGTCGCGGGCGATGGCCGAGGTGTGGTGTTTGCGCCAGTCGTTCTCGCCGCCCTTCCGGTCGTGGTAGATGAGGAGACGGCCGTCGCGGCTGAGCTTGGCGTCCTCGCCGGGCGTGCCGAGGATCTGGACGGCCCGGCCGCCGGCGGCCGGGACCTTGTAAAGCTCGGGCTGGGAGCCGGTCGGGAAGGTCCGGTTGTCGGCGCTGTCGAGCCGGGCGGCGCCGAAGAGGACGGCTTTGTCGTCCGGGGTGAACGAATAGGGGAACTCGGCGGCGGAATGGAAGGTCAGGCGGCGGGCCTCGCCGCCGGCCGCGGGCATGACGAAGACGTCATAGTTGCCGTAGCGGTCGCTGGCGAAGGCGATGGACTTGCCGTCGCGGCTCCAGACGGGCCCGGTCTCGTGGGCTTCGTTCAGCGTCAGGAGGACGGCCAGGCCGCCGTCGGACGGGACGCGGTAGATGTCGCCCTTGTAGACGAAAGCGATGGTCGCGCCGTCGGGCGAGATGGCCGGATAGCGCAGCCAGGTCGGGACGTTGTCGGCGGCGGGAAGGTCGGCGGCCGCGGCGAGGGCGGCCAAGCCGAGGGCGGCCAAAACGGATATGAGGGCAAAAACGGTTTTCTGACGCGGCATGAGGGACTCCTTTTTCCGGACTCAGACGACGATGATAGCAAAAACGATGGGGGACATGATACCAAAAGATGGGGGACACAGTCCTGTGTCCCTACTTTCCTCTCGGTTGGCTATTCGCGACACGACGCGCTGTTCCCATTTCAGCGGTCCGGGCCCCCCCTTTAACAGAGTGCTCTCCTTGTCAAATCCCCATGCTGGAGGGCGGCGAAGAGCCCAATCTACAAGATCATGTCCCGACTTTTCTACAGGAGAAAAGTAGGGACAGGGTATTGTGTCCCCCTCCTTATTATCATAAAGAAATTGGTTGACAAATGGCATTTATAATATTATTATGTCTACCATAGAGGGGAACGATGACGCCGCCGAGAAGCTCCAACCCGCCGGAAACGCCTTTCGGGGCCCGGCTGCGCGCGGCCCGAAAGATGGCCGGTCTGAGCATGGAAGACCTGGCCGGCAAGCTCGGCGGACTGGTGACCAAGCAGGCCATCAGCAAATACGAGCAGGGGCGGATGATGCCCTCGCCCGAAGTCCTCGAAAAGCTCGTCGGAGCGCTCCAGATCGCCACCTGGGGCGTCCCGCCCCTCGAGTGCATCGTCGCCTTGCCAGGTCCCGGGAAGCCGGGGATCAACGCTTGCGCAGTGTACGACGCCATGAGCCTTCCGAGGGATGAAGGCCTGCCGTCGCTCGCCGTCCGGCGGGCCCGGGCCGCCCGGGAGTGGGGGGCGTCCGCCGGGCTCGACGGCATCCGCTTCCGTGCCGGCGGAAAGCTCGCCGCCAAGACGGAAGAGGCCCTCAAGTACCGCATCGTCGACCATCTCCAAAAATACCTGGAGCTCGAGTCCATCTTGGGCCGGCCGGAACCGTTCGAGAACCCGGCCGCCGGCCTGCCCGTGACGTCGCTGCCGCAGGTCGAGGCCGCGGCGGCCGAGGTCCGGCGGCGCTGGGACCTCGGCATGGGGCCGGCCGTCAATCTGCTCGGCCTGCTCGACGACAAGGGCATCAAGATCTGCGAAACGCGGGGCATCGCCGGATTCGAGGGTCTGTCGGGCCGGTTGGGCGCCGTCCCGTTCATGGCCGTGGGCATGGAGAATCCGGCCGACCGCATCCGGTTCACGGCCGCCCACGAGCTCGGACACGTGCTCTGCGGCTTCGGCGGCGCCGAGAGCCCGGAGAACGAATGCCACGCCTTCGGAGCGGCCTTCCTGTTGCCGCCCGCGGCGCTCGAGAAGGCATTCAGCCCCGCCCGCCGCAAGGTGACGCTCGGCGATCTGGGCGAGATCAAACGGATCTACGGCGTCTCGCTCCAGGCCATCATGTACCGCGCCCACGGGCTGGGCCTCATAAGCGACCGCCAGTTGCGGTCGTTCCGGGAAACGCTCAAAGCCAAAGGCTGGCTGGTCGAGGAGCCCGTGGCTTACGAGGGGCCGGAGCGGGCGACCCGGTTCGACCGGCTGCTGCGCTATGCCGTGGCCGCCGGCGTCCTCGACCTGGATCGGGCCGCCGGGCTGGCCGGGGTCGGGCCCGCCGAGCTGGCCAAAGAGATCGGCGAGATATTTTGATCATAGACGCCAAGGACAAGGGAGGTCGATGATGGGACGCTTCGAAACGGGCTACACCTAGCGCGGACGGGGCGACGGGCGGCTTCGCGCCGGCGCGATGGGGCGATGATCGCGCGGGGCGTCGGGGCGCCCGGCCCGCGGCTGGGCGTTTTGATCGCCAATCGAAAAAAAGGAAGGGAACACGAATGGACAAGTCTGTCGAAACCTATCTTCTGGAGATGGAGCTCGGCCCCGGAGCGAACTTCGAGAACATGGCCGTCTTCGAGCTGATGCGGCCGGCCGAAGGCGGCCCGGAGTACATCACCCTGCGCGAGGCGCTCGAACGCGGCGTCTTCTCCGTCACCGAGGTCAGCGAAGGCGGTTCCGTGCCGGAGCTGGCGGTGGTCAACGCGGGCGACCTGCCGGTCCTGCTCCTCGACGGCGAGGAGCTGCGCGGGGCCAAGCAGAACCGCATCCTCAACACGACCATCCTGGTCGGGCCGCGGTCCACGATCAAGGTCCCGGTCAGCTGCGTCGAGCACGGCCGCTGGAGCTACCAGGAGCGCGAGTTCCGGGAATCGGGCCACGTCATGCACCGCGAGATGAGGGCCCTCAACGTCGTCCAGGTCAACAAGAGCCTGAAGTCGAACAGACAGTTCCGTTCTGACCAGGGCCAGATCTGGGACAAGGTGGCCGAGATGGCCTGCGATCTCCAGGTGCCCTCGCCGACGGGGGCGATGCGGGACGTCTACGAGGCCAAGGCGGCCGATCTCGACGGCTATCTGAAGAGCTTCACGGTCCGCGAAGGGCAAAAGGGGATCCTGGTCTTCGCCGACGGGCGGCCCGCCGGGCTGGATTTCGTGTCGCGGCCGGAGGCCTTCGGCGCGCTCTTCCCCAAGCTCGTCAGGAGCTACGCCATGGAAGCCGTGCTTCTCCAGGAGCGGCGCCGCAAAGGGCGGGGTCGGGGCCGCGGCGACGCCGCGCGGGCGGCGGTCCGGCCGACGGCCGACGACGCCCGGGCCTTCCTGAAGGGCGCCGCAGCCTGCGAAGAGAAGAAGTATGAGTCGGTCGGCCTGGGCTGGGCCTGCCGCTACGCCGGGCCCGGCATCGTCGGGTCGGCGCTGGCCTTCGACGAGCACGTCGTGCACATGGCCTTCTTCGGCGTCGACGAGTTCGAACGGAGACAGGGCTCCGACCCCATGGCCGGCAGCCGCGTGCGCCGCAGCTTCCGCATCTAAAGGGAAGACTCTCAAAGATGGGGGATACAGTCCTGTGTCCCTGCTGGCCTCCCTGCGGAAAAGCCGGCCATGCCGGGTTCTTGCCATGACCGCCGCTTTTCCTTCGGGCGGGAACGAAGGGACAGGGCATTGTGTCCCTCATCTTGACGGGGCCAGGCCTCGTGTTCCGGCCGACGGACGCGGCCCGACGGCCGGTCAGGTCCCGGCCACGGTCATCTCGGCGACCCTGATCGTCGGCCCGGTCACGGAGCTGTTGAAGTCGATGTCCGCGCCAACCGCCTCAACCGACTCCAGGACGCGCCCCAGGTTGCCCGAGATGGTGATCTCGCTGACCGGGTAGGCGATGCGGCCGTCCTCGATCCACAGCCCGAACGCGCCGCGCGAGATGTCGCCGGTCACGCCGTTCAGGCCGTGGCCGATGGTCCGGATGAGCAGCAGGCCCTTCTTCGTCCCGGCGACGATGTCCTCCGCCGCGGCCGCTCCCGGCCCCGGCTCGAGGAAGAAGTTGCCCGGCCCGACCCCGCCGCCGTCGGCGCTGCCGGTCGATGACAGCCCGAGCTTGCGGGCGGCGTAGTAGTTGCACAGGTAGCTCTTCAGCACGCCCCGCTCGACGACCACCGTTCTCCGGCAGGGCAGGCCGTCCGAGTCGAACGGGTGCGAGCCGAGCGCCCCCGGCATGAGGGCGTCGTCGACGACCGTGACCCGCTCGTTGCCGATCCGCTCACCCAGCTTGCCCTCCAGGAAGGTCGCCTTCTGATAGACGGCCGTTCCCGTGATGCAGCCGAAGAGGAAGCCCATCAGCCAGGCCGTCTGGGTGGGCTCGAAGACGACCGGCACGTTCTGGGTCCTGATCTTGCGGGGATGGAGCTGGCGGACGGTCCGCTCGACGGCCTTGCGGGCGATCGCCTCGGGCGTCTCGAGGTCCTTGAAATGCCGCTTGGTTGAAGACCAGCCGTCCTCGACCCGGTCGTCCGTGCCGCCGGCCTGGAGCCCGACGCCCAGTCCGCAGTAGGTCTGGGCGTATTCGCCGACGAAGCCGTTGGTCATGACCAGCATGGAGCGGATCTCGTTGCTGGAAAAGGTCGCTCCGTAGGAATTGGTGATGCGCCGGTCCCGGAGCGCCGCCCGCTCGGTCCGCAGGGCCAGGTCGATCCTGGTCTTCGAGTCGAGCCCGGCGACGGCCGGATCGTAGAGATCGAGCGCGGCCGGGTCCACCCGCTCCGCCGCCGGCGGCGCCAGGGCCGCGAACTCGTCCGGGCTGCCCAGCTCGGCCCGGCGCACGGCGCCGCGCACCAGCCGCCGCAGGGTGCCCATGTCCAGGTCGGACGAGCTGGCGTAGGCCGTCTTGCGGTCCTTGATGATGCGCACGCCGGCCGATCGCGAGCCGGCCTCGACCAGCGTCTCGATGCGGCCCTTGCGGACCTCGACGTCGAATTCGTAGCCGTCGGCGATCGTGACCTCGGCTTCGCCGGCGCCGCACGCCCGGGCGTAATCGGCGAGCGACTCGGCCAGGTCGCGCAGGGCCGGCGCCGGCCGGGCCGTGTCCCGCCGCGGCCGGCCCGTCATTCGGCGCATGACCGTCCTCCGACCGTCATCTTGCCGATCCGCAGGGTCGGGCAGCCGTCGTTGACCGGCACGTCCTGGCCCTCCTTGCTGCACGTCCCGGTCGGCAGCCCGAAGGCCAGGTCGCCGCCGACCCGGTCGATGCGCTTCAGGATGTCGATGTTCGTGCCGATCAGCGTGGCCTGCCGCACCGGGGCCGTCAGCCGGCCGCCCTCGATGAGGTAGCCCAAGGTGACGCTGAACGTGAATTTGCCCGAGTCCTCGACCTGGCCGCCCGACAGGCTGGCGACGTAGAAGCCCTTGTCGACGGAGCGGACGATGTCCTCGGGGGCGTCGCCGCCGGCCGCGATGTAGGTGTTGGCCATGCGCGGGATGGGCCAGTGGCCGTAATCCTGGCGCCGGCCGTGGCCGGTCGGGACCGCGCCTTTCATCAGCCGGGCCGAGAGCTTGTCCTGGAGCAGGCCGCGGACGACGCCCTTCTCGATGAGCAGGGTCGGCCGCGGCGGCGTGCCCTCGTCGTCCACGTTGTAGGAGCCGCGGGACGAGGGGATGGTCGGGTCGTCGAGGATGGTCACCAGCTCCGAGCCGACCCGCCGCCCCATCTTGTTCCAGAAGATGGAGGTCTTCTTGCGGTTGAAGTCCGCTTCGAGCAGGTGGCCGACGGCCTCGTGGATGAGGACGCCGCTGTGGCCCGGCGCCAGCACGATGGGCATCTCGCCGGCCGGGGCGTCGACCGCGTCCAGCAGGACGACGGCCTCGCGGGCCGCCCGCCCGCCGATCTCGCGGGGCGTCAGGACGTCGCGGAAGTACTCCAGGCCGACCCGGCCGCCGCCGCCCCAATAGCCCGATTCGCGCCGGCCGTCCTTTTCGGCGATGGCGACGCAGACGAGCTTGACCATGGGCCGCGTGTCGCGGACGAACAGGCCCTCGGAATTGGCGATGGCCAGGTGGACGAGCGAGTCCGAGTAATAGGCCTTGACCTTGATGACGCGGGCGTCGGCGGCCCGGGCCGCGTCGTAGGCCTCGCGCACCAGCTTGATCTTGGTCCCCAGCGCGGCGCCGCTCGCCGGCCGGCGGATGGGGAAGCGGTCCGAAGCCCGGGTCCGGTCGCGCAGGGGCGGGGGCGGAGCGGCGGCCGTCAAGCCCCGGCCCCGGGCGATGGCCGCGGCGGTCCGGGCCGTTTTGAGGACCTTGTCCATGGAGAAGTCGTTGGTGTAGCCGAAGCCCGTCCGGTCGCCGTGGAGGACCCGGATGCCCATCCCCAGGCTGACGGACTCGGCCGTCTCCTTGACGATGTCCTCCTCCATGTTCACGAAGTCGTAGGTCCGGCGCTCCATGAAGATCTCGGCGAACTCGCCGCCGCTCGACAGGGCCTGGCCGAGGACCGCGCGCAGGTCGGCGGCCGAGAGCCCGAAGTGGTCGACGTAGGGGAGGGGGGCCGGTTTTTCCGTCTTCAAGATGCGGCCATCATGGCACATTCGCCCGGCCGAGGCAAACCGGCGGGTCGGCCGAATCGGGAAAAAAAGATCGAGCCGCCGCCCTCTTCGGCCCGATTGACGGGCCGGCCCTCGAGGGCCTATAATTCGGGCGCCATGGGAACCGCACCGGACCTGAAGCAGGCCGTGGACGCCGCCATCGACGCCGCCCTCCGGGAGGACGCGCCCGACGGCGACATCACGTCCGAGAGCGTCATCCCGCGCGACGCCCGCTCCGAGGCCTTCTTCCTGGCCAAGGAGGACGGCGTCCTGGCCGGCCTGGACGTCGCCGCCCGGGTCTTCGCCCGGATCGACCCGGACGTCATCTTCATCCAGCGATTCAAGGACGGTTCGGCCTTCCACCAGGGCGACAAGCTGGCCCGGGTCAAGGGCCCGACGACCGTCCTGCTCAAAGGCGAGCGGACCGCCCTCAACTTCCTGCAGCACCTTTGCGGCGTGGCCACGGTCACCCGCCGGTTCGTCGAAGCCGTCGCCGGCACCAGGACCGAGATCCTCGACACCCGCAAGACCACCCCCGGCCTGCGCCTGCTCGAGAAGTTCGCCGTGCGCACGGGCGGCGGCACCAACCACCGCCTCTCCCTGTCCGACATGGTCCTGATCAAGGACAACCATCTCCGCTACGTCGGCAGCGTCGCCGAGGCCGTCCGGCGGGCCCGGGCCAACGTCCGGCCCGGCGTCCGCGTCGAGGTCGAGGCGGCCAGCCTGCTCCAGGTCCGCGAGGCCTTGGCGGCCGGGGCCGACGTGATCATGCTCGACAACATGCCGCTCGAGACCATAAGCCAGGCGGTGGCCCTGGCCGGCGGCCGGGTGCCGCTGGAGGCCTCCGGCAACATGACCCTCGACCGGGTCCGGGCCGTGGCCGAGACGGGCGTCGACTTCATCTCGGTGGGCGCCTTGACCCACTCGGCCAAGGCCGTCGACATCAGCATGGATTTCGTCCGTTGAGGCGGGCCTAGCATGACCGCACCGGGCCGTAGCGAGCGCGACCTCCGGGCCGACGTCCTGGTCATCGGCTGCGGCATCGCCGGGGCCTCCGCCGCCCTCGAGGCGGCCGAAGCCGGCCTGCGGGTCGTCGTCCTGACCAAGGGCGCCCGGGCCGAGGAATCCAACACCCATTACGCCCAGGGCGGCATCGTCTCCTTCGCCCCGGACGACCGGCCCGAGCTGCTCAAGCACGACATCCTCGAGGCCGGCGACAGCGCCGGCGATCCGGCGGCCGTCGACATCCTGGTCGCGGACGGCCCCCGCCTGGTGCAGGAAACGCTCATCGACAAGCTGGCTATCCCTTTCACCCGCAGCTCGCCCGAGGCCCTCGATTACGCCCTGGAAGGCGGCCACTCCCGCCGGCGCATCCTCCACGTCGAGGACGCCACCGGCCGGACGATCGAGGACCGCTTCCTGCGGGCCCTCCGCCGGCACCCCCGGGTGACGCTCCTGACGGGACGCACGGCCGTCGATCTCCTGACCGTCCCGCACCATTCCCGCAACCCCGTGGCCTATTATCACGAGCCCCGGACCATCGGCGCCTATGTCCTCGACAACGCCTCGGGCCAGGTGGGCCGCGTCTTCGCCCCGTTCACGGTCCTGGCCACCGGCGGCTGCGGCGCGGTCTTCCTCCACACCTGCAACCCGCCCGGGGCGGACGGCTCCGGTTACGCCATGGCCTACCGGGCCGGGGCCCGCATCGGCAACATGGAGTACATCCAGTTCCACCCGACCGTCTTCATGCGCGAGTCGGGCGACGGCTTCCTCATTTCGGAGGCGGTCCGGGGCGAGGGGGCCCGCCTCAAGACCAAGGACGGCCGGACGTTCATGGAGAAATACTCGCCCCTCGGGGACCTGGCGCCGCGCGACGAGGTCTCCCGGGCCATCTACGAGGAGATGATCCTCACCAACACGGACTACGTCCTGCTCGACCTGGCCTCCTACGCCAAGCCGGAGACCATCCGCCGGCGCTTCCCGACCATCCTCCGGACCTGTCTCGAGGACGGGATCGACATCACCCGCCAGCCCATCCCGGTCGTCCCCGCGGCGCACTACTGCTGCGGCGGCGTCCTGACCGACGGCTGGGGCCGGACCTCGCTCCAGGGCCTGTACGCCGCCGGCGAAGTGGCCTGCACGGGCGTGCACGGCGCCAACCGCCTGGCCTCGACCTCGCTCCTCGAAGGCTTGGTCTGGGGGACCCGGGCGGCCCGCGACATCGCGGCCCGCTTCGACGACTCGCGGCCCTACCGGGCCTCCGAGATCTACATCTGGCGCCACCCGAAGAAAGAGGACGACCTCGACCCGGCCCTGGTCAACCAGGACTGGCTGACCATCCGTTCGACCATGTGGAACTACGCCGGCGTCATCCGCCGGCCCAAGCGGCTGGAACGGGCCAAGGCCGACCTCGACTATCTCCGCCACCGCATCGAGCAGTTCTACCGGGCCGCCCCCGTCGATCCGGGCATCGTCGGCCTGCGCCACGGCATCCTCGTGGCCTTGATGATCACCCAGGCCGCCCTGGCCAACCCCGTTTCCCGCGGCGCGCATTTCATTAAAAAGTAGGGCTTCGTTCCTTATCTCTGCATCGTCCCGTCCTCCTTATCGCCGCATGAGACGCCCTCTGGAAACCCACGGGGAAGCGGCCCCTCCGTCGTCCGATGTGGCGCACCGATGCGGCGGATCATTGGCGATAGGGCCCCTGTTGTTCTATAATGGCGCATTAGATTCCGACGTTGGGAGTTCCCGATGGCCGACAAGTCCGACGTGAAGGCGACGCTCAATCTGCCGCGCACCGATTTCGCCATGAAGGCCTCTCTGGCCCAGAAGGAGCCGGAGGCCATCAAGGCCTGGGAAAGCGGCCGCCTGTACGAGAAGATCCTGGAGAAGCGGGCCGCCGCCGGCCGGCCGCCCTTCATCCTCCATGACGGGCCGCCCTACGCCAACGGGCACATCCACATGGGCACGGCCCTCAACAAGGTGCTCAAGGACTTCATCGTCAAGTCCCGGTCCATGCTCGGCCATTACGCCCCGTACATCCCCGGCTGGGACTGCCACGGCCTGCCCATCGAGATCCACGTCGACAAGCAGCTCGGCGGCCGGAAGAAGGACATGCCCGTCATGGCCGTCCGCGAGGAGTGCCGCAAGTACGCCGAGAAGTTCATCGACATCCAGCGC
>CAZNPB010000064.1:0-15478 GCA_964574895.1 uncultured Eubacteriales bacterium
CGATGACGACGAAGCCGAGCTGGGCCAGGGCCACGTTGGCGTTGCGGGGGACGAAGGTCTTGGAGACGCTCTCCGTCTGCGGCCCGGGATAGACGTAGGCGATGATCGGATACTTGGCCTGAGGGTCGAGGTCGAACGGCTTGTAGATGACCCCGAAGAGATCGGTGACGCCGTCGTCGGCCTTGACCTTGAACGGCTCCGGGTACTTGAAGCCGGCGGCGAGGAGGGCCGAGACGTCCGTCGCCTCGAGCTCGAGGACGAGGGCGCCGGCCGCGTCGCGGAGCTCGGACCTGGGCGCGGCGTCGACCCGCGAGAAATTATCGACGATCCAGCGGGCCCCGTCGTTCATGTCGGCGTTGTGGGAGGCGTCGCCCTTGTCGAGCTGTTTGAGGCCCGTGCCGTCGAGACCGACGCGGTAGAGATGGGTGTAATAGGGGTCCTCGCCCGCCTCCCGGCCGCAGGCCGAGAAATAGAGGACGCGGGCCTTCTCGTCGATCTTCTCGATGCCCTGGCCGACGAACTCGCCCGAGGTCAACTGGGCCTTCAGCCGGCCGTCGCCGTCGTACAGGTAATAGTGGCCCCAGCCGTCCCGCTCGGACCACCAGACGATCTCCTTGCCGCCGCCGAGGAGCTCGAGGCCCTGGACGTCGACATAGGTGTTGAGCCGCTCCTCGATCAGGACCTTGACCTCGCCGCTGGACGTATCGGCGAGGCAGACCTCGTAGCCGTGGAGGTCGCGGGTCTGCCGGCCGAAGTAGAGCTTGTCGGAGGTGTCGGCGATCCACCGGGCCGGCGGCGGGAACTCCTTCTCCCGGTCGAGGGCCGTTCGCGTCGCGGTGAAGATGTTGTAGGTCGGGTCCTTGAACTTGTCGGCCTTGATCTTGACCTTGGCCTTGGTCCCGAGGTCGAAGACGAGGATCTCGGGCTGGGGCTGGTTCTCCTCGCCGGGCATCCCGTAGCGATAGGTCTCCAGGGTCGGCCGGGGATCGGCCAGCGCGTTGATGACCCACAGGTCGGCGACCTTGCGCTCGTCCTCGCGGACGACGGCGATCTTCTTCGAGTCCTTGGACCAGATGACATAGCCGGCCGGCCGGCGGAAGTCCTTGCGGTCTTTCTCGTCCTTCTGGTACTCCTTCTTCTCCTCGTCGTTGAGCTCCCGGGCGTAGGAGTAGTGCTCCTCGCCGTCCGTCGTCAGCTGGGTCTCCCGGATCTCCTTGTCGTCGGCCTTCTTCTTGGCCCGCTCGAAGTTCGCGGCGTCCATCAGGAAGAGGTTCTCGCCGCGGGCGAAGAGGACGGTCTTCTCGTCCGGGGAGACCGAGGCCCAACGCGGCCGCTTCAGGGGCTCTTTCCAGTCCTCGACGAGGGCCAGCCGGCCGGAGGCCAGGTCGTAGGTGAAGGACAGGAGCTTGGTCTTCTTCTCGGGCTCCTTGGACTTTTCGGCCTCCTTGTCCTTGACCTTCTGGGTGTCCTGCTCCTTTTCCTTCTCCTTCTCCTTGTCCTGGTCCGTCTTCAGGACCTCTTCCTCCTTGGCGATCTCGGAGGCCTTGACGATCTTGCCGTTGACGGCGATGTCGTTGTCCTTGGGGACCTCGACCTCGAACTGGATGGCCGTGTCCTTCTTGATGAACTTGATGGTCTTGATCGGCAGATGCTGGGCGTCGTAGGGGGAGAGGAGGATGCGCGTCAGCTGGGCGGCCATCTTGGCGTTGTCGAAGAGGGGCTTCTTCGTTTTGGCGGCCGGATCGACCAGGACCCATTTCTTGCCCTGGCTGGTCTCGTAGCTGTACCAAAAGCGGTCGCCGGACGCGAGCCAGTGCGGCGTCACGGCCGTGTCGAAGACGAGCTTGCCGACCTTGGCCGGCGTCCAGCGCGCGGCCAGATCGTAGTTGGCCTTCCGCGCTTCCGGCCCGGCGGCGTGGCCGGGATTCGGGGCCAGGGCGGCGAAGAGGATCAGGGCGGCCGCCGCGGCGACGGCGGCCCGGCGGGAGACGGTGGGGAACGACATGGGCGGGTCCTCCTTGAAGGATGATCCCTGCCGAGGCAGGCGCAGGCGGCGATTATAGCACGGTCCGGCCGAACGGAAGCGAAAAAACGCCGCGCCGGGACGGCGGACCGGCGGACGGGGCCCGGGCCGTTAGTCGCCGCCGAAGAGCTGCAGGCCGATGGATACGGAGACGAACGGCCCGCCCAGCTTGATGGACGTCGAACCCGTCGGCGCGGCCGGCTCCGGCACGACCCGGCCGGAGAGGAGGCCCGCCTTCAGGGACATGAAGATCTTCTCGCCTTCGGGCATCAGCAGGACGCCGGCCTCGGCCCGGAAGCCGGGGTGCCGGCCCCGGGCCGACATCCCCAAGGCCGTCTCCTTGTAGCGCAGACCGGCGATGCCGCCGCCCGCCTCGAAGCAGATGGTCGGGGAGGCCCGCAGGATGTACCCGAGTCCGACCGCGATATAGCTCTGGGTGGCCCGGGTCTCCAGCTCCAGCTCCGGCGTCGAGCCGGTCTTGGAGAACGTTCCGGCGCCGGCCGTCAGGCAGAGCCCGTCGACGAGGCGGACGGCCGCCGTGACGCAGGGCAGGACCGCGCCCGCGGCATAGACCCGCCGGAACTGGGCGTCGGCGGGCCGGATGTACTGGGCCCCGACCGAGAGGAACAGCCGGCTCTCCGCGGCGGCCGGGACCGCCAGGATCAGGAGGACCGGGAGGACGGGGATTCTCTTCATGGCCGGACCTCCGCGCCTGACGTCTTCCGCCCGGGACCGTCAGATGGTGATCTCATTGGATTCGCCGAGGACCTGTCCCTGGGCGTCCAGGGCCAGGACCCGATACGTATAGGTCGTGCCCGCTTCGATGAACGTGTCGTTGTAGGTCCACGGCGAAGCGGTGACCGAGGTCCCGGGGACCTGGCCGCGGAGCTCCTCGGCCTGCCCGCCGGCCCGCCGGTAGACGGCGAAGGCCGAGACGGCGATCCCGCCGGGGTTGTCGACCGTGATCGAGAGCCGGCCGTATTCCCGGCGCAGGATCCAGGCCTGCTCCACCCGGCGCTCGCCCGAGACCGTCAGGCCGAATGTGCTGCCGGCCTGGGTCACGGTCACGTCCCGGGGACTGCCGGCGGCGCCCGGAGCGGTCACCCGGAGGGTGCCCTGCCGCGCCGTGGTCGACGGGTTGGCCGTGAACGCGGCCGTGATGGTCCCCGGGCCCGTTCCGCCCGCGCCGGCGGTGATGGACAGCCAGCCGACGCCGGCGGCGACCGCCGCCGTCCAGGTCAGGGTCCCGCCGCCCGCGTTGGCGACGTCGAACGTGGCCGCCCCGGAAGTGAACGGCACCGCCCGGTCGGCGGGCGTGACGGACAGGACCGGGCCGGCCGCGACCGTCAGCGTGACGTTCCGGGTCGTCGAGCCGGTCCCGTTTGTGGCGTTCGTCACGGTGACCGTATCGTCGTAGACGCCGGCCGCCAGGGCTTCGGCCGCGGCGTTGATCGAGACCGTCAGCGTCGTCGTCTGGCCCGGATCCAGCGCGCCGGACGCGGCGGACAGCGTCGTCCAGGATCGGGTCCGGGCCGCGGTCCAGGCGATGGCGCTGCCTCCGGTGTTCTCGAGGACGTAGTCCTGGCTCGCGGGGCTGAACGGGCCCCCCTCCAGCCCGCCGGAGACGAGCCCGGCGGCGGGCGTCACGGCCAGCACCCCGGGCGGCGCGATGACCGTCAGTTCGACCGGCCGCGAGGTGCTGCCGTTGCCGTTGGTCGTGTTGACAAAGGACACGGTGTCCGCGAAGTCCCCGCCCGGAAGCGCCTCGGCCGCGGCGTCGATCGAGACCGTGACCGTGGTCGAGGCCCCGGCGTCCAGGGCCCCGGCCGCGGCGGACAGCGAGGTCCAGGTCCGCAGCTTGGAGGCTGTCCAGTCGATGGGCGTCGGGCCGGCGTTGCGGAGCGTGTAGTCCTGGCTCGCCGGCGTGAACGGCCCGCCCACGGGGCCCGACGACGTCAGGCCCTCGGCCGGACTGACCGTCAGCGTCCCAGCCGGTTCGCCGATCGTCAAGCCGACGGGCCGGTTCGTCGTGCCCAGCCCGTTGGTCGTGTTCATGAAGGTGACGGTGTCGTCGTAGGATCCCGCCGCCAGGGCGTCGGCCAGGGCGTTGATCGAGACCGTCACGACCCGCGAGGCGCCGGGATTGAGGTTGCCGGAGTTGGACGACAGCGACGTCCAGGGCTGGACCCGGACCGCCCGCCAGCCGATCGTCCGCTCCCCGACGTTCCGCAGGGTGTAGGCCTGGCTGGAGGGGCTGAAAGGCCCCCCGGCCGGGCCGGTCGACACGAGCCCTCCGGCCGGCGTCACTTCGAGCTCTCCCGCCGGCTCGCCGGCCTGGGTCACGGTGACCGTCACGCTCGGCGTGCCGGCCTCCGTCGGCGTCACCTCGATGGACCCGGTCCGGGACACGATCCCGGTGTTGGCGTCGTAAGAGACGGCGATCGTCCCGGCGTCCGTGCCCGAGGCGCCCGAGGTGATGGCCAGCCAGGCCCCCCCGGTGACGACCGCCGCCGTCCAGCCGAGGCTGCCCTCGCCGGTCTTGTCGACGGCGAAGGCGGTCTCGCCCGCGGTGTCGGGCACGTCCCGGTTCGACGGCGTCACCGTCAGGTCGGCCAGGGCGAGCACGGTCGTCCCCGGGCTGAAATAGACGTCGTCATCGGCGCTCCGGTCCGTCCAGAGCAGGCCGGCCGCGGCCTGGCCGTCCGCGGACGGCAGGGGCAGGACCCGGGCCGGGCCGAGGGCGGAGGCCGTCCCTTCATCGGGCACCGTCCCGGCGGCCGTCCAGGACCGGGGCGAGCCGGCGTCGCCGCGGAAGACGCGGATGCGGCTCCCGTCCTCGACGTAGGAGGCGAAGAAGAGGGGCGCGCCGTCGCCTTCGGCGGCCCGGAGGTCGGGCGAGGTCTCCGCGGCGGCCGTGGACGCCAGCCCCGGGCCCGTCATCCAGCGCCGGCCGGAATCGGAGGAACAGGCGAGGCCGATGTCCGAACCGCCGCCGGACCCGGATTCATAGAGGACCACGACCGTGCCGGCCCGGGCCGCGATCGCCGGCGAGGCCGGGGTCCGGACGCCCCGCAGGGTGAGAGACACGGGCGCCGACCAGGAGGCCCCGAAAGTCGCGGAGCTGGCCACGGCGATCCCGCCGGACCGGCCCTGCGGGCGCGCGTAGGCGACGTGGAGCCGGCCGCGCTCGGGATCGAAGGCCAGGGCCGCGTCCGGGGGCCCGGCCTCCGCCGCCGGCAGAGGGAAGGCGTCGATGGTCACCGCCCGGCTCCAGGTCGCGCCCAGGTCGCGGCTGACCCGGAACTTGATCGAACCGGAACGGCCGTCGCGTTCCCCGTAGGCGAGGTAGACGTAGGGCGCGGCATAGGCCAGCCGGTCGGACGCGACGGCGGGACGGCCCTGATCGGCGCCGTCGAGGGTGACGGAGAACCGGGACACTTCCGCCAGGTCCCCCGAAAGGCGGGCGAAATGGATATCGTGATCGGTCCCGGTCCACTCTTCGGCGAAGGCCAAGCCGAACGATCCCTCCGAGATCTGCCGGAGCGTGGGTTGGCCGAGCGCCCGGCCGTCGCCGATCAGGACCGCATCAGGCCAGGTGCGGCCGCGGTCGGCGCTTCGGCGGACCCGGATGTCGCGGCCGCCGCCCGCTTCTTGTTCCACGGCCGCCAGGAGGACCGGGCCGCCGTCTTTCAGGACGCCGAGGTCGAGGGAAGGGTTCTTTTCGACCGCCGGGGAGACGAAGACCGCGTAAGAGCCGTCCGGGGCGGCGACCGGCTTGTCCCCTCCGGCGCCAAGGACGGCGGCTTCGGGCCCGCGGCCGGCGGCGAGCTTGAGCGCGGCCGCGGGGTCGGTCACCGTCTCGGCCGGGAAGATCCGGTCAAAGAGGAGGGCGGCCCGCTCGAGATCCCCGCTCGACCGCAGGCGCTTCAATTCGGCGCCGAGCCGTTGGACGGCCGCGTCCTCTCCCCTGAGCGCCGGACGAGGGCCGGCCGAACCGATTTTGTCCTGGGCCCGCCCCGTCGCTTGGATGAGCACGAACGCGGCCGCGACCAGGACGGATAGCCGCCGACGATCAAAAGAAAAGAAACCCCTCATGGCCCCCTCCCTGGCAGGTACGGATCCTCTTCCGGAATCTATCGCTCGGGATCCGGCGGGACCCTGTCCGTTCCCTCGGACCGGATACGAAAATCATATCACAGAGAAGCGGCCTGTCAATCCTAGAGCAGGGCCAGAGCGTACTCCCTCAGGCGGGCCTGGCGGCGACGGGCGTCCGGCAGGCGCCGCTCGAGCTCGGCCCAGAAGGCCGGGCCATGGCCGCGGACCCGGGTGTGGACGAGCTCGTGGAGGATGACGTAGTCGGCCAGGTCCGGCGGCAGAACGGCCAGGAGGGCGTTGAGCTGGATGCGGGCCGAGCGGGAGGCGCTGCCCCAGAGCGTGCTTTGGCGCCGGACGCTCAAGCGGCCCGGGTGGAAGCCGTGCTCGCGGGCCAGGGCGTCCAGGCGTCCGGCCAGGAGGTCCCGGGCCTTCCGCCGGTCCAGGTCCGCGGCGGCCGCGACCGCTTCGCGGCAGCGGTCCCGGGCCCGGTCGAGCCGGGCTTGGGCGCGCCGGATCCAGAGCCGCTTCGACCGGGTCAGCCGGCGGGCCTCGTCGAACGAGACGCGCCAGGGAACGGCGACCCGGATGCCGCGGGAGGCCCGGACGGTGATGGAAACGCGCCGGGCCCGCCGTCTTCGGACGAAGACGACGGGCCCGACGCCGTCGAGCTCGAGAACGAGTGTCCGGCCCTCAATCCTCGAAATAGAACCTTCTCCGGGCCGGCTTGTTGTTGACCTTGTTGGCGTCCAGGGCCCACATGCCGCGGCCGTGGGTGGCGATGACGACGATGTTGTCCCGCGGGTGGATGACCAGGTCGTGGACGTAGACGGTCGGCAGGTTGCCGCCCAGAACCGTCCAGGCCTGGCCGCCGTCCGTCGTGACATAGACCCCCATGTCGGTGCCGAGATAGAGGATCCGGGGGTTGACCGGGTCCTCGCGGATGACGTTGACCGGGCCGACCGGGACGCCCTTGGCCAGGCTCGTCCAGGTCTTGCCGAAATCGGTCGACTTCCAGACATAAGGCGTGAAATCGTCGTCGCGCTTGCCGTTCTGCGTCAGATAGACCGTGCCCAGGTCGTAGGCCGAGGCCACGACGCGCGACATCCACTTGCCCGGGGCCAGGCCGGCCGTGATCTCCGTCCAGGCCTTGCCCCCGTCCCTGGTCACCCAGAGCCGCCCGTCGTCCGTGCCGGCGTAGAGCAGGCCGTAGCGCAGCGGCGATTCGGAGATGGTGAAGAGGGTCTGGTAGCGGATGTCGCCGCGGCTGGCCGGGTCGTTGGTGGTCAGGTCGGGGCTGATGCGCTCCCAGGTGTCGCCGCGGTCGAGGGACCGGAAGACGTACTGCATGCCGTGGTAGACGATGTCCGGGTTGTGGGGCGAGAGGATGAAGGGGGCCAGCCACTGGCCGCGCAGGGGCGGCTCGTTGTCGTACGGGGTCGGCAGGAGGTCCTTGCTCCAGGGATAGCCCGGATAGGGGCCGGGCTTGTCGTATTCGGCCCGGGAGATCGTGCCGTAGAACCCGGCGGAATAGACGACGTTCGGGTCGTTCGGATCGATGGCGTGGTTCGAGCCCTCGCCGCCGGGGGCGTTCTCGAACTCCTGGGCCGGGATCCTGTCGCGGCCGGCCGAAAGGTCGACCTTGCCGCGGAAGCTGCCGTGGTCCTGCATCGAGCCGTAGACCTTGAACGGCGTGGCCATGTCGTAGTTGAGGTTGAAGAACTGGCAGACGTTGAGCTCCTTCTGGAAGTAGCGCCAGTTCTTGCCCTTGTCGTAGGAGACGGCCACGCCCTGGTCGAAGCCCTTGAGGAGGTAGTTCGAATTGGCCGGGTCGATCCACAGGGCGTGGTTGTCGGCGCCCGGGCTGCGGACCTCCTTGTAGGTCTTGCCGCCGTCGGTCGAGACGCTGAAGGGCACGCCCATGATGTAGGAGGTCTCCGCGTCGTTGGGGTCGACGCGGATCTGGCCGAAGACCCAGCCGTAGGTGCCCGAATGCTGCTGCAGGTAGTTCTTCTGCTGCGGCGTCAGCCCGCTCGTCTGCGTCCAGGTGGCCCCGGCGTCGTCGGACCGGTAGACCGTGGCCCCCTTGATGAAGCCCTTGCCGGGGTCGTAGTAGCCGCGGACGGAATCCAGCTCCTCCTTGGTTGTCTCGCGCAGCTCGTAGTTGTCGACCAGGGCATAGAGGGTGTCCGGGCGGGTCAGGCAAAGGTCGAGCCCGATGCGGCCGCGATACGAGACGGCCGGCAGCCCGGCGTTGATGGGCGTCCAGGTCTTGCCGCCGTCGGTCGTCTTGAAGATCCCGCTGCCGGTGTGGTTGGCAAAGGTCCGCGGATCGTTCCACTTCTGGCGCGTCCGCTGCCACATGGCGGCGTAGAGCGTGTCGCTCGAGCGCGGGTCCATGACCAGGTCGTAGGCCCCGGTCTCGTCGTTGACGAAGAGGACCTTGTCCCAGGTCTTGCCGCCGTCGGTCGTCTTGTAGACGCCGCGGTCGGGGTTCCTGGTCCACTCGTGGCCGCCGGCCGCGACGTAGACGATGCCGGGGTCTGTCGGGTGGACGACGATGCGGGAGATGGTGTTGGTGTCGGCCAGGCCCATGGACGCCCAGGTCTTGCCGCCGTCGGCCGACTTGAAGAGGCCGAGGCCGGCCTGCGAGCTGCGGAAGATGTTGTGCTCGCCGGTGCCGACCCAGACGATGTTCGGGTCGGACGGCGCCAGGGCGATGTCGCCGACGGCCGCCGTGGCCAGGTTCTCGAAAACGGGCGTCCAGGTCGTGCCCTCGTTGTCCGTTTTCCAGACGCCGCCGGAGGCCGAGGCGACGAAGATGGTGTAGTTGAGGCCCTTGGGGGCCACGACGGCCACGTCGGTCACCCGGCCGCTGATGTTGGTCGGGCCGACGAACTGCCACTTGAGGTCCTTGAACTTCGAAGCGGCCTGCAGGGCCTTGTACTCGTCGAAGCCCCGGAGCCGCAGCTCGGGCTTCGTCGATTGCAGGACCGGCGGGCGTTTGGCCTGCTGGGCGACGAGCGCCGCGGCCGCGGCGACCAGGACCGCCCCGACGGCCAGGGTTCGCTTGGCGCGATGTTCCCGGAAGAGCGTCATCTTGTCCCTCCTTGAGATGCCGAGCGGCTCACGGCCGCTTCGGTTTCGCCGCGGCCAGGGCCCGGCCCTTGGCGGCGTATTCCCGTGACCGGGCCGCGTCCCCGACGCGCCCGTACAGGTCCGACAGCAGGAAATAGCCCGCGGCCAGGTCGGCCGGAGCCGGCCCGAGGGCGATGCCGCGGCGCGCCAGCTCGATGGCCTCGGGGTAGCCCTGGCCCCGGGCCAGATGGAGGCGGGCCAGGTAGAAATACGTCTGCGGCACCTTCGGATCGGCCTCCCGGGCCCGTTCCAGGGCCTGGCGCTCTTTTTCCAGGTCGCCGGAGGCGTCGTAGATCCGGGCCAGGTTGTAGAGGGCCTGGAAGTGCCTGGGGGAGACCTTCAGCTCGGCCAGATACTCGGCTTCGGCCTCGGCCCGGCGGCCCTGCTTCTCGGCGATCCAGCCGATCCGGTAGTGGACGTTGGGCCGGCCCGGCTCCGCCTCCAGGGCCCGCCGGAGGTGCTCCGCGGCCCGGCCGAAGTCGCCTTCGGCCAGAGCGATCGTGGCCAGGGCCTCCGAGGCCCCGGCCGTCCCGGCGCCGAGGGCCAGCGCCCGCTCGAAGTAGGGCCGCGCTCGCTCCGGCCTTTTCAGGCGGAGATTGATCGACCCGAGCAGGACGTAGAGCTGCGGCTCTTCGACGCCTTTTTTGAGGTAGTCCAAGGCGAAGCGCTCGGCCTCGTCGGGCCGGCCCAGACGGTCGTACAAGATCGTCGCGTTGAGGGCGGCGATGCCCTCGTCCGGCTTGAGGGCCAGGACCTGTTCGAAAGAGGCGATGGCCTCTTCGAGCCGGCCCGTTTCGGCCGACAGGCTGCCCAGCGTGAAGTGGGCGTCCGGGATCTCGGGATCGTCGGCGACGATGCGGCGGACGATGCCGATGGCCTCGTCGGTCCGGCCGGCCTTGGCCGTCTCCCGGGCCTCGGCCAGCGCGTTGTAGACCGTGATCTTGTCCTTGGGGTCGGCCAGGGCCCGGCCGGCCAGCTTGGCCGGATCGGTGAGCGAGCCGACGTAGCCGAGGGCGGCCAGCCGCTCGCGGGTCGCGGCGTCGACCTTGGAGGCGTCCATCTCGTAGGCGTTCCGCCCGGCCCGGCCGATGAGGTCCTCGGCCCGGGCCTTGAGGTCGCGGAAGACGCCGGCCTCCCGGGCGGCCAGGTTGTTCTCCTCGCCCGGGTCGGCCTCGAGGTCGTAGAGTTCGGGGGCGGGGGCCAGGATGAGCTTCCAACGGCCGTCCTGGACGCTTTGGAGCTCGGACCAGCCGAAGTGGAAGCGGGGGTAGAACGTCTCGCTGTAGACGAGCGGCGGCCGGCGGCCGGGGCGTCCGGCGAAGGCCGGGACCAGGCTGCGGCCCTGGACCTCGGGCGGGACCGGCAGGCCGGCCATCCGGCAAACGGTCGGCAAGACGTCGACCAGCCCGGCCGGCTCGGCCGCAACGGTCCCCTGGAAGCGGGGGAAGGGCGTGGCGATGATCAGGGGGACGCGCAGCGCCGATTGGTAGAGGAAGAAGCCGTGGGTCGTCTCGCCGTGCTCGCCGAGCATCTCGCCGTGGTCGCCGGCGATGACGACGAAAGTCCGGTCCAGCAGCCCGTCGGCTTCGAGGCGGTCCCGCAGGCGGCCGAGCTGGGCGTCGACGAAGGCGATCTCGCCGAGGTAGGGGAGGGCGGCGTAGCGCGCGTCATAAGGCGCCGGCGGCTCGTAGGGCGCGTGAGGATCGTAGAGGTGGATCCAGGCGAAGAACGGCTTGTCCTTGCGGGCCTCCAGCCAGGGCAGGGCCGCGTCGAGCACCTCGTTGGCCGGGCGCTGGACCGATTCAAGCGAGATCTTGCCGTACTTCTCGAGGTCGAAGCGGTCGAAATAGAGGTCGAAGCCCTGGCCCAGGCCCCACTGGGAATCGAGCACATAGGCGCCGACGAAAGCGCCGGTGGCGTACCCCTTGTCCCTGAAGAGCTCGGCCAGGGTGACCATCTTCGGCGGCACGACGAAGGCGCCGTTGTCCCGGACCCGGTGGAACAGGGGCTGGGTCCCGGTCATGAGGGTCGTATGGGAAGCCAGGGTCAGGGGGGCTTGGGCATAGCAGCGGTCGAACCGGACCCCCCGGGCGGCGAAGCCGTCGAGGACGGGCGTCTCGACGTCCCGGCGGCCGTAGCAGCCCAGGGCGTCGGCCCGGACGGTGTCCAGCGTGACGAGGATGACGTTGAAATCGCGGCCTTTGGTCAGCCGGCCGAACCCCGACCCGGCCGGCCGGAGCCAGAGGAAGGCCGCGGCGCCGGCCAGGATGACCCCGGCCGCGGCCAGCCCGAGGAGCTTCGAAGACTTCATCGGCAGACCGGGATTCTACCACAAAACGGCGGCCCCGCGCCGCCCGCTCCCGGGCGGCCTAAACGAGCAGCGAGCCGAGGGCGATCGAATAGAACTTGGTGTCCTCGGAATCGCCGCGCGAGGTCAGGACGCACGGACAGGCGGCCCCGGCCACGACGGCTCCCAGCTCGCCCTTGGCCAGATAGGTGGCGGCCTTGAAGAAGATGTTGCCGGCCTCGATGCCGGGGAAGACCAGGATGTCGGCGTCCCCGGCCACGGGCGACTTGAGGCCCTTGATCCGGGCGCTCTCCTCGCTGAAGGCTACGTCCAGGGCCAGCGGCCCGTCCACGATGGCGCCCTTGATCTGGCCGCGGTCGGCCATCTTGGCGATGATGGCCGCGTCGGTCGTCGAGGGCATCTTGGGATTGACCTTCTCGACCGCGGAGAGAAGGACCGCCTTGGGGGTCTCGATGCCCAGCCGGTGGGCCACGTCGATGGCGTAGTTCAGGATGGCCACCTTGGCCTCGAGGTCCGGGGCCGGGATGACGGCCACGTCGCCGCAGATGATGAGCTTCTTCCAAGCCGGCACCTCGATGACCGAGACGTGGGACAGGAGCCGGCCGGGCGGCAGCAGGCCCTTCTCCTTGTCGATGATGCCGCGGATGTAGAGGGACGAGTCGAGCAGGCCCTTCATCAGGAAATCGGCTTTCCCGGTCCGGACCATATCGACGGCCAGAGCCAGGGCCTTGGCCTTGTCGGGCTCGTGGACGATCTCGAACAGGCCGGGGTCGACCTTGTTCTCGGCGGAGACCTTGCGGATGGCCTTTTCGTCGCCGGTCACGACGGCCCGGACCAGCTTCTCTTTGACGGCCCGGCCGACGGCCTCGATGGTATGGGGATCCTCGGCCACGGCCACGGCCAGCCGCTTGGTCGGCGTGCCCTTGACCCGGTCGACGATCTGGTTGAGGGTGGTGATCATGGAGGACTCCTTGATGGGCATGGATCAGGATGGATAAGTGCGGGCCGCTTCTTCTCCCCGGAGGACCCGCCGGCCCGACTCGGCCAGCGCGGCCATCTCGTTCTCGCCCGGGAAGACGAAGACCGGCCCGAGGAAGCGGATGTATCCCGTGATCTTGTCGACGAACTCCTTCGCCAGGGCCAACCCGCCGGTCAGGACGATGCCGTCCACCTGTCCCCGCAGGACCGCGGCGCAGGCGCCGACCTGCTTGGCCACGGTGACGGCCATGGCCTCGAACACCAGCCTGGCTTGGGCGTCCCCCGCGGCGACGCGCCTGAGGGTCTCCCGCATGTCGTTGGTCCCGAGATGGGCGACCATGCCGCCCCGCCCGGTCAGCATCTTCTTGAGACCGGCCTCGTCGTACCGGCCGGAGCAGGCCAGGGCGACGAGGTCGCCGGCGGGCACGGTCCCGGCCCGCTCCGGGGCGATGGGCCCCTCGCCGTTCAGGCCGTTGTTGACGTCGACGACCCGGCCCCGCCGGTGGGCGCCCACCGTGACGCCGCCGCCCAGGTGGCAGACGACGAGGCCGAGCTCCTCGTACGGCCGGCCCAGGGCGCGGGCCGCCAGCCGGGCCGTGTACTTGTGGTTCAGGGCGTGGAAGATGCTGCGGCGCCGGATCTCGGGCACGCCGGACAGGCGGGCCCAGTCGTCGAGCTCGTCCACGACGACGGGATCGACGATGAAGGCGGGCAGGCCCAGGGGACGGGCGATCTCGTCGGCGATCAGGCCGCCGAGGTTCGAGGCGTGCTCGCCCTGGACCCCGTTGTAGAGGTCGGCCAGCATGCGGTCGTCGACCCTGTAGACGCCGCTGGGGATGGGCGCCAGCAGGCCGCCGCGGCCGACGACGGCCGTGAGCGAGGCCGGAGCGATGTCCCGGGCCGCGAGCGCCTGGAGGATGAGGTCCTTGCGGAAGGCCTTCTGATCGACGATCCGGGCGAACGGGGCCAGCTCCGCGGCGGAGTGAGAGATGTTCACCGACAGGATCTCGCTCTCGTCCTCGTAGACGGCGATCTTGGTGGAGGTCGAACCGGGATTGATGATGAGAAGTCGCATGGTTCTCCAGGGTTCCGGGATCGGGGGCAAATCTTACCGCCCGCCCGGCGGTCCTGTCAAGGCGCGGGGCGGCCGCCGCGGGCCCCGGCGGAGGGCCGCTTTCATGGTATAATAGCCCAAAAATGCGAGTCCGCAGAGCCCTTCCGGAGGACCTCCCTCCCGCCGTCGATCTGGCCCGGGCGCTCGGCTTGGATTATCCCGGGATGGAGGCGGACGCCCTCTGGGTGGCCGAGGAGGACGGGCGCATCCGCGGCCTGGTCGCCCTCAAGGACCACGACGACTGCAGCGAGCTCTGCGCCCTGGGCGTCGATCCCGCATTCCGCGGCCGCGGCGCGGCCCGGGCCCTGGTCGAAGCCCTCATGGCCGAGGCGCCGGGCGTCGTCCATCTGGCGACCATCATCCCCGGCTTCTTCGAGGCCTGCGGCTTCTCCCGTTGCCGCGAGGTCCCGGCGACCTTTCCGGCCAAGCGGAAGACGCCCTGGTGCGAGGGCTGCCCGCAGGAGCGCTGTACGGTCATGTCGAGAGCGCGATCGTGAGCCGGCCCGCCTTCCCCGACTTCAAGCCCGTCGGCCTCGAGGACCGGGCCGTCTTCGACGAATTCTTCGGCCGCGAGCCCTCCGAAGTCTGCGAGATGGGCTTCACCAACATCTTCATCTGGAAGGACTCGGAACATCCCCGCTGGACCATCCTCAACGGTTCCCTCTGCGTCCTGGTCGAGCCCGATTTCGAGGACCCCTACGTGCTGCCGCCGGTCGGCGGCGACCGGGTCGTCGAGACGATCGAGGCCTGTCTCACCGTCGCGCCGCGGCTGTCCCGCGTGCCGGAGGATTTCGTCGTCCGCTACGGCGCGGGCTTCAAGGCCGAGGAGGACCCCGGCAACTTCGACTACGTCTACCGCCGCCAGGACCTGGCCGAGCTCAAGGGCAAGAGATACGACGGCAAGCGCAACCGCATCCGCAAGTTCGAATCGACCTTCGCCCACGAGTACCACGCCCTGGCCCGGGCCGACGTCCCCGGCTGCTTCCGGCTGCTCGAGGACTGGTTCGAGGAGAAGCGGAACGGCGACCTCTATATGCGGGCCGAGCGGACGGCCATCCTCCAGGCCCTGGCCTCGTTCGAGCGGCTCGACCTGCGGGGCGCGGTGGTCAAGGTCGGCGGCCGGGTCGAGGCCTTCACCATGGGCGGGCGCCTGACCCCGGACATGGCCGTCATTCCGATCGAGATCGCCAACCCCGGCCTGGTCGGCCTGGCCCAGTGGATCAACCGCGAGTTCGTCGTCCGGGAGTGGGCGGACGTCGCCTCCATCAACCGGGAGCAGGACATGGGCGTCGAAGGCCTGCGGAAGGCCAAGCTCTCCTACCAGCCGGACCGGCTGGTCAAGAAATACGACCTGACCCGGCCCTGAGCCGGACGCCCGGTCCGGACCGTCAAGCCATCAGGCTGCAAATCGCGGCGACGTTGACCATGTCGTCGGCCGAGCAGCCGCGGCTCAAATCGCAATAGGGCTTGTTGAGCCCCTGGACGATCGGCCCGACGGCCTCGGCCCCGCACAGGCGCTCGGTCAGCTTGTAGCCGATGTTGCCGGCGTCGAGGTCGGGGAAGACGAGGACGTTGGCCTTGCCGGCGACCGGGCTGCCCTTGCACTTGCGCTCGCCGATCGAGGGCACCAGGGCCGCGTCGGCCTGCATCTCGCCGTCGAGGAGGAGCTGGGGGGCCTTCTCCTTGGCGATCCGGGTGGCGGCGACGACCTTGTCCACGTCGGCGTGCTGGGCCGAGCCCTTGGTCGAGAACGACAGCATGGCCACCCGCGGCTCCTCGCCGGTCACGGCCTGGAAGTTCTTGGCCGAGGTGATGGCGATGTCGG
>CAZNPB010000065.1:0-15209 GCA_964574895.1 uncultured Eubacteriales bacterium
GGAGGTAGGCCGAGGAGACGGTGTTGCCGAACGCGGTCAGGGAATCGGCGTACTCGCACAGGCCCCCGACGAGCTTGCGGGCCTCGGTCGACAGCCGTCCGTCCGGGCCGCGCATGATGTTCCGCCCGTCCTTGGCCAGGGCGAGATGGAAGTGCAGGCCGCTGCCGGCGACGCCTTCCTCGATCTTGGGGGTGAAGGTGGCGACGGCCCCGTGCCGGAAGGCGGTGTTGCGGATGATCCAGCGGCCCAGGACCAGGTCGTCGGCGGCCTCCTCGACGGGCCGGGGCACGAACTCGATCTCGAGTTGCTCGGCCAGGCGGCCGTCGATCTCCGGCAGGTCGCTCCTGATGGCGTCCACGACGCCGTTCTCGCAATGGGCGTATTTGACCGCCCCGGTGACCCGGGCGATGTGCCGGACCATCTCGTGGAGGATGGGGCCGCTCTTGGCGAACGGCGCCGAGCCGTGGTAGCCGCGATAGTTCTCGACCGGGTAGGAGCGGTCGGCCGGCGACGTCAGCAGGAAGAACTCGAGCTCGCCCATGGCCTGGAGCTCCAGGCCCGAGACCTTGCGGAACAGGGAGGCGGCCCGGGCCAGGATGCCGTCGTAGGTGAACGAGGCCGGAGCGCCGTCCTGGGCCAGGTAGCGGCAGACGAAATCCAGGCTGCCCTCGTCGAAGGGATTGAAGAAGGCCGACCGGTAGAGGGGGACGATGTAGAGGTCCGACAGCCCCATGTCGACCATGCCCTTGAACAGCGACGAGCCGTCGGCCCGCTCCCCTTCGGCCAGGATGGCTTCGAGGTGGTAGCGGTCGGTCACCGGCACGGTCAGCTCCTTGAGCTTGCCGTCGATGGCCAGATAATGGAAGGTGACCCTCTCGATCTGCCGCTCCTCGATGATCCGGAGCAGGTCGGCCCGGGTGAAGTCGGCGGCCGGCTTGTCGAGGAGGAGCGAGAGAGGATTGGAAAGCGCGTAGCGGGAGATTTTCTGGGCCATCGCGTCATCTCCTTGCCGGTTCGGTCGTCCCCAAGGGGGAAGACTTCTATTTTAGCAAAGAAGGGATCAAATCTACATCTAATAAAGCAGATAAGCCCGGCGGAGCGAGGCGAAGGCGTCCAGGCCGGGCTGCATCGTGGCCAGGATGGCGGCCACGTCGGTCCCCGCCTCGAGCGCCTGTCGCACGGACGCGGTGCCCATGACCTTGTCGAAGTAGTCGGCGTGGAAGGCGAACTTGTCCGGGGCCATGTCGCGGACCGTCTTGACGATGTGCAGGACCGTGGCCACCGAACGGAAGACCCGGCGGTCGGTCACGTGGACCTGGCAGCCGCCGCAGAGCTCACCCTGGAACTTGGAGAAATAGGGGGTGAACCAGGCCTCCCGGAACCGGACCCCGGGCAGGGCCAGGGCGTTCAGTCGGGCGGCCAGGGCGTGGCCGTCGATCCAGGGCGCGCCGAAGAGCTCGAACGGCCGGGTCGTGCCCCGGCCTTCGGACATGTTCGTCCCCTCGATGGCCACCAGCCCGGGGTAGACCGTGGCCGTGTCGAGGGTGGGCATGTTCGGGGACGGGATGACCCAGGGCAGCCCGGTCTCGTCGAACCACATGTCCCGGGTCCAGCCTTCCATGGGGACGACCGTCAGCTTGGCCGTGCGGGCCAGGAACTTGTCGTTGAACAGGCGGGCCAGCTCGCCGGCCGTCATGCCGAACCGCAGGGGGATGGGGAACAATCCGACGAACGAGCTGAAGGCCGGGTACTCGAGGATGGCCCCTTCCATCCCGAAGCCGTCGATGGGCGCCGGCCGGTCCAGGACGATGAAGTCGATGCCGGCCTCGGCGGCGGCCTGCATGGCGTAGGCCATGGTCGCGACGTAGGTGTAGACGCGGGTCCCGACATCCTGGATGTCGAAGATCATGACGTCGATGCCCTTGACCATGGCCTTGTCCGGCACCTTGCCCGCGTCCTTGGTGTCGAAGGAGCGCATATACTCGTCGATGTTCTTGAGCATGCCGGGCTCGGGCTTGAAAGACTGCCCGTAGAGGCTGAACACGGGCAGCTGGTAGGCCTCGTCGAAATAGAACGGCACGTACTCGCCCGCCTGGGCGTTGCCCCGGATGCCGTGTTCGGGGCCGTACAGGGCCACCAGGTCGACGGACGGTTCGGCCTGCAGGAGCTCGGCCGTCGTCCGAAGACCGGCGTCGGTGCCGGTCTGGTTGGTGATCAGTCCGACCCGCTTGCCCTTGACCAGGTCGAGGTGTTTCGCCAGAAAGACCTCGACCCCGAGCTTGACCCGCCGGGCGGCCGCGGGAGCGGAAGACGCCGGCTTCTCCGGCTTGGCGCAGGCCGCCAGGGTCCAGACGAGCGACAGAGCCAGGAGGGCTCCGATCGCCCGGCGGCCGGCCCGCCCCCCGGCCTGTCCGGCGTTCCTCATCGGGCTGGGTGCGTTGCTCATGATCGTCCGTCCTTTCGTCCGGGACCCCGTCGTCCCCCCCCCGGACCGGTCCCGGTCCTCGGCCAGCGTCAGGATAACAGGGCGGCCGCTCCCGAGTCAAACCGGCGGGCCTTGATTCGTCCCCGGAAAGCGGCTATAAAAGAGAAAAGAGACGTCTTTGAGCAGAAAAGGCCGCCGGGGTATCATCCTTCTCGTCATCGGGCTGGCCGTCGCCCTCGCCGCCCGCCCCTCCCCCGCCGAAGACATCCCTTACGAATGGACGGGCGTCGATCGCGTCGTGGCCGTCGCCGACCTCCACGGCGATTTCGACCGCTTCGCCTTCATCCTGGCCCATCCCCAGATCGGGCTCGTCGACGAGGAGCTGCGCTGGATCGGGGGCCGGACGCACCTCGTCCAGCTCGGCGATGTCATGGACCGCGGCCCGCGGGCCAAGGAGATCCTCGACCTCATCCGCCGCCTTCAGAACGAGGCCGCGGCGGCCGGCGGCGCGGTCCATATGCTCCTCGGCAACCACGAGGAAATGAACATCACCGGCATCGCCCTCGACTATCCGGGCTACGTCCCGGTCGAGCAATTCGTCGCCTTCCTGCCGGAGGATTTCCGCCGCCGCCGCGAGGCCGGGTTCCTGAAGACGCTGCCGCCCGGGGAGAGGAAGCGGGCCGAGATCGAGGGCCTCGACATCCAGGCCAACGAGGGCCTGGCCGATTTCTGGCGCCGCATCCTGGCGGCCAAGGACCCCGAAGCCATCCGGGCCTATGTCCTGGGCTTCAACGAGGTCTACGGCGCCTGGCTCGTCCGGCAGAACACCGTCATCAAGATCGACGACGTCGTCTACGCCCATGGCGGCTTGAGCGAATCGATCTCCAAGTGGCCGCTCCGGGAGATCAACCAGGTCATGCGCGGCGAGCTCGAGTTCTTCCAGGGTCGCATGCGCAACCCCCAGGAGTTCGCCCGGCCCTTCCATCCCCGGCTGGTGTACGATCCGGACAGCCCGCTCTGGTTCCGGGGACTGGCCACCAAGAACGAAGCCGCGGCCCAGGCCGAGGTCGACCGGACCCTGGACCGTCTGGGCGCCAAGGCCATGGTCATCGGCCACAACTACTTCCGCTTCAACGCCGGTTCGAGCGCGGTCGTCGAGCGCAGCAACGTCGCCCGCTTCCGGGACAAGGTCTGGATCATGGACACCGGCATCTCCGGCAGCTACGGCGGCATCCCTTCCGCCCTCGTCTACGACCACGGCGAGTTCCGGGTCTGGGGCGAGACCGAAGAGGTGGCCGCCCGCAGCGGCATCCGCCAGCCGCCGCCGCGGCCCCTGTCCCCGCGGGAGATGGAAACGTTCCTGCGAACGGCCGTCGTCGTCAAGCGCGGCCCCGGCGTCGGCGGCCGCACGGACGCCTGGCGGCTGACGCTGGAGTCGCAGGGCTTGGCCCTGCCGGCCCTGTTCCGCTACATCGACCGGCCGCGGCCCGACCCTCTGGCCGACAGCTGGCGCTACGACCTGGCCGCCTACGCCTTGAGCAAGTACCTGGGCCTGGACGCGGTCCCGCCCATCGTCGAACGGACCGTCGAGGGGGTCGCCGGCGCCGTCCAGGCCTTCGTTTCCGGCGCCCGTCCTCTCGCCGAGCGCCGGGCTTCGCGGACCGAGCCCCGGGACCGCGACGCCTACGACCGGTCCCTGGCCGACCTGACCGTCTTCCAGGCCCTGGTCAACGACGACTGCCGCAGCGACAAGGATACGCTCGTCCGGGACGAGGACGATAGGGTCTTCCGGGTCGATTTCTCCGAGGCCTTCGCCCCCGACCGGGGCGAACGGTCCGGCTGCGAGTTCGGCCGCTTGTCCCGGGTCCTCTACGGCCGGCTCCGGGCCTGGGACGACAAGGCCGTCGCCGCTTATATGGCCCGCTTCCTCGGCCGGGACGAGATCCAGGGCCTCAATGCGCGGCGGGAGCTGCTGGTCCGCAGGATCCGCGGCCTGATCAGGACGCTGGGCGAGGGCCGGGTCCTGTTCTGACGCACGAGAAGGGGGAGGCCATGCCCGATCGACCAGCCGCGGCCGCCGCGGCCGACGCGCCTCCGGGCGGGCCGCGCTACGGCCCGGGGTACCGGTTCCTGCGGCTCTTCGCCGACATCCGGCCGGGCGAAGCGGCCAAGGCCCTGTTCCTGGCGCTGAACATCTTCCTCCTCCTCCTCGCCTATTACATCCTCAAGCCCCTGCGGGAATCGCTGCTCCTCGTGGACGCCAAGGCGCCCCTCATCAAGAGCTGCTTGAGCGGGGCCCAGGCCGTCCTGTTCGTTTTTGTCGTCAAGGCTTTCAGCCGGTTGGCCTCCAGGGTCCCCCGGCACGTCCTGATCACCTGGACGACCTCGTTCTTCATCTCCAATCTCGGCCTCTTCTACGTCCTCCACGCGGCCGGCCTGGCCGTCAAGCCGATGGGCATCCTGTTCTTCGTCTGGGTCGGCATCTTCAACTATTTCGTCATCGCCCAGTTCTGGGGCTTCGCCAACGACCTCTACTCCGACGAGGTCGGCAAGCGGACCTTCCCCCTGGTCGCCCTGGGCGCCTCGTTGGGCGGCCTGATAGCCACCCTGCCCTTCATGAAGAAGATCCGGGACATCCTGGGCGGGAACTGGGAATTCAAGCTCATGCTCATCGCCGCGGTCATCCTGGGCCTCTGCATCGGCCTGGCCCGCTTCATCCATCGCCGGGACGTCCGCCGGACCCGCCTGGACCGGGACCGGGGGCTGGCCGGGGCGGCCGAAAAGGCCCGGACCCAGGAGCAGCCCCTCAAGGCCAGCGGCGGCTTCCGGCTCGTTTTCGGGAGCCGCTACCTCCTGCTCATCGCGGTCATGATCGGCCTCTACAATTTCGTCAACGCGACCGGCGAGTTCATCATGTCGACGGTCACCGTCAAGCAGTCCATCGAAGCGGAGACCGCCGCGTCGGCCGCCAACGGGCTGCCGGCCGCCTCGCCCGTCGCGCCGCGGCAGACCGAGAGCAAGGCCATCCACGACGCCTTCATGGACTACCAGCTCTTGACCAACCTGATCGCCCTGATCATCCAGCTCCTGCTTGTCTCGAGGATCTTCAAATGGGTCGGCGTCAGCGGGGCCCTGCTCTTCCTGCCGTTGATCGCCCTGGGCGGCTACGCCCTGATCTCCTTCGGGGCCGTCCTGGCCCTCGTCCGCTGGGTCAAGGCCCTGGAGAACGGCACGGACTATTCGCTGCAGAACACGACCAAGGCCGCCCTCTTCCTCGTCACCAGGCGCGAGGAGAAGTACAAGGCCAAGGCGGCCATCGACACCTTCTTCGTCCGCGGCGGCGACACCCTGTCCGCCCTGGCCGTCTTCGTCGGGGTCACGCTCCTGGGGCTGCCCATCGAGCGTTACGCGCTCCTCAACGTCGCCGTCGTCGCCGTGCTCCTGGGCATCTGCCTCAAGATCATTCCCGCCTATAAGAAACGGAAAGCGGCCTTGGACCAGGCCGCCGGGGAGGTCTGAATGAAACGAGCCGCCATCGTCTTGTCCCTGGCCCTGGCGGCCGCGGCCGCCGCGCCGGCCGCCCGGGCCCAATTCCTGCCGGAGGAGATCGCCCAGCGGCCGGCCCTGGAAGAGTTCCTCCGGACGTCCCGGATCCTCAAGTTCGAGCGGATCGGCGAGGGCGTGACCAATCCCTGGCGCCTCTATCTCGAGAAGGACGGCGTCGAACGGACGGCGGCCTGGAAGAATCCGCGCGGCGTTCAGAACGGCTTTCTGGAGGGCTGGCAATACGAGATCGCCGCCTATCGCCTGGACAAGCTCCTGGGCCTGAACATGGTCCCCCCGGCCGTGGAGCGGACGTTCCGGGGCCGGCCCGGAGCGCTGGTCCTCTGGGCCGAGAACAAGCACAGCCTGCTCGAGGTCATGGAGCAGGGCGTCATCGTCCCGGACGAGGCCAAGGACCACACCGAGAAGATGAAGTACCTGACCCGGGCCTGGGACAGCCTGATCGCCAACGAGGACCGGACCCAGCAGAACTACCTCTTCACGGCCGACTGGCGCGTCATCGTCTTCGACCACTCCCGGGCCTTCCGCTGCAAGGGCGAGTTCGCGACGCGGCTGATGTTCGGCCTGAACGGCATCGACAAGGGCGCCGACGGGGCCCCGTTCCTGTTCCGCAAGCTGCCCCGCTGGTTCGTCGACCGCATCAAGACCCTGACGTTCGGGAATATCCGGGCCGCCGTCGGCGACACGCTGACGGACAAGGAGGTCCGGGCCATCCTGACCCGCCGGGACCTGCTCCTGGGCGAGATCGAGCAGATGGTCCGGGACCAGAGCGAAGCCCAGGTGCTCTATTGAGCCGCCGCGCCGCCGTCATCGGGTCCCTGATCCTGGCGCTCGCCGCGGCCCGGCCGGCCCCGGCCGACGGCCCGTTTCCCGCCGCGCAGTTCACGGCCGACGAGCTGGCCCAGCGCGACAGCCGGGAGGCCTTCCTCGTCCGGGCCAAGGTCGTCGAGAGCGAGAGCCGGCAGATGAAGAGCGCCGAGGCCGTGACCTCCCCCTGGGTCCTGATGCTCGAGCTCGACGGCCTCAAGCACCGCGCCCTGTGGAAGAACGCCGAGGGCCGGCTGGGCGGCTACTGGGAGGGCTGGATGTACGAGATCGCCGCCTACCGCCTGGACAAGCTGCTCGGCCTGGGCCTCGTCCCGCCCACCGCCGAGCGGCGCTTCCGGGAGGACCGCGGCTCCTGCCAATACTGGATCGACGACTGCATGTCCCTGCGCGACAAGGAGGACAAGGGCCTCAAGATCCCGCCGCAGAAGGTCCAGGGCTGGAACCGGGCCACCTATCTCCAGCGGCTCTTCGACAACCTCATCGCCAACGAGGACCGGCACATGAACCAGATCCTCATCACCCCGGACTGGCGGATGGTCCTGATCGACCACTCGCGCTCGTTCCGGACCTCGGGGCGATTCACCAAAACGCTGCTCTTCTCGGCCAAGTCCCCGGACGGGCCCAAGCTCATGAGCGAGCTGCCCCGGGCCCTGGTCGCCCGGCTCAAGGCCCTCGACGCCGCCGCGGTCCGGGCGGCCGTGGGCGACTACCTGACCGAGGACGAGATCCGGGCCGTGATCGTCCGCCGCGACCTCATTCTGGGGGAGATCGACCGGCTGGTGCGGGTCAACGGGGAGAGCCGGGTCTTCTATTGATCAGAGGGCTTTGCGCACGGTCAGGATGTTCTGGCCGCCGGCCCGCCGGTACGTCAGGCCGTCCATGAGCGTCTTGAAGAAATAGACGCCCAGGCCGCCGGGGACGCCGCGGCGCAGCTTGACGGCCAGGTCGGGGTTCTTCCGGCGGACGGGGTTGAACGGGATGCCGGTGTCCCGGACCTCGAGGAAGAGGGAGCCGTCGGCCCGCCAGACGCGGACGAGCATGTCCCCTTTGCGCCCCCGCGGATAGGCGTAGCGGGCGATGTTGACGCAGATCTCATGGAGGGCCAGCTCGACCTTGAGCCGGTCCTCCTCGTCGAGCGGCAGGCCGGCGATGGCCTCCCGGAGGAAGCCCCGGACCCGGTCGAGCTCCTTGATCCGGGCCGGGACGCACAGCTCCCGGAGGTCCCGGTCCGCCGCCGCGCCCGCGCCCGCCCCGGTCTTCATGGGCGCCGCTTGACGATGACCAGGGTCATGTCGTCGCCGGCCTCGGCCGAGCAGGCGAAGCCCAGGACGTCCTCGAAGACCCGGTCCCGGATCTCGGGCGCCGGCCGGCCGCGCAGCTCGCGGACCTTGGCCGCCAGGCGCTCTTCGCCGTACTCCTCGCCGCCGTCCTTCCGGGTCTCGACGATGCCGTCGGTGTAGAGGCAGAGGATGTCGCCGGGGGCGAGCGCCGCCTTGTCCTCGCGATAGTCCTGGCCCGGGAACATGCCCAGGCACAGGCCGGTCGTCTCCAGCGGGCGGGCCGGGCCTTTGGGACCCACGATGAGCGGCGGATTGTGGCCGGCGTTGACGTAGCGGAGCTCGTTCTTGGACCGGTCCAGGATGGCCAGGAAGAACGAGATGAACAGATGGCTGTCCGAGCTGGCGTAGACGAAGTCGTTGAGCCGGGAGGAGACCTCGGCCAGATCGACGACGCCCGGGAAGCGCTCGTGCAGGCCGCCGCGCAGCGAGGCCATGAGCAGCGAGGCGCTGACGCCGACGCCCGAGACGTCGGCGATGACCAGGGCCAGGCGGTCCTTGTCGACGGCGATGTAGTCGAAATAGTCGCCGCCGACGTGGCGGCAGGCCCGGGCGCTGCCGCTGACCTCGTAAGGCGCGAAATCGGGATCGGTCCGGGGCAGGAAGTTCTTCTGGATCTGGGTGGCCAGGGCCAGCTCCCGGTCCTGGCGGGCCTTCTCGATGGCCTGCTCGTAGAGGCGGGCGTTCTCGATCTTGACCGCGGCCAGGTTGCCGAGCAGCGTCAGGAGCCGCAGGTCGTCCTCGGTGAACTGCTCGACGAGCGAGGCCCGGTCGCAGTAGATGAGGCCGATGATGTCCTGGTTGTTCCAGAGCGGCACGCACATGGCCGAATGGATCCGGGCCTGGATGACGCTGAGCTGCTCGCCCAGGCCCTCGTCGGCCTGGATGTCGGAGATGAGGATGGCCGAGTTGCGCTCCAGGGCCCGCCGGACGATGGTCTGGCTGACGAAGATGCTCTGGTTCCGCAGGGCCGAGTTCTGGATGCGGACGACCTTGGGCTCGAGGGCCTGGGTGGCCTCGTTCTTGATCATCAGGACGCCGCGGTCCATGGGCAGGTTCTGGATGAGCACGTCCATGATGTGGCCGAGGAGCTTTTCGAGCGGCATGTGATAGATCAGGGCCTGGCTGACGGCGCTCAGGACCGAGCTCGTCTTCTGGTCCTTCTGCAGGCGCTCGAGGTCCAGCCCGCCGCCCGGGGTCTTCATGATGGCCCCGGTGGCCGGCGGCTTCTTGAGGATGTCCTTGACCTGGATGATGGTGTTCGAGCTATGGGTGAAGGTCGTCTCGACCGTCTCGACGGGCGGCTGGTAGTCCCGGTCGAAGTAGAAGCGGGTCGAGCCGATCAGGACCTCGTCGCCCCGGGCCAGGTCGATCTCGCCGCTCACCCGGCGGCCGTTGACGAAGGTGCCGTTCTTGCTGCCCTGGTCGATCAGGGCGTAGCCGCGCTCGGTCGGGGCGATGACGGCGTGGACGCCCGAGCTGAACTGGTCGGACAGGACGATGTCGTTGGCCGAGGACCGGCCGATCGTGACCCGGGCCCCCGCCAGGGGGAAGGTCGAGGGCTCCCCCGATTTCGGGTAGATATACAGATTGGCCATGGGCAAACCCTCTGCCGTCATTCTAGATGTTGAGACCCGTCATTTCAACCTCAAGGCCTTGCGCAGGCGGTGGGCCCGCTCCTCCGCCGTCAGCCCGGCGTCGACGAGCGGCAGGAGCAGGCCTTTGAGCTCCCGGTCGAGGAGCGTGTCGAGGTGCTCGAGCGAGTAGTCGGTCGACTGGGCCGTTCCCTGGAGGATGTTCTGGTAGGCCTTGACGATGTCCTCCGGCGGGTACAGCAGGGTCATGAGGTCGAAGACCCGCTTGAGCCGGATCTCGAGGAGGGCCTGGGCCTCGGCCGTCGGTCCCGGCGGCGGGTCGAGGACCAGGCCGCAGGCCTTCCGCAGGAGGTGCAGGACCTCCGGCCGGACGTCCTTCCGCGAGAAACGGACCTCGGGCCGGCCGAGCCGGAGCTTGTAGAGCGCGTCGACCAGGGCCTGTTCCATGGCCTCGTCGCGGCGGGCCAGCTCCGCGACCAGGATATCGGCGGCGGTCTGGGTGCCGACGCGGGCCAGGATTTCGGGCACGGCCCGGCGGACCTCCAGGGGCGTCTCGGCCGCGCGCAGGGTCGGCGCGACCAGGGCCTCGACGCCCGGCCCGTAGCCGGCCAGGGCGGCCTGGGCTTCGGCCCGGATCATGGGATTGCCGAGCAGGGCCAGGATGAGAGGGACGTGGCCGGGGTGGCGATGGACGGCGGCGCTCTCCAGGGCGTAGGCGGCGACCTCGGACGAGGGGTCCCGCAGGAGCCGGCCGAGGGCCTCGAGCGTGGGCGGATTGGGGACCATGCGGCCGATGAGCTTGGCCACCTCGACCCGGTCGATCTCGGCCGGCGAAGCGGCCATCTCGCCGAGCCGCTGGGCCATGATCTCCTGATAGACCGGCAGGAGGAAGACCAGGTCGATCTCGCGCCGGAAGGCCGGGTCGTCGATGGCCTCCTCGAGCCCGGGGAAGAAGCCCGTCCCCCCGACGTCGAAGAGGGCGTCCATGCCCCGGGCCCGGATCTCGCCCCGCTTGAGGCCCAGCAGGGCCTTGAGCTCGGGGGGCAGGTCGTTGTGCCGGACCAGGTCGAAGACGTTCATGAGGTAGAGGGTCGTGCCCCGTTCCCGGCTCTGGATGGTGTTGAAGATCTTGAGGGTCAGGTCCTCGTCGACGTTCTGGCGGATGACCTCCTCGCCGCGGGCCCAGCGCGACCGGATCGGCTTCTTCAGGACGGCCGGGTATTCCCGGTAGACGAGACGGGTCAGGACGAGCCAGGCCAGCAGGAAGGCCAGGGACAGGACGCCGATCTCCCGGACCATGGCCAGGTCCTGGCCCTCCCGGTAGTCGAAGTGGCGGACGGCCCGCAGGGCCAGGAACAGCACCGCGCCGAAGCCGGTGGCGAACTTGCTGACGAACATGTCGATGAACATCTTGGCCTTGTACTTGACGTCCTGCGGCACGGGGATGTAGAGGAGCTCGCGGACGGACTGGCTCAAGGTGTTGTCGAAGCCCTTGTCGGCGCCCCGGACGACGGAGGCCCAGGGCAACAGCAGGGCCGCGGGGACGACGAAGACCGCGGCGGAGCCGAGGAGCAGGACCAGCGGCGCGAGCGAGATGGCCCAGCGGATGCCGTAGGTCTTGAGGAAGCGGTCGGTCGTCAGCAGATGGAAGACCGTGGAAACGGCCAGAATGACGAGCAGGAAGCCGGCGACATAGGAGGTCCGGGCCTGGTCGGTCGGATAGGCCCGCTTGACGACCGTCTGGAACTGGTAGTTGATCAGGGTCCCGGCCACGATGGCCGAGGCCAGCATGGCCGCCAGGAGCCTGAGGTAGCGGTTCCGGGCCACCGCGCGGAAGCTCTCCAGGGTCCCGACCTTGGAGGAGGGGGCGAGGCGGGCGTCGCCGGCGGCGGCGTCGATCTTCTGCCGCTCGGCATAGACCACGTTGACCGTCACGAGAGCCAGGACGAGGAGCATCGGGCAGACCAGGAGCAGGTCCTCCATGCGGATCGCCTTCAGCGACGTCCCCAGGAAGGCGACGGCCGAGCCGGCGATGCCGCCGACGAGGCCGCCGGTGACGAACAGGCCGACCAACCTCTTGGCCTGATGGGGATGGATGACGTCGTTGGCGGCGATCCAGAACTGGGTCACGGCCATGGCGATGAAGACGTCGGTCCAGAAGCTGAAGGCGAACACCGGGATGATCCGCGAGCCCGGCTCGAGGAGCACGGTCTGGGCCCAGAGGAAGAAGAGAATGCCGGAGGAATCGGCCACCGGGGTCTGGACCTGGCTCGACTGCAGGATGTCGAAAACGTACCAGAAGACGAGCAGGCTGCCGATGAAGAACAGCAGCGAGGCGGTCAGGTAGGTCCGCCGCGGCAGGCGGTTGAGGAGCCGGGCGTTGAGGGCCACGACGAAGCCGATGAGCAGGGCCGTGGCCAGGTCGGCGTACGACCACCAGGCCGGGCGGATGCCGGTCAGGAGGCTGACCTTGAGGGGCTTGAGGACGTAGAAGGTGGCCGTGATCAGGAAGAAGTAGGCCGACAGGGCCAGCGCCGCCCGGGCCTCGCGGCCGCGGACGTCTCCGAAGCCACGCAGCAACCGTTCGAGCCGGCTGTCGGTCAAGCGGCCCCCCTCTCAAACACCCGGAGGTCAGGCCTGATCGAAGCTCTCCAGGGCCCGGCCGCAGTCGTCCCGGATGTCGAGGACCCGGTCGAGCCCGGTGATCTTGAAGATCAGGAGGAGCTTGGGCGAGATCCGGCAGAGCTTGAGCCGGCCGCCCAGGTTCTGGATGGACTTGTAGCTGGCCAGGATCTCGCCGACGCCGAAGCTGTCGATGAAGCCCACGCCGGCCAGATCGAGCAGGATGTTCCGGCGACCCCGGTCGAGCTCGCCTTGGACGAGGCTGTGGAGCGTGACCTGGGGCGTGTCCTGGCGGCTGATCTCGCCGGCGATGTCGAAGACGACGACGCTCGCCACTTCGCGGGTCTTGATGGTCAGAGGGGCGGCCATAATCACGACCTATTTATCAGACCGCTTCGGCAAAGTCAATCGAACGGCCGGACAGGATCGAGCCCGAGAGGGTCAAACCTGCCTTTTACCCAAAAATGGGTAAAAGGCAGGTTTGACCCTCTCGCCGGTCTTGATAGAATGGAGCGGAAAGGAGTTGCGCATGCCACTCGTCGAGATCCACCTGCTCGAAGGCCGCACGGACGACCAGAAAAAGGCCCTGCTCACGGCGGTGACGGCGGCCGTCCACGACTCGATCGGCGCCCCGCTCGAATCCATCCGGGTCTGGGTCCAGGAGTTCTCGCCTCGCGAATACATGATCGCCGGCGTGCTGGCGGCCGAACGCAAGAAGTGAGCCGGGCGGGCCGTCACTCCCCCGCCGGGGCGGCCGGCCGGACGAAGCGTTTGCGCACCAGATAGACCGGGATGCCGAGCAGGACGATCAGCAGCCCGGGCAGCGTGTATTTCGTCTTGAAGACCAGCAGGTCGATGGCGATGGCCGCGGCCAGGACGATGTAGAGCGCCGGCACGACCGGGTAGCCCCAGGCCTTGTAGGGGCGCTCCCAGTCGGGACGCTTCTTCCGCAGCACGAAGATGCTCGAGACGACCAGGACGAAGAAGATCAGGACGGCGAAAACGACGTAATCCAGCAGGTCGCTGTAGGTCCCGCTCAGGCACAGCAGCGAGGCCCAGACGCACTGGACGATCAGGGCCGTGCCCGGCACGCACTTCCTGTTGAGCTTGCCGGTGGCCCCGAAGAACAGCCCGTCCTTGGCCATGGCGTAGTAGACCCGGGCCCCGGACAGGATCAGGCCGTTGTTGCAGCCGAAGGTCGAGATCATGATCAGGACGGCCATGATCAAGGCCGCGGCCGGCCCGAAGATCATCCCGGCGGTGGCCGTGCCGACCCGGTCGAACTGGGCGAACTGGATGCCCCGGCCGAACGCGTCGGCCGCTTCGGGGCTGCCGTGGACGGGCAGGATCATGATGTAGGCGATGTTGGCCAGGATATAGAGCAGGACGATGGCTCCGGCCCCGAGAACGAGGCTCAAGGGGATGTTGCGCTTGGGGTTCTTGACCTCGCCGGCGATGTAGGTCACGGAGTACCACTCGTCCGAGGCGAACAGCGACCCGACCATGGCCGCGCCGATGGCGGCCAGGATCATCAGGCCGGAGAGCGGCTCGACCGAGACGACCTGACCGTTGGCCATGTGGGTCCAGCTGGCCTTCCAGAAGACGGCCCAGTTGGCCTTGATGGCCGCGGCGTTGGCCCCGACGAAGAACCCGAGCAGGATGAGCCCGGACAGGGCCACGGTCTTGGTCACGGTGAAGACGCCCTGGATGGTCTTGCCCGTGCGCAGGCCGCGCATGTTGAGCCAGGTCAGGACGACGATGCTGGCGATGGCCAGGACCTGGGCGGCCGAGATCTTGAGGCCCAGGACGGTGGCCAGGATGTGCTTCTCGCTGAACCAGGGGATGAGGAGCCCCGTGAACTTGGCGAAGGCCACGCCGACGGCGGCGATGGTCCCGGTCTGGATGACCAGGAAGGTCGTCCAGCCGTAGAGGAAGCCGATGAGCGGGCCGTAGGCCTCGCGGAGGTAGACGTAGAGGCCGCCGGCGTGGGGCATCATCCCGGCCAGCTCGCCGTAGCTCAAAGCGCCGATGACGGTCAGGAGCCCGGTGATGACCCAGACCAGGACCAGCAGGCCGGGCGAGCCGACGGTTCGGGCGATGTCGGCGCTGACGATGAAGATGCCCGAGCCGATCATGGCGCCCATGACGATCATCATGGCGTCGAACAGGGACATCTCGCGCTTGAAGGCCGGCGCGCCGGTCTCGGGCACGGGGACGCGGCGGGGCGACGGGGCGGGTTCGCTCATGACTGTCTCCGGAGCTTGCTCTTGCGGATGCCGTAGGCGAAATAGATGACCAGGCCGAGGGCCATCCAGGCCAGGAGACGGATCCAGGTGTCCTTGGGCAGGCCGGACATCAAATAGACGCAGCAGAGGATGCCCAGGACCGGGACGAGGGGGACGAGCGGGGTCCGGAAGGGCCGGGGGATGTCGGGCCGGGTGTAGCGGAGGACGAGGACGCCGCCGCAGACGATGACGAACGCGAACAGCGTGCCGATGCTGACCAGCTCGCCGACGATGCCCATGGGCAGCAGCGAGGCCGCGACGGCCACGATGGCGCCGGTGATGACGGTCGTGACGTGCGGCGTGCCGTACTTCGGGTGGACCTTGGCCGCGGCTGGCGGCAGCAGGCCGTCCTTGGCCATGGTGTAGAAGATGCGGGGCTGGCCCATGAGCTGGACCATCATGACCGACATCAGCCCGACGATGGCCGCGATCTTGACCAGCGGCGAGAGCCAGAACAGCCGCATGGCGTCGATGGCCACGGCCACGGGGGCCGGGACGTTGAGCTCGGTGTAGGGCACGACGCCGGTCAGGACGAGCGAAAAGGCGATGTAGA
>CAZNPB010000066.1:0-14451 GCA_964574895.1 uncultured Eubacteriales bacterium
GCCTGATGATGAACGAGGTCGAGAAGCTGGCCGTCTTCGTCGGGGACAAGAAGGGCATCGACGAGAGCGACGTCGACCAGGCCACGGCCGGGCAGCGCAGCTATCAGGCCTACGACCTCGACGACGCCCTGGCCGCGGCCGATTTCGCCAGGGGCGCGGCCGTCCTGGGCGACCTCTTCGCCGAGGGCGAGCGGTCGGAGGTCATCCTGGGCCGCCTGGGCGCCTTCTTCCGCAACGTCCTGGCCGCCCAGACCTGGCTCCGGGAGAAGAGCCGGACCAAGGACGAGATCTTCCAGGGCTTCTTTCCCTACATCTCGAGGAACTTCGGCGACCTGTACCGCCGCAAATATGAGGATTTCTTCGGCGTGGTGGAGGGGCTGTCGCCGGCCGAGCTGAACGCCCTTCTGCAAAAGCTCCGCCAGCTGGATTGGACGCTCAAGAACACGGGGGCGAAGGACGCGGGCGAAAAGGCCCTCTTCGAGGCCTTCCTGAAGGAATTCTGCCTGGCCCGCAGGAAGCGGGTGATTATTTCGACGGACTAGCGCCGAGCTGGGCGACCTGCCGGCTCAACCGCGATTTGTAGCGGCTGCCGGTGTTCTTCTTGATCGACCCCTTCTTGACGGCCGTGTCGATGGCCCTGAAGAGCCCGGGCAGCCGCTTGGCCGAGGCCTCGCGGTCATTGTCGGCGATGCTCTCGCGGATGCGGCGCATCTCGGTGCGCAGGGTGGACTTGTTGCGGGTGTTGACGGATTTCCGGCGCAGGCTGCGGCGGTGCTGCCGTATCGCGGATTTGTGACGGGCCATCGGTATCTCCTCTTTAGAGTCGCCTATGATAGAATATCGGGGCCCTAAAGTCAAACGCCCGCCGGGCGGGGAAGGCCCCTTCCCGGGCCCCGGCGGACGGCGAGGCGGACCGTGAAGATCGTGCTCCAACGGGTTCGGGAGGCCCGGGTCGAGGTCGGCGGCCGGACGGTCGGCCGCGTCGGCCGCGGCCTGGCGCTCCTCGTCGGGGTCGAGAAAGGCGACGGCGAGGCCGACGCCGAATACCTGGCCCGCAAGTGCGTGGAGCTGCGCATCTTCCCCGACGCCCAGGGGAAGATGAACCTTTCCCTGGCCGAGGCCGGCGGCGCCGTCCTGGCCGTCTCCCAGTTCACCCTGGCCGGCTCGGTGCGCAAGGGCCGCCGGCCGAGCTTCGACGGGGCCGAGGAGCCGGGCCGGGCGGCCGCCCTGTTCGAGCACTTCGTCGGGGCCGTCCGGGCCCTCGGCGCGGCCGTCGAAACCGGCGTCTTCCAGGCGCCGATGGACGTCCACCTCGTCAACGACGGCCCGGTGACGTTCGTCCTGGACTCGAGACCCGGCGGCGAAGGGGCCGTTCCGCCGGCCGCCGCGGGGGTCAGATGAAGCGCACGCCGCTCGCCCGGCCGATGGCCTCTTCGGCCGCCGCCCGGACGTAGGGGTTGGCGTCTTTTTTCAAGCGGACGAGCAGGCGGACGGATTCTTCGCCGCCGATCCGCCCCAGGGCCTCGGCCGCCGCGCGCCGGACGTCGGCGTTGGCGTCGCCCACGATCGTCCCCATGCCCGGCAGGGCCTCGCGCAGGCGCCGCCGGCCGATGACGGCCAGGGCCGCGCTCCTGGCGTACCAGGGCGGCAGCCGGAGCCGGCGCAGGGCCCGGACGGGATCGAGGCCGGGCCGGGCGCAGAGCTCCCGGACCACGAGATCGCGGACGGCTTCGTTGGGATCGGCCAGCGATTCCCAGAGCAGTTCTTCGGACCAGGGCCGGGCCACCTTGCCGCAGGCGGCCAGGATCCGCAGGCGCCCGGCTTTATCCGCGGTCGCGCCGAGCTTGCGGACGAAGGCCCGGCAGACGGGGGAGAGGGCCGGGTCCTCGGGAGCGCGATGGTCCTCCATCCTCAGACCAGGTCCAGGATGTGGCCCATCTTCTCTTTCTTGGTCTTCAGATAGCGGGCGTTGCAGGCGTTGGGCGGGACCTCGAGCGGCACCCGCTCGGCGATCTCCAGGCCGTAGCCGGCCAGGCCGACGAACTTGCGGGGGTTGTTGGTGATCAGGCGGAGGCGGCGGATGCCGAGGGCGACCAGGATCTGGGCCCCGATGCCATAGTCGCGCTGGTCGGCCTTGAAGCCGAGCCGGTGGTTGGCCTCGACCGTATCGGCGCCCTGGTCCTGCATGGCGTAGGCCCGGATCTTGTTGGCCAGGCCGATGCCCCGCCCTTCGTGGTTGAGCATGTAGAGGACGACGCCCCGGCCTTCCTTCTCGATCATCTCCATCGACAGGTGCAGCTGGTCGCCGCAATCGCATCGGGCCGAGCCGAAGACGTCCCCGGTCAGGCACTGGGAGTGGGCCCGGACGAGCACCGGCTGGCCGTCGTCGACCGTGCCCTTGACCAGGGCGACGTGGTGCTCGCCGCGGATGACGTCCTCGTAGACGTGGAGGCGGAAGCGGCCGTGGGCCGTCGGCAGGTCGGTCTCGGTCAGCTTGCGGACGAGCGTCTCGTGGCGGACGCGGTAGCGGATGAGCTCGGCGATGGTCAGGATGGGGATGTCGAACGTCCGGCCGACCTCCTCGAGCTCGGGCCGGCGGGCCATGGTGCCGTCCTCTTTCATGACCTCGCAGATGACGGCGGCCGGGATGAGCCCGGCCATGCGGGCCAGGTCCACCGAGGCCTCGGTCTGGCCGGCCCGGGACAGGACGCCGCCCTCGACGGCCTGGAGCGGGAAGATGTGGCCCGGGCGGGCCAGGTCCTCCGGCCGGGTGGCCGGATCGATGGCCGCCAGGATGGTCCGGGCCCGGTCGGGGGCCGAGATGCCCGTGGTCACGCCTTTCTTGGCGTCGATGGAGACTGTGAAGGCGGTCTGGAAACGGGCCGTGTTCGCGCTGACCATGAGCGGCAGCTGGAGCTCTTCGAGCCGCTCCCGGGTCAAGGGCAGGCAGATCAGGCCCCGGCCGTGCCGGGCCATGAAATTGACGATCTCGGGGGTGGCCTTCTCGGCGGCGACCATGAAGTCGCCCTCGTTCTCGCGGTCCTCGTCGTCGACGATGATGATCATCCGGCCGGCCCGGACGGCCTCCAGGGCCGCTTCGACGGAAACGCTCTTCTGTTCTTCGGTCATGGGAGTGAAGGAAGCTCTGTCAGCCCGCTCGGTGTCCTCGGGTCAGGGAATTATACACGTATTTTCCGACCATGTCACACTCCAGATTGACCTTGGCCCCGGACCGCAGGCCGCCCAGACCGGTCGCGGCCAGGGTGGCCGGGACGAGCTCGACCTCGAAGGCCGAGGGGGTGAGGGAGGCGACGGTCAGGCTGACGCCGTCGACGGCGACGGAGCCCTTTTCGACCAGGAACGGGCGGAGCGCGGCCGGGTAGGAGACGGCCAGGCGCCGGCCCGGCGGCCGGGAGACGGAGCGCAGGACCCGGCCCGTGGCGTCGACGTGGCCGCTGACGAGGTGTCCGCCGAGCGGATCGGCCAGGGTGAGCGGCAGCTCGAGGTTGAGCGGGGCGCCCGGCCGGAGCGAGCCCAGGGTGGACCGGGACAGGGTCTCCCGCGAGACGTCGAACAGGACCGTGTCCCGCTCGGCCCCGACCAGGGTCAGGCAGACGCCGTTGACGGCGACACTGCCGCCCGGCGCCGCCTTGGCGGCCAGGCCCGGCGCCTCGACGGCCAGCTTCGAGTGATTGCCCCGGAAGCCGGCGAAGCGGCCCCGATGAGAGATGATGCCGGTGAACATCAGAAGGATCCTTCCACGATGATGTCGCCGCCGACCGCGAAGGACCGCCAGCGCTTCAAGGGCACGGCCCCGGCGATCGTGGCCGCCCCCTCGCCGCCGACCAGGCCCGGGGCGGCGGCGCCGCCGGCCAGGAGGGGCGCGTAGGTCAGGACGGCCTTGTCCGCGCGCCACTCCTCGATGAAGGAGGTGAAGAGGCGGCTGCCGCCCTCGACGAGGAGGGCGGCGATCTCGCGGCGGCCGAGCTCGGCCAGCGCCCGGTCGAGCGTCCAGGACGCGGCGCCGTCCGGCGGGCGGAGGACCTCGACGCCGCGGGCTTCGAGGGCCCGGGACCGTTCCGCCGGCGCGTCGCGGCCGGCGAGAAGGAGGACGGGGCCGCGGTCGAGGGTCGCCAGCATCCTGGCCGCGGCCGGGATGCGCAGACGCGAGTCGAGGACGACCCGGACGAGCTTCTTTCCGGGCCAGGCCGGATGGCGCACGGTCAGGAGCGGATCGTCGGCCAGGAGCGTGCCCGAGCCGATCATGACGGCGTCCTGTTCGCCGCGGAGGAGGTGGACGTAATCGCGCGTCGCCGCCGACGAGATCCATTTCGCGTCGCCGGTGCGGCAGGCGATCTTGCCGTCGAGCGTCAGGGCCGCTTTGAGCGTGACGAAGGGCGTCCGGCCGGCGATGTACTTGGCGTGGACCTCGTTGAGGGCGGCGTTGCGCTCCGAGAGCAGGCCGGACTCGACGTCCAGCCCGGCGGCCCGGAGCCGGCGGAGGCCTTTGGTCCGCACCAGCGGATTGGGATCGACGGCCGAGACGACCACCCGGGCCAGCCCGGCCGCCGCCACGGTCTCGACGCACGGCGGGGTGCGGCCCCAGTGGACGCAGGGCTCGAGCGTCAGGTAGAGGGTCGCCCCGCGGGCCCGGCGCCCGGCCCGGCCGAGGGCGACGATCTCGGCGTGGGGCCGGCCGGGCCCCTCGTGGAAGCCGTGGCCGACGACCTTGCCGTCGCGGACGACCACCGCCCCGACGAGAGGATTGGGGCTGGTCCGGCCGCGGGCCTTTTCGGCCAGGCCGTAGGCCATCTCCATCCAGGCCCGGTCCCGCGCCGCGGTCATGAGAGCAGGGCCTCCACGAACTCGCGGGGCGAGAAGTCGGCGATGTCGTCCTCGCCCTCGCCCAGGCCCAGGTAGCGGATGGGCAGGCCGAGCTCGGCCGCGACGGCGATGGCCGCGCCGCCCTTGGCCGTGCCGTCGACCTTGGTCAGGAAGACGCCGGTCAGCCCGGAGAACTTGAGGAACTCCCGGGCCTGGAGGACGGCGTTCTGGCCGACCGTGGCGTCGAGGACGAGCAGGGATTCGAGGCGGGCGCCGGGAAGCTCGCGGACGACGACCCGCCGGACCTTCTCCAGCTCGGCCATGAGGTTGGCGTTGGTGTGGATGCGGCCGGCCGTGTCGACGAGGAGCACGTCGCCCTGCTGGGCCTGGAACGACCGGGCGGCGTCGAAGACGACCGAGGCCGGGTCGGCGCCGTACGAGCCCCGGACGACCGGGATGTTCAGCCTCTTGCCCCAAATGGCCAGCTGTTCCTGGGCCGCGGCCCGGAAGGTGTCGGCGGCCGCGAGAACGACCTTGCGGCCTTCGCGCTTGTAGCGGGCCGCCAACTTGGCCGCGGAGGTCGTCTTGCCGCCGCCGTTGACGCCGACCATCAGGATGACGACCGGTCCGGCCGCCGCGGCGGGCTGGCCGCCGGCGGGGGAGAGGAGGGCGGCCAGCTCGTCCTTGAGCGCGGCCTCGAGCCCGGCCTGGTCGTCGGTCTTGCCGGTCTTGGCTTTCAGCGCCCGGACGGCCTTCTCGGTGGCCGCGACGCCGACATCGGCCTGGATGAGCGCTTCCTCGAGCCCTTCCAGGATCTCGTCGCGCGGTTTGCCGCTGCGGAAGAGGTCCCCGACCCGCCGGAAGGCGTCGCGGGTCCGGACCAGTTTTTCCTTGAGGCCGGCGAACATGGTCTTAACATTTTATTTATCAAGCGTTTAATTGTCAATGGCGGCGGTTGAGCGGGGCCGGTGAATATGCTAGAGTGAGGGCACTATGAATGGCTCCGTCTGGCAGGTCCGACCGCCGAGCGCCGAAGCCGAGGCCCTGGCCCGGGCCCTGGACATCCCCACGGCCATCGCCCGGGTGCTCGTCAACCGCAAGATCGCGACCGAGGACGCGGCCCGCGAGTTCCTGTTCGGCGACCTCGGGAAGCTCCACGACCCCTACCTGATGAAGGGCATGGACAAGGCCGTGGCCCGCGTCGGGCAGGCCATCGAACGCGGCGAGACCATCCTGATCTTCGGCGACTACGACGTCGACGGCGTGCTGTCGACGGTCATGCTCAAGAAGGCCCTGACGACGCTCGGGGCCAAGGTCGATTATTTCATCCCCGAGCGCCTGACCGACGGCTACGGCATCCGGGGCGAGCACGTCCGCATCCCGGTCGAGCGGGGCGCGACCCTGGTCATCAGCGTCGATTGCGGCATCAAGTCCGGCGAGTTCGTGGCCCGGGCCCGGGAACAGGGCATCGACGTCATCATCACCGACCATCACCGGCCCGGCGAGACCCTGCCCGAGGCCGTGGCCGTGCTCGATCCCGTCCTGCCGGAGTCCGGCTATCCCGACCCGGGCCTGGCCGGGGTCGGCGTGACCTTCAAGCTCGTCCAGGCCCTGCTGGCCAAGGCCGGCCGCGAGACCGGGCTGCCCCACTACCTGAAGCTCGTCTCCATCGGCACGGTGGCCGACGTGGCCGAGCTCAAGGGCGAGAACCGGCTGTTCGTCAAGCGGGGCCTCAAGGGCCTGCGCGACGTCTCCAACACGGGCCTGCGCCTGCTGATCGAGGCCAGCGGCCTGGGCGGCCGGGCCATCTCCGAGGGCGACCTGGGCTTCCGCATCGGCCCGCGCATCAACGCCGCCGGCCGCATGGGCATGACCGACCTGGCCGTCAAGCTGTTCTTCTCCGAGGACCCGGCCGAAGCCCTGGCCCTGGTCCAGAAGCTCGACGAGCTCAACAGCCGTCGCCAGAAGACCGAGGAGAAGATCTTCACCGAGGCCGCGGCCCGGGTCGAGGAGCGGCAGCTCGATCGCAAGTACAAGTGCCTCGTCCTCGGCAGCCCCGACTGGCACCGCGGCGTCATCGGCATCGTCGCCTCCAAGCTCAAGGACCGCTTCCACCGGCCGGTCATCCTGTTCCACTACGAGAACGGGATGGCCCACGGCTCGGGCCGGAGCATCTCCGACGTGCCGCTCATCGACCTGCTGGAGAAGTGCCGCGGGCACTTCACGAGCTACGGCGGGCACCGGCTGGCCGTCGGCTGCACCCTGCCCACGGCCGATCTGGCCGCCTTCAAGGCCGCGCTGAACGCCCTGGCCGACGCGGCCATCTCCGAAGACAGCCTGAAGAAGAAGCTCAAGATCGACGCGCCGCTCGATTTCGCGGCCGTCGACGAGCGCTTCATGGCCGTCTACGCCCTGCTCGTGCCCTTCGGCGTCGGCAACCCCAAGCCGATGTTCATGGCCGACGACGTCGAGGTCGTCAGCGAGCCGCAGGTCCTCAAGGCCAAGCACCTCAAGTTCCTGGGCCGCCAGGGCGGCCGGGTCCTCGAGGTCCTGGGTTGGGACAAGGCCGAGTACCGCCATGTCCTGAAGCGCGGCAGCCGCGTCAGCCTGGCCTTCACCCTCATGACCTCCGAATACCTGGGCGTGCCGAAGACGAACCTGTCCATCGAAGACCTCCGGGTCTGAAAGATGAAAACGCAGCGAGCGTCGGGGCCGGTGCGGCTCGCCGCGCTCGCGGCGATAGCCCTGCTCCTCGTCGTGGCCGCGGCCGTCGTCCGCCGGCTGGCCGTTGGCCTGGAAAGTCCCGTCCCCGCCGCCCCGGCCGCGCCGCCGCCCGAGGACCGCGTTCTCGGCCGCCAGGAGCGGGTCCGGCACCAGGAATACCGGGACGGCCGGCCCGTCGCCGACGTCCGCGGCGACCGCTTCTTCCGCGGCCCGGACGGCCGCGACCATCTCCAGGGCGCCATCGAGATCGCCAGCCTCGGGCCGGCCGGCGAGACCGTCGCCCGGCTGACGGCCGCCGAGGTCGTCTACGATCCGGGCTCGCTGCGCTTCACGATCTCCGGGACGGCCCGGGTCGAGGCCGGCGGCGTCGTCCTCGAGGGCGACGCTTACGATTACGACCGCGAGACGGGGACCTTCACGACGGCCTCCGCCGGCCGCTTTTCCGCCAAGACGATGGCCGGCCGGGCCGGGAGCCTGTCCTACGTCGAGGCCGCGGACGAGATCCGTCTGGGCGGCGGCTTCCGGGTCGATCTGGCGGCCGGGCCCGGGCCCGGCGGGACGTTGACGGTATCGGGCGAGTCCTTCCGTTATTCCCGCCGCGAGCGGCGCGGCCGCCTCGACGGCCGGGTCGAGATCGAGGCGGCCGGGCTCCGGGCCGCCGCGCGATCGGCCGAGATCGTCGCGAGGGCCGACGAGACGGGCTTCGAGACCGCCGGGCTCGAAGGCGCGGCCCGGGTCGTTCTCGCCGGCGCGGGGGAAGCGGGCGGGCCCGGCGGAGAGATCGCCGCCGAGAGGATCGAGATCGGCCTCGACCGCGAGACCGGGACTGCCCGGTCCGTCCGGACGGCGGCCCTGACCGTCCTGACCGCCGCCTCGGGGACGGCCGGACGGACGGTCGTCTTCGCGCCCGCGTTGACCGCGACCCTCGGACCGGACGGCCGGCTCGCGGGCTGGTCGGCCTCCGGCGGCGTCCGGGTCGAAGCCGCCCGGCCCGAAGGCCCGGCCTTGACCCTCGAAGCCGAAGCGGCTTCCCTCGACGCCGGCCCGCGGCTCATGCGATTGACCGGCGGGCCCGGCCGGCCGGCCGTGGCCGAGTCGTCCGTGTTCCGCCTCGAGGCCGGCTCGTTCGTTTTCGGCCCGGGGCCGGAGGACCTCGACGCCGCCGGCGGCGTCCTGTGCCTATTCAAGGCGGGCGGCGGCGGCGCGCCGGCGGGCCTCTTCTCGGACCGCGAGGCCGTGTCCCTGTCCTGCGACACGGCGGCCTTCCGGCGCGGGGCCTGGTCGGCCTCGTCCGCCGGGGCCGTCCGGGCTTGGCAGGGGGACGATTTCCTGACCGCCCGCGAGCTGGGCTGGTCCGCGGCGGCGAGCGAGTTGACGGGCCGGGGCGGCATCGAGGCCGGGCTGACGGAAGCCGGGGCCAAGGACGTCCCCGGCCGCCGGATCGAAGCGGGGGGCCGGGAGCTGACCCTGCGGTCAGGGTCCCGCGTCCTCGTCCTCATGGGCCCAGCCTACGTCCGCCTGCCGCCGGCCAAGCTCGAGGCGGGAACGATCACGGCCGTCCTCGCCCCGGACGGCGGCGGGGTGACCTCCCTGGAGGCCTCGACCGGCGTCGTCGTGTCCAAAGACCGCTATGAAGGCCGTTCGACCGCCGCGTCCTACCGCTCCGAGACCCGCCGGCTGTCCCTGACCGGCCGGCCCGTCCTGACCGACGGAAAGGGGGGCTCCGCCAGGGGGGCCAAATTGACTTTCGATCTGGCCGATGATAAGATTTCGATCGAGAATGAGGGACCGGAAAGAGCGACGACCGTCGTCCGATCGTGAGCCATGAAGGGTTCCCTGAAAGCGGTCGATCTCGAGAAAAGCTACGGGCTCAAGAAGGTCGTCGACAAGGTCTCCGTCAGGGTCGAGGAGGGGGAGATTGTCGGACTCCTGGGGCCCAACGGCGCCGGCAAGACGACGACGTTCTCGATGATCCTGGGCCTCGTCCCCCAGGACGGCGGCCGGGTCCTTCTCCGCGACGAGGACATCACCCGGCTGCCGATGTACCTGCGGGCCCGCCGGGGCCTGGTCCTCCTGCCCCAGGAGCCGTCGGCCTTCCGGAAGATGACCGTGGCCGAAAACCTCCTGGCCGTCCTCGAGACGCGGCCTTCAACCGCCGCCGACCGTTCGGCCCGGGTCAGCGCCGCGCTCGAGGAGTACGGGCTGGAAAAGCTGGCCGGGGCCAAGGCCCTGACCCTGTCCGGCGGCGAGCGCCGGCGCCTGGAGATCGCCCGGGCCATGGTCATGGAGCCGGACTTCGTCCTGCTCGACGAGCCGTTCACGGGCATCGACCCCTTGTCGGTCGGCGACCTTCAGGGCATCATCCGGGGGCTGCGGGACAAGGGGCTGGGCGTCCTGCTGACGGACCACGCCGTCCGGGAGGCCCTCGAGATCACCGACCGGGCCTACATCCTCGAGGGCGGGCGGGTCCTCATGGAAGGGCCGCCGGCGGACATCGTCTCTTCCGACGAGGTGCGGCAGAGATATTTGGGCCGGGAGTTTCGTCTTTAGTAAGAGGCAAGGACAGAGGCACGCGCCATGACGCTCAAGCAGCGGCTCGACCAACGGCAGGTGCAGAAGCTCGTCCTGGCCCCGGCCTTGCAGCAGGCCATCAAGCTGCTGCCCCTGACCAACCTGGAGCTCATCGAGGTCATCGACGAGGAGCTGTCCGAGAACCCGATGATCGAGATCGAGGACGAGGCCCGCGAGGGCGGGGCCAAGGACAGCGAGACCGTGGCCGCCGAGGAGGCGGGGGTCAAGAACCGCGACAGCGTCCTCGAGGGCTTGAGCCTCGAGTCGACCGAGCCGAAGATGGCCGGCGAAGCCTCCGAGGACAACTTCCTCTCCGGCTTCCAGGAATACCTCGACGAGGGCTTCCGGCCCCACTTCACCGAGAGCCGCGACGCCGTCTCGCTCGAGAACACCATCTCCCGGACGCCCTCGCTCTGGGACCACCTGAACTGGCAGGCCAGCCTGACCTTTTTCGACCCTGCGGAGCGGGAACTGGCCGAGCGGGTCATCGGCGACATCAACGACGACGGCTACCTGACCACGACCGTGGATGAGCTGGCCCGCCTCGACCGGACCACCCCCGAGAAGGTCGAGGCCGTCCGGGCCAAGATCATGACCTTCGACCCCATCGGCTGCGGCAGCCGGGACCTGCGCGAGGCGCTTCTGGCCCAGATGGACCACCTCCAGATCCAGGACGAGCTGGCCCGCCGCATCGTCGCCGAGGGTCTGCCCCTCCTGGAGAAGTCCGACTACGCCCAGCTGGCCAAGGTGCTCGGCGTCTCCCTGGGCGATATCCGCGAGCGCATCGACATCATCAAGACCCTCGACCCGGCGCCGGGCCGCAAGTACACCGAGGAGAAGACGAACTACGTCGTCCCGGACATCGTCGTCAGCAAGGAGGACGGGGAGTGGACGATCGCCCTCAACGACGAGGGCCTGCCGCGCCTCCGCATCAGCCCCTACTACCGCCAGCTGCTGGCCAAGGCCTCGGCCGGCGAGCCCGAGGCCTACCGCTTCCTCAAGGACCGGCTGAAGAAGGCCCTCTGGTTCCTGCGCAGCCTCGACCAGCGGAACCGGACCATCTTCAAGGTGGCCAAGTTCATCGTCGACCGCCAGAAGGAGTTCTTCGAGAAGGGCCTCGACTTCATCCGGCCGCTGACCCTGATGGAGATCGCCCAGGAGATCGGCGTCCACGAGTCGACGGTCGGCCGCGTCGTAGCCAACAAGTTCATGATGACCCCCCGGGGCGTCTTTTCCCTGAAGTACTTCTTCCACAAGTCGCTCCAGGGCAGCTATGGCGAGGACGTCTCGTCGCTCATGGTCAAGGACCGCATCCGCAAGCTGGTCGAGAGCGAGGACCGCGACCATCCCCTGAGCGACATCGAGATCGGCGAACTGCTGGCCCGGGAGAACCTGCGCATCGCCCGCCGGACCGTGGCCAAGTACCGGACCCAGCTCGGCCTGGAGCCCTCGCACATCCGCAAGCGCAAGTCCGCCATGGAGGAGAGAACATGAACGTCCGCTACACCGCCCGCAAGGCCGCCCTGACGCCGGAGATCGAGGCCTACTGCGAGAAGCGGCTGGGCCGCCTGAAGAACCTGGTCGACGACGTCCTCGACGTCAACGTCATCCTGGGCACCCAGAAAGGACGGGCCAAGGCCGAGATCCATGTCCAGGCCAAGGGCCGGGGGCTGGTCGTCATCGAAGAGACCCTGGACATGATGGACTCCCTCAACCGGGCCTTCGACACGCTGGAGACCCGGATCTGCAAGGATCGGGCCAAGTGGCGCGAGCGCAAGAGGCGGGGCGGCCGCGAGCGCAAGGTCCTGGCCCCCGTCATCGAGGCCCCGGAGCCGGAGAAGCGCGTCTTACGGGCCAATTACTTCTCCCTGAAGCCGATGTCGGTCGAGGAGGCCCTGGTCCAACTCGACGCCAAGGCCAAGGAGATCTTCCTGTTCCGCCGCGAGGGCAGCCAGGAATGGGCCGCCGTCTATCGCCGCAAGGACGGCCACTACGGCCTGGTCGAACCGGAATGAGCCGCGGAGGGGACGGATGAAGATCCACGCGCTCCTCGACGAGAACCTGGTCTTGCCGCGCCTGGAAGCGCGGGACCGGGCCGGCGTCCTGAGGGAGATGTCGGACCGGCTGGAGGCCCTTCATGGGCCGGCGCTCGACGGCGGCCTCCTCGACAAGCTCCTGAAGCGCGAGGACCTGGGCACGACGGCCATCGGCAAAGGCGTGGCCGTGCCCCACTGCCGGGCCAAGGGCCTGCAGGCGCCCGCCCTGCTCCTCGGCCTGTCGCCGGAGGGCGTCGCTTTCGAGGCCGTGGACGGCAAGCCCTCGCATATCTTCTTTCTGCTCGTCTCGCCCGAGGACAACCCCGGGGCGGGCCTGCGGCTCCTGGCGGCCATCGCCGGGCTCGTCCGCCGCTCCCGCTCCCTGACCTCGAAGATGCTCAAGGCGACCACGGCCCAGGCCGCCATCGAGGCCCTTCGGGCCGAGGAGGAGAAGGCCCATGCCTGACGGGCCGGCCGGCCGGGCCGCCGACGCGGCCGACCAGACGACCATTTCGGCCGGCTTCCTCAAGATCTTCGGGCAGGGCACCCTCATCCTCGGCGACAGCGGCATCGGCAAGAGCGAGAGCGCCCTGGAGCTCATCGCCCGCGGCCACAAGTTCGTCGCCGACGACGTCGTCCGCGTCCGGGTCGGGCCGAAGGGCGGCCTCTTCGGCACGGCCCCGCCCTTGAGCCGCAACTTCATGGAGATCCGCGGCCTCGGCATCATCAACATCCGGGCCATCTTCGGCCCCAAGTCGATCGCCCGCAGCGCCCGGATCGACCTGGTCATCCGGCTGAAGAAGTGGCGGCGCGGCTACGAGGTCGACCGGCTCGGCCTCAAGTCGGGGGAAGACCTGGCCCTGCTGGGCCGGTGCGTCCCGCAGCTGGCCATCCCCGTCGCCCCCGGCCGCAACATCGCCACCCTGATCGAGGTGGCCTGCAAGGTCCACATCCTCCGCAAGAAGGGCTACAGCGCGCCGGACGAGATCGTCCGCCGGCTCGACCGCGTTCTCACTTAGCTTGGACCATTCATGAAAACGCCGGGTTGCTCCATAAGACAGAGAAAACCAAGACCGGCGTTTTCACCCCGCGGGCGAGTCGATCCGGCCGCTTCTGCGTCGCTGCCAAGGGCTCGCAGGACCCCGAGTACAGCTTCGCCCTTTGACGCCTCGCATCTGCAGCCGCCTCGGCTCGTGAATGGTCCAATCTGAGAGGAGCCGCCATGGCCGCCGCCAAGGACAACCGATTCCTCATCGTCACCGGCCTGTCGGGCTCCGGCAAGACCGTCGTCAGCCGGGCCCTGGAGGATTTCGGCTATTACTGCATGGACAACCTGCCGGCCAAGCTGATCGCCGAGTTCGTCGAGCTGTGGCTGCGCAAGAAGGTCGAGATCGACCGGACGGCCATGGTCATCGACATCCGCGAGCCGCGGTTCCTGACGGACTTCCCGGCCATCTTCAAGGACATCCGCAAGCGGGCGCCGGCCCGGCTGGTGTTCCTGGAGGCCTCCGACGAAGCCCTGGCCAAGCGCTTCAATGAGACCCGCCGGCCCCACCCGATGGCCCCGCGCCGGCCCATCCTCGAGGGCGTCCGGCTCGAGCGCAAGCGGCTCCTGGGCATCCGCGGCCTGGCCGACGACGTCCTGGACACCTCGGGCCTCAACAACTATCAGCTCAAGGACCTCATCGCCGAGCGCATCCTGAACCGGAAGAAGACCCGGGCCCAGATCGCCGTGACCAGCTTCGGCTACAAGCACGGCCTGCCGCTCGAGTCGGACCTGGTCTTCGACACTCGCCTCCTGCCCAACCCCTTCTACGTCGACCGGCTGCGGAAGCGGACCGGCCGGACCCCGAGCGTCCGCAAGTACGTCCTGGACGCGCCGGCGACGCGGCCGTACCTGCGGGAGCTCTTCCGTTTCGTCGATTTCGTCCTGCCCCGCTTCGTCCGGGAGGGCAAGACGACCGTGGCCATCGCCGTCGGCTGCACCGGGGGGCGGCACCGGTCCGTGGTCGTGGCCGAGGAGCTCGGCCGGCACCTCAAGGCGGCCGGGACCTGCGGGGTCCGGATTTATCACCGGGACCTTTATAAATAGGCGGCTTTATCATACAATAGCGGCCGGACTTCGAGAGCGAGCAACCCATGATCGGAGGCATCATCGTCTGCCACGGCCGCATGGCCGAGGAGCTGTTGAACGCCCTGACCATCATCCTGGGCGAGGCCCCCAACATCGAGGCCATCTCGATCGGCTGGTACGACGACGTCGAGGACTCCAAGAAGAAGATCAACCAGAGCCTCA
>CAZNPB010000067.1:0-13809 GCA_964574895.1 uncultured Eubacteriales bacterium
CACGGATCGAGCTGCGGGCCGCCGATCCGGCCTGCAACATCTATCTGGCCTTCGCGGTCATGCTGGCCGCCGGGGCCGAAGGCGTCCGGAAGAAGTACGAGCTCGCCGACCCCGTCGAGGAGAACATCTACCGCATGAGCGGGGCCCGGCAGAAGAAGTTCGAGATCCGGGTCCTGCCGCGGAACCTCGAGGAGGCCGTCCGGATCATGGAGAAGAGCGCCGTGGTCCGGGAGGCCCTGGGCGGCCACATCTTCGACAAGCTCGTCGCCAACAAGCTCAAGGAGGTCGAGGAGTACGGCCGGAACGTCTCGGGCGAGTTCGACAAGCAGGTCAGCGACCACGAGATCCGCCGCTACCTGCCGGTCCTGTGAGCCGAAAAAGATTTTGCCTTGCGGCCCCCGCCGCGCATATAATGCCCGCATGCGGCCGCCGACGAGCGAGCTCGAAGCCCTGACGGCGAAGTACCGGGGGCGCCCCCGGTCGCTCATCCAGGCCCTGCAGGACATCCAGGACCGCTTCCGCTGGCTGCCCCCCGAAGCCCTCGAGCACGTCGCCGCCGCCCTCGGCCTGCCCCTCGTCCAGGTCTACGGGGTGGCCACGTTCTACCGCTCGTTCAGCCTCGAGCCCCGGGGCCGCCACATCTGCACGGTCTGCCTGGGCACGGCCTGCCACGTCCGCGGCGGCGCGGCCGTGCTGGAGGGCTTCGAGCGCCGGCTCGGCATCGCGGCCGGCCAGACGACCCCCGACGGGGCCTTCACCCTGGAGCGCGTCAACTGCCTGGGCGCCTGCGCCCTGGCCCCCCTGGCTGTCGTCGACGGCCGTCCCCACGCCGGGATGACCGAGGCCAAGATCGACCCCATTTTGGCCGAGGCGGACAAGGGCGGAAAAGCGTGACCGCGCCCCGGACGCATCTGCTGATCTGCGCCGGGACGGGCTGCGTGTCCGGCGGCTCTTTCGAGGTCCGGCGGGCCCTGGAAGAGGAGGTCCGCCGCCGCGGCCTCGAGCGCGAGGTCCAGGTCGTGGCCACCGGCTGCAACGGCTTCTGCGAACGCGGCCCCATCCTCCTCGTCCAGCCCGAAGGCGTCTTTTACCAACGCCTCCGGCCGGCCGACGTCCCCCGCCTCGTCGAGGAGCACCTCGTCAAGGGCCGGCCCGTCCCGGCCCTCATGTACGTCCCGCCGCACGAGCACGAGCCCGTGCCGCGGATGAGGGACATCGACTTCTTCAAGCTCCAGCGCCTGATCGTCCTGCGCAACCGCGGCCGCATCGACCCGGAACGGATCGAGGACGCCATCGCCACCGGCGGCTACGCCGCCGCGGCCAAGGCCCTGTCGGAGATGACGCCGGAGGGGATCCTGGCCGCCATCACGGCCTCGGGCCTGCGGGGCCGGGGCGGCGCCGGCTTCCCGACCGGCCGCAAGTGGGCCGCCTGCGCGGCCCAGACCCGGTCGCCGAAGTACCTCGTCTGCAACGGCGACGAAGGCGACCCCGGCGCCTTCATGGACCGCTCCGTCCTCGAGGCCGACCCGCATGCCGTGCTCGAAGGCATGATCATCGGGGCCCGGGCCGTCGGCGCGGCCCGCGGCTTCCTCTATATCCGCAACGAATACCCTCTGGCCGTGGCCCGCATGGGCCAGGCCCTGGAGCAGGCCCGCGACCGCGGCCTGCTCGGCCGCGACATCCTGGGCACCGGCTTCGACTTCGACCTCGAGATCGTCCGCGGCGCCGGCGCGTTCGTCTCCGGCGAGGAGACGGCCCTGCTGGCCTCGATCGAAGGCGGCCGGGCCTACCCGCGCCAGCGCCCCCCCTACCCCGCCGAGAGCGGCCTGTGGGGCCAGCCGACGGTCATCAACAACGTCGAGACCTGGGCCAACGTCGGGCCCATCGTTCTCCGGGGCCCGGAGTGGTTCTCCAGCCTCGGCACGGCGACCAGCAAGGGCACGAAGGTCTTCTCGCTGGTCGGCAAGATCGCCAACACCGGGCTGGTCGAAGTGCCCATGGGCATCACCCTGCGCGAGATCGTCGAGAGGATCGGCGGCGGCGTCCCGGCCGGCCGGGCCCTCAAGGCGGTCCAGATCGGCGGGCCCTCGGGGGGCTGCATCCCGGCCTCGGGCCTGGACACTCCGGTCGACTACGAGAGCCTCAAGGCGGCCGGCAGCATGATGGGCTCCGGCGGCATGATCGTCATGGACGAGGACACCTGCATGGTGGACATCGCCCGCTATTTCCTGCGCTTCGCCGAGGAGGAGTCCTGCGGCAAGTGCGCCCCCTGCCGGGAAGGGACGGGCGCCATGGCCCGCCTCCTGGGCAAGATCACGGCCGGGGACGGCACCGCCGACGACCTGGCCCGGCTCGAGGCCCTGGCCGACACGGTCCGGCGGGCCTCCCTGTGCGGCTTGGGACAGACCGCGCCGAACCCGGTCCTGACGACGCTGCGCTATTTCCGGGACGAGTACGAAGCCCACGTCTTCGACAAGCGCTGCCCGGCCCTGGTCTGCAAGGCCCTCATCGCCTTCGCCATCGATCCGGAAAAGTGCGTCGGCTGCCTCCTCTGCAGGAAAGCCTGCCCGGCGGGGGCCATCGCCGGCGAGCTGAAAAAGGTCCATGTCATCGACCCGGCCGCCTGCATCAAATGCGGGCTTTGTTTAAGCGTTTGCCCGGCCCGGATCGGGGCCGTCCGCAAGACGACCCGCCCGGCCCCGGCGGCGGCGACGGCCGGGCCCGGCGGGCCGGCGACGCGGGGAGAGGGCCGATGAAGCTGACGATCGACGGCCGCGAGGTCGACTGCCGCGACGGGGCGACCCTGCTCGAAGCCGCCCGCGGCGCCGGCATCCCCGTCCCCTCGCTCTGCGATCATCCCGGCCTCGAGCCCTTCGCCGGCTGCCGGATCTGCCTCGTCGAGGTGGCCGGCCGCCGGGACCTGGCGCCGGCCTGCGCCACGCCGGCCGAGGAGGGCCTCGTCGTCCGCACGAACACGCCGGAGATCGCGGCCCTGCGCCGGAAGGTCCTCGAGTTCATCCTGGCCCGCCATCCCTACGCCTGCCTGGTCTGCCCGGAGAAGGCGACCTGCGACGACCTCAAGTCCACCATCCGCAAGACCGGCGAGGTCACCGGCTGCGCCCTCTGCCCGGAGAACGGGGGCTGTGAGCTCCAGCGGGTCGCCGACCGGGTCGGCCTGGACCGGGTCGACCTGCCGGCCGCCTACCGGGGCCTGGAGGTTCACAAGGAGGATCCCTTCTTCGACCGCGACGGCAACCTGTGCATCCTCTGCGGGCGCTGCATCCGCGTCTGCGAGGAGGTCCGCGGCGCGGCCGTCCTGTCGTTCATCCACCGGGGCGGCCGGACCGAGGTGGGCACGGCCCTGGGCCGGACCCTGCTCGCGTCCGGCTGCCGGTTCTGCGGCGCCTGCGTCGACGTCTGCCCGACCGGGGCGCTGGTCGAACGGGCGGCCCGGCCCCGTCCCGGGGCCGGGCGGACGGCCGCGATCGTCTGCCCGTTCTGCGGCCAGGGCTGCGTTCTGACGCTCCGCTTCCAGGAGACCGGGCTCGTCGAGGCGACGCCGGCCGCGGCCGATCCCAACCGCGGACAGGCCTGCGTCAAAGGCCGGTTCCTGGTCCGCCGGGCCGTCGAAGGGCCGGGCCGCATCCTGGAGGCCCGCGCGCGCCCGAACGGGGAGCTCGTGCCCGTCCCGCTCGAGGAGGCCCTGGACCGGGCCGCCGAGGGGCTGCGGCACGCCGCGCCGGGGCGCCTGGCGCTGGTCTGCCCGTCCCAGGTCCCGCTCGAGGACGCCTTCGTCTTCCACCGCTTCGGCCGGGACGTCCTGCGGGCCGGGGCCATGACCGCCGAGCCGGCCGGAACGGTCGAACGGGCCCTGACGGGCTTCGAGGACCGCTTCGATTTCGCCTTGCCGGTCGAGCGGCGGCTGTCGGAGATCGGGCGGTCCGACGCCATTCTCGCCTGGGACGTCGACCTCGCCCACGACCACCCGCTGGCCTGGCTGGAGGTCGTCCGGGCGGTCCGCCGCGGCGCCGGGCTCGTCGCCGCCGGGGCGCCCCCGGCCGGCCCCGTCGTCCGGGCGGCCGCGGGCCTCGACCTCGGGCCCGGCGGCCCGGCGGTCGCCGCGGGGCTGTGCGAGGCCGTCCTCGGGCTCCCGGGCTTCGCCGTCCCCGGCCTGCCCGGCCTCGAGGACCTGCGGCGGGCCGCGGCCGGCGCCGTCCCGGTCCGGGCCCGGCGGTCGTTCCAGGCGGCGGCCCGGGTCCTGGTCTCCGGGAAGACGAGGACCATCCTGTTCGACGCCGGGGCCGCGGCCGGCCCGGCGGGCGCCGAGACGCTGGCCTGGCTCTGGAACTTCGCCCGGCTGGCCGGGGCCCGGCTCGTTCCGCTGGCCCGGGACGCCGGGGAGCGCGGCGTTCACGAGATCGGGCTGGCCCTGGGGGCGCCGGCCCCGAAGCGGTGCCTGGAGGCCGTCCGGGCCGGGCTGGCGGCCCGCGAGTTCGAGGCCCTCTTTCTCGCCGGCCCGTTCCCGGACCTCGGCCCGCTCAAGCCGCCGTTCCTGGTTTGCCAGGACACGCACTGGGGCCCGAACGCCGAGCGGGCCGACGTCGTCCTGCCGGCCGCCGTGTTCGCGGAAGCGGGCGGCACCTGGGTCAACACCGAGGGCCGGGTCCGGACCTATCCGCCGGCCTCGCCGGCCCGCGGCGCGGCCCGCCCCGACGGCGAGCTGCTGGCCGGGCTGGCGGCGCGGCTGGGCCGTCCCGGCTTTCCCGGCGCCGACCGGGCCGCGGCCCTGCGGGACCTGTGCGGCCGCATCCCGGCCCTGCGCGATTACCGGCCCTCCATGGACGGCGAGGTCCGGTTCGCCGCCGCGACCGAGGGAGAGCCCGGGCTCGTCGTCGGGGCCGCTCCCCCGCGGCGCCGTTCCGGCCGGCCGCGCAAGACCGCGGCCGCGACCGCCGCCGAAGCCCTGCGGGGCTTCGACCTGGCCGCCGGAAGCCCCGGCTACGCCCGGACGAGGAGGCCCCGCTGATGCCCCGCGTCGTGCGCCGCGAGCGCCTGGTCCCCAACATCCACCTGCTCGAGGTCGAGGCCCCGGAGATCGCCCGCAAATGCCGGCCGGGCCAGTTCGTCATCGTCATGCCCGACGCCCGCGGCGAGCGCGTCCCGCTGACCATCGCCGATTGGGACCGGGACCGCGGCACGGTCACGGCCGTGTTCCTGGCCGTCGGGACGACGACGCGCAAGCTGGCCCTGCTCGGGGCCGGGGACACGGTGCCCATCCTGGCCGGGCCGCTGGGGCGGCCGTCGGAGATCGGGGCCGGCGGCCCGGTGCTCTGCGCCGGCGGCTGCTTCGGCATCGCCGCCATCCATCCTCTGGCCAGGGCTTTCAAGGAGGCCGGCCGCCGGGTCGTCGTGCTCGTCGACGTCAAGGCCGACTACCTCCTGTACTGGAGGGACCGTCTGACGGCCCTGGCCGACGAGTTCGTCATCTCGTCGCGCGACGGCCTCTACGGCGGGACGGACTTCGTGTCCCGCCGCGTCCGCGACATCCTGGACCGGGAGAAGATCGACCGCATCGTCGCCGTCGGCTGCACCTACTTCATGTCCAGCGTCGCCGAGGCCAGCCGGACCGCCGGCGTCCCGACCACGGTCAGCCTCAACCCCATCATGGTCGACGGCACGGGCATGTGCGGCGCCTGCCGGGTTACCGTGGACGGCCGGACCAAGTTCGCCTGCGTCGACGGCCCCGACTTCGACGGCCACAAGGTCGATTGGGCCGAGCTCTACGCCCGGCGGAGATCCTACTTCGAGGACGAGATCCGGTCGCTCTGCGCCTGGGAGGAGGAGCGGTTCCCATGAACGGACCGGACAAGGCCCCGTCCGCCCTGGCCGCCCAGGTCCTGGCCGAGTTCGAGAAGGACTGGCGCCGGGAGCTGCGCCGGTCCGTGCCGGTCAAGGAGCGCATGAAGATCGGGCGCCGCCCCATGCCTCAGCGCCCGGCCGAGGAGCGGAACAAGGATTTCGCCGAGGTCAACCGGGGCCTCGACGCCGAAGAGGCCGTCCGGGAAGCCCGGCGCTGCCTGGACTGCGCCAAGCCCGGCTGCGTCGCCGGCTGCCCCGTTGGCATCGATATCCCCTCCTTCGTCAAGCTGGTCGAAAAGGGGGATTTCGCCGCGGCCGCGGCCAAGGTCCGGGAGTCCAACAGCCTGCCGGCGGTCTGCGGCCGGGTCTGTCCGCAGGAGACCCAGTGCGAGGAGAAGTGCCTGCTCCGGAAGGCCACGGGCAGGCCGGTCGGCATCGGCAACCTGGAGCGCTTCGTCTCGGACCACGAGCGGGTCTCCGGGGGCGCGGTCGTGCCGCCGCTGCCGCCGCCGACCGGCCGCAAGGTGGCTGTCGTCGGGGCCGGGCCGGCCGGCCTGACCGTAGCCGGCGAGCTGGCCCGCCACGGGCACCGCGTGACCGTCTTCGAGGCCCTCCACGAGGCCGGCGGCGTCCTCGTCTACGGCATCCCCGAGTTCCGCCTGCCCAAGAGCATCCTGGTCGCCGAGGTCGCCTATCTCGAACGGCTGGGGGTCGAGTTCCGCATGAACTTCGTGGTCGGCCTGACGGCCACGATCGACGACCTGCGGGCCGACGGCTACGAGGCCGTCTTCGTCGGCAGCGGGGCGGGCCTGCCCAATTTCATGAAGATCCCCGGCGAGAACCTGGTCGGCGTCTTTTCGGCCAACGAGTACCTGACCCGCGTCAACCTGATGCGCGCTTACGACTTCCCCCGCTACGACACCCCCGTGTTCCCGGGCCGCCGGGCCGCCGTCATCGGCGGCGGCAACGTGGCCATGGACTCGGTGCGGACGGCGAAACGGCTGGGGGCCGAACGGGCCTTGATCATCTACCGGCGCTCCCGGGCCGAGATGCCGGCCCGCGTCGAGGAGGTCCACCACGCCGAGGAGGAAGGCATCGAGTTCCACTTCCTGACCGCGCCGATCCGCTACATCGGCGACGAGCGCGGCCGGCTCAAGGCCATGGAATGCCTGCGCATGGAGCTCGGCGAGCCGGACGCTTCGGGGCGCCGCCGGCCCGTTCCGGTGGCCGGCTCGGAGTTCGTCGCCGAGGTCGACCTGGTCGTCGTGGCCATCGGCCAGAGCCCCAATCCCCTCATCCCCCAAACGACGCCCGGCCTGAACGTCTCCAAGTGGGGCACGATCGAGGTCGACGCCGCCACCATGGCCACCTCGCTCGCCGGCGTCTACGCCGGCGGCGACATCGCCCGGGGCGGGGCCACCGTCATCCTGGCCATGGGCGACGCGCGGCTGGCCGCCGCCGCCATCGACCGGCGGCTCGCGCCGGGCGGGGAGTGACGCCCGCCCGGAAGGAGCCGTTCGCATGATCAAGTTCCGCTCTCGATCCCTGGCCCTCCTCCTGGTCCTGGCCGGCCTCACGGCCGGCTGCGGCGGCCGCCCGGCCCCCGCGCCGGCCGACCTCATCCTGACGAACGCCGCGGTCGTCCCGTTGGCCGGGCCGGTCGCCCGGGCCGAAGCCCTGGCCGTGGCCGGCGGCCGGATCGTTTTTGTCGGCGCCGTCCGGGAGGCCCTGGCCCGGCGCGGCCCGGCCACCCGCGTCGTCGATCTGGGCGGCCGGCTGGTCCTGCCCGCCTTCCAGGACTCCCACATCCACCTGGTCACGGGCGGCGTCGAGCTCGGCCTCTGCGACCTCAACGGCCTGGGGACGCGGCAGGCCGTCCTGGCCAAGGTCGGGGCCTACGCGGCCGCCCATCCGGAGGCGCCCTGGATCACGGGCGGCGGCTGGGAGCTGCCGCTGTTCCCGCAGGCCAACCCGCGGAGGGAGGACCTGGACGCCGTGGTCCCCGACCGGCCGGTCGTCCTGGACTCGGCCGACGGCCACTCGGCCTGGGTCAACTCGCGGGCCCTGGCCCTGGCCGGGGTCACCCGGGACACGCCCGACCCGGAGGGCGGCCGCATCGAGCGCGACCCCAAGTCCGGCCAGCCTACCGGAACGCTGCGCGAGAGCGCGGCGGGCCTGGTGGAGCGGCTCGTCCCCCCGCTCCGGCCGGAAGACTATATAAGAGGATTGCGGGCCGGCCTGGCCCTGGCCAACCGCTTCGGCATCGTTTCGATCGTCGAAGCCAACGCCGGCCCCGAGCTGCTGGAGGCCTACGCCGCCCTCGACCGCGGCGGCGAGCTCTCCGTCCGGGTCCTGGCCTCGCTCGAGGTCGATCCCGGCCGGGGGACGTCCGAAGCGGCCCGGCTGGCGGACCTGCGCCGGCGCTACGCCGGGACGCGCCTCAAGGCCGCCGCGGCCAAGATCTTCGCCGACGGGGTCATGGAGCCGCACACGGCCGCCCTGCTCGAACCGTACGTCGACCGGCCCGGCGACCGCGGCCGGCCGCTGCTCGAGCCGGAGGCGTTCGACGCCCTGGCCCGGGCCCTCGACCGGGCCGGCTTCCAGATCCACGTCCACGCCATCGGCGACCGGGCCGTGCGCATGAGCCTGGACGCCTTCGAGGCCGCCGGCCGGGCCAACGGCTTCCGCGACATGCGCCACCACATCGCCCACCTCGAGCTCATCGATCCGGCCGACATCCCCCGCTTCGCGCGGCTGGGCGCGGCGGCCAACTTCCAGGCCCTGTGGGCCTACGCCGATCCCTACATCACGGACCTGACCCTGCCCATCCTCGGCCCGGCCCGTTCGCGCTGGCTGTACCCGATCGGGAGCGTCGCCCGGACCGGGGCGGTCGTCGTCGGCGGCAGCGACTGGTCGGTCTCGTCCCTGGACCCCCTGCAGGCCATCCAGGTCGCCCTGACGCGGCGGGGACCGGACGAGCCCCCGGGCGAGGCCTGGATCCCGGAGGAGCGCGTCGATCTGGCGACCATGCTCCGGGCCTACACCGTCAACGGGGCCTGGCTCGCGCACGAAGAGGAGACGCGGGGCGCGCTCCGGCCCGGCCTGGCCGCGGACCTCATCGTCCTCGACCGCGACCTCTTCGGCCTGCCCGCCTCCGAGATCGGCCGGGCCAGGGTCCTCTGGACCCTCCTCGAGGGCCGGGAGGTCTATCGCGATCCGTCCTTCCCGAACTGATCGCGGTTGACTCCGGGCCCGCCCGGGCTTATTGTGATCTTGCACCAGGGAGGGCCGAGGCCGATGCATCTGCGGGTCGGCCGCCGGTCGGGGTTCATGATCCCCGGCCCGGCGGAGAACGGGCGGCCGGGGGGCCGCCAGGGGGGGACCATGTATGCGCGCATGACCACGCTGACCTTCCGCGCCGACCGGGCGGACGAGGGCATCCGCATCTTCGAGGAGAGCGTCGTTCCGGCGGCCCGGGCCCAGCGGGGCTTCCGGGGCGCCACCCTCCTGGCCGACCGGCCGGCCGGCCGCTGCATCGCGTTGACGTTCTGGGACGACGAGGCCTCGGCCCTGGCCAACGAGGACAACCGCTACTATCAGGAGCAGCTGGTCAAGTTCATGCCCCTCTTCACCTCGGCGCCCGTCCGCGAGGGCTACGAGGTCGTGGTCGAGTCCCGCTAGGCCGGGCCGGCCGCGCGCGGCGGCGCCGGGCTGTTTACGGATGCCCCCGGATATGCTATAAAAGAGTGTCGTTTCACCATGGATATCCGATTCGTTCTCGTCCAGGCCTTCGTCATCTTCTTCGCCATCACGGTGCACGAGGCGGCCCACGCTTGGACGGCCAATAAGCTCGGCGACCCGACGGCCGCGGCCCTGGGCCGGGCCTCGCTCAATCCCCTCGTCCACATCGACCTGTTCGGCACCATCATCTTCCCGCTCCTCCTCATCCTCCTGAAGCAGCCCGTGTTCGGCTGGGCCAAGCCGGTCCCCTACGATCCCCGCAACCTCCGGCATCCCCGCAAGGGCGGCCTGTGGATCTCGTTCGCCGGCCCGATCGCCAACATCGCCACGGCCGCCGCGGCCGTGCTGCTCTATCAGCTCCTGAAGGCCGTCGGCGCCAACGTGCCCGTGGCCTCGATGTGGAGCAAGCCGCTCGGCGGGGTCGTCGTCATCCTGTTCGTGACGGCCCTGATCAACGTCTCGCTGGCGGTCTTCAACCTCATCCCCATCCCGCCGCTCGACGGCAGCGGCATCCTGGCCGGGCTGCTCCCGTCCCGGGCCGCGGCGCAATACGAGCGGCTCCGGCCCTACGGCTTCCTGCTCCTGATCGTCCTGATGTACACCAACCTCCTCGGCGCCGTGTTCGCGCCCGTCCAGAACCTCATCGTCAGGCTCTTCTCCTAGCATGTCCGAGCCCGCCGCCGACGCCCTGCCCCCCGAAGAGGCGCCCGCGCCCGCCGGCGCGGCGCCGGGGGAGGCCCCGGCGCCGGACCCGGCCGAGCCCGCCGGCGGGACGCCGCCCGACGGCTATCAGGTCCGCCTGGACGTCTTCGAGGGCCCGCTCGACCTCCTGCTCTTCCTCATCCGCAAGAAGAAGATCGACATCCACGACATCCCCATCGCCGCCATCACCCGGGACTACCTCGGCTACCTCGAGCGCAAGACCGAGATCAACCTCGACCGCGAGGCCGAGTTCGTCTTCATCGCCGCCCTGCTGATCTACATCAAGTCGCAGATGCTCCTGCCGCGGGAGACCGACCTGGCCGAGGGCGACGACCCGCGCCGGGTCCTGATCGACCGGCTGATCGAGTACGAGAAGGTCAAGGCCGCCTGCTCCCTCCTCCGCGAGCGGGAGGACGTCCAGATCCTCCAGTGGCGCCGCGACTTCATCCCCCCGCTCCACGGCGAGGGCGAGATGGAGCCGGTCGAGCTGTCGCTGTTCGACCTGGCCGAATCGTTCTTCGCCATGATGAAGCGCAAGGAGGCCGACGACACCCGGGTCATCCGCGGCCGGGAGGTCCCGGTCGAGGTCAAGATGAAGGAGCTGGTGGCGCTCCTCCAGGCCCGCGGCGTCCTCGATTTCCTGGAGTACTTCGAAGCCCACGAATCGCTCGAGGAGGCCCTGGTCTCCTTTTTCTGCGTTCTCGAGCTGATCAAGTCCCGGGTGGCCGTGGCCGTCCAGGACGAGCTCTTCCAGACGATCCGCGTCTGGCTCCGCAAAGACCCCGCCAGGACGGCCGCCCATGACTAACGACCTGAAAGCCCTCGTCGAGGCCCTCATCTTCGTCTCTCAGGAGCCGCTGACCCTGGAGCGGCTCCAGGCCGTTCTCGAGGGCGTGCCGGCCGAGGACCTCCAGGCCGCCGTCGAGGCCCTGGCCGCCGACGGCGAGGCCGAGGGCCGCGGCGTCCGCCTCCTCCACACCGGCGGGGGCTGGCTCTTCGCCACCAAGCCGGCCCACGACCGGGAGGTCCGGCGCCTGCTCCAGATCGAGCGCAAGAACCGGCTGTCCTCGGCCGGCCTCGAGACCCTGGCCGCCATCGCCTACCGCCAGCCGGTGACCCAGTCGGAGATCTCGGCCATCCGCGGCGTGGACTCGACCGGATCGCTGAAGACCCTGCTCGAAAAAGGGCTGATCAAGATCGTCGGCCGGAAGAAGGCGCCGGGCAATCCCCTCGTCTACCGGACCTCCGACGAGTTCCTCCTCTACCTGGGCCTCAACGGCCTCGACGAGCTGCCTTCCGAGGCGGAGATCGCCAAGATCCTCGAACAGGAGAAGGCCGTCGAGGCCTAGCTCCTAAGTATCGGCCCCATCGGGACTTAGAGTTGACAACGCGATGTTTCTTCGGTAGGATGGGTCGTCCGTTCCGGGCCCTTCCCGGAGCGACGTCCCCGTATCTTCATTTCAGGAGCTTTGCGCCATGACCGAGCCGACCAAGCAGCCCGAACGCGACGACGCCAAGATGTCGTCGGAAGACTACGAGCACCTGCTCGACCGCTACGAATACAGCACCAAGGAGATCACGATGGGGAAGGTCCTCAAGGGGCGCGTCATCAAGCGCACCCCGACCCACGTCGTCGTCGACGTCGGGTTCAAGACCGAGGGCCTCATCCCCAACGAGGACTTCACCGACCCGGCCGCGCTGGAGGCCCTCGAGCCCGGCGACGAGGTCGAGACCATGCTCGAGAAGACCGACCTCAAGGACGGCTACCTGGTCCTGTCCAAGCGGCAGGCCGACGCCGTCCGGGCCGTCGAGACCCTGGACCAGGCCTTCCAGCACGGCCTGGCCGTCACGGGCACCGTCGTCGAGCGGACCCGGGGCGGCTTCAACGTCGACGTCGGCCTGCGGGCCTTCCTGCCAGAGTCCCACGCCGACCTGCGGCCGGTCAGGGACCCCGCGGCCCTGATCGGACAGACCTTCCCGTTCCGGGTCATCAAGTTCGACCGCAAGACCGAGAACGCGGTCCTGTCGCGCAAGCTCATCCTCCAGGAGGAGCGGGAGGCGCGCAAGAAGCAGGTCTTCGGCGGCCTGGTCAAGGGCGAGAAGGTTGCCGGCCGGGTCAAGTCCCTGACCAACTTCGGCGCCTTCATCGACCTCGGCGGCATCGAGGGGCTGCTGCACGTCTCCGACATCTCCTGGGGCAAGGGCGCCCACCCGTCCGAGCACCTGACCGTCGGCCAGGAGGTCGAGGTCGTGGTCCTGGCCTTCGACGAGAAGACCGAGAAGATCTCCCTGGGCCTCAAGCAGCTGACGCCCGATCCCTGGACCGATATCGCCCAGAAGTACCAGGCCGGCCAGAAGATCGCCGGCAAGGTCTCCAGCCTGACCGATTTCGGGGCCTTCGTCGAGCTCGAGAAGGGCGTCGAAGGCCTGGTCCACATTTCCGACCTGACCTGGTCGCGCAAGCTGGTCCACCCCAAGAAGGTCCTGACCCCCGGCCAGGAGGTCGTGGTCACCATCCTCGACGTCAATCCCCAGACCAAGCGCATCTCCCTCGGCCTCAAGCAGGCCTCGCCCCACCCCCTCGAGACCTTCCGCCAGCAGCACGGCGTGGGGTCCCGCGTCAAGGGCACGGTCACCAGCCTGACCGAGTTCGGCGCCTTCGTCGAGGTCGAGAAAGGCATCGAGGGCCTGGTCCACATCTCCGACATCAGCTGGGAGAAGACCAAGCACCCCTCCGATAAGCTCCAGGTCGGCCAGGAGGTCGAGGTCATCGTCCTGAACATCGACGTCGACCGGCAGAAGGTCTCCCTAGGCATGAAGCAGCTCGAAGGCGACATCTGGGAGGAGTTCTTCCTCCGGCAGAAGGTCGGCGACGTCGTCAAGACCAAGATCGTCCGCCTGACCGATTTCGGCGCCTTCGTCGAGATCGTCCCGGGCATCGAGGGCGTCGTCTTCACGGCCGAGCTCGACGAGAAGAAGCTCGAGAAGCCGTCCGACGCCTTCGCCGTCGGCGACGAGCGCAACGCCAAGATCGTCAAGATGAACCCCAAGGCCAAGAAGATCTCGCTCAGCTTCAAGCAGGCCGTCTACGACCTGGAAAAGCAGGATTTCCAGCGCTTCATGGAGACCCAGAACGACCGCATGACCCTCGGGGACATCATGAGGGACCAGTTGAAGGGCTTCAAGGCCCCGAAGAAGGGAACCAAGAAGGAGGACGTTCATGATTAAGGCGGACCTGACCAACAAGATCTCCCAGGAACTGAACATCCCGAAGCAGGAAGCCGAGGAAGGGGTGAACCTGTTCTTCGAGACCATCCGCGAGGCCATCCTCCGCGGCGAGGAGATCGAGATCCGCGGCTTCGGCAGTTTCCGCTTCCGCAAGCGGACCTCCCGGGCCGGGCGCAACCCCCGGACGGGCGAGCCGGTCAAGGTCCCGCCGAAGAAGGTCCTCTACTTCAAGCCGAGCAAGCTCCTCAAGGAGCTGATCAACAAGTAATGCGCTACATC
>CAZNPB010000068.1:0-13749 GCA_964574895.1 uncultured Eubacteriales bacterium
CATCCTGGCCATGAACATCCGGCCGAAGTCGGAGCTGTTCTCGGCCCAGATCTCGTCCGGCAAGAACACGGTCGTCATCGGCACCAGGCTCGGCCGGGCCCTGCAGTTCAAGGAAGCGGACGTCCGGCCCATGGGCCGAACGGCTTCCGGCGTCCGGGGCATCCGCCTCAAGCCCAAGGACCGGGTCATCGGCATGATCGTCGTCGGGCCGGAGGTCAAGTTCCTCTTCACGGCGACCGAGCGCGGCTACGGCAAGAAGACCGCGGCCGAGATGTACCCGATCAAGCACCGCGGCGGGCAGGGCGTCCTCAACCTGCGCGTGACGCCCAAGGTCGGGCCCGCCCTGGCCATGGTCGGCATCGCCGAGGAGGACCTGCTGATCATCACCGTCGAGGGCAAGGTCATCGGCATCCCGACGACCCAGGTCCGCTCGTCCGGCCGGGCCACCCAGGGCGTCCGCATCATCAACCTCGAGGACAAGGACCGGGTCTGCTCGATCGCCAAGGTCAAGGAGAGCTGAGAGCCCGTCCGGCCCTCCGGCCGGACGCCTTGACAGGCCCGCGGCGCGGCCCTAGAATCCCGGCGGATAGGGCCGGCGCCCGCGGAGGTGTCCGATGACAGGGTCCCCTCAATCGTCTTCCCGGGGCCGGCGGCCGGTCCCGGCGCTCGCCGCCGGCGCGCTCCTCGTCCTGGCCCTCCATCCCCGGCAGTTCCAGCACGCCACCGGCGTCGTCAACGTCGAGGTGCCGGTGCGCGTCTTCGACGGCGACCGCTTCGTCGACGATCTCGCCCTGGGGGATTTCGAGGTCTTCGAGAACGGCCGGCCGCAAACGATCATCTCCCTGTACCTCGTCCGGGGGACGGACATCCGGAAGGAGGAAGCCGCCGCCCCGCCGGCGGCCGCGTCCCCCGACCCGAAGCCCGTGCCCAAGACCGCCCGGACCATCGTCCTGCAGTTCGAGGTCCTCGAGCCCATGCCCAAGATCGACGAGGCCGTCGACTACTTCTTCCGCGAGGTCATCCAGCCGGGGGACGCGGTCGCGGTCGTGACGCCGCGGGGCACCTATCGCCTCAAGCCCGAGAGCCTGGCCCCGGAAGCGCGGGCCGAGATCGGCCGGCAGATGAAGGGCCGGCTGCGGACCGATATCCTGGCCGGGGCCGCGGACTATAAAAGGCTGCTGGGCACACTCCGGGACATCGCCGCCATGCCCTTGGACGCCGACCAGAAGCTGGAGCGCACGGCCGAGGTCGTGCGCCAGCTCCGGGACCGGCTGGGCATCAACCGGCGCTCGCTGCGGCTGATGGCCCAGGGCCTCAAGGCCCTCGAAGGCCAGAAGTACGTCTTCCTCTTCTACCAGCGGGAGCTCGTGCCCCTGCCGTCCGTCGGGCAGTTCGGGGACGAGTCGCTCGACGCCTCCGAGGCCAGCCTGGCCGACGCGTCGGAAGCCGACGCCTACCGGACCTCGGAGGTGACGCCGAAGACGATCAAGGAGATCTTCTCCGACGCCGCGGTGACGGCCAACCTCATCTACCTGACCCAGACCCGGGTGCCCGGGGCGATGACCGCGGCCGGCGCGGACGTCGAGCGGCAGGTCAGCGCGGGCTCCGCCCAGGCCGCCAATCTGGGCGGCACCCGGCTGCGCGATCTGTCGGCCTCGATCTTCGGCTCGCTCGGCGAGGTCGCCAAGGCCACGGGCGGCGTCGCCGAAACGTCCACCAACCCTTTCGCCTCGTTCCGCAAGGCCGTGACCGCTTCCGAGAACTACTATCTCCTCTTTTATTCCCCCGCCGTCTACCAGGCGGACGGGAAGTTCCGGGACATCGCCGTCCGGGTCAAGCGGAAGGGCTGCCGGGTCTCGAACCGGGCCGGTTATTTCGCCAACTAAGGCCCGCGGCCTAGGCGTAAGGCCGGTCGTAGGTCCGGGCCTTGGCCCCGTGCTTCTTCAGCAGGCGCCGGAAGCCCCAGTTCGCGGCCGGGTGATACAGCCAGCGCGGCATCAGGGGCTTGGCCATCAGGGCCTCGGCTTCGGGCGGCACGAGGCCGCCCTCGGCCAGGGCCGCCGCGGCCAGATCGAGGGCCCGGACGGGGTTCCGGACCTGGCCGCCGGCCCGGTCCATCTTCTTGCCGGCCAGGGCCCCGCCGGCGCCCATGGCCAGCCCGCCCGCCCATACGAAGCCCGTCTCCCGGGCGAACTGGCGCATGATCTCGACGGCCGGCCCATTCTGGTGGCTCTCCCAGAAGCCGCATTGGACGATGGCCACGAGCCGTTGGACGAGCGGCCCCGGCCAGGGCGTCGCGTTTTGGGCGCCCAGCCTCCGGTCGGCCAGGAGCTCGAGCGCCTGGATGAGCGGGGCCGGCAGCTGGTCGACGTAGAGGGGGAAGGAAACCACGACAACGTCGGCGGCATCGGCCGCGCGGTAGAAGCGGTGGCGCTCTTCCGACGACCGGAGGACCTCGGCGACGGCGATCTCCTCGGTTTCCGAGCCCCGGGCGGCCAGACGGGCCAGGAGGGCGCCGCCGAACTGGGACGATACGCTGGCCCGGCCCCTGGGGCTGCCGACGATGAGCAGGGTCTTCATCGGCCGCCTCCCGCCGCGGCCAGGAAATCCGCCACGCGGCTCCGATACCCGTCGGCCTCTCCGTCGTGGACGACGATCGAGTCGGTCCGGACGCTGTCGAGATTGACGGCGTTGCGCTCGACCAGGCGGTGGAAGACGGCCTCGGCCCCGGCATCGGGCGAAGGCCGGGTGCCCAGGACGAGGAGGCTCCGCCGCCTCTCGTAGCGGGGCGGGTGATGGATCTCGCCGCGCCGGACGATGAAGAAGGGCAGGATATTGGGGATGAAGCGGTCGAGCGCTTTCTTGAGGGCCGGGGCATAGCCGCCGAAGGTCACCGGCGTGACCCAGACCAGCAGGTCGGCCGCGGCCATGGCCCGGAGCACGGGCTCCTGGTCGTCCTTGATGGCGCAGGCGCCCGGGTGTTTGACCCAACAGGCGAAACAACCCCGGCAGGGCTGGATGCGCAGGGCGTCGAGCTCGAAGGCGGTGACGGCATGGCCGCCGGCGCGGGCCAGCCCGCCGACCTCGGCCGCCAGGGCCCGCGCGGACGCGCCGCGGGGGTCGCGGGGACCGCCGTCCAGAATGGTGACGTTCATGATTTCTCCTTCGCCGGCAGGACGATGGCCTTCTCCCGGAGGAGGCGCGCCCACTCGCGTTCGTGATCCGGACCGCCGATATCGGCCAAGCCGGCCATCTCGCCGAAGACCATCATGTTCCCCGCGCCGGTCATCAGGGCGATGATGGTCTCGGTCGAGGCTTCGACCTGGCGGCCGTAGACGACGGCCGCGGACAGGCCCAGGGTGTAGAAGCCGAGATAGTGAAGCAGCCGCTCGAGCGAGCGGCCGGGGAGCTGTTTCAGGACCGGATCGGCCTTCATCCGTTCGAGGATGGAGGCGAAGGCGCCGTCGACGATGTCGGCCTGGCGATGCCGGGTGTGGAAGAGAGCCGTGAAGAGATGGCCCTCGTCCCGGGCGAAAACGACGATGCCGACGCCGATGTTGAGGAAAGAGTCGGGCGTATAGGCGACCTTGGTGCTTTTCTGGAGCCGCCGCCGGGCCTCCTCGAGGATGGCCCGCTGGAGGGCCTCCATCGAGCCGAACGTGCTGTAGACCGGGGCGACCGAGGCGCCCAGCCTGGCGGCCAGGGCCCTGGCGGTCAGCCGCTCCCAGCCCTTCTCGCGGACGAGGTCGATCGCGGCGGCCAGGACCGAAGCTTTGTCGAAGGTGGTCATTTTCGGGCTCATCGTCCTGTCTTTTTCATCGTGTCGCAATAATAACGAGTGTAATATAACATACGTTATGTAAAAGTCAAGCGTTTTCTCATCGTTCGCGGCCCCGGGCCCCTTGGCATGTTTCTTGATAGAGAACCTGTTAGGGTGGGAGGCCGGCCCCGGCTTGCCGTCGGCTTCCCCCGGCTAGCCCGAAGGTGGAGGAAAATATGAACGGCAAAGTCCCCAAAACCATGATGGCCTGCGTGATCGACAAATTCGGCGGCCCGGGCGTCCTGCGTCCGGCCCGGATGCCCGTGCCGGAGCCCGGCCCGGGGGAGATCCTGATCAAGGTCCAGGCCGCCGGCATCGGCTCCTGGGACCCCTGGGTCCGGGAGGGCGGCATGGGCGGCGCCGGCTTCCCCCAGGTCCTCGGCTCCGACGGGGCCGGGAAAGTGGTGGCGGTCGGGCCCAAGGTCCGCCGGTTCGAAGTCGGCGATCGCGTCTACGGCTACGTGTTCGGTAACCCCAAAGGCGGTTTCTACGCCCAATATGCGGCCGTCCCGGAAAAAGCGGCAGCGCCCATACCCGGTCGCTTGAACCTGGATCAGGCCGGGGGGCTGGGGGGCTGCGGGCTGACCGCCATCGCCGGCTTCGAAGGCCTGAAGATCGGGCCGGAGTGGACGGTCCTGGTCCTGGGGGCCAGCGGCGGCGTCGGCCACATCGCGCTCCAGCTCGCCAAGCGGCTGGGCGCCCGGGTCTTGGCCGTGGCTTCGGGCCGGGACGGCGTCGCCCTGGCCGAGAGCCTGGGCGCGGACATGGCCCTGAACGGCAAAGCCGCGGATGTCGCTCGAGCCGCCCGGAGCTTCGCTCCCGGGGGCTTCGACGCGGCCCTGGTCTTCGCCAACTCCGACAGGCTCGCGGGGGCGCTGAAGCAGGTCCGGCCGGAAGGTACGATCGCCTATCCCGAGGGCGTGGAACCGGCGCCCCGGGGCGTCCGGGGGACCCGCGTCCGATCCTTCAACGGCGTCGCGTCGCGCGAGGCCTTCGAACGCCTGAACGCCCTGATCGCCGGCGGCCCTTTCCGGGTCGCGATCGGCGGGACCTACCGGCTCGGGGACCTGGCCCGAGCCCACAGGGACGTGCAGAAGCACCATCTCGGCAAGCTGATCCTCAAGCCGTAGGCCCGTCCGGCGCTCACCGCCGGGCGGGTTCGGCCGCCTCGGCCGGCCCCGAAGCCTTGACGTCCGGGCCCGGAGCCGACATAATCCGCTTCTCGCCCCCCCGGGCGGATCCTTCGGGCATCGATCGGCGAGGACGACCATGAAGACAGATCCGCGATCCGGCTTCTCTCTCGCGGCGGCCGTCCTGCTCGCGCTGACCGTCGCCGCTCCGGCCGCCGGAGCCGGGCCGGTCAAGCCGGCCGTGGCCGACAAGGCCCGGCCGCTGCCGCTTTCCGACGTCCGCCTGACCGGCGGGCCCTTGAAGACGGCCCAGGACCGGAACGGCCGCTACCTGCTCTCGCTTTCGCCCGATCGCATGATGGCCTTCCTCCGGCAGGCCGCCGGCCTGCCGCCCAAGGCCGAGGGCTATGGCGGCTGGGACGGCGCCGACCGCCAGCTGACCGGCCACATCGCCGGACATTATCTCTCCGGCGTCAGCCTGATGTTCGCGGCCACCGGCGACCCCCGTTTCAAGGCCCGGGCCGATCATCTCGTCGCCGAGCTGCGGACCGTTCAGGACAAGCACGGCGACGGCTACATCGGGGCCCAGGCCGACCGGGCCGGCGTCCCGGGCCGGACCCTGTACGAGCAGATCGCCCGCGGGGACATCCGCTCCTCCGGCTTCGATCTCAACGGCATGTGGTCGCCTTGGTACGTCCAGCACAAGATCTTCGCCGGCCTGCGCGACGCCTACCGGTTCGCCGGCAGCGGCGCGGCCCTCGAGGTCGAGACGCGCTTCGCGGCCTGGGCCGAGAAGGTCCTGTCCGGCCTCGACGACGCCCAGGTCCAAAAGATGCTGGGCACGGAGTTCGGCGGCATGAACGAGGTCCTCGTCGACCTCTACGCCGACACCGGCGATGCGCGCTGGCTCCGCCTGGCCGACCGCTTCGAGCACCGGGCCATCGTCGAGCCGCTGGCCCGCGGCGAGGACATCCTGCGCGGCAAGCACGGCAACACCCAGGTGCCCAAGCTGCTCGGCGCCCTGGCCCGCTACATCGCCGCGGGCCGCCCCTCCGACGGCGCGGCGGCGGCCTTTTTCTGGGAGCGCGTCGCCCTCCATCACAGCTTCGCCACGGGCGGCCACGGCCGCAACGAGTACTTCGGCGAGCCGGACAAGCTCGAGCCGATGATCGAGGGCCGGACGGCCGAGACCTGCAACGTCTACAATATGATCAAGATGTCCCGGGCCCTGTTCGCCCTCGACCCCCTGATCCGCTACGCCGATTTCCACGAGCGCGCCCTTTTCAACCATATCCTCGGCTCCCTGGACCCGGCCGACGGCGCGACCTGCTACATGGTCCCTGTCGGTCCGAGCTCCGCCCGAGAGTACCAGGACATGGAACGCGACTTCACCTGCTGCGTCGGCTCGGCCATGGAGAGCCACGCCCTGCACGGCTTCGGCCTCTACTTCGAGTCCGGCGACACGCTCTGGGTCAACCTTTACGCCCCCTCGACCGCGGTCTGGAAGGCGGCCGGCGTACGGCTGACCATGGCCACGTCGTTCCCCGAGGGCGAGGCGGCCTCGCTGACCGTCGAAACGCCGAAGACGCGCCGCTTCGCGCTCCTGCTCCGCCGCCCCTCCTGGGCGGGCGAGGGGTTCGCGGTCCGGGTCAACGGCGTTCCGGTGACGGCCGCCGGCCCGGCCGGCTCCTATGTCCGTCTCGAGCGGGCCTGGCGGGCGGGCGATCGGGTCGACCTCGTCCTGCCCAAGGCCCTGCGCCTGGAACCGCTGCCGGACAACCCCCGCCGGGCGGCCATACTTTGGGGCCCCCTCGTTCTTGCCGGGGACCTTGGCGCCCTGCCGCCGCAGCGGCTGGACGAGGAGGAGGACCTGCCTCCGGCCAAGCGGGCGGCCCGGCCGGGGACCCCCGTCATGGTCGCCGCGGAAAGGTCGCTCGCGGCCTGGATCGAGCCGGTCGAGGGCCGTCCCGGCGTCTTCCGGACCGTCGGCGCCGGCCGCGACCGGGAGGTCGAGCTGGTCCCGTTCTATCGGCTTCATAGGCGCTTCTACTCCGCCTATTGGGATGTCCTGACCCCCGGCGAGTGGGAGGAGCGGGCCGCCGCCCTCAAGGCCGCCCGCGAGGCCGAAGCGCGGCTGGAGGCGGCCACCGTGTCGTTCGTCCAGCCGGGCCAGATGCAGTCCGAGCGGGACTTCGTCCAGCAGGGCGGCCGGACGTCGCCGGTCCAGCTACAGGGCCGCTTCGGCCGCCGGGCCGTCGACTGGTTCTCGTTCGATATGCCCGTCGACCCGGCGGTCCCGTCCCGCCTGATCGTCACCTACAACCGCGACGAGCGGGCCGACCGGTCCTTCGCCGTCCTCGTCGACGGCCGGAAGGTCGGGGAGGAACGGATCGCCCGCCGGGCCCCGCAGGAGAAGGAGGGCTTCTTCGACGTCGCCTACGGCCTCCCGGCGGACCTGCTGGCCGGTAAGCGAAAGGTCACGGTCCGGTTCGAGGGCCTGGAGGGCCGGGAGACGGCCAGCGTCTTCGGCCTCCGGATCGTCCGGACCGGCCGCCGGCCGTGACCGGGCCGGCCCATTCGACGACGGCGGCCGCTCGGTTCCTTGACGACGCCGTCCGGCTGGACTATCCTCTCGCCATGATCAAGGACACCCCGCCGACGGCGGCGGCCGCCCGGCCGGCGCGCATCTGGGAGATCGACTTCCTGCGCGGCGTGTCCATCATCCTGATGGTCTGTTATCACCTGCTTTTCGACCTGGGCGAGTTCCGCGGCCTCAAGCGCTTCCTCGGCTTCTCGACCGACCTGTCGACGACGGCCTGGACGATCGCCCAGCATGTCTTCGCCGTCCTGTTCGTCGTCCTGTCGGGCGTCAGCGCCACGCTGACCCGGAGCAACGCGCGCCGCGGCCTGCGGCTCCTGGCCGTCTCGCTCCTGGTGACCGCGGTGACCTACGTCTTCGACCCGGCCTCGGCGGTCTGGTTCGGCATCCTGCAGTGTCTGGCCGTGTCCATGCTCGTCTTCGGCGCGGCCTTCGAGAAGGCCCGCCCGGCCGCCTGCGCGGCCTGGGGCGGTCTGATCGTCGTCGCGGCGGCGGCCCTGCCGGCCGCCAAGCGCTTCCTGGCCCTTCGTTCCGACTGGCTCATGCCGTTCGGCCTGACCGGCCCGGCGTTCTCGTCGTTCGATTACTTCCCGCTGATCCCCTGGCTGGGGGTGTTCCTGATCGGGGCCGCCCTGGGCCGGTCGGTCTACGCTTCGAAAAAGAGCCTGCTGCCCGGGCGCTGGCCGGTGACCGTCGTCAACCTGGCCGGCCGCCATTCGCTCCTGATCTACCTCGTCCACCAGCCGGTGATCATGGGCGTCCTCTACGTCCTGGACCGCTTCCGCTGACGCGGCCGCCCCGCCGGGCCGGCCTTACGCCTGGGCGTGGGCCGGGCCGGCGCCGAAGCGCCCGTTCGGGCAAAGGCTGCAAAGCCTGTTGAACTCGGCCGTCCGCTGGCGCGGGAAAGCCGTCCCGCCCGAGCTCAGGAGCTCCCGGACATCCTCGAAACACCGCTGGGGCTCGATCAGGGGCGTGGCGCAAATCTCGCACAGCCGGGCGATCTCCTGGCCGGAATCGGCCCAATACCAGCGCTCGCAGTCCTCGCAGGCGATGATCCGGCCGGCCGCGATCCGGACCGTGTTTCCGTCCCAGCAGAAGGGGCATTTGGCGCTCATGGCGTCCTCCCGTTCTTGTTCGCGTCGTCCCGGGGCGCGGCGGTCTTGCGGCCCAGGATATAGCCCAGGGCCAGGGATAGGACGATCAGCCATCTCAGTCCGTTTTTGTGCATCATCCGCTCCTTCGTGTTTCCGGTTCTCCCCCATGAATACAAAATACGTGCCAGGACCGGGAGGGGCGGGGAGGCGGGGGCCGCCGGGGGCGGCCTGGGGGCGGAACGGACGTTCCCGGCCCCCAGGAAGCGCGGTGTCGTCCGTTCGGCCGGGAATTTGTCCCGTGGCGCGGGACGGGAGCCTTCGAACGGCGGCCCGGATCCGGCTTAGGAGCCCGGCGCCAGGACGCGCCGGATGCCGCGGGCGATCTCCGCGACCGAGAACGGCTTCATGATGAAGGCCTTGATGCCCATCGCCAGGGCCTGTTCCTCGGCCAGCGTCTCGCTGTAGCCCGTACAGAGGATGATCGGCAGCCCCGGCCGGAGGCGCAGCATCTCGGCGGCCAGCTCCCCTCCCGTCATGCGGGGCATGGACTGGTCCATGATGACCAGGTCGAAGGCCTCGGGCGCCTCCCTAAAGAGCCCCAGCGCTTCGAGGGCGCCGGTCCGCCCGGTCACGCTGTAGCCGAGGTGTTCCAGGAGCTTGGTCATGGCCCGGACCTGGATGTCCTCGTCGTCCACGAACAGGATCCGCTCGTGGCCCCCCGGGTACGGCTCACGGCCCTTCTCGGACTTGACCGGCCGGCCCTCGGCCCGGGGCAAGTAGACATTGAACGCCGTCCCGGCGCCGGGCTCGCTCGAGACCGCGATGGCTCCGCCGTGGCTCTTGACGATGCCGTGGACGACGGCCAGGCCCATGCCCGTTCCCTCGCCCTTTTTCTTGGTCGTGAAGAAGGGCTCGAAGATGCGTTCGATGACGTCGGGCGGGATGCCGGGGCCGGTGTCGCTTACGGTCAGCCGGATATAGGGCCCGGGCTTGACGTCGATGAACCGTTCCGCCTGATCCCGGTCGACGGCGGCCTCCGAGACGTCCACGGTGAGCGTCCCGCCCTTATCGCGCATGGCGAAGGCGGCGTTGTTCCCCAGGTTCATCAGGACCTGCTGGATCTGCGTCGGGTCGGCCACGGCCACGGGGCTCTCGGCCGGGACCCTTTCGACGATCTCGATCGTCTGGGGCATGGAGATGCGGAGCAGCTTGAGGGCCTCCCGGACGAGCGGCACGATCTCGACCGGACAGCGGTCCTGCTCCTTTTGCTGGGAGAAGGCGATGATCTGGCGGACCATGTCCTTGCCCCGCTGGGCCGCTTCCAGGACCTGCCCGAGGCGGCGCGACGCCGGGCTGTCGGCCGGCTCTTCGGCCAGGGTCAGCTCGGTATTGATCAGGATCGGCAGGAGGATGTTGTTGAAATCGTGGGCGATGCCCCCGGCCAGCGTCCCCAGGGCCTCCATTTTCTGCCACTGCCGGACGCGTTCCTGGAGCTGCATCTCCCGGGTCATGTCGCGGGCCGCCGCGAACACCCCCGCCTCCCGGCCGTCGGCGTCCCGGTAGACCGCGGCGTTGTAGAGGACCTCGGTGATCCGGCCCGAGACGTGGCGGAGCGCGAGGGGGAAATCGCGGACCTCCCCCTTCTCGAAGACCCGCCGGTAGCCCTCCCGGGCCCGGTCGGGCTCGGTGAAATAGGTCGAGAAATCGGTGCCGATCAGCCGGGCCCGGGGCACGCCCGTCGCGGTCTCGGTGGCCCGGTTCACGTCGGTGATCTTGCCCTCGGCGCTGATGGTCACCAGGGGGTCCAGGCTGGCCTCGATCAGGCCCCGGGTGTAGGCCGAGGCCGAACGCAGGGCTTCCTCGATGTGGCGCCGCTCCGTGACGTCGCGGCTGATCTCCAGGATCGCCCTGGGGCCCCGTTTCGCGGGCCCGGGCAGGACCGCCCACCGGCTTTCGACGACGATGCGGCGGCCGTCCTTGCACTTCCGGACCAGTTCGCCCTCCCAGTGCCCGCCCCTCCGGAGCGAGGCCCGGACCTTTTCCTGGCCTTCCGGGAAATCGGTCTCCAGCAGATCATGGGCGATGCGGCCCAGGGCCTCGTCGGGCGTCCAGCCATAGGTCTTCCGGGCCCCGTCGTTCCAGAACGTGATCCGGTAATCCGGATCGCGGACCAGGATGGCGTCCCGGGCCAGCTCGAGGAGAGCCGATTGCTGTTGGAGCCGGCCCTCGCGCTCGCGGCGCACGGCGATCTCGCGCCGCAGCCGGCCGACCGTCCGGACCAATTCCGAGGTCCTTTCTCCGGCCCTCTCCTCCATGGCCGCGAGGGCGGCGTTGCGCGCGGGCTCGGCCGGCGAGCCGGCGGCCAGGATCCAGCGGCCCTTCCGCCGGATCAGGGCCCGTTCATGGTTGCTGAGGACATCGACGATCTCGCCGGCGCCGCAGCGGTCCAGCGAGTACGTGCAGAGGGCCAGCATGGGGTATCGGGAGATGACCTTGTTGATCGCCTCCTCGTAGGCCGTGAAGGCGTCCCAGGACCCCTTTTCCAGCCAGAAGGTGTTGCCGGACAAGCGGAGGCCTTCGAATCCCCGGCTGCGGGCCTCCTTCAGCTTCTCCACCCAGCCCCGGAGGACCCGGCGCGAACCGAACCGGCCTCCCTTGAGATACCAGTCCGCGTGCGCCAGGATCTCGATCTGGCCGGCTTCGATCCGGCCGCCCAGGTCGGGCACGGCCCGGGCCAGGGCCTTCCCGGCCTCCTCGACGCCGAGCGGCTCGGAACAGATCCACATGCAGAACTCGTTGGCGGCCAGCCCGGCCTTGAAGTAGGGGACGAGGATATCGAGCAAATCCCGGCGGGTCTGGTAGAACTGGCAGAAGTGCGTCCCCCACGGCACCCGGCCCAGGACCCGGATGCCGGAATCCCTGCGTGTGTCCGCCACGGAACCTCCTCGTGTTCCCGCGCCGCCCCCGGCCGGGATTCTAACACGGAAGAGGGTCGCCGCGCGAATCCGCCGGAGAGCGGATCAGACGGCCTCCGCGCCGGGCCCGCCGCCGCGCATCGCCAGCCGTTCGAGCACGGCCAGGACGTCGGAGGTCCCCTCGTCGACATAGGTAATGAAGGCCGGCCGGAGCCTGTGGGCCAGGGCGATCGTCTCCGCCGCGTCGTCGGGCAGGACGAGCAGAAGCCGCACCTCCGTGAACTGTTCGCGACCGGTTTCGAGCGCCCGCAGCTGCTCCGGGGACGGGTCCCAAACCACGCCCAAGGCCGGCGGGACATTCGGGCCCCGCAGCCGGGCTTCGAAAGCCCCGATATCCGTAAACGTCTCGAGACGGCCCTTTTCGGCGGCCGGGCGGAGCGCGGCCTCGAACTCCCGGCCTTTAGCCGAGGGCCGGGCCAGCAACAGGAGTACGTTTAAGCCCATGGATAATCTTCCTTTCGTTCTTTCACCCGCATAGAGTCCAAGATACGTGCCAAGCGGCGGTCGAGGCGCCGCCTCTGGGCCGGCCGGTCCCTCGGGGGGGGCGGGGAGGCCGGAGTCCCGCCGGACGGGACGCTCCGCTCCGGTAAAGCGGACGGACGGGACGGGCCCGGGGATCAGAATAGGGCGATGCCGTACTTCTTGAGAAGGGTGTAGAGGCGTGAGCGCGACAGGCCCGAGATGCGGCAGGCCTCGGGGATGTTCCGGGCGGTGGCCCGCATCAGGTCGGCGAGATACTCGCTTTCGAGCCGGGCCAAACCCTCGTCCCGGAAGTCCTTCAGAGAGGCCAGCGGGCCGGTCTTCGCCGGCGAGGCCGCGGGCTGCGGCGCGGCCTTCTTGCCGGCCACGGCGCTGCGGGCCAGCCGGATGCGGATATGCTCGGGCAGATGCATGGGGAACAGGACGGGCTCGTCCTTGGCCGTGATGATGGCCTTTTCCAGGGCCTGGATGAGCTCGCGGACGTTGCCGGGCCACTCGTAGGCCAGGAGGACCTGCTGGAATTCCGGCGAGAAGCTCTTCATCGGAATGCCGTACTGGTCGCAGAACTTGACGACGTAATGGACCACGATCTCCTTGAGGTCTTCCTTGGTCTCCCGCAGCGGCGGCAGGGACAGCGCGAAGGTCCGGATCCGGAACAGGAGATCCTCGCGGAACGTGCCGGCCCGGACCATCCCCTCGAGGTCCCTGTTGGTGGCGGCGACCAGACGAAAATCGCTGGAGACCTCCTGTCCGCCGCCCACCGGTCGGAAGCGCCGTTCCTGCAGCACCCGGAGGAAGGACTTCTGGATGGCCAGCGGCAGCTCGCCGATCTCGTCGAGGAACAGGGTCCCGCCGTCGGCCTGGCGGACCAGCCCGTCGCGGGGCTTGTCGGCTCCGGTGAAGGCGCCCCGGACGTGGCCGAACAAGGTGCTCTCGACCAGGGTTTCCGGCAGGGCCGCGCAGTCCACGACGACGAAGCTCCGCGGCGAGCGGGCGCTGTTGCGGTGGATGGCCCAGGCGAACAGCTCCTTGCCGGTGCCGGTCTCGCCGGTGATCAGGACGTTGGCCTCGCTCGAGGCGGCCTGGGCCAGGGCGTCCAGGCAGGCGTGCAGCTTGGGGCCGGACCCGACGATGCCCTCGGTCTTGAGGGCCATGGGCGCCGGCGCGGCCCGCTTCTTGTCCCGGTACTGCAGCGCCCGCTCGACGGCCAGCATGACGTTCTTGGCGGACAGGGGCTTCTCGACGTAGTCCCAGGCCCCCTTCTTGATGGCCAGCTCCGCCCCGTCCGGATCGCCGAAACCGGTGATGATGATGACCTCGGGCGGCAGGGGGCCGGACCGCAGCTCCGGCAGGATGTCCAGACCGGATCCGTCCGGCATATGGACGTCGCAGAAGATGATATCGAAAGCGGCGCCCCGGGCGGCGTCGAGGGCCGCGGCCACGCTGGCCGCCGCCGAGGAGGCATGCCCCATCTTCTCCATGACCCGGGCCAGCGATTCGGAAACGAGGGGATCGTCGTCGATGATGAGGATCTTGGCCATGGGGTGCCGTGACGCGGGCCGATTATAGGCAATCCGCCGACTGATTGTCAAACCGGCGCATTGCCTCAACTAATATGTAACCGAACGGGAGGTTGTTGAATCAAATAAAA
>CAZNPB010000069.1:0-5559 GCA_964574895.1 uncultured Eubacteriales bacterium
CCAGAAGGAGATGATCCCCCAGCGGCGCAAGAGCGACCTCGTCTCGACGCACGGCCTGGAGCGGACGACCGACCCGGTCAAGCTCTACCTCCGCGAGATGGGCAACATCTCCCTGCTGACGCGGGAGGGCGAGATCGCCATCGCCCGGGAGATCGAGCGCGGCGAGAAGAGCATCATCAAGGCCCTCAGCCGGACGCGCCTGGTCCTCAACGAGGTCCTGGCCCTGGAGGACCGGATCAAGGAGAACCCCTTCATCATCCAGGAGATGTTCGACGTCTCCGAGGAGGACATCGCCGAGGGCAAGCTCGAGGAGAAGAAGAAGCAGATCCTCTCCAAGATCAAGAAGATCCGGGACCTGAGCCGGAGGCTCGACCGCATCCCGGAGAAGCGGAAGACGCTCGTCAGCCGCGGCCGGATCATCGTCCAGATCAGCCGGCACATCCGGGACCTCAACCTCCGCTCGGCCCACCGGGAGAAGATCATCGACGAGCTGCGGAGCCGCCTGAAGGTCATCAACGACCTCGAGGACACGCGGGACGACCTGGCCGCCGCCCTGGCCAAGAAGAAGAAGGACGACCCGGCCCTCAAGCTGAAGGTCCGCGAGGCGGCCAAGGCCCTGCGCCAGCAGACGGCCGAGATCGGGCTCGACCCCGAGTCCCTGCGGCGGGCCGTCCGGGCCATCACGGCCGGCAAGAAGGTCAGCGACCAGGCCAAGAAGGAGCTGGTCGCGGCCAACCTGCGGCTGGTCGTCTCCATCGCCAAGAAGTACAGCAACCGCGGCCTCCAGTTCCTCGACCTCATCCAGGAAGGCAACATGGGCCTGATGAAGGCGGTCGAGAAGTTCGAGTACCGCCGCGGCTACAAGTTCTCGACCTACGCGACCTGGTGGATCCGCCAGGCCATCACCCGGGCCATCGCCGACCAGGCCCGGACCATCCGCATCCCGGTCCACATGATCGAGACGATCAACAAGCTCATCCGCGTCTCGCGGGCCCTGGTCCAGGAGATCGGGCGGGAGCCGACGAGCGAGGAGATCGCCAAGAAGATGGACATGCCCGTCAGCAAGGTCCGCAAGATCATCAAGATCGCCCAGGAGCCCATCTCCCTCGAGACCCCGATCGGCGAGGAGGAGGACAGCCACCTCGGCGACTTCATCGAGGACAAGCTCATCCCCTCGCCTCCCGACACGGTCATCCACATCAACCTCAAGGAACAGATCGAGGAGGCCCTGAAGTCGCTGACCGACCGAGAGGGCCGGGTCCTCAAGATGCGCTTCGGGCTCGGGGACGGCAACGAGCACACCCTCGAGGAGGTCGGCCAGCAGTTCAAGGTGACGCGCGAGCGCATCCGCCAGATCGAGGCCAAGGCCCTGCGCAAGCTCAAGCACCCCAGCCGCAGCCGGAAGCTCAAGAGCTTCACCAACAGCCATTGACGAAATGGGGGCGCGCCAGTTTTTCGCCGCGAAGAACGGGAACGTCCCATTTCGTAATTGACGCCCTTTCAGTATTTTGTTATAAATGAGGGCCGAGGGCCTATAGCTCAGTGGTAGAGCCGCCGGCTCATAACCGGTAGGTCCCAGGTTCGAATCCTGGTAGGCCCATGGGACCGAGAAACAAGGACAAACCGATCGTGGACATCGACTTCGACCTGATCCTCGAGCTCCAGCGCCTGGACTCGGAGCTCCACGACGCGTCCCTCGTCCTGGAGGGCATCCCCCGCCTGGCCCAGGACGTCGACCGCAAGATCCAGGCCACGACCAAGCTGGTCGCCGACGCCAAGGACAAGATGGCCCAGAACCAGAAGAAGCGCCGCGACCTGGAGAACGACGTCAAGGACCACAAGGCCGCCATCGGCAAGTACAAGCGCCAGCTGAACGAGGTCAAGACGAACAAGGAATACACCTCGTTCCTGCACGAGATCGAGGAGGCCCAGCACAAGGTCGACGCCCTCGAGGAGCAGATCATCGCCGAGATGCTGGCCGCCGACGACGTCGAGCAGGAGATCCAGGCCGCCCTCCGGCGCCAGAGCGCCGAAGAGGACCTGCTCAAGAAAGAGAAGGTCGTCCTCGACGAGAAGCTGAAGGAGACCGAGGCCCGCTTCGCGGCCCTGTCCAAGGAGCGCGAAGCCCTGCTGCCGGGCGTCCCCCGCGAACAGCTCAAGCTCTACGAGGCGCTGTCCCAGAAGAAGGGCGGCACGGCCCTGTCCCCCGTCACCGGCGATTTCTGCGCCATGTGCCACATGCGGGTCCGGCCGCAGATGCTCAACGAGATCCGGGACCGGACCGCCGTCATCCTCTGCGAGGCCTGCGGCCGGATCCTCTACTGGCCGCCCAAGCCGGAGCCCGTCAAGTCCGAGCCGCCGGCCGCGGAATAGGCCCTCCCGGCCTCAGGCGCCGGCCCCCCCGTCGTCCCGCCCGTTCTCGGCGTCCTCCCCGTACAGCGCCTCGATGGCCGCGCCGTACTCGGACGTGACGTTGGCCCGCCGGACCTTGAGCGACGGCGTCATCTCGCCCTTCTCGATGTCGAAGTCGCGCGGCAGGACGACGATCTTCTTGACCCGCTCGTAGGAGGCCAGCAGGGGCGTGGCCCGGTCGACCTCGGTCTTGAGGAAGTCGACGATCCGCTTGTCCCGGCACAGCTCCTCGATCGTGCCGTAGGCGATGCCCTGGGCCTTGGCGTAGTCCCGGAGCTTGTCGAAATGGGGCACCAGGAGGGCGGCGACGAAGCGGCGGCGGTCGCCGATGACCACGGCGTTCTGGATGTAAGGGCTGCTCTTGAGGAGGTTCTCGATCGGCTGGGGGGCGACGTTCTTGCCGCCCGACGTGACCAGGAGGTCCTTCTTGCGGTCGGTGATGACGAGGAACCCGTCGGGGTCGAAATGGCCGATGTCGCCGGTGTGGAACCAGCCGCCTACCAGGGCCTCCCGCGTCTCGGCGTCCTTCTTGTAATAGCCCTTCATGACGTTGGGGCCGCGGGCCAGGATCTCGCCGTCCGGGGCGATCCGGATGTCGATGCCCGGCGCCGGCTTGCCGACCGTCCCCAGGCGGAGGTCATCGAAGGTGTTGACCGACAGGAGGGGCGACGTCTCGGTCAGGCCGTAGCCCTCGAGGATGACGAGCCCCATGGCGTAGAAGAACTCGGCGATGTCCCGCGACAGCGGCGCGCCGCCGGAGACGAAGAAGCGCACCCGGCCGCCGGTCCGGGCGACGATCTTGGAGAAGACCAGCTTGGCCGCGACGGACCGCCGGAGGGCCAGACCGCGGGGCACCGGCCGGCGGGCCAGCTTGAGCGCGCCGTAGGCCTTGCCGACCCGCAGGGCCCAAAAGAAGATCCTCCGCCGCAGGGGCGGGCTGGCCAGGACCTGGTCCATGACCTTGGTGTAGATCTTCTCGAAGACCCGGGGCACGCTGACCATGATGTGGGGGCGGACCTCGAGCAGGTTCTGGGCCACGGCGTCGACGCTTTCGGCGTAGGCCACCGTGCAGCCCTTGTAGAGATAGGTGAACAGGACCATGCGCTCGAGGACATGGGAGAGCGGCAGGAAGGACAGGACGGTGTCCGCGGCGGAGAACTCGATGATGTCCGAGGCCGCCTTGATGTTGCTCAAGAGGTTGCCATGGGTCAGGATGACCCCCTTGGGCACGCCGGTCGTCCCCGAAGTGTAGATGAGCGTCGCTTCGTCCTCCGGCTTGATCCGGGCCACCAGGGCGTCGAAGAGGCCCGGATCGGCCTCGGCGGCGGCCCGCCCCTTGTCGAGGACCTCGTTCAACGTCAGGACGCCGGCCGGGGCCTCGGCGGCGAAGGTGATATAGTGGCGGACCTTGGCCAGCCCGGCCCGGAGGGGCTCGATCTTCCGCCACTGGTCGGGACCGGAGACGACGACGATGCTGGCGTCCGAATCGTCGACGATGTAGCGGATCTGCTCGGGCACCAGGGTCGTGTAGATGGGCACGGTCAACCCGCCCGCGGCCAGGGTCGCGAAATCGGTCATGGTCCAATCGGGACGGTTCTCCGACAGGAGGCAGAGCTTCTGCCCGGCCTCGAACCCCAGGGCGCGCAGCCCCAGGGTCAGGTGCCGGACGCCCGCCCCGAACTCCGCGGCCGAGATCGGCGCGAAGGCGCCGCCCTTCTTGGACAGCATGTAGTCCGGTTTCGGATAAGCGGTCACCGAGTGCACGAGCAGGTGGGCAAGGGACGACACCATGTTCCGATCTCCTTTACTCCGTAAAAAGTGGCCTGATTCTAGTTTCGCCGGGCCCGGCTGTCAAGCGGCGCGGATCCGGCCGTCGACGAGCTCGACCGTCCGCTGGGCCAGCGCGGCCAGCTTCGGGTTGTGGGTGACCAGGAGGACCGTCAGCCCGTCCCGGGCGTTGAGGTCCCGCAGGATGCACCCGATCTCGTCGCTCCGGGCCGTGTCCAGGTTCCCGGTCGGCTCGTCCGCCAGGAGGATCTCGGGCCGGTTGACCAGGGCCCGGGCGATGGCCACCCGCTGCATCTCGCCGCCGGAGAGCTGGCCGGGCCGATGGTCGGCCCGGCGGTCCAGGCCGAGGAGGGCCAGCAGCCGGTCGACGTCGGCGTCGGCGCCCGGCTTGCGGAAAAAGGTGAAGGGCAGGATGACGTTCTCGCGCACGGTCAGCGTCGGCACGAGGTAGAACTTCTGGAAGATGTAGCCGAAGACCTCGCGGCGGACGCGGGTCAGCTTGGCCTCCGAGAGCCCGCGGCCGTTCTCGAAGACGACCCGGCCCCCCAGGGCCAGCCGGCCCGAGGTCGGATTGTCCAGGCAGCCCAGAACGTTGATCAGGGTCGTCTTGCCCGAGCCCGAGGGCCCGACGATGGACGTGAACGAGCCGCATTCGACGCGCAGGCTGACGTCGTCGACGGCGGCGATCTCCTCCGGGCCGCGGCGGTAGACCCGCCGCAGGCGCTCGGCTTCGAGGGCCGGGGGGACCGGGGCGCTCACGACGACTCCTCGCTGCGGATGGTGTCCAGGGGCCGCATGCGGGCCGCCCGCCAGGACGGATAGAGGCCGCTGGCCAGGCCGATGGCGGTGACGATCCCCAGGGTGGCCAGGATCAGCCCCGGATCGATGGCCACCAGGCCGCCGCTCGGCGAATACGGCAGGAGGCGGCGGACGAGGAGGTCCGTCAGCCGGGCCGTGATCAGGGACAGGCCCGTCCCGACAAGGCCGCCGGCGAGGCAGAGGATGATGGTCTCCAGCCAGACCAGCTTGAAGACGTCCTTGCCCATGGCCCCCATGGACTTGAGGATGCCGATCTCCTGGCGCCGTTCCATGACCGACATCAGCACGGTGTTGATGACCCCCATCATGGCGATGAGGATGGCGATGACGGCGATCGAGAGGACCATGACCCGGGCCGTCGAGACCAGGGTCATGATGGTCGTCTTGACCTGGGTCAGGCTGACGACCTGGACGTCGGGCAGCTTGTACAGCTTGTCCTCGAAGGCCTTCATGTCGGCGTCCTTGCGGACCTTGATGCCGATCGAGGTCAGCTGGCCGACGCCGAAGACCCGCTGGACGGTCTTGAGGGGCAGGAAGATC
>CAZNPB010000069.1:5569-13389 GCA_964574895.1 uncultured Eubacteriales bacterium
TCCGCTCGAGGATGCCGACGACCTTGACCTCGACCTCCTTCTCGGGGATGAGGTAGAGGTCGCCGACCTCGCGCTGCTCCAGCTCGGCCACCTCGTAGCCGAAGACGGCCTCGGCCGCCTCGGCGTCCCGGAACCAGCCGCCGGCCGTGAACGTCTGGGCGGCCTTCAGCTTCGGGTAGGTGGCCGGGTCGACGCCGAGATAGGCGGCCAGGCCGCCGCTCTCGCCCTTGTTCGGGTCGAAGACGACCTGCATGAGCATGGGCGTCACGGCGTCCACCTCGGGCTCGGCCGCCACGGAGCCGGCGATCGCCTCCGGCATGTACTTAAGGCCGGTCCCCCCTTTGAGCATGAGCGTGGCCGCCTCGTAGGGGCAGCCCTTGGCCACGACCAGCATCTGGAAGCCGAGGTTGTCGATGTCCTTGTTGAGCGAGGCCTCGTAGCCGCGGTTGAAGCCGAACAGGCTGACCAGGACCCAGGCGGCCATGGCGATGCCCAGGATGGTCAGCGCGCTGCGCGTCCTCTTGCGCAGCAGGCTCTTGGCGGCGACCTGGAAGATGGAGATCTTTTTCATGGTCCCTTATCCCTTGAAGAACTTGAGATGGGAGTTGCCGAGGAGGAACTCGTCGACGAGGACGAGGTTCTTCTTGGCGGCCCGCAGGATGGCCCGGAAATCCCTGTCCGGACCGGGGTCGGGGTTCTTGATGCGGCTGATGGGCCCGGGCGGGTCCTCCGCGCCGGCGGCGACGTCGTACTTGTAGAAGTCCTCCAGGCTCAAGCCCAAGAACTGGCCCCCGAAGGCCGGATCGCGGAAGGCCTTGGCCGCCCTGGAGGTCAGCTTCTGGAGATAGAAGCCCCGGATGACTCCGCCGCGGTCGAGGGCCAGGAAGACCTGCAGCCCGCCGTAGGTGCCCTTCTGGTTGACGCCGTGGATGTAGCCGACGAGGTCCGCCCCTTTGTAGATCTCGTACATGGTGTAGGGGACGTCGGCCGTTTCGAACAGCCCGGTGAACGCGTCGCCCAGGCGGGCCTCGATCTTCTTCAAGAGATCGTCCCCTCCCCTCCTGGAGACGGACACGTACAGGGTCTTGTAGCCGGTCGAGCCGGGGAAGAGGCGCTTGACGTCCCGGTCCGGGTCGTTGAGGTCGCAGCCGACCGCGGCGTCAAGCGACAGCGCGGCCAGCCCGGCGAAGGCCAGGCCGGCGGCGGCCGTCAGGCAGGCCCGAGCCCATCTCGGCCGGAGGGTCCGGCCGGTCGAAAGCACGGTCTCGTTCTTCATGGGCGCTCCCTCACAACCGCTTGTAGTAGTAGAGCTGGACGGCGAAACGGACTCCCGGCACGGCGCTGTCGCGCAGGATCATGAGGCGGCCGGCCAGGTCGGCGTCGAAGAGATAGGTCAGACCGGCTCCCAGGGAAGAGGTCCAGGCCCCGGCCCGCCGCATGACCGCCGGCTGGAACTCGAGCTTGAGCCGGCCCTCGTCGAGGAACGACCAGCCCGGGCGCCAGAAGGCCAGGAAGGTCCCGGCGCCGCCGCGGCGGCCGATCAGGACCTCGGCCCGGCTCTCGTGATTGCGGCGGACGAAGGACAAGTCCAGGCCCGCCGCCGTCCAGGAAGCGGGTTCGCTGTCGGCCAGGCTGTACCCCATGGTCTCGAGGATCCTGCCCCGGGAGACGGACAAGCCGAGGCTGGCGCCGTCCCGGGCCAGAACGCCCTTGAAGAGACGGGCCGCGGCCAGGTAATTGCCCCGCAGATAGAGCGGCAGGCCGCTGCCGGCGGTCAGCGAGGCGGCCAGCCCGCCCCAGGAAAAGTCGCGGTCGAGACCGACGCCCCAATCCCGGTCGTACCCGAAGCCGAACATACTCGGATCCGGCAGGAGCAGGGCGTGATTGTCGAGGACGGAGGCCAGTCCCATGGCCGGGCGGTTGTGCCCGATCCAGACGTTGGCGAACCGCGGCTTGAAGCGGAGATAGCCGTTGTAGAGCTGCGCCTGCAGGCGCCGGGTATCCTGGTTATAGACCATTCGGGCCTGGACGGCCAGGACGCCGAGGTCCCGGGTCGCGCCGCTGAAGCGCGTCACCAGGTCGAAGCCCAGACCCGGCTTCTGCATGGCGTCGGCGGGCATGAGCGAGAAGAGCTCGAAGCGGCCCGGCGCGGTGGCGTAGGCCCCGACGGCCTGGAGCTCGAGGAACAGGAGCGTGCCTTGGGCCGACAGGCCGGCCGCCAGGACGGCGAACAGCGCCATCCCGGCCGCCCCCGACCGCATGGCGCCTCCCCGGCCCCACCGGAAGGGGCCGGGAACGCCGGCGTCAGACGTCGAAGGCAATGCGCCCCCGGAAGATGACGATCCCGTTGCGCGCGAAGGTCAGGAAGACCTCCCAGCCGCCCGGCATGACGATGCCGACGGGCAGAAGGTAGTCGCCGGCCTTGTTGGTCTTGAAGGCGACCTGGCCCGAATCGTGGGCGCCGCGCATGGAAGGCATATCCGTGCGGCCGGCGACGGCCAGATCGGAGACCCGCTTCCCGTCCTTGTCGTAGAGCTTGACAATGAGGATCGCGGTCCCCATCTTCGGCGTCTTGTCGAACTCCCAGGTGAAGTAGTTGACTTCCCCGATCCAGCACTTCTTGCCGGACTTGGGCAGGTCCTGGAAGACCGGTTCCTGCCCGGCCGGCACGAGCCCCGGGGAATTGCAGCAAGACGTGGCCGGCTGGGCCGCCAGGGCGGCCGCCGAAGCCAGCAGGACGAGAAGGGCGGCCGAAGCCGTATTGAACGAACGCCGCATGCGTCTCTCCTTGCGCTCGAAGGTCGATGTTCCTATATAATATATAGGAATTACGGGATCCGTCCAAGCGCCGCGGCGCGCCGGGGCCCGTGGGGCTCCGGGACGGGAAAGGGGATGTCTCATGCGCGGAACAGCGGGGCGCGCGGTCCTGGCCATGGCCGGGCTGGCCGTCAGTCTCGGTCTGGCGGCCTGCGCCGCGGGCCCGGCGCGGATCGCCGCCCGGCCCGGGCCCGCCCGGGCGGCCGAAAGGCCCGGGGCCTGGGGGACCACGATCGCCGTCTACGATCCGGCCCTCTACGGCCCGGAACGGCCTCTGGCCCGCCTGGCGGCCGAGCGGCACGTCCGCCTCGAGGGGGGCAAGATCCGGAAGGCCCGGCTCCTCGTCAACAAGGCCCAGAGGCGCCTCGAGCTTTGGGTCGGCCGGCGCATGCTCAAGGCTTATCGCGTCCAACTGGGCTGGCGCGCCCACGGCCCCAAGGAGCGGCAGGGAGACCAACGGACGCCGGAAGGCCGCTATGTCATCTGCGCCCACCGCCCATCGGCCTACCATCGCGGGCTGTGGCTCGATTATCCGAACGAGGCCGACGCGCGCCGGGGCCTCCGATCGGGGCTCATCGACGCCGGGGCCTATCGGACCATCCTGGACGCGCTGGCCGCGGGCGACTGCCCGCCGGCCGGCACCCGGCTCGGCGGGGCCATCCTGCTCCACGGCCAGCTGCCCGAGCTGACGGCCGAGATGGCCCGCCGGCACCGGGCCGACCCCAAGAGCCTGCCCCCCGGCGGGTTGCCCGGTGACGCCGATCCGGCCGCCATGACGGAGTACCAGGATTGGACGGACGGCTGCGTCGCCCTGTTCGATCCGGACATCCGGGAGCTGGACGCGTTCCTGGCCGACGGCACCGAAGTGATCATCGTCGCCAACGCGGCCGTGACCCGGCCGCGGCCGGATCGCCGCCGCCAGGCCCCCGACGGCCGTTAGTCCGGGCGGCGCGCGTAGAAGGCTTTCTTGACGGCTTCCGCCGCGAGCCCATAGAGGACCGTGATCCCGACCATCCAGGCCAGGACCGGCGCCGGGAGGGGGACGAATCCCAGCAGGGCGTTGACGGGCAGATAGGGCAGGACGAGGGTCGCGCCCGTGACGATCAGGGTCGAGATCAGCAGCCAGCGGCCGGGCCGGCTCCGGAAAAACGGGCGGCGGGTGCGGACGACCAGGGCGACCAGGAGCTCCGTCAGCAGGGACTCGACGAACCAGCCGGTGCGGAAGACCTCCGGCGCCGCCTTCAACAGGAGCAGGAGCACGCCGAAGGTCAGGGCGTCGAAGACCGAGCTGGTCAGGCCGAAGACGATCATGAAGGTCCGGACGGTCCGGATGTCCCAGCGCCGCGGCGCCCGGACCCACTCGGGATCGACCCGGTCGCCGGCCATGGCCAGGGCCGGGATATCCGACAGGAAATTGTTGAGCAGGATCTGCTTGGCCAGCAGCGGCAGGAACGGCAGGACGATCGAGGCCGCGGCCATGCTGATCATGTTGCCGAAGTTGGCGCTCGTCGTCGTGAAGATGTACTTGAGCGAATTGGCGAACGTGACCCGTCCCTCCTCGAGGCCGGACCGGAGGATGTCCAGCCCGGGCCGAAGCAGGACGATGTCGGCGGCCTCGCGGGCCACGTCGACCGCCCCCTCGACCGAGATGCCGACGTCGGCCTCGTGGAGGGCCGGGGCGTCGTTGATGCCGTCCCCGAGATACCCGACGACGCGGCCGCCCTTCTGCAGGGCCCGGATGATCCGTTCCTTGTCGTTGGGGTCCATCTCGGCGAACAGCGTCGTCTCGCCGGCGGCGTGAACGAGGGCCTCGTCCCTCATCGCGGCCAGGTCGGCGCCGGTAAGAACGCCCCGGACGTCGAGCCCGACCCGGCGGGCGACGGACTCGGCGACGCGGCGATTGTCGCCGGTGACGATCTTCAGCCTCACGCCCCGCGCGGCCAGATCCTCGATCGTCCGCAGCACGTCCGGCCGGGGCGGGTCGAAAAAGCGGAGGAACCCGGCGAAGGTCAGGTCTCGTTCGTCGTCGCGGCCATAAGCGGGCCGGAGGGGGACGGCCTTGACGGCGACGCCCAGGACCCGAAAGCCCTCATCGCTCCAACGGGCGAAGCGATCGAGGATGGCGCGCCTGTCCCCGGCCTCCAAGGCGGCGTCCGCCCCGCCCCGCCGGACGGCCGCGCAGACCCCGAGCAGGGGCTCGAGCGCCCCCTTGGCGATGAGGAGCGGCCCGGCCTGGCCCTCCCGGACGACGATGCTCAGGCGTTTGCGGACGAAATCATAGGGCACCTCGTCGAGCTTGTCCGGGCCGCCGGGATCGAGGGGCCGCGCCCGCAGGATGGCCTCGTCGAGGGGATTGGCCAGGCCGGTCTGGAGCCCGGCGTTCAGCCCGGCATAGCGGAACACCTCCTCCGACGGTTCGCCGGAGGCGTCGAGGGCGCCGTCGAGCTCGACCACCCCCGCCGTCAGCGTGCCCGTCTTGTCCGTGCAGAGGGTATCCATGCTGCCGAGGTTCTCGATCGAGTTCAGCCGCCGGACGATGACCCCTCTCCGGGCCATGGCCCGGGCGCCCTTGGACAGGTTGATGGTGATGATGGCCGGCAGGAGCTCCGGCGAGATGCCGACGGCCAGGGCGATGGCGAACAGGAGCGAATCGACCGGCGGCTTGACCGAGACGATGTTCATCCCGAAGACGACCAGGATGAGGGCGATCATGACCTCGGACAGCATCAGCCCGAAACGGCGGATGCCCCGCTCGAATTCCGTCTCCGGCGGCCGCCGGGCGATCCGGTCGGCGATCCGGCCGAAGGCCGTCGCCCCGCCCGTCGCCGCGACCAGGACGAAGGCCGTCCCGCTCCGGACATTGGTGCCGGAGAAGACGCAGTTGGTCCGCTCGGCCAGGCTCGAGACGGCGGCGGCCGAGCCGGGCTTCTTTTCGACCGGCAGGGTCTCTCCGGTCAGCACGGCCTGGCTGACGAAGAAATCCTTGGCCTCGAGCACCCGCCCGTCGGCGGGGATCAGGCTGCCGGCGGCCAGGGCCAGGACGTCGCCGGGGACCAGGCCCTCGGCCGTGACGGAGACCGGCGCCCCGTCGCGCAGGGCGGTGACCCGATGGGCCAGCCGGGCCCGCAGCTTCTCGACGGCCCGCGACGCGGAAAATTCCTGGAAAAAGGTGACGGACGCGCTGCCCAGGACGATGGCCAGGATGACCAGGGCGTCGGCGTAGTCGCGGGCCAGGGCCGAAACGAAGGTGCCGAAAAGGAGGATGAGGACCAGCGGGCTCTTGAATTGGCCCAGGAAGAGCCCCGCGGCCGTGGCCTTCTTCCGGACCCTGAGGGCGTTCGGCCCGGCCGCGGTCAGCCGGTCCCGGGCCTCCGCCCCGGTCAGGCCGCGAGGACGGGCCCCGAGTTCGGTCAGGACCTCGTCGACGGGCCGGCTCCAATAGTCGAAGACTCTCGGGACCCGATCGGGCATGGCCTTCCCCTTGCCGCCCCGTCAGAACAGCCCGAACTCTCAGCCGGGCCGGGACGGTCGAGCCCCGATGATAGGTCGGCGGTCCGGGGGTGTCAAGGCGAGACCGGCCCTCGACGGGGGGCTAGCTCCGGCCGTAGACCGGCACGACCGCCCCGCTGGTGACCGCGGACGCGTCCGAGGCGAGGAACAGGAGGACCTCGGCCACCGCCTCGGGCGAGGTCCATCGGGAAAAGTCGCCGGCCGGGATGGCGGCCCGGTTGGCGGGCGTGTCGATCGTCCCGGGGACGATGACGTTGATGCCGACGCCCTTCTTGCGGACCTCCTCGGCGATCGTCTGGACGAGAACGACGACCCCGGCCTTGGACACCGCGTAGGCGCCGGAGCCGGACCGGCCCTTGGCCTCGACGGCCGGGCGGGCCGCGACGCAAACGATGCGGCCGGCGCCGGCCCCGGTCATGACCGGCAGGACGGCCCGGCAGCACAGGAAGGCCGACTTCAGGTTCAGGTCCATCAAGAAATCCCAGTCCGCCCCCGGCGTCGAGGCCACGTCGGCGCCGCCGCGGTAGCCGCCGGCGAGGTGGAGGAGAGCGTCGATCCGGCCGTACCGGCCCACGACGCCGTCGACGAGGGAGCGGACATCGGCTTCCGAGGTCACGTCGGCGCGGAAGCCGGTCAGCGCCGCGGCCCCTCCGGCGGCCAGGCTCCGCAGGGCGTCGAAACGCGCCTCGTCCCGATAAACGGCGGCGACCGAGGCGCCTTGGGCCAGGAGCCTCGGCACGACGGCCCGGCCCAGCCCGCCGCTGGCCCCGGTAACCAGAACGACCCGGCGGGGGTTCGGCCCGGCCGTCATTTCTTGTTCTGGAGGACCTGCTCGAGGATGTAGCGGGCCACGAAGCCCGTCCAACGGAGCTCCTCGACGGTCTTGCGGTCGATCTGGAATTCGGCGAACGGCTTCCACATCGGGACGCCCGACGGCTCGGGAACGACGATCTGGAAGCGGACCCGGTCGAGACCCTTGACGACCCTGTACAGGGTCTGGATCCGGGGCGCGATCTCGTTGGCGAAATCGATCTCGTAGTTCGCCTGGTCGGCGTCATAGTACCGGTAAGCGACGATGACCTCGCCACGGTCCCCCTGGCTGAAATCCGACACGCCCGAAATGTCGTCCCGGGCCGTCCCGAGAACGGATTGGATGTCGCCCAGGGTCACGGCCTTGACGGCCTTCTCCGACTGTCCCTGCGCCGCCGGCGCGGCGGCCCCCAGGGTCAGGAGTCCGGCGACGCTCAGGGCCCCCACGATCTTCATGAAGTTCATCGGCTATCTCCTTTCGGCGGCTCGAGCCGCCACACGCGATAGTCAATCCCAGATTCGTGCCAACCCCCCCCGGCCGGCCTCGGGAGGGACGGCGGCTTCCTCCCCTCCGGATCCGGCGAACGTTCCGCGGCGCAGGACGCCGTCCGGCGCCTCGCGGGGGCCCGCGTGTCAACTCATCTAATCAGGTAACCGAAGCTCGGATTGTTCACTCACCAAAA
>CAZNPB010000070.1:0-13329 GCA_964574895.1 uncultured Eubacteriales bacterium
ACATCGGCATCTACCCGGCCGTCGACCCGCTGGCCTCGTTCTCGCGCATCCTCGATCCGGCCATCGTCGGCGAGGAGCACTACCAGGTGGCCCGCAAGGTCAAGGAGATCCTGCAGCGCTACCGCGACCTCCAGGACATCATCGCCATCCTGGGCATCGAGGAGCTGTCGGACGAGGACAAGGTCGTCGTCGCCCGGGCCCGCAAGATCCAGCGCTTCCTGTCCCAGCCCTTCCACGTCGCCCTGGAGTTCACCGGGCGGCCGGGCAAGTACGTGCCGGTCGAGGAGACCGTCCGCGGCTTCAAGGAGATCACCGACGGCCTGCACGACGACAAGCCCGAGCAGGCCTTCTACATGGTCGGCGGCATCGAGGACGTCGTCAAGCGGGCCGAAGAATTGAGGGCCGAATGAGCGACGGGCTGCCGGCCACCCTGCGCCTCAAGGTGGTCACGCCGACGCGCCTGCTCGTCGAGACCGACGTCGAGGCCGTCTTCCTGCCGACGCTCGAGGGCCAGATCGGCGTCCTGCCCGGGCACCGGCCGCTGTTCGTGGCCATCGGCCGGGGCCGGCTCATCTACCGCGAGGGCGGCGGCGAGGACTCGTTCCTGATCCGGGGCGGCTACGCCCAGGTCCAGCCCGAGAAGGTCGTGGTCATGACCGAGGCCGGCGAAGATGACGACTCCGGCGCCGACGCCGCCTGACGCCGGCGAAACCCTGGACGCGTTCTACCACGGGCGGGTCCGCATCCTGCAGCCGAAGAAGGGCTACCGCTTCGCCGTCGACGCCCCGCTTCTGGCGGATTTTCTCCAGCCGCTGCCCGAGGACGAGGCCCTCGAGCTTGGGACGGGCAGCGGCGTCATCGCGCTGCTCCTGAGCGTCAAGCCCGTCGGCAGGATCGTGGCCCTCGAGATCCAGCCCGCGCTGGCCGCCCTGGCCCGGCGCAACGTCGAGCTCAACGGCCTGGCCGGGCGGATCGAGGTCGTCGAGGCCGATCTGCGGACCTACGAGCCGGGGCGGACGTTCGACCTGATCTTCTCCAACCCGCCCTACATCCGCGGCGGGACGGGCTTCTTGAGCGCCTCGGCCGAGAAGTCGGCGGCCAAGCACGAGGTCCACGGCGCGATCGGCGACATCCTGCGGCAGACCGCCGGGTGGCTGGCGCCGGACGGCCGGGCCGCGTTCGTCTATCCGGAGAAACGGCGGCGGGACTTTCTGACCGCGGCGGAAGGATGCGGCCTGGCGCCCCGCCGGCTGCGCTACGTCCATCCCCGACGGGACGAGCCGCCCAACCTGTTCCTGATCGAGCTCGGCCGCGCGCCGGTTGGACCGGGGACGGGACCGGCGGGGGCGGGGGAGAGCGTCGAGCTCATGCCCCCGCTCGTCCTCTACGGCCCCGACGGCGAATACACTCCCGCCGCCGAAGCCGTCTTCTCCGGCCCTTGAGATGGGGGGACACCATACCCTGTCCCCACTTTTACAGGCAGGGAAAAGTCGGGACACAATAGCGGGATTGCTGGTCCCGAAACGAACCGCGGATAGCTCAATCGCATTTTTGGCGGACCCCGGGGGCAAAAAAAAGCCGGGGGACCGTCCCCCCGGCCCGCCGGAATAACCGGCCGAGGAAGAAGCGCTCGAGGCTCACCGTCAGGGCCTCAGGGCAGTCGGCGCCTCTCCCTCTCCCCACCCCCCTTGACAGCGGACCATGTCCCTTTTTCTTGCCGAATCCGGGCTCCCTCGGTCCGAAGGGGCATGGTCGTCGTCGCTCTGCCCTCACCATGGGTCCGCGGGCAACGTCTGTCAATGAGGCGGCGGGCCTTGTCCGAATTCTTCCCATTTTGCCCAGACGGCCTGCCGCGGGCCCGGAGGCCGGCTTAACGAAAACTGGGTCGTGAGCTTATAAGAGGGAGCGCGAGTCCCCGGGGAGCGGCCCCGTCTCGAGGCCGGCAAGGCGGCGGTTGGGGGCCTGAACGGTGATCGCCCGGGCGGGGCGTCAGGCCAGGAGGGCCTTCAGTTTGCCCAGGATCTCCTCGACGACGCCCTCGGGAAGGGCGCAGATCCTCTCGGCCCGCAGGGCCCGCCAGTCGAGACTCGCCGCCTGGTCGGCCAGGACGGCTCCCCGGACGGGGAGGCCCTGGGGCAGGGGGACCTCGAAAGGATAGCCCTTGATCTCCGTGACGACAGGGCAGAGGAGGGCCAAACCGACCCGCCCGCTGTAGGCCTGCGGCGAGAGCACGACGGCGAGCCGGCGCCCGACCGTCCGCTTCCGGCCCGGTCCGGCCGGGAAGGACAGCCTGACCACGTCGCCGCGCTCGGGGACGTCGAAGACCCGCTTCAACGGCCTTCCCCGCCGCCCGGTCCGCTCCGGCCTCCGGAAGGGCCGTCCTCGCCCTCGCCGGCGGCTTCGGCGTCATCGATGGCGGCCGCTTCGGACCCCCAGGCCGGGTGGAGGTTGTCGTCGGTCACGCCTTCCAAGAGCTCCTCCAGGTCCCAGACCCGATCGCGGTCGGGTTTGAGGACGATGGTCCCGTCCTCGAGGTCCATCTCGGCCGGGCTGCCCTCGCCGAACCCCACTCCCTCGGCGAACGACTTCGGGATGCGGACGGCCAGGCTGTTGCCCCACTTCAGGATGCGCGTTTTCATGGTCAGGCTCTAAAGTATATACATAGTATATACATTGGGCCTAGTTATAGTCAAGAACGAGGCTGATCCGCCGCGGCCTTCGGGCCGCCTGCCGTCCGACCTCGACGACGATCGGCGCCTGTCCCGGCCGCCCATCGCCCTTTTCCAGCGTCACACTGATCCGTTTCGGCGATACGATCGTCGACTTGGAGGACAGGAGATCGATCGCCAGGCCCGTCAGCGGCAGGGCCACGGCCAGCCCGAGCCCGGCCCCGTTCCAGAACTCCTGTTTCCTTGTTTGGGCGTCGGGATTCACGGTCGCCAGCAGGATCGGCGGGGCCCACATCAAATTAGCCAGGGCCGGGAAGAACCAGGCTTTGCGCCCCTTCAGGCGGATCTCGACCGGCCGGTATCCGTCCTTCTCGATGCGCACGATGTGCGGCCCCCTCCGGGGCAACCTCACGCGGACCGGGGCGTTCCCCGCGTAAGCCCCGTCCACGAGGACGCGCGCTTCGTCCGGCCGGGCGGCGATGCTGATCCGCTGGGTCGCGCTCCCGAGGACCGAGATGCAGCCCGGGATAAGCGCCAGGACTGCAAGAACGGCGAGCAGGCCCGCCTGGCGCTGTCGCGGCATCGCCACTTCCTTTCCCGGCCCCCCCCGGCGGCCGTTCCGACCGCCCTTATGATCGCTCCCGGCGGCCGCGAAGTTGTCAACGCCGCGTCAAGAAAACGGCGCCCGCTCCGGCCCGCGGCCGTCACTTCTTGGGCAGGGCCTTCTCGATCTCGTCGAGCCCGACCCCGAGGGCCGCGCGGGCGATCCCGTCGAGCGCCTTCTTCGGCCCGGCGAAATGCATGGTCGTGTGGACGTGGGCCAGGGTCTGGCCGGGCGCCAGGGCCGCGGCCGGCGACGAGGTCTCGAGCTCGTAGAACGGCCCGAGCGGTTTGGCCCCCGGCGCCGCGGGCCCGTCGTTGTAGCTGTTGACGACGTCGCCGGCGAAGGGCTTCTCCTGGATCTCCCACATGGAGTTGACGTAGTCGGTCGCGCCGTCCGGGATGGTCAGGTGGACGAGGGTCAGCACGCCGTTGGCGGCGTCGAAGCTCCCGGCGAACGGCTTGACCCGGGCCGGGGAGAGGCCGATCTTGCTGCGGTACCTTCCGTCGCCGGAGAAGTAGAGGACGCCCCTGGCCTCGTCGACGACGAGGCGGTCGGCCGGGACCTTGCCGAAGTAGGCGTCGTTCACGGCCGGCCCCAGCTCCGCGGCCGCGCCGGTCCGGAACGGGATGACGATGGTCGTCGCCGGCGAGGGATTGAACATGCCCAGGATCCAGATCGAGAGCAACCCCGTGTCCCTGGTCCAAACGTTCACGCCGAGATTGGTAATGGCGTTGTCGGAGGCGTAGGCGACCGTCTTGACGCCGGCCGGGACGGTGATGCCGAGCGCCCCGATCTCGGCCGCCCCGAGCAGGCGGACTTCCCGGCCGACCTCGAGGTCGAACGCGGTCCCCGTGTAGTTCTCGAGATGGACGACCTTGCGGAAGCGGATCCGGTCCGCCGCCTGATCCACGATGTCGAAGGCGCCTTCGTTGACGGCCGGCGGCGTCCACCAGTGGTCGAGGTCGAAGGGGTCGCCCTTCTTGAAAAAGATCGAGAACTGGCCGCCTTCCGGACCGAGCCAGAAGCGGTCCTCGCCGCCGAAGGAGTTCATGTGCGGGTTGTTGACGCCCGAGGCGATGGCTTCCCGGCCGATCCAGCCGAAGCTCAATCCTTCGGGCCCCCCTGCCGTGCTGGTCATGACCCGGCCCTGGAGGTCGGGATTGACCGCCACCTGGGCCGGACCGTCGGCGCCGAGCACCAGGACCTTGGTGTGCTGGCGCAGGAAGGCCAGGTCGTCCTTGAACAGGATGCCCTGGGGCGCCTTGGCCGGCTTGGCGCAGGCCGCGGCCAGGGCGATGAGGATGAGCATAGTCCCGATGCCGTATCTCATGGCTGCCTCCTTCGGTCGAATCGGCCCTATTCTATTAAATTAGGGCCCCGATACCAATCCTCAAGGCAAGATGGGGGACACAATACCCTGTCCCGACTTTCCCCCTGCCCCCCTTCGAGAAAAATAGGGGACACAGTAATGTGTCCCCCATTTCCTCCCCATTTTGGCCGGAGCTCCCCGGCCTCCGGCCCGGCCCCCCTCCCAGACGACGAGGCCTGGGCCTTTCGTCTCATATGGGGAAATGGGCCGTTCCGCCCATTTACGCCGCCGGCCGCGGGCCTATGGTGGGAGCGTGAGGCGAAAGACCGGAACGACCATGGACGCCAACGCTTCGATGACCCGCTTATTCCTCAAAGGAGGTGCCCCGACCAGCCGCCATTATATCGACCCATGCCTTCCCAGGGGGAGCGAGACCGCCCCGCTGCACGGCGCCGGGCCTTGGGCCCGATCCCGCCGCCCCGCCAAGGGGCCGCTCGCTCCAGGCCAAGACATCTCAACGCGTCGGGCGGCGCGTCCGGCGCGTGGAACGAGAGAACGGCCCGGCCGCCCCCTCCGGGGGTTCGGTCCGGGACAAGGAGAAACCATGAAAGCCTTCAGATCGATCGGGATCGTCACGATCGCCGCGCTTCTCCTGGCCGGGGTCCTCTCCGCTCAGGCTCCCACGGCCGGCAGGATTATAGGTACGGTGGTCGACGACCAGGGCGCGCCCCTTCCGGGCGTGTCCGTCGAGGCCAAGAGTCCCCGACTCGTGGGGACGGCGGCCGCCGTCACCGACACGAACGGCGTCTATCGCCTCCTGGCGCTGCCGCCGGGGCCCTACGTCGTGACCTTCAGCCTGCCGGGCTTCGCCGCCGTCGTCCGCAACGATATCGCCCTCGGCGTCGAGCAAGCCCTGGTGGTGGACGCGGCCATGAAGCCCAGCGCCATCGCGGAGGAGGTCGTGGTCATCGGCCAGGCCCCGCTCATCGACGTCAAGAACGCGGCCCGCGGCCAGGTGCTGACGGCCCAGACCTTCAACGCCCTGCCCAAAGGGCGCAGCTTCGATTCCCTGATGACCATGCTGCCCGGCGTCCAGGCCGAGAATGACCTGCTCGCCGGCCTGTCCGTCGACGGCGCCTCGGGCGCCGAGAACGTCTTCTTCGTCGACGGCATGGACACCTCCGACCTGTCGGGGGGGGCGCGCAAGCAGAACGTGGTCTTCGATTTCGCCGAAGAGGTCCAGGTCAAGGCCTCCGGCTACAACGCCGAGTACGGCGGCTCGGTCGGCGGCGTCGTCAACGTCATCACCCGCTCCGGCGGCAACAGCTACCACGGCGAGATCATCGGCTACTATTCGGGCACGGCCCTCGAGGGCCGGCGTCGCGACCGCCTCTCGCTCGACCTGCTCGACGACACGCAGGCCCGCTACTACCCGTACGCGGATTACGTCGGCCGGGACAAGGAGGCCTCCTACGAGGTCGGCGCCATGCTCGGCGGCTACATCCTCAAGGACCGGCTCTGGTTCTTCGGGGCCGTCACGCCGAGCCTGTTCCTGCGGGACCGGACCATGGATATGACCGTCCAGGGGGCCGAAGGCACCAACGCCTACCGGCGGACGGAGCGGACCTGGAACGCCTCCTTCAAGCTGTCGTCCCAGCCGCTGAAGAACCTCCGGGCCGGGGCCAGCCTGGTCATGAACATCTTCAAGTACAGGGGCGGCGGCGACCCCCTGGCCTATCCCGCCGACCAGACCTACGCCGCGCTGTCCAACGCCACGGGCGACTACAACAACGTCGGCTATTCCTATCCCAACTACTCGGCCACCGCCTACGCCGATCTGACCTTGAGCAACAACGCCCTGTTGAGCGTCCGCGGCGGATATTTCTTCAACAACCAGAACGGGCGGGTGGCCGAGCTGCCGAGCACGCCCTATTACGCCTTCCGCCTGGAGCAGCCCGGCTCGTACGCCTTTGTCACCAACAACATGTTCGCCGAGATCCCGGACGATCTCAAGCACCCGCCCGGGTGGCAGAACTTCTCACGAGCCAACGTCATGGGCCTGTCCCGGCGGATGGACAGCCGCCTGTCCGTCAACTCCGACTTCACCTATTACCTCAACCTGGCCGGCGAGCACGCCCTCAAGGCGGGCGTCCAGTTCATGCGCCGGACCCAGAACGTCAACGAAACGGCCCAGCAGTCCATCGTCTTCCTGGGCTGGGACCAGGACCTCGTCGCCTACGGGACGAACTACGGCCGCGGCGCCTACGGCTACTACGCCATCCGCGGCTTCGGCGACGCCGGTCCCTACGGCGAGGTCTACACGGTCAACATGAACAGCTGGTCCCTCTATCTCCAGGACAGCTGGACGATCGCCCAGCGGCTGACCCTCAACGTCGGCCTGCGGACCGAGGCCGAGTACCTGCCGAGCTACACGACCGATCCGACCTACGCCGGGATCACGAAGCCGGTCAACTTCGGCTTCGAGGACAAGCTCTCGCCGCGGCTCGGCTTCGCCTACGACGTCAACGGCGACTCCAGCCTCAAGATCTTCGGCAGCTACGCCATCTTCCAGGACGTCATGAAATTGAGCATGGGCGCCAACGGCCTGGGCGGCCTCAAATGGAAAAGCTCCTACTACACGCTGGACGACTGGGACTACACCCAGATCGGCGTCAACGGCAATTTCCCGGGCACGCAGCTGACGGTCATCGACTTCCGGCCGCCCCTGTTCGACGCCATCGACCCGGACATGAAGCCCTTCACCCAGCGCGAGATCTCCCTCGGCCTGGAGAAGAAGCTGACCGAGGACACGTCGCTGTCCCTGCGCCTGGTCAACAAGAAAGTGCTCTGGGCCATCGAGGACGTCGGCGTGCCCATCGAGAAGTTCTACTACGGCAACCCCGGCGGCGAGTACATGCACAGTATCTTCGAAGAGTGCCGCCAGAATGGCCTGCTCCTGCCCGGCACGCCCGATTCGCCCAAAGCCAAGCGCGACTACTATGCCATGAACCTGTCCCTGGAAAAGCGCTTCGGCAACGGCTGGCAGGGCGGCTTCTCCTACACCCTGAGCCGCTTGACCGGCAACTACAGCGGCCTGGCCTCCTCCGACGAGGACGGCCGCAACTCGCCGAACGGCGAGCGCTATTTCGACATGTGGCACCTGGCCTACGACAAGGCCCTGAACCCGATCGACGGCTTCCTGCCGACGGACCGGCCGCATTCGCTCAAGGCCTACGGCAGCGTGGCCCTGCCCTTCGGCCTGACCATCGGGCTGGTCGCCAACGCCTACAGCGGCACGCCCGTGACCGAGGAATGGTACGTCGACTCGGAAAGCTACTTCCCCTTCAACCGGGGGAACATGGGCCGCACGCCGTTCGTCTTTTTCGCCAACGGCTACTTCGAGTACGAGGTCAAGCTCGGCGGGCGCAAGTCGCTGCGGTTCAACCTGAACGTCGACAACATCTTCAATGGCCGGACGGCCCAGCGGATCTTCTCGATCAAGTACCGCTACAACATCTCGCCGGGCGACGCGGCCCTGCTCTCGGCCAACTGGGAGCCCCCGGCCGACGCGGACATCGATCCCCGCTTCGGCAAGCCCTACAGCTTCATGGCTCCGATCTCCGGGCGCTTCGGCATGCGGTTCTCGTTCTAGACACCTGCGAGGGGAACGACGCGGAGCCCGTCGGGCCCGCCCCAGTCCCGGTGGGGCGGGCCCCCCTCTTTCCTTCCGAGAGGGTCAAACCTACCTTTTACCCATTTTCTTTTTGTGCCGCGGCTGGGCCCGATTTGGCACACAGTCCTGAACGTCCAGCAGAAGAGGCCAGATCCGCTCGACCCGCGAAAATGGGTAAAAGGTAGGTTTGACCCTCTCTTTTATCAGCGGCGGGACGCCGACGGGCCGGTCAGCGTAGCGAGACGGGTCCGGGCTTCCTCGACCTCGGGCCGCCCCGGATCGGCGTTCTTCCAGAGCTCGAGGAAAAACCGGTAGCCCGCGATGGCGTCGCCCCAGCGGCCGAGCATCTGCTCCGCCCGCGCCCGGCCGAGCACCGCCAGAGGGTAGATATCGCCGAAAAAGAAACGCAGGCCGGTCTGGCCCGAGATCGTTTCGAACGCCGACACCGCCCCGGCGGCGTCGCCGGCCTTTTCCCGGGCCAGCCCCAGATAGTAGAGAACGATGGGCTCGTAGGCCGCGGCCGGAAAGGTGGGCGGCAGGGCGGCCGCGGCCCGCTCCAGGGCGGCGACCGACTCGGCGAAACGGCCGCGCTCGAATTCGACGATCCCGGTGAAGAGGTCGTGATCCCGGACCAGGCGCTTGGGCGCGCCGGGGCCGACCAGTTCCTGAAACCTCCGCCTCACGTCGTCGAGCCCGGCCAGGTCTCCGGTCCGGGCGCAGGCCTCGCCCAGGCCGACCAGCCGGGCCCGCGTCCGCGCCGCGTCGCTGTCGGCCCCGACGACCGCCGCCCGGAACTCGGCCAGGGCGGCCTCGGCCTTCCCCTGGTCGAGCAGGGTCTGGCCGAGCAGGGACCGGATGTCCTTGGACCACATGAATTCGTGGATGGATTCGGCCAGGCCGACGCCTTCGCGGCATTCCTTCTCGGCTTCGGCGTAGCGGCCCTCGGCCGCGGCCAGCAGGATCAGGCGCAACCGGGCCCGCAGGTGCCAGGAGGCCTCTTCCATGAGAAAGAGACGGCGGAACTCCTCGCGCGCCGCGTCCGGCCCCCGGGTCAGGAAGAGCAGCACGCCTTTCCAGTTCGACCAGGACGGATCGGGGAAAATGGCCGCGGCCTTGTCGAGGATCGCGGCCGCGCCCGCGAGGTCCCCGCTTTCGAGCAGGATGGCCACGAGCGTCTGATAGATCAGCCGATTGGCCGGGCAATCCGCGAGATAGGCGTTCAGGGCCCGAACGGCCTCCCTGGACCGGCCCAGGGCCCGGAGAGCGGCGGCCTTGGTGTGATGCGGGAACGGATCGGACGTGCCCTGACGGACGGGGACGTCCGCGTACTTGACGGCGGCGGCGAAGTCCTCGGTCTCGTAACACAGGACCGCCAGGCCGTTGTTGGCGACCAGATCGTAGGGGTGGTTCTCGAGGACCTTCTTGAATTCGGCGACCGCCAACTCCCAGGTCGGCTCGAGCTTGGCATAGTAGTCGGCCCGGATGAGGTGGCGCTCCCGGCAGTCCTCGGGCAGGCGGGCCGTCAGATCGAAAGCCCGGCGCAGGTACTCGGCCTCCCGGTCGATGTAGCGGAGATCGCGGGCGTTGACGGCCATCATCCGGTAGGCCATGGCGAATTCCGGATCGATCTCCACGGCCTTGCCGAGCATGAGCAGGGCCTGCTCGAAGTCGCCCGTCCGGTGGTAACGCCAGCCCTCGGCGTAATATTTGTAGGCCAGGGCGGACGTGGTCGTCAGGACCTCGATGTCGAGGTCGATGTCGTCGACGGCCTGGGCCGCGTTGCGGGCCAGGCCCGAGCGGATGGACTTGGCCAGCCCATCCGCCTTCTGCATCAGGTCCTTCTCGTCCTGGCAGTCCAGCATCTCGGTCCTGATGGTGATCCCGGTCCGGGCGTCCTGGAGATAAGCGGTGACGACGATCCTCCCGGCCGCGGCCAGAACGGTGCCGCTGATCAGGTAGTCGGCCTTCATCTCCTTGGCCAGGCGCCGCAGCTCCTCGCGCGAATAGCGCCGCCGCCCGGTCAGGTCGAATTTCTTGAGGGCGCCGTAGACGGCGTCGTCGCCGACGGTCCGGAGGCGCTTGGATTGGCCGAAGTCCGTGGCCAGCAGGAGCGGCAGGCCGGTCACCCACTTGCCCAGCTCGGGGTCGGCCGAGAGGTTCTCGAAGTCGAGCACCGCCAAGGCCGGCGTCGGCGGGAAGGCGGCCGGCCGGGGACGGGTGCCCCAGGTCCGCCAGGAGATCAGGACCGCCGCCAGGACGAGGACCAGGGCCAGCAGCGGCAGGACGGCCCGCCGGATGAGGACCGGCCGGACCTCGGGGCCGCGGCCGGGCTCTTCGAGCGCCGACTGGAAGCAGCGCGCCAGCTGGATGCGGTTCCGGAGGCCGAGCTTGCGGTAGATGTGATGGAGATGGTTCTTGACCGTGTGCTCGGAGATGAAGAGCCGTTCCGCGATCGCCTTGCCGTCCTGGCCCTCGAGGAGCAGGCGGACGATCTCGCCTTCGCGGGCGGTGACGCCCAGTTCTTCCGCCCGGCGGGCGAACGCGTCCCCGCTCTTGACGCGGAGCGCGGGCGCGGGCCGGGCCCGCCGGAACAGCGACGCGAACGCCCTCATCCCGGGTTCTCCTCGCTCTCGGAGGCAGGGCGAAACCGATTCGGTTGATACCATGATAGCCGCCGCCGGAGGGGCTGTCAAAACGCCGCGGAGCCGAGAGCGGCGCTCATCGATAATACGCGCCGGCCCGGCCGAATGTTGCGGGCGCGGAGCGCCGGGCCGTTCTAGCGGCCGTGGCTCTCGACCAGGCGGCCGGCGAACCAGCGCCAGATGGCCTTGTTGAACTCGACGCTCGGCGGGGCGCTCTCGAGGATGGCCAGGTAGCTGGTCGGCGCGTCGCCCGGCTTCTGCCGCAGGCGGGGTTCGGCGTCGAAGAGCAGGGGATGCTCGGGGTGGAACTGGACGCCCAGGACGTGCGGGTACTTGGCGTGCTGGACGGCCTCGACGATCCTGCCGTCGCGCGAGCTGGCGACAGCCACGAGGTCGCGGCCCATCTTCTCCAGGGCCTGATGGTGCGAGCTCAAGATGCGGGGGTGGTCGGCCGACTTGAAGCCCAGGGCCTTGACGAACAGGCCGTTGTCGCCGAGCTGGAGCGAGTGGAAGCTGTAGCCGTAGAGCCTGTCGAGCGGGAAGAGGAGGCGATAGGGATTGTTGTGCCACTGCTCCGGCCCGAGGGCGATGACGTCCTCGGCCGTCGTGGCCTTGTAGACCTCGGTCCAGATGTCCTGGACCAGCGTCCCGCCCGTGCCGACGTTGAGGGTCTGGAAGCCCAGGCAGATGCCGAGGACCGGGAAGCCGGGCCGGCCTTCGAGGAGCGGCTTGAATTTCGGGTCCTGCGATCCCCCGAGGAGGTGGAAGACCGCCGAGGACTCGAAGCGGTGGAGGTAGGGGTCGCTGATCTCCGTCAGCAGGAGGGTCTTTTCGCCGTAGATCGAGGGCGGGATGTCGGGCCCGCCGAAGAAGATGACGCCGTCGGCGCGGGCCACGATGCGCTCGAACTCGGGCGTGCAGGCGTTGGCCCTGAACAGGGCCGGCTCGGCGATCTCGGCCCGGACGACGTGGAACTTGAACCAGTCGAGCTTGTTCTCCTCGACGTACTTGCGGCTGTCCGCGAAGTTGCCGGCCTGGCGCTCGTGGTAGACCCCGACGACCGTCAGGTTGGGGATGTCGATGACGCCGTTCCGGCGCAGCGAGACCAGGGCCCGGATGTTGAACATCTCGGGATTGAAGATGACCAACCGGACGTTGCCGTCGCGGGCCGGGGCCGTGTCGAGCCAGCGGTCGGGATCGGGCGTCTGCCCGGCCAGGGGCAGGAAGGCGGTCAGAGCCAGGACGAGGGCGAGAACGGGAGCGAGCGCGCTTTTCCTGATCACGAGGACCTCCGCACTGAAGATCTCGGCAGCCGCCGGCCATTATAAGGCCATCCCGGGCCGCCAGGCAACCGGTCGCGCCAGTCATGCCCCCGCGGAGAGGGTCAACCCTGAGGAGCGGCCTGCCGGGCGCCGCCGGGAACCTTTTCGCGCCCTGTTTCGTCAGTAGAGCGTGGGAGAGAGGGGGGGCGGGGGCGGGGACGCATTCTCCGGAAGGATGACGAAGATGAAACAGCCTCTCCGGTTCGTCGCCTCGGTCATGGCGTTCGGCGCGGCGGTTTCCCTGGCGTCGATCGCCCTGACGGCGGCCGCTCCCGCCGGCCCGGCCCGGCCCGCGGCGGAGGACAAGACGGCCCTCGAGATCCCCCGGCTGACCCACGCGCCCAGGATTGACGGCGTCCTCGACAACCCCATTTGGGAGACCGAGGCCCTGAAGGTCGAGGCCTTCGTCCAGCTCTCCCCCAAGGAGAACGGCGTCCCGACCGAAAAGACGGTGGCTTATCTCGCCCACGACGAGAAGAACCTCTACGTCGCCTTCCGGGCCTCCGATTCCCAGTCTTCCAAGGTCCGCTGCTCCATCACCAAGCGCGACAACTGCATGGAAGACGACTGGGTCTTCATCATGCTCGACACCTTCAACGAGAAGCGCCGGGCCTTTTCCTTCCTCATCAATCCCGCCGGCGTCCAGATGGACATGATGCGCGTCGAGGAAGGCGGCAACGACAACATGGACGACAGCTGGGACACGGTCTTCTATTCCGAAGGCCGGGTCGACGCCGAGGGTTACACGGTCGAGATGGCCATCCCCTTCAAGAGCCTGCGCTTCCCCAACGACGACCTCAAGACCTGGAACATCGTCCTGGGCCGCAACCTGCCGCGCACCGGCGAGGTCATCATGCACCCGACGTACTCCCGGGACATCCCCGGCCTGCTGTCAAACGGCCGGCCTTTCGTCATCCGCGGCGCCGTCGAGCGCAGCCGCAACGTCGAGGTCATGCCCTTCGTCACCTCGCTCGCCCGCGGCGGCGGGACGATCGAAGGCCGGAAGTTCGCCTTCGAGCCCGGCGCCAACTTCAAGCTCGGGCTGAGCTCGAACACGACCCTCGACCTGACGGCCAATCCCGACTTCAGCCAGATCGAGGCCGACGAGCC
>CAZNPB010000071.1:0-13010 GCA_964574895.1 uncultured Eubacteriales bacterium
CTTCGGCGACCGCCGCAAGGCCATGCTCGAGGACATCGCCGTCCTGACCGGCGGCCAGGTCATCACCGAGGAGATCGGGGTCAAGCTCGAGAAGGTCGGCGCCGATTGGCTCGGCGAGGCCAAGAAGGTCGTCATCGACAAGGACAACACCACGATCGTCGAGGGCCTCGGCAAGGCCGGCGACGTCCAGGCCCGGATCAAGCAGATCCGCGCCCAGATCGAGGAGACGACCTCCGACTACGACCGCGAGAAGCTCCAGGAGCGGCTGGCCAAGATGGTCGGCGGCGTGGCCCTGATCAAGGTCGGCGCGGCCACCGAGACCGAGCTCAAGGAAAAGAAGGCCCGGGTCGAGGACGCCATGCACGCCACCAAGGCGGCCGTCGAGGAAGGCATCGTGCCCGGCGGCGGCGTGGCCCTGATCCGCGCCCAGAAGTCGCTCGAAAAGCTCGACGCCGAGGGCGACCAGAAGATCGGCGCCAACATCATCCGGCGGGCCATCGAGGAGCCCCTGCGCCAGATCGCGGCCAACGCCGGCTTCGAAGGCTCCGTGGTCGTCGAGAAGGTCAAGGAGCTGAAGCAGGACATGGGCTTCAACGCCCTGAACGAGAAGTACGAGGACATGATCAAGGGCGGCATCCTCGACCCGACCAAGGTCGTCCGGATCGCGCTCCAGAACGCGGCCTCGATCGCCGGCCTGCTGCTGACCACCGAGGGTCTCATCGCGGAACTGCCCGAAGAGGACAGGAAGCCCGCGTATCCGACCCCTCCCGGCGACATGTACTGAGTTCTCGGAGGGACGGTCCTTTCGGGGACGGTCCCGTCACGACGCATCGCCAGCCCCGGGCGGCCTTCCGCCCGGGGCTTTCTTTTGGAAGGGGTCAAACCCGAATTTCTTCGATTTTTCCGCTTCTCGGTCCGTTCCGGTGAACCACCGGTCCGGGGAAATCGAAGAAATTTGGGTTTGACCCCTTCTTGGAGCCGCCATATCATAGGCGGCGGGATGGCCAAGCTCCTCGACCGCTACGTCCTGCGCGAGATCGTCCCCCCCTTTCTTGTCGGGCTCCTGCTCATCACCTTCGTCCTGCTGATGAACCAGGTCCTGCTCGTCGCCGACCTGTTCATCGACAAGGGCGTGCCGGCCTCGAGGGCCGTCCGGCTCCTCGGGCTGCTGGTCCCGTCCCTCCTCGTCTTCGCCCTGCCCATGGCCGTCCTGATGGGCATCCTGGGCGGGCTGGCCCGCTTGTCCGCCGATTCCGAGATCGTCGCCCTGGCCTCGGTCGGGGTGGGCCCCCGGCGCCTGGCCCGGCCGCTGGCCCTCTTCGGCCTGGCCGGATTCCTCCTGACCCTGCCCCTGGCCCTCTGGTGGGCGCCGCGGGCCAACGACGCCTGGGTCCGCGACATGACCGCCTCCGTCCTCGGCCGCGTCCGGCTGAAGGTCCAACCGCTCGAGTTCAACGAGACGCTGCCGGGCCTGGTCTTCTTCGTCCGGGACATCGGTCCGGACAAGGTCTGGCACGACGTCTTCGCGGACCTGGACCGCGGCACGAAAGACCACCGGCTGGTGATGGCCCGCAGCGGCGCGGTGCGCTTCTATCCCGAGCGGCGGCGGGCCATCCTCGAGCTGGCCGACGGCCTCGTCTACGCCGGCCCGGCCGGCGATCCGGGCCGGGACACCCTGACGTCGTTCGCCCGGCTGGAGGAGGAGATCGACGTCGAGAGGCTCTTTCCCTCGGTCGCGAGCGGCAAGCGGGTCCGGGAGAAGGACATCGGCGAGCTCGTCCGCGACCTGCGGGCCCTCGAGGCCGGGCGGGGCCCGGACGGGGCCGAGCCGCGGCAGGCCCGGGCCCACCGCGTCGAGATCCATAAGAAGTTCGCCCTGCCGGCCGCCTGTCTCGTCTTCGCCCTCCTCGGCCTGCCGCTCGGGATCATGACCGGCCGGACCGGCCGGACCGGCGGCTTCTCGTTGAGCCTCGTCCTCATCCTGCTCTACTACGTCCTGCTCACGGCCGGCGAAAAGGCGGCCATGGACGGCCGTATCTCCGCCCTTCTCGGCATGTGGGCCCCGGACCTGGCCCTGCTCGCCGCCGCCGCCTGGCTGCTCCTGCGCTCGCGCCGCCGTCGCGGCTCTCTCCCGCTCGGACGGCCCGTTCGGCCGGCGCCGGCCCGGCCCCGCGACGCACCCTCGCCGCTCGCCGCCGGGCCCCGCCCGGCCGCGCCCGGCCGCGGCCGGGCGCGGACCGCCCGCCTCTCCGTCCGTTTCCCCGGCCTCCTCGACCGCTATGTGTCGCGCAAGTTCCTGGCCCTTCTGGTCCTGGCCCTGGCCGCCCTGACCGCGGTCGCTTATCTCGTCACCTTCTTCGACGGTCTGGACGAAGCCCTCCGGAACGGCCGCCCCGTCGGCCTGTTGGCCGGCTATGTCTGGTTCCGGCTGCCCGAGCTGCTGGCCTTTCTCCTGCCCGTCTCCGTCCTGGCCGCGGCGCTTCTGTCGCTTGGCGTCCTGGCCCGGACGAACGAGGCCACGGCGATGAAGGCCAGCGGCGTCAGCGTCTACCGCGCCGTTCTCCCCGTCGTCGTCCTGGCGGCGGGGGCCAGCCTGCTGGCCTTCCTGGTGCAGGAACGGATCGTGCCGGCGTCGCACGCCCGGGCCGAGGCGGCCTGGAACGCCCTCAACGGATCGCCGCTCCGGAGCCCCGGCCTGGCCGACCGGCATTGGGTCCTGGGCCGCGGCGGCGTCCGGATCTACCATTACGACCTTTTCGAGCCGGAGTCCTCGACCCTCGGCCGGCTGTCGGTCTTCGAGATCGATCCCGGCCGCTGGGCGCTGTCCCGCCGCCTCTTCGCCGGGAAGGCCTCTTTCGCCGGCGGCGAGCTGGTTCTCGGGGACGTTTGGATCCGCGATTTCTCGGGACCCGCGGGACCGGCTTTCGTCCGCACGCCCGGCGGCCGCCTCGACGCGGCCGGCGACCGGGACGCCTTCTTCGCGCCCTGGCGGGAGCCGCTGCGGATGACCTACCGGGACCTCCGGCGCTATGCCCGGGACGTCCGGGCCATGGGCTTCCCGGCCGTGCGGTTGAGGGCCGAGCTGGCCCAGAAGGTCGCCCTGCCGTTCGTCAGCCTGGTCATGGCCCTGCTGGCCGTCCCTTTCGGCCTGCGGGCCGGCCGCCGGGGCGCTCTTGTGGGGGTCGGTCTTTGCGTCGTGCTGGCCATGGCCTATTGGGGAGCGTTCGCCGTCTTCCGCAGCCTCGGCGCCGCGGGGGTCTTGAGCCCGTTCCTGGGCGCCTGGGGGGCCGATCTGATCTTCGGGTCGGCGGGCGTCGCGGGGCTGCTCAAGCTCCGGACGTGAGGCTACATCTTATACTTGCCGAAATCGTCGGGCTGCAGGGTCTCGAGCCATTTCCGCAGCTTTTCGGAGGATTCGACTTTCTCGTCGAATTTGAGGCCGTTGGCCTTCTTGACCACCTCGTCCTCGACATAGATGGGCGAGCTCGTCCGCAGGGCCAGGGCGATGGCGTCGGAGGGGCGCGAATCGATGACGATCGCTTCGTCGGCCCGGCGGCAATGGATGAGGGCGAAGAAGGTGTTGTTGCGGACGTCGTTGACCACGATCTTCTCGATGGCGATATCGAGCTTCTCGAGGAAGCTCTTGAGGAGGTCGTGGGTCATGGGGCGGGGAGTGGGGACGTTCTCGATGGTCAGGGCGATGGCGTTGGCCTCGAAAACCCCGATCCAGATGGGCAGGATCTGCTCGTTGCGGGGGTTCTCCAGCACGACGATGGGCATCTTGGAGATCGGGTCCACGACCAGCCCCTTGACCTTCATTTCGATTTCCATGGCCCGTGCGATCCGACACCAATATAGGGGCCGTCCGGGGCTTTGTCAAATCGCCGCCGCGGCGTCAAAACAGGGATAATTGGGGGGAACAGGCCTCGGCCGCGGGGCCTTCGTCGAAGAGGCGGACGCGGCCGTACTCGCCGTCGTGACCGGGGGCGATCGAGACCAGGCCCCGGCGCATGCGGTCGACGCCTTCGGCCACCCGGTCGGGCGCCAGGCGGGCCAACTCGTCCACCGGGACGTCGGTCAGGACGGCGTGCTCGTCGCCGAAGGCGTGGATAAAGCGGAAATAGAGGTCCCAGACGCCCTGGCTGTCGGGCGTCTTGCCCACGGCCTCGGCGATGATCTCGTTGAGCGGGACGAGGGTCTTGAAGGGGATCGGGCCGGGGCGCTCCTCGCCCGGCTCCCGGTCGGCCAGCTCCTCGACGCGGTGCAGGACGCCGATCGTCAGCTTCTTGCCGCATTTCGGGCAGAGGTCGTTCGTCCGCAGGCTCTCGCGCGGCGCCGACACGACGCCGCACTTGCGGTGCCCGTCGTAATGGTACTTGCCTTCCTCGGGGAAGAACTCGACGGTGTAGAGGAACCGGGCCGGGTCGTTGGCCCGCAGCGCGTCCATGAGCCCGCGGAAGCTGAAGTCGGTGTCGAACGCGTTGGCCTCGCGGCCGATCTTGGACGGCGAATGGGCGTCCGAATTGGAGATCAGGGCGAAGCGGTCGAGGGCCGCCAGCCGGCGGTTCATCGGCGGATCGGACGACAGCCCCGTCTCCAGGGCGAAGATCGACGGCGTCATCTCCTCGAAGCATTCCTCGATCGCGTCGAAGCCGGAGTTGGCCCCGAACAGCGAGAACCAGGGCGTCCAGACGTGGGAGGGGATGATCACCGCCCGCGGCGCCGTCTCGGCGACCATCCGGCTGAACAGGCGGACGTCCAGCCCCAGGATGGGCCGCCCGTCCGCGGCCAGGTTGCCGTAGGCCTGGAGCCGGCGGTTGATCCGTTCGACGGACTCGAAATCGGGGGCCAGGAGCATGACGTGGACCTTGCGGACCCGGCCCCCCTTCGAGTAGATGAAGCTCAATTCCGCGGACAGGACGAAGGTCATGGGACGTCCCATCGCCTCCAGCCCCTTGAAGGGCGGCGCGTCCTGGGCCGCCGTCCCGTTCTTGAGCTTGAGGAAGCCGTTGCCCAGGGGATCGAGCCGCTCTTTCATCAGGAACAGCCACTCCGGATGGGTGAAGTCCCCGGTGGCCAGCAGGGAGATGCCCTTGACCTTGGCCCAGGGCGCCAGGGCCTCGAGGACCATGTCCTTCGACGTGGCCCGCGAATACTTGGAATGGATGTGCAGATCGGCGACGAACTTCATGGCGGAGGGTCCAGTGTAGGGAAAGCCGGAGGGGAAAGCAAGTTGAAAAACGGGTTCGGACGGGGTAAACTGAATTGTCGCTCGGCCGACCTGAAAGGACCCTCGTGATGAAGCCCCGAACGATCGCCTTCCTCCTCGCCGGCGCCCTGGCGCTCGGCGCCCTGCCGGCGGCCGGGCAGAAGGTCTCGGTCAAGGACCTGACGCCTCGCTACCGCGCCTGGATCGAAGAAGAGGTCCCCTACATCATCTCGCCCAAGGAGAAGGACGTCTTCCTGCGCCTCGGCAACGACCGGGAGCGGGAGATGTTCATCACCGCCTTCTGGAAGGCCCGCGACGAGGACCCGACGACGCCGGAGAACAAGTTCAAGGACGAGCATTTCCGGCGCATCGATTACGCCAACAAGTTCTTCGGGCGCGGCCTGAAGGCCGGCGGCTGGCGCTCCGACATGGGCCGGGTCTACGTCACCCTGGGCGAGCCGAAGACGATCGAGCGGTACGAGAACGAGACCGACGTCTACCCGATGATCGTCTGGTTCTACCAGGGCATCTCCGGGGCTGGCCTGCCGAACGCCTTCAACGTCATCTTCTTCAAGAAGGACGCGGCCGGCGACTTCGTCCTCTATTCGCCGGTCCGGGACGGGCCGCAGAAGCTCATGCCGTTCTACAACGGCGACATGACGAACTACCTCCAGGCCTGGGGCGAGCTGCGGCAGCGCAACGCCGTCCTGGCCGACGTGGCCATGTCCCTCATCCCCGGCGAGTACGTCCAGGGCATGAACCCCAGCCCGGCCTCCGACATCCTCATCAGCCAGAAGATCCCGCGCATGGGCTACGAGGCCGTCAAGGACGGCTACGCCGAGAAGCTGCTCAAGTACAAGGACATCGTCGAGGTCGAATACACGGCCAACTACATCGAGAGCGACGCCCTCGTCCAGATCACCCGGGACGAGGCCGGACGGTCCTTCGTCCACTACCTCCTGGAGCCCTCCCGTTTGAGCATCGAGCGCCTCGAGGGCATCTACCGGACCGTCTTCGACGTCAACGGCATCGTCTCCGACGCCGAGGGCCGGACCGTCTATCAGTTCGACCGCAAGGTCCCGCTCGAGCTCAACGGCGAGCAGTTCGCCAAGATCCGGGACCGCCAGGTGTCCTTCCAGGACGCTTTCCCGCTCATCGAGGGCGATTACAAGATCAGCCTGCTCTGGAAGAACACGGTCTCCAAGGAATTCAGCTCCATCGAGGCCGCCCTCAAGATCCCCCCGGCCCGGGCCCTGACCTTGAGCGTCCCGGTCCTGGCCAACCGCCTCGTCCGCAATCCGTCCTTCGCCGGGCAGATCAAGCCGTTCACGGTCGGCGAGACCCAGCTCGTGCCTTCGCCGCGCAACGATTTCACGGTCCAGGACACGCTGACCCTGTTCTGCGAGCTCGGCGGTCTGACCGACGAGCTGAAGACCGGCGGCCGCCTGTCCATCACCATGGTCCGGAACGACCAGGTCGCGACCGCCGTCAGCCGGCCCCTGGCCGGGGCGTCCGATCCCTTCCGGGTCATCGAGAGCTTCCCCCTGGCCAGCTTCGTCCCCGATTATTACGCGGCCAAGGTCGAGCTGCTCGACCCGTCCGGAACGGCGCTCCTGACCTCCAACGCCGCCTTCTACGTCACGGCCAACACCGCCCTGCCCCGGTCCTGGATCATGTACGCGCCGCTGCCCCCGGCGAGCGACCCCTCCTACGCCAACATCCGGGGCATGCAGTATTTCCGCACCGGCCAGCTGGCCAAGGCCCGACCGCTCATCGAAGAAGCCAGCCGGCGGGCCCCCGACTCCGCGCCCTACGCCCTCGACCTCTGCCGCCTCCTCTACGAAGCCAAGGAGTACGAGGCCGTCCGGACCACGGCCCTGCCGTTCTTCCGGGACAAGAAGAACTACGAGTTCGCCCAGTTCCTCGGCGAGAGCTCGCAGGCCCTGGGCCGCTACGCGGAAGCGGCCGCCTACTACAAGGACTATCTGACCTACTTCGGGACCAACCTCAACGTGCTCAACGCGATAGGCGAGTGTTACGTCAAGACCGGCGATCTGGCCGGGGCCATCACGGCCTGGAAGAAATCGCTCGAGCTCGACGCCTCGCAGCCGGAGATCGCCAAGAAGCTGGCCGACATCCAGGGCAAGATCAAGGAGGCCTGATGTCCGTCACCACCAGGGTCGGGGCCCTGGCCCTGGGGACGCTGCTGCTGGCCGGCGCCTGCGCTTCGACCGGCGCCCTGAAGCAGCTCGATCCCAAGAGCCGGGATTTCGTCTCCAAGGTCCGCTACACCATCACGGCCGAGGAGCGCCGGGCCTTCCTGTCGCTGGCGCCCGAGGCCCGGGAGCCGTTCATCGAGGACTTCTGGAAGCGGCGGGACCCCACTCCGGCCACTCCCGAGAACGAGTACCGGTCCGACTACTACAACCGGATCGAGCGGTCCAACCGGCTCTTCTCCGGGGGCGGCTCCCCCGGCTGGCTGCAGGACCGCGGCCGGGTCTACATCACCCTCGGCCCCCCGGACAGCCGCATCACGTACCCGCGGGGGATCACGTTCTACGGGCTGCCCACCGAGATCTGGTGGTACGGGATGTACACCATCGTCTTCATCGACCAATACTGGAACGACGATTACCACATGTCGCCCGACAGCGCCATGCAGATCGCCGTCATCACCCAGGCCCAGCGGGAATGGAACCTGCCCATGGAGGGACTGCCCCGGCCGGCCGACCAGCGCTACGCGGCGGCCATCGCCGGTCTCGAGGTCTCCGTCGAGGTCGCCGACAAGGAGACGGCCCGGTTCGCCCTGGCCGTGCCCTACAGGAGCATCTGGATGAAGTCCGACGGGAAGGTCTTCCGGACGACGCTCGAGGTGACGATGAAGGTGGCCGACACCGAAGGCCGGGAGGCCTGGGCCTTCTCCCGGACCTACCCGCTCGAGGTCCCGGAGAGCCGCCTGAAAGAGGTCCTGGCCGGGGACTTCACGGTCGCGGCCGACGCTCCGCTCAAGGCCGGCCCTTACACCCTGACCGTCGTCATCGTCAACGGGACCGACGGCAGCCGGGCCTCCGTCGAGCGGAAATTCCAGATCTGATCCGGCCCTAGCGGCGCGCCGCCGGGACCGCGGCCGCGGCGGCCTGCCCTTTGCGGGCGTAGTCCTCCGAGCGGGCGTTGTCGCCGACGCGGTTGTAGAGGTCGGCGAGCAGGAAATATCCCAGCGGCAGCTCGGCCGGCGCCGGCTTCAGCCCGATCCCTTTCAAGGCCAGGGCGATGGCCTCTTCGGGGTTCTCGCCGCGCCGCAGCAGGATGCGGGCCGTGTGGAAATAGGCCAGCGGGAACTCGGGCTCGATCTCGATCGTCCGGCGCAGCGTCCGGAGCTCGTCGTCCTCCCGCCCCAGCTGCCGGTAGACCCGCGACAGGTTGTAGAGGGCCTTGTAGTTCTTGGGGGCGTCCTGGATCTCCTGGACGTAGAGGTCGGCGGCTTCCTCGAGCCGGCCCTGCTTTTCGCGGACCTGGGCCGTGTTGTAGCGCAGGCTGGTCAGGACGGGATTGATGGCCGCGGCCGCGGCCAGGGCCCGGTCGGCCCGTTCCAGGTCCCCCGGGCCGTCCAGGGTCAGATAGACCGCGCCCAGGGCGTTGTGGGCCGAGGCCGAGCGCGGATTGGCCGCCAGGCACTTCTCGAAGTAAGGGACGGCCTTTTCCGGCCGGCCCTGGTGGACCTTGATGTTGCCGAGCAGGAAATAGAGCTGCGAGTCCTCGAAGCCGCTGCGGATGTAGTCGAGGACGAACGTCTCGGCCTCGTCGTAGCGGCCCAGGGCCTGGTAGCAGTTGGCCACGTTGATGGCCGCGAACGAGTCGTCGGGCTTGAGATCGAGGGCCTTGGAGAAGGCTTCCAGGGCCTCGGGGAAACGCCGGGCCTTGTACAGGACGTTGCCGAGGCTGAAGTGGGCGTCGCCGATGGCCGGGTCCTCGGCGATGATGGCCCGGATGGCGGCGATGGCCGCCTCGGCGTCGCCGGCCAGGCCGTCTTCGCGGGCCCGCGACAGCTCGTTGAAAACGGCGATCTTGTCCTTGGGATCGGCCAGCTTTCGGCCCTGCAGCTTCGAGGAATCCGTGAACGAGCCGATGTAGCCCAGGGCCGCCAGCTTCTCCCGGGTCTCCTCGTCGACCTTCTTGAGATCGACCTCCAGGCCGTTCCGGCCGGCCTCCTCGAACAGGGCGGCGGCCCGGGCCGACAGATCCTCGTAGACCTTCTTCTCCAGGTAGACGAGGTTCTTCTGCTCGCGAGGATCGGCCTCGAGGTCGTAGAGCTCCGGCACCGGGGCCAGGATGAGCTTGAAGCGGCCGTCCTGGACGCTGCGGAGCTCGGACCAGCCGTAGTGATAGCGGGGATAATAGGTCTCCGCATAAGCCAGCCGGCCGGAGGCGGCGGCGCCGGGCCGGAAGAGATCGGGGACCAGGCTGCGCCCCTGGACGGCCGGCGGGACGGGCAGGCCGGCCATCTCGCAGATCGTGGGCATGACGTCGACCAGGCCGACGGTCTCGCCGGCGACGACGCCCTGGAGCGGCTTGAACGGCGTGACGACGACGAGCGGCACGCGCAGGGCGGCCTGGTAGACGAAGAAGCCGTGGGTGCTCTCGCGGTGCTCGCCCAGGCTCTCGCCGTGGTCGGCGGCCAGGACCAGGAAGAGCCGGTCCCGCAGGCCGGCGCCGTCGATGAACGCGGTCAGGCGGGCCAGCTGGCTGTCGGTGAAGGCGACCTCGCCGAGGTAGGGATTCTGGGCGTACTCGGATCTGTACGGTTCGGGCGGTTCGTACGGCGAGTGGGGGTCGTAGAGGTGGATCCAGGCGAAGAACTTGCCGTCCTTCTTGCGGTCGAGCCAGGCCAGGGCCTCGTCCAGGACCTCGTTGGCCGGGCGCTGGACCTCGCCGAGCGAGATGCGCTCGAAGCGGCTCAGGTCGAACTTGTCGAAATAGGTGTCGAAGCCCTGGTCAAGGCCCCACTTGGAGTCGACGACGTAGGCGGCGACGAAGGCCGCCGTCTCGTAGCCCCGGGCCTTGAAGGACTCGGCCAGGGTCTGGAGCTCGTCGGGGACGACGAAGCCGCCGTTGTCGCGGACGCCGTGATAGGGCGGCAGGGTCCCGGTCATGATGGTCGTGTGAGACGGCAGCGTCAGCGGCGTCTGGGAGATGCAGTCGGCGAAACGGACCCCCCGGGCGGCCAGCCCGTCCAGGGTCGGCGTCCGGACCAGGCCGTTGCCGTAGCAGCCGATCTTGTCGGCCCGCAAGGTGTCGACCGTGACCAGGATGACGCTGAAGTCCCGGCCGCCCCGGAGCCGGGCGAAGTCCGGGCCGCCGCCGCGAAGGACGCGGAGGGCGAGGAGAACGAGCGCCGCGGCGGCGACGACAACGGCCGCGACGGCGAGCAAGCGGACGCGTTTCTTGGCCATGGCGCGATTCTATCTTAGCATGAACGCTATTTCCGCGGCGGACAGCCGGCCAGAAGGTCCTCGACGGCCTTCTTGGCCGCGGGCGGAAGGCGCTCATAGGTCCGGGTGGCCCGGTATTTCGTCAGGTGCTCGCAGGCCAGGGCCCGGTGGCCCATGCGCAGGTGGGCCGAGCCGAGGAAGAAATGGGCCTCGTCGAGGGCCGGATCCAGAGCCAGGGCCCGGTCCAGATTATCGACGGCCGGCCCGGGTTCGTTCCCCTGGAGGTAGGCCACTCCCAGGCTGAAGTAAGCGGCGCCGTAGCCGGGGTCGAGGGCCACGGCCCGCCTGAAATCGGCCACCGCCAGGGACCGTTCGTCGGGCTGCCGCGTCCGTTGGAAGAGCCCGAGCCGGACCGTTCCCCGGTTGTGATAGGTGAGGGCGAAGGCGCCGTCGATCTCCAGGGCCCGGGCGAGACTGGCCAGGGCTTCGTCCGTCCGCCCGGTCTTCCATTGGGCCAGGCCGACGCAGTTCCAGATCACGGGATCGAACCCGGTCTGAGGAAAGGCCTGCGGATCGAAGTCCCGGAGGACCGTCTCGAACTCCCCGGCCTCGAAAAGGTCGTTGAGGCGCTGGAAATAGAGATCGTAGTTCTCGGGCATGGCCTCGAGGCCGGTCTGGAGAACGGCGACCGCGTCCGGGAGCCGGCCCTGGTCGCGGAAGATCGCGGCCAGGTTCAGATAGGCCGCGCCGATGTTCTTCCGGGCCGACAGGACCTCGCGGAGGAGGGCGATCGCCTCCGGCGTCTTCCCGGCCTTGTGCAGGACCAGGGCTTCGGCCGCCCGGTTGTGAAAGGGCAGCAGCGCGGCCACGGCGTCCTCGGGCCCGAACTCCGTCCGCCTCGGCCCGGGCCGGCCGGCGACATAGCCGAGGCTCTTGAGCTTTTCGATCGCGGCCCGGTCCGCGGCCCGCTCGGCCCCGGCGCTCTCGGGGAAGGCCAGGGCCCGGTCCATCTTGGCGAGCTTCGCTCTCAAAGCGGGGACGGCCCCGTCGCCGGACCGGTCGTCCGTCTCTCCGAAGTCGCGCCCCAGGTCGTAGACCTCGGGCCGGGGCGAATCGATGAACTTGGTCGAGCCGTCGATGAGGCCCCGCAGGGGGGCCCAGCCCATGTTGTAGTAGGGGGCCAGGGATTCGAAGTAGATCGGGCGGTCGGGGAGGTCCCGGCCGCGCAGGAGAGGCAGGAGCGAGCGCCCCTGGAGCCGGGCCGGCGGCTCCAGGCCGAGGGCGTCGCAGATGGTGGGATACAGATCGAGGTGGGAAACGTTGCGGGCCACGACCCGCGGGGCCAGGCCCGGGACATGGATCAAGCAGGGGACCCAGAGGGCGGGATTGTAGGCGACGAAGCCGTGGCTGGTCTCGTCGTGCTCGCCCAGCGACTCGCCGTGGTCGGCCACGCAGACGACCAGGGTCGAGCCCTCCAGGCCGCGGTCGGCGATCTCCCGGAGGACCTCGCCGAAGACGGCGTCGGCGTAGGCCACCTCGCCGTCGTACGGCACCGCGCGGAACCGCGTCTTGTAGGGCTCCGGCGGGTCGTAGGGCTCGTGGGCGTCATAGAAGTGGATCCATAGGAACCAGGGCGAGGCCCGGCCCGCCAGCCACTCCTTGGCGCTCGACCAGACCTCCCCCGCCCGCCTCTCTCCGGACTGGACGTCGGCCGGACGGCCCGGGGACGCCGCCGGGGCGAAGGCGTCGTCGTAGGTCGAAAAGCCCTGATCGAGGCCGAAGTAGGAGACAAGGGGGAAGCCGCCGATGAAGGCGCCCGTGGCGTAGCCGTGGCCGGCCAGATGCTCGGCCAGGGTCACGAACTCCGGCCGGACGACGAAATGAAGGTTGTCGTGGACGCCGTGCGCGGGCGGCGCAAGGCCCAGGAGGATGTCGGCATGGGAGGGCAGGGTCGTCGTGGCTTGGGCGAAGGCCCGGGTGAAGACGGCGCTCCGGGCGGCGAACCCGTCCAGATGCGGCGTCAGGCCCCGCTTCGAGCCGTAGGCGCCCAGCCGGTCCGCGCGCAGCGTGTCGAGGGTGACGATCAGGACGTTCGGCTTGGGCGCGGCGGCCGCCGGCGCGGGGGCGGCCGCGGCGAGACTCGCCGAAAGGACGAGCGCCAACCCGATGAACGCCCCGACGGAGGGGACCCGGATCCTAGCGATCATGGCGGAGCGAACGATAGCATCGGTCAAGCGGGGTGTCAACGGACCGGGCTCCCCCCGCGACGTTGGCAAAAAAAGGGTTCTTCTCCCGATTCCGGGAGAATCCCTCTCTCCGGCTTTGCTCAGGGCAGGCCCGGAGCGACCACATCGGCGCGTAGGTCAGAATCA
>CAZNPB010000072.1:0-12265 GCA_964574895.1 uncultured Eubacteriales bacterium
TCCGGGTCTTCACCTACGACGGCGACACGCCCCAGGACGCCCGCAAGGCCATCCGGGCCCGCGGCCACATCGTCCTGACCAACCCGGACATGCTCCACGCCGGCATCCTGCCCCACCACACCAAGTGGATCAAGCTGTTCGAGAACCTCAAGTACATCGTCGTCGACGAGCTCCACAACTACCGCGGCATCTTCGGCAGCCACCTGGCCAACGTCCTGCGGCGGCTCAAGCGCATCGCCAGGTTCTACGGCGCCGACCCGCAGTTCATCCTCTGCACGGCGACCATCGCCAATCCGGCCGAGATGGCCGAGAAGATGATCGAGGCGCCGGTGACCCTGGTCGACGACAACGGCGCGCCGCGGGGCGGCAAGTACTTCGTCTTCTACACGCCGCCCGTGGTCAACGCCGCCCTGGGCATCCGCCGCTCCTACGTCAACGAGTCGCGGCGGGTGGCCTCGATCTTCCTCAAGAGCGGGCTCCAGACCATCGTCTTCGCCGGCAGCCGCCTGATCACCGAGGTCCTCCTGACCTACCTCAAGGAGGACATCGAGACCAACATCAAGAAAGAGGGGCTCATCCGCGGCTATCGCGGCGGCTACCTGCCGATCAAGCGGCGGGAGATCGAAAAGGGCCTGCGGACGGGCGACATCCTGGGCGTCGTCTCGACCAACGCCCTGGAGCTGGGCATCGACATCGGCACGCTCGACGTGGCCGTCCTGGCCGGCTACCCGGGCACCATCGCCAGCACCTGGCAGCGGGCCGGCCGGGCCGGTCGCAAGTCGGGCCTGTCGGCGGCCGTGATGGTGGCCACCAGCTCGCCGCTCGACCAGTTCATCATCAACAACCCCGATTACTTCTTCTCCAAGTCGCCGGAGATGGCCCTCATCAACCCGGACAACCTGTCCATCCTCATCAGCCACATCGAGTGCGCCGCCTTCGAGCTGCCGTTCGAGGACGGCGAGAAGTTCGGCCGGGCCGAGATCGGGCCCATCCTGGAGTACCTCGAGGAGGACAAGATCCTCCACCACTCCAAGGACAAGTGGTTCTTCACCTCCGAGGCCTACCCGGCCGACGCCATCAGCCTGCGCAGCATCTCCTCGGACAACTTCGTCGTCGTCGACATCACCGGCGAGCCGCGGGTCATCGCCGAGGTCGATTTCACCTCGGCCCTGACGGCCCTGCACCCCAAGGCCATCTACATCGTCGAGGGCGAGCAGTTCTTCGTCGAGAAGCTCGATTTCGAGGAGCGCAAGGCCTACGTCAAGAAGACCGACATCGACTACTACACCGACGCCATCGACTACACCAAGATCACCATCCTCGACCGCTTCGACCAGAAGGGCCTCGAGGCCGGGACGGGCCGCGTCTCGCACGGCGAGGTCCACGTGGCGACGCAGGTCGTCGGCTTCAAGAAGATCAAGTTCCACACCATGGAGAACGTCGGGGCGGGCGACCTGCAGCTGCCCCAGAACGAGATGCACACCACGGCCTACTGGCTGACCGTGCCCTCGGCCCTGATGCAGGCCCTGCCCTTCCCGGCCGAGCAGCGGGTCAACGGCCTGTTCGGCCTGTCCTACCTCATCCACCACGTCTCGCCGCTGTTCATGATGTGCGACCTGCACGACGTCGGCGTGTCGATCGGCGACAACACCTCGGGCGAGCCGGTCCGCCCGCTGACCCCGCAGGCGCGGGCCGCCGCCCAGGCCGGCGACGAGATGCCGGTCGCCCTGGACCCGGACTTCGAGCCCAACATCTTCATCTACGACAACTATCCCGGCGGCATCGGCTTGAGCCCGTCGCTCTTCGCCCTGGAGACCAAGCTCCTCGATCACGCCCTGCGGACGCTCGAGGCCTGCCCCTGCCGCGACGGCTGCCCGTCGTGCGTCGGGGCCACCAACGAGAGCGGCAAGGACGCCAAGGCGGTGGCCCGGGCCATCCTGCAGGGGCTGCTGGGGCTCGAAACGCCGCGCTCCCCGCTCGTCAATTAGGAGAGGGCCAAATCCACCTTTTCCCCGTTTTACATTTTTTAAGATATTCTCAGCACCGTTCCTCCGAGCCGCTCCGGAACGATGCTGATGGTCGCTTCTCGGAATTCGCTCCCTGAGGTAGGTTTGACCCTCTCTTGTTCTATTTCGTCTTGAGGACCCGGATGGGCAGGACGATGCTCGGGATGCCCTTGAACTGCAGGATGCGCTGGATGCTGTAGGCCGTCTGGTTGTGGAGGAAGCGGGTGAACATGTTCTCTTCCTCGAAGACGAGCTTGCCGACGAAGAAGACGGCCTTGGCGTAGCGCCGCTGGATCTCCTCGCAGCGCTCCTCGACGACGTTGAGCGTGTCCGTGTCGACGGCCTGGATGGATTCGGCGTAGAAGCCGAAATCGTTGGCCATGCGGACGTATTTCTTGAGCTCGCCGCCCAGGTGGACGTCGAGGTTCTTGACCTCCTCGGCCCCCTTGAAGTTCTTCCAGTCCACGACCCCGATGGAGATGAAAACGAAGTTCTTGAAGTAATTCGGGAAGATGCGGTGGATGTTGAGGAAGGAATGGATGCCCAGGCCGCCGAAGTTGCGGACGAACAGCACGGCCGTGGGGGCGGCCGCGTCGCGGACCGGCGCGCCGTGGCGCCCGGCCATCCGCTGGACCTGGCCCATGACGTCGTCGAGCCGCTTCATCATGTCCTTGACCCGGTTGTAATGCCGGCGGACGAGCACGCAGACGAGGATGAACGAGAGCGTGATGACCAGGGTGATCCAGCCGCCTTCCCGGAACTTGATGGTCACCGTCACGGCCAGGATGGAGACCGACATCAGGAAGCCGACCAGGTTGATGGCCAGCTTCCGGCCCCGGCGGGGGGCCGGGGTGCGGACCCAGTGGCGGCACATGCCCAGCTGGGCCAGGGAGAAATCGAGGAAGACGTTGATGCTGTACATGACCACCAGGACCTGGACCGAGCCCCGGGTCAGGACCAGGATGAGGATCGCCGCCAGGCCCATGAACAGGACGCCGTTCTGGACGACCAGGCGCTCCGACAGGTGCATGAGCCGGTTCGGCACCCAGGAGTCGATGGCCATGTTGCCCAGCACCCGGGGGCCGTCGATGAAGCCCGTCTGCGCGGCCACGAACAGGATGGCGCCCTCGGAGACGAGGAGCAGGCCCAGGAGCCAGACCCCCAGCGGGAAGCCGGCGATCGTCCAATGGCCGACGAGCGACTCGATCAGCGAGGCGTTCAGGGTCCGGCCGGCGGCGTGCTGGACGTTGGTCAGGAGGTAGCAGAGGAGCAGGCCGCCGGCGGTGAAGGACAGCGACAGGGCCATCAGGGCCATCGTCTTCTTGCCCGTCTGGACGCGGGGCGGGCGGAGGATCTGCAGGCCGTTGGCCACGGCCTCGATGCCGGTGTAGGTCCCGCCGCCGAGGCTGTAGGCCCGGAGCAGGATGAAGGCCATGGCCCCGAAGCCGATCTCCTGGATGCCCTGGCGGGTCTCGCGGATCGTGTCGACGAACAGCGTCGGCGTGGCCGAGACGTGCGAGAAGATGCCGTACAGGATGAGGGCCGCGTGGGAGACGAAGAAGAGGAGGAAGATCGGGGTCAGGAAGGTCACCGATTCCTTGACGCCCCGCAGGTTGAGCAGGACCAGGCCCAGGGTGATGACCAGGATGAAGGTCAGCTTGTAGCGGAAGAAGCCCGGCGGCAGGAAGCTCAACAGGGCCTCGACGCCGCTGGAGATGGAGATGCTGATCGTCAGCATGTAGTCGACGACCAGGGCGCAGCCCGAGACGAGGCCGAAGACGGGGCCGAGCAGCTTGGTCGAGACGACGTAGCCGCCGCCGCCCGTCGGGAAGAGCTCGATGATCTGGGAATAGCTGGCCGAGATGGTGATGACCGTGACGGCGGTCATGAGGGCCAGGTAGAGGGCCAGATGGCGGTGGTCGCCGAGCGACAGGAACGCTTCCTGCGGCCCGTAGTTGGAGGAGCTCAGGCCGTCGGCGCCCAGACCGACCCAGGCGAAGAAGGCGATGAGCGACAGCCGGTGGAAGATCCGCGGGTCGCGGACGTCCTTGCCGCCGCCCAGCAGGACCTTTTTGAGCCTGTCCCAGGCCCTCATCGCCGTCCTCCGGCGGCGGGCCGGCGCATCCCGGACATCATGGCCGCACTATATCGTGAAACTCCGCCGCCGTTCAAGCCGGGTTATTTGACAGAACTGGGACCGTATGCTACTTTTTCGTCGAATCGTCATGAATATCAACATTTTCAAGATCATCGCCGACGCCGACATCGTCGTCAAGCTGATCCTGCTCATCCTGGTCTTCTTCTCGGTCTTCTCGTGGGCCATCATCTTCTACAAGCTGAAGGCCCTCAAGGCCGCCGACCGGCAGTCGGACCGGTTCCTGGAGGCCTTCCGCCGCAGCAAGAGCCTGGCCGAGGTCAACGAGGCCGCGAAAAGGCTCCGGGCCAGCCCGCTGGCCATCATCTTCCTGGCCGGGAACAAGGAGTTGGCGTACCAGTCCAAGTCGAGCGGCGAGAGCGGCTGGACCCGGGACAGGACCGAGAGCCTGAGCCGGGCCCTGCTCAAGGCCTCCAACAGCGAGGTGTCGCGCCTGGAGAAGATGATGTTCTTCCTGGCCACGGCCGGCAGCGTCTCGCCGTTCATCGGCCTGTTCGGGACGGTCTGGGGCATCATGATCTCGTTCATCCGCATCGGGGCCATGCGCTCGGCCAGCCTCCAGGTCGTGGCCCCGGGTATCGCCGAGGCCCTCATCGCCACGGCCGTGGGCCTGTTCGCCGCGGTCCCCGCGGTCATCGCCTACAACTACTTCCTCGGCCGGATCAAGGACCTCATCGCCGACATGGAGGACTTCTCCCTCGAGTTCCTGAGCATCTCCGAGAGGCTCCATGGCTCTTAGCACCCAGGGCCTGCCGAGCCCCTCGCACCGGCGGCAGGTCGGCACGCACATGTCCGAGATCAACGTTACGCCGTTCATCGACGTCATGCTGGTGCTGCTCGTCATCTTCATGGTCACCGCGCCCATGATGCAGTCGGGCATCGGCATCAACCTGCCCCAGGCCGAGACGGACACCAAGCCGGCCGAGGAGGGCCTGACCCTGACGGTCTCCAAGGACGGCTACGTCCACATCGGCGACTCGACCATCAACATCAACCTCCTCGAGCGCCGCCTGACCGAGTACTTCTACAACAAGGCCAAGAAAGTCGTCTACCTCCAGGCCGACAAGGACCTCCCCTACGGCGTCGTCGTCCGGATCATGGACATCACCAAGAAAGCGGGCATCGAGCTGATCGGCATCATCACCGAGCCCGTGGACGTCAAAGACAAGGCCCGATGACTCCCGTGCGCGCGGCTCTGCCGCGGACCTTCAAGAGGGCGGTCGTCATCTCGGCCCTTCTCCACATCGGCCTGATCGTCCTGGTAGCCGCTTCGCCGTCGTTCTCCCGGCGGTCCCCGAAGGGCCTCGTCCAGTACGTCAACTTCATCGGCGGCGGCGGGGGCGGGGGCACGGGCGGCGGGCCGGGCGGAGGAGGCGGCGGCGGGCAGACCGTCGCGGCCAAGACCGAGACCCTGCCGGCGCCCAAGAAGCCGGCCCTGCGCGATCTGACGGTGCCGGCCAAGCTCAAGGCCGAGCCGACGAGCGCCCTGACCCATCCCACGGACAAGCCCAAGACCAAAAAGAAGGCCCCGGACAAGAAGGCGGCCATCACCAAGCCCGAGCCGGCGGCGACGGCCGCGGACGCCGTCAACGCCGCGGCGGCCGCCGCGACCAGCGGCTCCGGCTTCGGCTTGCGCTTCGGCACGGGCGCCAGCGGCCCGGGCGGCGGCACCGGGACGGGGGGCGGCGGTCTCGGCGGCGGCACGGGCGCCGGCGCGGGCGACCCCTTCGGCGTGGCCGGCTTCCCGTTCCAGTTCTACCTCCAGATGATCTCCGACAAGATCACGGCCAACTGGTTCCAGGCCCTGGTCGACCCCGGCGTCGGCGGCCTGCTCCAGACCCAGGTCTACTTCCGGATCTACAAGAACGGCGCCATCTCCGACATCAAGATCGACGTCTCGAGCGGCGTCGAATCGTTCGACCTCTCGGCCCGCCGGGCCATCTCCACCGCGGCGCCCTTCGCGCCCCTCCCGAACGAGTACGACGGACAGTACCTCGGGATCACCCTCGTCTTCGAGCACGCCAAATGAGACACCATCAACATCTTTTCGCGCTCCTTGTCCTCCTCGCCGCCGCCGGCGCCCTGACGGCCCCCGCCGCCCTGGCCCAGCAGGAAGTCGTCCTCAAGATCAGCGAGGGCATGCCCATGATCTCGCTGGCCCTGCCGGAGTTCGTCGTCCGCGGCTCCTCGCCCGCGGCCCAGGCGGCCGCCCAGGAGATCCGCCAGGCCCTGTCGGAGGACGTCAAGTACACCCGCATCTTCCAGCTCCTGCCCAAGGAGTACTACAGCTACATCCGGCCGCTCGACCTGGACAAGATCCTGTTCAAGGACTGGGACTCCGTCCAGGCCCGGCTCCTGGTCACCGGCGAGGTCCGCGAGGACGGCGGGCGCATCGTCTTCGACGGCAAGATCTACGACGTCAAGAGCGAGCGCTTCATCGTCGGCAAGCGCTACCAGGCCGAAAAGAACGGGCTGCGCCTGGTCGCCCACAAGATGGCCGACGAGCTGCTCAAGCTCCACGGCGAGAAGCCCCTGTTCACGACCAAGATCGCCTTCGTCTCCAACCGCGACGGCAACGACGAGATCTACATGATGGACTACGACGGGGCCAATCCGACCCGCGTCACCTTCAACAAGATCAAGGACTACATGCCGGCCTGGTCGCCGGACCAGCGGACGATCGCCTTCACGTCCTACCGGGCCGGCGGCGCCGGGCTGTACCTGCGCAACATCTACGAAGGCACCGAGACGGCCGTGGCCACCAAGGGGACGAACTACTCGGCGGCCTTCTCGCCGGACGGCCGGAAGCTGGCCTTCTGCTCGACCATGGCCGAGGAAGGCAACGCCGACATCTTCGTCATGGACCTGGAGACCAAGAAGACCAAGCGGCTGACCTACAACGCCGCCATCGAGACGGCGCCGTCGTGGTCGCCGACCGGCCGCGAGATCGCCTTCACGACCGACCGGCTGGGCCAGGGCAGCCCGCAGATCTACATCATGGACGCCGAGGGCTCGAACGTCCGCAAGGCCAGCTTCGGCGGCAACTACCACGACGCCCCGGCCTGGGCCCCGACGGGCGAGCGCATCGCCTTCGTCTCGCGGGTCGACAACACCTTCGACATCTACGTCCTCAACCTGCGGACCAACCAGATCTCCAAGCTGACCGAGAACAACGTCCGCAACGAATCGCCCAGCTGGTCGCCGGACGGCCGCCACGTCGTCTTCGCCTCGAACCTGTCCGGGTCCATCCAGATCTATTCCGTCGATTACGACGGGGCCAACCTCAAACGGCTGACCGACCGCGGCGAGAACAAGCTCGCCAACTGGACGGATTAGCGCGCCTGTCCCCTTTCGTGGACACCCCAGACGGGGTCAAACCTACATTTTTTCGAAAATTGTAGGTTTGACCCCGTCTTGAGGGGGTCACCCAAAGGGGGGAAATCGCCTGTTTCCAGGGGAAAACGTATTGACACGACCGTTTTTACAGGGTATAACTTGCTGGAAATGAGCGTTCTGTCGCGCCTTTCGAGGCCCGGCGACGCGATCCTACAGGAGGCCCGATGAAAAAACTGATCATTTGCCTGCTTGCCATCATGCTGATCCTTTCCTTTGCCACGGCCTGCAAGAAGAAGCCCAAAGAGGTCCCGCCCCCGCCGCCGCAGACCCAGGAACAGCCCCAGGTCGAGAAGGTCGAGGCGCCCGTCGTCCAGGAGCCCCAGCTGACCGAGGAGGAGATCTTCCTCCAGAAGTCGCTCGACCAGATCAACCGCGAGAAGCCCCTGGGCACGATCTATTTCGACTATGATCGCGCCGTCATCCGCGACGACGCCCGGAGCATCATGGACGGCAATTCGTCCTGGATGAAGAAGTTCCGGACCGCCAAGGTCCTCGTCGAAGGCCACTGCGACGAGCGCGGCACCGAGGAATACAACCTCGCCCTCGGCGAGAAGCGGGCCAAGGCCGCCCAGGACTATCTTCTATCGACCGGCGTTCCCGCCGACCGGCTCAAGATCATCTCCTACGGCAAGAGCCAGCCGCTCAACCCCGGCCACGACGAGAGCGCCTGGCAGATGAACCGGCGCGCCCAGTTCCTGGTCATCGAGAAGTAAGACGTGAACCGCATCCGCCTCGGGGCCTTCCTGCTGGCCGTTCTGGTCCTGGCCCTGCCGGGTTCCGGACAGGACCGGCGGAAGGCCATCGAGGTGGTCTACGACGACGTCCAGGCCCTCAAACAGCAGGTCCAGGACCTCCTGGCCCGGGCCGACCGGAACGCCGAAGCCATCCAGGCCCTGCAGGACCAGGTCAAGGCCCTGTCCGACCTGGTCCGCCAGGCCGTCGCCGGCCAGTCCGGGACGCAGGAGGGCCTGCGGGCCGTGCCCGCCCAGTATCAGGACATCCTGAACAAGATCGACCGGCTGACGCTCGACGTCCAGACCCTGGCCGCCGGGATGGCGGCCCGGGCCCCGGCCGGGACGGCCGAGCCGGCCGCGGAGCCGGAGCGCCGTCCCGCGGCCGCGCCCGCCCGGCCGCCGTCCGAGACGCGGCCCCAGACCGCGCCGCCGGTCTCGCCGGCGCCGGCCCCGACCATGTCGCCGCAGGAAGCCTATTCGGTCGCCTACAACGACTACCTCAAGGGCAATTACGACCTGGCCGTCGACAGCTTCCGGCTCTACCGCCAGCAGTTCCCCGAGAGCCCGCTGGCCGACAACGCCCTCTACTGGATCGGCGAGTGCCGCTACAGCCAGCGGAAGTTCGAGGAGGCCATCGACGCCTTCGACGAGCTCATCCTCTCCTACCCGCAGGGGGACAAGGCCGCCGCGGCCCATCTCAAAAAGGGCCTCAGTTTCATCGAGCTCGGCCGCAAGCCCGAAGCGCTGGCCGCGCTCAAGCTCCTCGTCGCCAAGTACCCGCTCGAGGAGGAGGCCCGCATCGCGCAGGACAAGATCCGGGAGCTCGAACAACGATGAGAGACATCAACAGCCTGAACAAGGTCATCCTCGTCGGCCGCCTCGGCCAGAAGCCGGAGATCCGCAGCCACGCCCAGAGCGGGCGCTCCTCGGCCCGCTTCTCGCTGGCCACCAACGAGCGCCTCTACAACCCCTCCACCCAAACCTCGACCGACAAGACCGAGTGGCACAAGATCGTCATCTGGTTCCCCCGGTTGGTCGACTTCGCCGACAAGTACCTCGACAAGGGCAAGCAGATCCTCGTCGAGGGGAGCATCCGGACGCGGGATTTCCAGGACCGCGACGGCAACAAGCGCAACGTGACCGAGATCGTGGCCGACAAGATCGTCCTCCTCGGCAAGCGCGAGGAGGGCTCGGCCACGCGGACGGACACGACCGACCTCGACAAGGTCTACGGCCGCGGCGGCGGCGCCGCCGGCGCCCGGGCCGGGGAAGCGGCCGAGGGCGAGTACCCGGAGGTCGAGACCGAGGGCGGCGGCAGCGGCGGTACCGACGACGACATCCCCTTCTAGCCCGTGAGCGCCAGAATCCCGCCCGAGGACGACATCCGGGACGGCATCGTCGAGGACGTCCGGCCCTGGGGCAAGTTCCGCCGCTACCCGCACGAGAGCGCCGGCAGCATCAAGATCATCACCGTCGAGCCCGGCGGCCGGCTGTCCCTGCAGTACCACGAGAACCGGGCCGAGCTCTGGGTCGTCCTCGACCCCGGGCTCGAGATCACCGTCGGCGACCGGACCTGGCGGCCCGCGCCGAACGAGGAGATCCTCGTCCCCCGCCGGGCCCCGCACCGGGTCCGCAACGCCGGCGCCGCTCCGGCCCGCTTCATGGAGATCTGGATCGGCCGCTCCTCGGAAGCCGATATCGTCCGCCTCCAGGACGACTATCAAAGATAGGGGCCAAACCTAGACTTCTTCGATCTTCTTCGATCGAGCCCCGGAAGCCGGCCTTTCCGCCACCGAAAAATCGAAGAAGTTTGGGTTTGACCCCTTCTTATTTCTTCGGGCCGGCTTCGAGCGCCTGGCCGGTCAGGAACACCTGGGGGTGGCGGAGCAGGATCTCCTCGGTGACGTACTCCTCGATGTCCTGGGCGCTGCGCAGCTTCAGGATCTCCTCGGCGATCTTCTCGGCCGTCTTGCACTCGATCGAGCGCAACGCCTTCTTGACCCGGGGGATGAAGATGGGGTTCATGCTGAAGGTCCGCAGGCCGAAGCCGAGCAGGACGATGGCCGAGGGCGTGTCGGCGGCCATCTCGCCGCAGACGACGACGTCCTTCCCGGCCTGCCGGGCCGCCTGGATGACGGAGCGGATGAGCCGCAGGACGGCGGGATGGAAGGGCTTGTAGAGGTAGCTGACGAACTCATTGGAGCGGTCGACGGCCAGGTAGTACTGGATGAGGTCGTTCGTCCCGATGCTGACGAAATCGACCTCCTTGAGCATGACGTCGGCCAGGGCGGCCGCCGCCGGCACCTCGATCATGATGCCCAGGGGGATCTTCTCGTCGAAGGCCTCGCCCTTGCGCCGCATCTCGCGCTTGACGCCCTCGAAGATGTCCTTGACCTCGAGGACCTCGTCGACCTCGGTGACCATGGGCACCAGGATGCGGACGTTGCCGCCGGCGCTGGCCCGGAGGATGGCCCGCAGCTGGATGCGGAAGAGGTCCCGGTTCCGCAAGGAGAAGCGGACGGCCCGCAGGCCGAGGGCCGGGTTGGGCTCCTTCTCGATGTTGAGCTGCGGCAGGCTCTTTTCGCCGCCGATGTCCAGCGTCCGGATGGTGACCGGGTACGGTTGGGCGCCCCGGGCCAGCCGGGCGTAGATCTCGAAGTGGTCCTCCTCTGTGGGCAGCGACTCGCGCCGCAGGTAGATGAACTCCGAGCGGAACAGGCCCACGCCCTCGGCGCCCATGGACAGCGACAGCCCGACCTCCTCGGGCAGCTCGATGTTGGCCTGGGGCACGAAGCGGACCCGGTCGAGCGTCTCGGACTTGAGCTTGGCGGTCTTTTGGAGCTCGCGGCCGTAGGCCTCGTACTTGTCCTTCTTGGCCTGGAACTCGCGCCGGACCGCGGGCGGCGGATTGATGATGATCTCGCCGTCCGTGCCGTCGACGATGACGAACTCGCCCTCGCGGACCTGCCGGGTGATGTCCCGCAGCCCCAGAACGGCCGGGATGCCCAGCGAGCGGGCCAGGATGGCCGTGTGGGAGGTCTGCCCGCCCATGTCCAGGGCCACACCCAGGGTCAGCTCCTTGCTCAAACGGAGGGCGGCCTCCGAGGGCAGGAGCTCGTGGGCGACCAGAATGTGCGGCTTCTGCGGGGCCTTCTCCTTCTCCCGGTTGTTCTCGAGGTTCCGATAGACGCGTTTGAGGACGTCGGAGACGTCCGATTTCCGCTGCCGGAAATAGTCGTCGGTCAGGGACTCGAACAGCTGCTCGAAGCGGGCGTTGGCCTTGGACAGGGCCCATTCGGCCCGGGCCTTCTCGTCCCGGATGACGCCCTCGAGCCCCCCGACGAGGGAGGGATCCTCGAGGATGAGCAGGTGGGCCTCGAAGATCAGCGAGCTGTCCGGACCGGCCTTCTCCCGGACCCCGTCCTTGATCCGGACCAGGTCGGCCCGGGTCCGCTCCAGGGCCCGGCGCAGGCGCTCGAGCTCGGCCGGGACCTGCTCGTCGGTTATGATCTCCTTGCGCGAGGTGAAGACGACGCGCTTGGGCAGGAGGGCCTCGCCCATGGCGATGCCCGGCGAGACCCCGATGCCCCGGAGGCGGGTGATGTCCATCCCCGTCACTCCTTCTCGTCGAACCGGTTGGCGATGAGCTCGGTCAGGGCGGTCATGGCCGCCTCCTCGTCCTTGCCGGCCACGACCAGGCGGATGGGCGTGCCCTGGGTGGCGGCGAGTGTCAGGATGCCGAGGATGCTCTTGCCGTCGATCTCGTCGCCGTCCTTGACGATCTTGACCGAGGCGACGAAGCGGTTGGCCAGGTTGACGAACTTGACCGCGGCCCGGGCGTGCAGGCCCAGCTTGTTGCGGATGGTGACGGTCTTGTCGAGCATGGACGGGGTCACTTGGCCCGGGAGCCGAGCAGGGCGCTGACGAGATGGACGTTCTTCTTGCCCTGGTCGACGACCTTCTTGGCGACGTCC
>CAZNPB010000073.1:0-12047 GCA_964574895.1 uncultured Eubacteriales bacterium
CCGCGACCTCGAGATCCGCGGCGCCGGCAACCTCCTCGGCCACCGCCAGCACGGCACCATGGAGGCGGTCGGCTTCGAGTACTACATGCAGCTGCTCGACCAGGCCATCCGCGGGCTCAAGGGCGAGGTCGTCGAAGAGACCACCCCGGAGATCAACCTCAAGGTCGACATCCATGTCCCCGAGGACTATCTGCCCCAGGTCAACCTCCGCTTGAACCTCTACAAGCGCCTGGCCGCCATCGAGAGCCTCCAGGAGATCGACCGCATCCGGGCCGAGATCGCCGACCGCTTCGGACCGCTCCCCGCGGCGATCGAGAACCTGCTGCGGTACGGCGCGCTCAAGTACCTGGCGGCCCGGCTGCGCATCCGGTCCCTCGACCGGTCCGAGCGCCGCATCGTGGTCAAGTTCCGGCCCGAGACGCCCGTCGACTGGTCGCGGGTGACGCCCCTGCTCAAGAAGTATTCCGGCTCCCTCTCGCCCGAGGGGGTCCTGTCGCTCGGCCTGCGGGGGACGACCGAGCGGGAGCTGCTCGATGAAACGGTCGGCGCCTTGATGGCGTTATCGGATTGAGATATAATGGATTGATATTAAAAAAGATGTACGAACAGCATAGGTCGGATCGCCGGGACCGGGGCCGGGGCCGGCGTCCGGGCTTGGCCGCCGCGGCCGGCTTGGCGATCCTGGCCCTGGCCGCCTGCGGCCGCGACGAAGGCCGGACGGCCGTCTCGAAGGTGGCCGGGCTCGTTCAGAGCACCTTCGGGGGCCGGGCCAATCCCGTCCTTCGGGTCGGGACGACCGAGTTCACCAACGCCGATTTCATGGCCTACCTCGACGCGACGGGCGCGGAGGCCAAGGGTCTGCCCGCCGAGGCCTTGAGCCGGCTCTTCGACCGCTTCGTCGACGAGGCCATCCTGTTCGAGGCCGCCCGCGAACGGGGCATCGCCCTGACCGAGGACGAGAAGAAGGAGTATTTGGCCAAGCTGGCCGTCGCCCCGACGGCCGAGGCCGGCGGCGGGGACGCGCTCCCCGTTCCGCCGGAGGGGGCCTTCGACCGGCTCCTGGTCGAGAAATACACCTACCTCGTCGTGCGCGACGTCCGGGTCGACGCGGCCGAGATCCTCGATTACTACGAGGGGCATAAGAAGGACTTCCTCCGACAGGGCCGGGTCCAGGTCTCGCAGATCCTCGTCGACACCGAGGAGAAGGCGGTCTCGGTCGTCCGCCGGCTGGAGCGGACCGGCGAGGAGGAGTTCCGCCGCCTCGCCCGCGAGGAGTCGATCGGGCCCGAAGCGGCCCGGGGCGGCGTCATGGGCGTCTTCGCCCAGGGCGACCTGCCGGCCGACATGGAGCGGACCATCTTCGCCCTCGACGAGGGCCGGACCAGCCAGGTCGTCGAGTCCTCTTACGGCTTCCACGTCTTCCGGCTGGACCGGAAGTTCCCCCCCGCGCTCCGGACCGAGACCGAGGCGGCCCCGGAGATCCGGCAGCGCCTCCTGGCCCAGAAGATGAAAGAGGCCCTGGCCCTCCACCTGAGCGGTCTCAAGGACACGTTGAGCTGGGAAACGCGTCCCGGCAATCTATTCTTCAACTATCAGAGGTCGGACGAATGAAAAAGATCATCGCAGGACTGGCTTTGGCGGGCCTCGTGGCCGCGGCGGCCCCGGCGCTCTCCGCCCAGGAGGTCGTCGAGGAGATCGTGGCCGTCGTCAACGACGACGTCATCACCCTGTCCGAGTTCCGGGCCCAGTACGAGATGGCCCAGGCCGCCCTGCGGGCCCAGGTGCCCGAGGACCAGCAGGCCCAGGCCGGGGAGCAGCTCCGCAAGGAGTACCTCAACACCATGATCACCGAGCTCCTGCTGCTGCAGAAGGCCAAGGCCCTGGGACTGAACGTCCAGGAGCAGCTGAAAGCGGCCATCGAGAAGATCAAGCAGGACAACAGCATCGCCTCCGACGCCGACCTCCGCCGGGCCATCGAACAGCAGGGCCTGCCCTACGAGATCTGGCTCCGCCAGTACGAGGACGGAATGATGCGCCAGGCCGTCCTCTACACCGAGGTCCAACGGAGCATCGCCCTCGGGGACTCGGAGGTCGTCCAGTACTACAAGAAGAACCCGGCCGAATTCACGGTGCCCACGGAATTCAAGCTCAACGCCATCTATTTCGCGGGCGAGGGCCGGACGGCCGAAGAGATGGAAGCCCTCAAGGCCGCCGTCGACGCCAAGCTCAAGGCCGGCGCGGCCTTCGCCGACGCCGCCGCCGAGCTCTCCGACGCGCCGATGAAGGAGGCCAAGGGCGAGCTGGGGACGTTCAAGACCGGCGAGCTCGAGCCGGCCCTGGAGACGGCCGTGGACAAGCTCAAGCCCGGCGAGACGAGCGGCTGGGTCAACAGCAAGAACGGCTGGTACCTGCTCCAGCTCGTGGAGAAGAAGGACAGCCGCCTGCGGTCGTTCGAAGAGGCCCGCGGCGAGGTCGAACAGAAGATCTTCGGCCAGAAGGCCGCCGTCAAGGAAGAGGCCTATCTCAAGGACCTCCGCGCGAAAAGCTTCGTCAAGATCGTCAACGACCCGTTCGGCCCCGGCAAATAGCCGAGGCTGGGGCGGGTTTGACCCTCTCTTAGTCCACGAGAACGGCGGCGGCCACGACCGTGGTCCAGACTCCCGCCTCGCCCCTGGCTGCCTGGGTCACGCTCCGCGTCTTGAGGGACAGGCCGTTGGAGATGCGGAAGCTCGCGTCGTTCCCCGCCGCTCCCGGCTGCCGCAGCTTTTCCCCGAGCTTGGTGGCCAACATCTCCGCCGCCAGGTATTCGCAGTGACGCGACGTGTCCCGGGCGGACTTCCCCGTGTCCGAGTGCTCGGCGAGATAGCCGTAGCGCGACGGATCGTCGGGCACGGCCATGCCGATCGAGGCCGTGACGAGCTCGCGGGGATCTTCGGTCGCGTTCTCGCTCAGGACGACGAACAGGATCTGGCCGGGCCGGAGCAGCTTCAGGCCGGCGGGCTTGGCGACATAGCGGCAGTGCGGCGGGTAGATGCTCGAGACCCGGACCAGGTTGTAGGGGGCGATGCCGGCCTGGCGCAGGGCCTTTTCGAAGCTGACGAGCTTCTCCTTGTGCCGGCCCAGGCCGCGAACGAGGAAGACGTTGCCGGGGACGATCGCGCCCATGTCACTTCTTCGGCCCGACCTGCTCCGGCTCCTTGAAGTCGATGTCCCGGGAGACGTCGTAGACGCCGAGGGGGACGGGGTGGGAGCCCTTGGAGATGCCGAACAGCCGGACGAACGCCGACTTCCACTGCGGGTTGTCGCGGATGCCGGCCAGGTTCTTGCCCTCGACGCCGAAATTGCTCTTGAGGACGATGAGGTCGCTCGTGCCGCCGGGCGGGATGGCCTTGCCCCGGATGGCGGCCAGGAACGCGTCGCCGAAGTTCTCGGGATCGCCCTTGAACTGGAAGACGGCGTTGAAGTTGACGTAGGTCAGGGGCTTCTGGCCGATGTTCTTGATGCGGAAGGAGATCTGAGGGACGAGGATGAGCCGCTGCGGCCAGGGCGTGTAGAGGCGGGAGACCCAGACCGACGAGTAGTCCAGGATCTCGATCGAGCTCTTCAGCTCCTCGCTCGACATCGTCTGGCAGGCCGGCAGGCCGGCCAGGACCAGCGCGGCCAGGACGAGCGCGGACGGGGCGATTCTTTTCATGGGCTTCTCCTCTCTACGACTGTATCTTAACGGACGGGCGGCGATTACGCAATATCGGCCGGCGGCCGCGCTAGCGGACGAGCCGGGAGACGGGGACGAGCTCGAGACCGTAGACGTCGACGAGGTAGAGGCTCGACTTGAGGACGGCCAGGGTCTCGGGGAAGGGGTGGCAGATGCCGACGGCCCGGCCCTTCTTGCGGGCCTTCTGGAGCAGCTCGACCAGGCGGCCGCGGATGCGGCCGCGGTCCTCGTCGGCGTCGAGGAAGACGTCCCGCTGGGCCGACGGGATGCCCATCCGTCGCGCCTCCTCCAGGGCCACGGTCTTGGCCGTCGTCCGGCTGTCGACGAAGAAGAGGCCGCGCTCCTTGATCGGCTTGAGGACGGTCCGCATCAGATCGCGGTCCGCGGTGAAGCGCGAGCCCATATGGTTGTTGGTGCCGGCGGCGAAGGGCACGCGGTCGTAGCTGGCTTCGAAGGCGGCCACGATCGCGGGCTCGGTCATCAGGGCCATGATCAGGCCCTCGGTGTCGGCCATGGCCTCGTGGTTGTTGACGGACTCGAGCGGAAGGTGCAGCAGGACCTCGAGCCCTTTTTCGTGGGCCAGGCGGGCCGTTTCGGCGGCTTCCCGGGCGTAGGGCAGGACCGAGACTGTGACCGGCCGGCCCAGGGCCGCCAGCTCACCGAGCGTCTCCAGGCTGTTGCCCAAGTCGTCCATGATCAGGGCCACCTGGCCCCGCGGCCCGGGCTTGGCGGCCGGCCTCCTGGCGGCGGCCACGACCGGCGGCGGCTCGACCGGCAGGACGAAGAAGAGGCCCGCGTCCTCCCGCTCCGGCCGGCGCAGGGCCCAGAGGACCTCGGTCTTGTCCTCGGCCGGCGTCCTCTTCTTGTCGAGGACGCGGATCCCCTGGGCCGCCAGGGCCTTTTCGACGGCCGGCCCGACCGACGCGTAGAGCTCGGCCGGGATCTCGACCTCGAACAGGGGCCGGCCTTTGGGGCCCTTGAGCAGGACGACAGAATCCTCGGACACGCCGGCCGCGGCCAGGGTGGCGGCCACGACTTCGTCGAAGGGCTTGGCGGCCGGCGGGGCCGGCGGCGCGGGCGCCGGGACCGGAACGGCCTTTTCGACCGGCTGCCCGGCGGTTTGCCGTCCGGCGATCCGGGCGGGCGCCCCCGGGCCCGGGCCGAAAAGATAGGCCGGGCCGCCGGCGCGGGAGTTGAGATAGTCGAGGGCCAGGACCGCGACCACCGCCGCTCCGGCCAGGATGCCCGTGAGCAGGGTGAAAGCCGGCCAGGGTTCTCGATGGCCGGGCAGGCGCCTCTTCGTCATCCGTCAGAGCTTGGGCAGGAGAGCGCGGGTCTTCTCGAGATAGGTCTTTTCGTTGAGCTTGTCGACCGGGATGGCGGCGTCGGGGACCAGGCCGTCGTCCCAGATCTTGCGGCCCGAGGGGAGATGGAAGACGCCCGAGGTCAGCAACACGGCGCTGTCGTCCTTGAGGGGGAAGAGGGCGGTCCGGGCGACCAGCCCCGGCGTCGCGAAGCCGACGATCTTGATTTTGCGGACCTCCTGGAGCAGGCCGGCGGCCAGCTCGGCCGGTCCGGCCGTTCCGGCATCGGTCCAGACGACCAGGGGGACCGACCCCAGCGGGGCCTCGTCCGGGCAGGACATGTTTTCCAGGACGCCGTTGCGGCCTTCGAAGCGACCGGCGTCGGCCGTCCGGAAGAAGAGATTGGCGAGCTTGACGGCCTCGTCGAGCGAGCCGTCCTGGCAATCGCGGAGGTCGAGGACCAGGGGCGTTTTGCGGCCCTTGAGGGCCGGGACCACGTCGCGCGATACGCCGGCCGTCAGGCCGTCGTCGAAACGATGGACGCGCAGCCGCGCCGGCTGGCCGGCCGTCCGCAGGAACGTGAAGGGCTCCGGGAAAAGCCGGGCCCGGGCCACGGTCAGGTCTCGGGTGTCGTTGGCCCGCAGCACCCGGAGGTCGATCGGCTTTTCGTCCGTTCCCCGGAGCAGGATCTTGACCTCGGTCAGGCTCATGCTCAAGGTGTTCCGGCCGTTGATGGCGCTGACGAGGTCGCCGAGCTCGACCCCGGCGGCCTGGGCCGGGGATTTGTCGAGAACGGCCACGACCTGGGGGAAGCCGGAGTAGCGTTTGAGGACGACGATCCCCGGCTCGGTCGTCCGGGCCGGCAGGGACCGGTAGCCCTCGAGCAGGTCTTTCGAGAGGTAGGCCGACAGGGGGTCGAGGGAGTTGACCAGGCCCCGGAAGGTCCCTTCGGCCGTCTGGAGGGGGTCGCGCTCCTCGAGATAATCGTTGCGGATATGGCTCATAAGGGTGTCGAGCAGCTCGAATCCCCGGGCCGCCGGCGTGGCGTGCCCCCGGGACAGATAGCCCATCTCGACGAGGAAGAACACGGCCGCGGCCAGGGTGGCCGCCCAGAGGAGCCAGCGGTACGGCGGGACCTTTTTCATGGCGAAACGGACATCTATTCTATCATTTCCGCTTCAGCCATTGCAAGGGATCGAGGGCCTTGGTCTTGTACCGGACCTCGAAATAGAGGCACTCGCCCTTGAGGGAGCCGCTGTCCCCGACGACGGCCACGGGCTGGCCGGACCGGACCATGTCGCCGACCGCGGCCAGGAACTCCGCGCAGTGGCCATAAAGCGAATAGTAGGTCATGCCGTGGTCGACGATGAGCAGGTTGCCGTAGCCCTGGAAATAATCGGCGTAGACCACCTTGCCCGGGTGGACGGCCAGGATCGGGGCCTTGTCCCTGGCGGGCGCGATCTCGACCCCCTTGTTCATGACCACGGTGTTGAAATTGCGGTTCTTCTCGACCCCGAAGGGGGTGATGACCCGGCCCTCCAGCGGCCAGGCCAGCCGTCCCCGCCGCTCGTAAAAGGGGACCCAGCCGGGCGGCAGGACCCACTCCTGGCTGACGATCTTGGCCATGAGCTTCTGGAGTTCCTCGGAGCTCTCGGACAGCTCCTTGAGGGTCTGCTGGAAGGTGGACCGGTTCCTGCGGATCTCCTGGACGAGGCTGGCGTTCTTGCGCGCTTCGGTGTCGAGCTCCTGGCGCTTGAGCTTGGCCGCCCGGGCCATGGCGGCCAGGTCCGTCTGCTTGCTCTCGAGGGCCGACTCGGCCGCCCGCAGCTCGTCGAGCGAGCTCTGGTATTCCGCCACCACCCGGTCCTGGCTGCGGGCCAGGAAGGTCAGGTTCTTGCTCTCGGAGGCGTAGGTCTCGATGTCCCGGGCCTGCAGCAGGAACTGGAAGAAATCGACCCGGCCGAATTTGTAGAGGACGGCCAGGGTCCGGTCGAGCGACTCGCGCTGGCGCTCCAGGCCGGCCCGGATGGTGCGGATGTTCCCCTGGATGACGACCAGGTCGGCCCGGCCTCGCTCGAGCTCGACGTTCTGGGCGGCCAGCTCCCGTTCGACGATGCTCTTGTTGATGTTGATGCGGGCCAGGGACGTCAGGACCGACGACTCCCGCCGGGACTCGGATTCGAGGCGGGCCTTGAGGTCCTTGATCTGGCCGTTCAAACGGGCCAGGCGCTGCTCGAAATCCCGGACCTCCGGCGATTGGGCGGCGGGCGACGACACCGCCGCGCCCCGTCCCGGCCGCGGCGCCTGGGCGGGGGCGCCGGACGATGAAAGGAACAGGAGGGCAGCCGCCAGAAAGGCCGGCGGGCGGGATCGGAAAAAGAGCTTCGGGGCGTCCATGGCCTGCCAGACATTGTACCCCAAAATTGACTCCGTCTTGACAGTCCCTTGACCGAAGCATGACAATGCGGGCGGGATGAGGCCTTATCTTACGGCCGGACGGAAGGGAGGTCCTATGCCGCATCACAAGATCACAGCCCTGGCCTCGGTCGTCTTCCTCACGGCCGGCCTCGCGGGCTGCATCAGCATCAGGTCCAGCGTGGAACGGACCCCCGACAAGGTGGCCGGGGCCGCGCCCTTCAAGCTCGAGGTGACCGCCGCCCGGAAGAAAAGCGGGGAGCGGCTGGCCTTTCCCAAAGGCAACCGGGCCAGCATCAAGGACGATCTGCTCCTTGTTCCCGAAACGTCATCGGGCCCGGCCGTCGTGACCTCTGCCTCCAGCCTGGCCGCCGACCAGATCCTGGCCCTCGATCAGGACCGCCGCGGCCGCATCACGGGCCTGACGACAAAGGACGGCCGTTTCTACAAGGTCTTAAAGGCCGAAAGGACCGACGAAGGGGTGCGGCTCGTCAGCGCGGTGCCCTATCGCCTGATCCCCCTTTCGGAGTTCGACCTGGTGTGGGTTCGGAAAACGAACGGCGCGGCCACGGCCCTGGTCAACCTGCTTGGCTTGGCCGCGGCCGGGGGCCTGGTCGTCCTGGCCCTGCCCGAGGAGTTCATGATCATCCAGTTCGAGCGCCCCGGGCCGCGGACCCCGCGGCCCGATGCGCCGACGCCTTAGGCGCGCTGTCGCCGGCCGGACCCTGCCCGGGGCGGACCTTTCTCTTCGGCGGACCGGCGGGGACATGGTAGAATCGGGGCCATGGGCGCCGCGTCGCGCAGCTTTCAGGTCTTCGTCAAGCCGGCCGGAGCGGCCTGCAACCTGGCCTGCGAGTATTGCTATTATCTCGACCGGGGGCCGGCCGGAGCGGGGACCGTCGCCGCCCGGATGCCCGACGGCCTGCTCGAAAGCTACATCGCCGAACACATCGCCGCCTCCCCCGACGAGGTCATCCGCTTTTCCTGGCACGGCGGCGAGCCGACCCTGGCGGGCCTGGACTTCTTCCGGCGGGTCGCGGCCCTCGAGCGGCGCTTCCGCCCGCCCGGCCGGACGATCGCCAACGGCCTGCAGACCAACGGCACGCGGCTCGACGACGAGTGGGGCCGCTTCCTGGCCGCGGAGGGGTTCTCGGTCGGCATCAGCCTCGACGGCCCGCGCCGGATCCACGACCTGCGCCGCCGGGCCCGCGACGGCCGGCCGTCGTTCGACGAGGCCAGGCGCGGCTACGAGGTCCTGCGCCGGCACGGCGTGCCGACGGACGTCCTCTGCGTCGTCGGCGACCACAACGCCGGCCGGCCGCTCGAGGTCTATCGCTTCTTCAAGGGCCTCGGCGCGCCCTTCCTGACCTTCCTGCCGCTCGTCGAGCGCCGCCCGGCCGAGCCGGCCGGGGTGAGCCCCGGATCGGTCCGGCCGGAGGCCTGGGGCGCCTTCCTCGGCGCCGTCTTCGACGAGTGGCGGGACCGCGACATCGGCCGCGTCAAGGTCCAGATCTTCGAGGAAGCGGTCCGGCCGGCCTTCGGGCAGGAGCACTCGCTCTGCATTTTCCGCCCGGTCTGCGGCGCTATCCCGGTCCTCGAGCGCGACGGCGCTCTCTACGCCTGCGACCACTTCGTGGACGACGCCCACCGGCTCGGCCGACTTGGGGAAAGGCCGCTCGGGGAGATGCTCGAAAGCCCGGAGCTGCTCGCTTTCGGGCGGGCCAAGCGGGAGACCTTGCCGCGAACGTGCCGGACCTGCGACGTCCTGGAGATGTGCCACGGCGAGTGCCCGAAGAACCGGTTCGCCGCCGCTCCCGACGGCGAGCCGGGCCTGAATTATCTCTGCCCCGGCTACAAGGCCTTCTTCCGCCGGGCCCGGCCGTTCGTCGACGCCGTGGCCGCGGCCTGGCGCCGAGGCGCCCCGCCGGTCAGCTCTTGAGCTTGGCCTTCAGGAAGGCGATGGTCCGCTTCCAGGCGAGCTCCGCGGCGGCCCGGTCGTAATTGGCCCCGGTATCGTTCATGAAGGCGTGCTTGGCGCCTTCGTACATGTGGACCGTGTATTCGACGCCGGCCCGGTCCAGGGCCTCTTTGAAGGCCGGGACGGCGGCGTCGATGCGGGCGTCGTCGCCGGCGTATTGGAGGAGCAGGGCCGCCTTGATCTTGGGCACGTCCTCGGCCGCGGGCGGCATGCCGTAGAAGGGCACGGCCGCCGAAAGTCCGGGCGCGTGCACGGCCACCTGGTTGGTCACGGCGCCGCCCCAGCAGAAGCCCATGCAGGCGACCTTGCCGGTGGCCTGCGGGCCGGTCTGAAGGTAAGCCGCGGCGGCGACGAAATTCCGGGTATTGGCCTCGCGGTCGAGCCGGCCGATGAGCTCGCGGGCCTTGTCCGGGTCCGCCGGCGTCCCGCCCAGCGGCGACAGGCCGTCGGGCGCCAGGGCGTGGAAGCCCTCCAACGCGACGCGCCGGGCGATGTCCTCGGTATGCGGATTGAGCCCCCGGTTCTCGTGGATGACGACGACCCCGGCCAGCTTGGCCGCCCCTTTGGGCCGGGCCGCATAGGCCCGTATGGTCCCGCCCTCGACGGGATAGTCGATGTACCCGGTCTCGAGCCGCGGGTCGTCCTTGGGCGCGATCTGGCCGCCGGCCCCGGCGGCGCTTTCGAGCGCGGGCAGAAGCCCGGCGACCGCCGTCGTCCCGCCGGCGATGGCCGCCAGCCGTCCCAGGAACGCGCGCCGGCCGATCTCGCCGGCCGCGGTCCCTCCTGTGAGGTCCTTCGGTCCGTGGTCCATGGGCGCTCCCTCCTTCGGTCGTGATCGTTCCCCCCGGAACATCGCCATCGTAGCGGCGGACCGCCGGCGTGTCAAGGACGGTCCGGGCGCCGTCTTGGCTTGGCGGTCCCGCCGGTTTGGATTATAGTAAACACATGAGCGATGCCGTTCGGGGGAAAGGCGGATTCCCGGAGGACGCCGAGGCGATCTGGCGGGCCGCCCTGGCCGCGGTCGATCCGTGGCGCCTCGTCCGCGACAGCGTCGGGCGGCATGGCGAGATCCTCCGGATCCAAGGCCGGGAGTTCGACCTCGGCGCGGCCGAGAACGTCTACCTCATCTCCTTCGGCAAGGGCGCCGCGGCCATGGGCGAGGCCCTGGCCGAGGTCCTGGACGAGAAGCTGACCGCCGGGCTCGTGGTCGTGCCCTGGCCGGTCGGCCGGACGCGGTCCCGTCTCGAGTACCTCGAAGCCGCCCATCCCGTCCCCGACGCCCGGAGCGTCGAAGCGGCCCGGCGGGCCCTGGAGATCGCGGCCCGGGCCGGGGAGAAGGACCTGGTCTTCGTCTGCCTCTCGGGAGGCGGCTCGGCGCTCCTGGCGCTGCCGCCCGATGGCCTGACGCTCGATAAAAAGCGCCGGCTGACGGAAGACCTCCTGCGGGCCGGGGCGACCATCCAGGAGCTCAACGTCGTCCGCAAGCACCTTTCGGGCATCAAGGGCGGCCAGCTGGCCCGGGCGGCCTTCCCGGCCGCCGTCGTCACCCTGGCGGTCTCCGACGTCGTCGGCGACGACCTGGGCACGATCGCCTCGGGGCCGACCTACGCCGATCCCTCGACCTACGCCGACGCCCGAGCCATCCTCGAGTGCTACGGGCTTTGGGACGGGGCCTCGGCCATGGTCCGGGCCCGCATCGAGGACGGGGTGCGGGGCCTGGTCCCGGAGACCCTCAAGGACGGCGACCCGGCCTTCGCCCGCGCCTCGAGCTTCATCATCGGCGGCAACATGACCGCCCTGCGGGAGGCCAAGCACGAGGCCGAGAAGCGCGGCTTCGAGGCCATCTTCCTGTCCTCGAGCGACACGGGGGAGGCGCGGACGACGGCCCGGGCCTACGCCGCGTTCCTGGCCGAGCTGGCCTGCTCGGCCTCCCAGCTGCCGCGGCCGCTCTGCCTGCTGGCCGGCGGCGAGCTGACGGTCACCGTCAAGGGACGGGGCCGGGGCGGCCGCAACACCGAGTTCGTGCTGGCCTCGATCGTCGAGATGGAGAAGGCCGCGGCGGCCGTGGACGGGCTGGATTGGCTCATCGCCAGCGTCGGCACGGACGGCATCGACGGTCCCACGGACGCGGCCGGCGCCTGGGCCGACCCGCGGGCCATCCGGACCGCCCGCGCCCTGGGCCTCGATCCGGTTCCGTACCTCGACGACAACGACTCCTACGGATTCTTCAAACAGACGGGGAACCTGATCGTCACCGGGCCGACCGGGACGAACGTCATGGACCTGCGGATCTTCCTGCTGCGGGCCGCCTGAGCGCGGCCGCTCCGCTTACCTGTAAACGCCCGCCGCGTCCCACTTGGCGACCGTGTCGAGGACGAGCTCGGCGACCCGGTCGTTGACCTTGCGGAAATATTCCTTGGCCTGGGCGGCGTCGAAGCTCGGATAGCCCTGGCCCGGCTCGTAGAGCAGGATGGTCGAGACCACCGGCACGGCGGTGTAGGCCCCGGCCGGGGCGTTGGGCGAGGCCATTTCGGGCTTGTAGCGCTCGGGGTGGACGAAGGCGGGCAGGAAGGCCTGGATGTAGGCCGTCTCGTTGTTGCCGGCGTGGCCGCCGTTCTGCTTGAACACGGCCTTG
>CAZNPB010000074.1:0-11987 GCA_964574895.1 uncultured Eubacteriales bacterium
CGACTTCTGGTTCAACATCGGCGGCGGCGACGGCTTCCACACCCAGAACGACCCGCAGGACTGGCGGACGGCCTACGGCGAGAGCCAGGGCGGCGAGATCCAGCGCGTCAACGTCGAGACCCGCGAAGCCAAGCGCATCAAGCCGAGCCAGGCGAACATCGTCAACTACAAGGACTACTATCCCCCGGCCCCGCCGCGGCAGGCGGCCCCGGCGGCCAAACCCGGCGCCAAGCCGGCCGCCAAGCCCGCGGCGCCCGAGGCGGGCGGCCCGCCCGCCATGCGCCAGGCCCAGGGCCCGCTGCGCTTCAACTGGTCGACCCCCATCGTCCTCTCCCCCCACAACTCGGCGACCGTCTACATGGGCGGCCAGCACCTGTTCCGGTCCGTCGACCGGGGCGACCACTGGATGATCATCAGCCCCGACCTGACCATGAACGACAAGTCCAAGTACGCCCCGGCCAAGCCGACCGGCGGCATCACCCCGGACGTCACCGGGGCCGAGACCTACGGCACCATCATCACCATCTCCGAGTCGCCGCGCGTCCCCGGCCTCATCTGGGCCGGCACGGACGACGGCAACGTCCAGCTGACCCGCGACGGCGGCGTCACCTGGACCAACATCACGGCCAATTTCTACGACATGAAGACCGGCAAGGCCAAGCCCGGCGTCAAGGGCGCCGCCTTCCCCCGCGGCCTGTGGTGCAGCCGGGTCGAGGCCTCGCGCTTCGACGACGGCACCTGCTACGTGACCTTCGACGGGCACCGCTCCGACGATTTCCGCCCCTACGTCTTCAAGACGGCCGACTTCGGCAAGACCTGGACGGCCATCGCCGCCGGCATCCCCGACGGGCAGCCCGTTTACGTCATCCGCGAGGACCCGGTGGCCAAGAACCTGCTCTTCCTGGGCACGGAGTTCGGCGTCTTCTTCAGCCGCGACGCCGGGGCCTCGTGGTCCGTCCTGCAGCTGAACATGCCCACGGTCGCCTTCCACGACCTGCTCATCCATCCGCGCGACCACGACCTCATCGCCGCGACGCACGGCCGGGGCATCTGGATCCTCGACGACATCACGGCCCTGCGCAAAGCGACCGACGCCGTGCTCGGCCAGGACGCGGCGCTCTTCGAGCCGGCCAAGCCCGGCACCCGCTGGCTGCGCGTCCAGCGCGGCGGCTACGGCCGGGGCGACCTGTTCTTCAAGGGCGAGAACCCGCCCGAGGGGGCCCTCGTCAACTACTATCTCAAGACCCCGGCCGGCGCCTCGGCGACGCTCGAGATCTCCGACCCGGCCGGCACCCTGAGAACGACCTACCTGCTCGAGGGCGCCGGGGCGGGCATCAACCGCGTGCCCTGGGACCTGCGCTTCGACCCGCCGGCCTCGACCGTCCAGACCCTGATCAACAACATCAAGCGGCAGATCGACCCGGCCCTGCTGCGGGCCGACCTGAACGACGAACAGAAGGCCGCCCTGAAGCAGGCCCAGGCCGACCTCGAGAAGTACGGAACGAATTTCCGCAAGGTGGTCGAGGCCCAGCGCCGGGTCTTCGCCATCATCCGGCCCGGCGGCTTCTACGGCGGCGGCATGGGCATGCGCGGCGGCATGGGCGGCCCGCAGGCCGAGCCCGGCACTTACGTCGTCAAGCTGACGGCCGGCGGCAAGACCTATACGACCAAGGTCGCCGTCCGGTTGGACCCGATGGTCACGGACAAGTAGCGCTTAAGGCCGAAAAGAAGAAGAAATAGGGGGACATGTACCGGCCGCCGGTACGTGTCCCCCCGATAGATCACTTGAACAGCGGGTCGGGGCTGACCTTGATCGTCTTGGTGACGACGTCCTTGCCGTCGACGTTGAGGGTCACCTTATAGGTCCCGTAGTCGACCAGGTTGGCGCCGCGGCGGCGCATGCCGCCCGGGCCGCCCGCCGGCTGGCCGGGCTCGACGCGCTTGGCCAGGTTCCAGGCCGTCTTCTGAAGACCCTTCTTGGACGCCCCCGCGATCTCCTGGATGAGCGTCCCCTCGAGGTCCTTGACGACCAGCTTGACCGCCTTGCCTTCCGTCCTCAGGTAGTAATAGAGGGTCGCGCCGACCGCCGGATTGTCGACCTTGGCGAACTCGCCGTACTGCTCGCCGGCCTGGATGTAGCGGTTCCAGCGCACGACCTCTTCGGGATCGAAGAGATAAGCGTCCTTGGCCAGGTTCTCGGCCGTCATCTCCTTGAGCGGGGCGATGTCGGCGATGTAGATGCCCCGGCCGTACGTGCCGATGACCAGGTCGCGGTCGCGCTTCTGGATGTCCATGTCGCGGACGATGACGTTCGGCGCCGAGGTCGAGAACGGCGTCCAGGTCTTGCCCTTGTCGACCGAGACGTGGATGCCCAGGTCGCCGCAGATGTAGAGGACGTTGGCGTTGTCGGGGTCCTCCTCGACGTCGAAGAGCGGGTTCTGGAGCCCGCCCGACAGGTCCTCCCACGTCTTGCCCAGGTCGCGGGTGACGAAGAGCCAGGTCCGGTCCTCGTTGTGGGTCCGGTAGCCGCTGAAGGCGACGTAGCAGGTGGCCTCGTCGAAGCGCGAGGGCACGACCCGCTTGACCCAGCGGTCGAACGGGATGAGGGCGCCCTTGACGCCGGGCTTGGCCTTGCCCGTCTTCATGTCGTAGAAGCTGGCCGTGATGTTGGTCCAATTCACGCCGCCGTCGGTCGTCACCTGGACGTTGCCGTCGTCGGTGCCGGCCCAATAGAGGCCCGGCTTCTTCGGCGACTCGGCGAAGGCGTAGATCGTGGCGTACTGGAGGTTGGTCTTCTTGGCCTCCTCGAGCCGGATCTTGTCGGCCCGGGTCAGGTCGGGGCTGACGGTGACGAAGGTGTTCGGGTCGCCGTGGCTCAGGGAGCGGTGGACGAACTGGGAGCAGACAAAGACGATGCCGGGATTGTGCGGCGAGAGGACGATGGGGGCGTTCCACTGGTAGCGCTGGGCGGGCATCCCCTTGGCCAGCTCCTCGGCCGTCGTCCGCTTGGCCAGCGGCGACATCGCGCCGGTGTCCAGGTTCTGGCGGCTGGACGACCCGAACTGGCTCTCGTAATAGATCCAGCGGGGGTTCCACCAGTCGCGGACGACGAAGAAGCCGTCGCCCGTGGGCAGGTACCGCCAATCGGCGGCGAAGACGCCCCAGGCGTTCCGGCTCTGGGACGGGCCGATCCAGGCCCCGTTGTCCTGGGTGCCGCCCATGATGTTGTAGGGCATCTCGTTGTCGGCGGCGACGTCGTAGAACTGCTGGGCGCTGATGGTCGACTTCTGGCTCCAGTGCTTGCCGCCGTCCCAGGTCTCGCCGCAGCCGCCGTCGTTGCCGCTCAGGATGTGGCTGGAGTTCCGGGGATCGAGCCACAGGGCCCGGTGGTCGACATGGAGCTTGTAGGCCCCGCTGTCCCAGCCGGTGACCTTGAAGGTCTTGCCGCCGTCGGTGGACATGGTCACGTTGGTGTCGCAGGCGTAGAGGATCTGGTCGTTCTGGGCGTCGACGTAGAGCCGGGCGTAGTAGCCGGCCTCGGTCTGGTTGACGAGGCCGCTGCCGCCCATGAGCTTGTACTCGGTCTTCTTGACCCAGGTCTCGCCCAGGTCGTCGGAGCGGTAGACGACGCCGGAGCGCTTGACCGGTTCCTGGTTCCGCAGGACGCCGCCGTAGAGCATCTCCAGGACATGGCGGTTGACGGCCTGCGAGCGGCCCTTGGCCTCGCTCGAATCGGGCTTGGCGGCCTCGCGCTTCCGGAGCGCTTCGACCTCGCCGATGGCCGCGACCAGGTCCTTGTTCTTGGCGTAGGTCTTGCGGGCCGCGGCGTCGAAGGCGGCCGGGTCGACGCCGGCCTTGGTCAGGAAGTCCTTGTCGGCGATGAGCTCGTTGAGCTTCTTGACCAGCTCGGCCTCGTCCTTGGCCTCGATCGGCGTGAACTTGGGCGCCAGCTTGGCCAGCGCCGGATCGATCTTGAAGGCCTTGAAGGTGTTGAAGCTCTTGTTCTCGGCGAACAGGCCGCCGCCCCCGAAGCCCCCGAAGCCGCCGCCGGCCCGGAAGTTGGCCGCGCCGTCGCGCTCGGCCAGGCCCAGGTCGACCTCTTCGTCGAGGCGGGCGTAGACGACGTTCGGGTTCTTGGCGTAGATGGCCAGGCCGGCCCGCCCGACCTCGAGCTGGTTCGGCAGGCCGCCCTCGAGCTTCTTCCAGGTCTTGCCGCCGTCGGTCGTTTTGTAGAGGTGATTCCCCGGCTGGCGGTCGATGTAGGTCCAGGCCCGCCGGTAGGTCTTGTAGGCCTGGGCGATGACGACGTTGAAGTCGCGGGGGTCGACGACGAAATCGCCGACGCCGCGGTCGGCCAGGGGCCAGCGCCGCTCCCAGGTCTTGCCGCCGTCGGTCGTCGCGTAGAAGCCGCGTTCGCAGTCCGCCGCGTTGTCGTAGAGCTTGCCCTCGGCGGCGACATAGACGATATCGGGGTTCTTGGGGTCGACCTGGACCTTGTTGATGAAGAAGCTCTTGGTCAGGCCGACGTTGGTCCAGGTCTTGCCCGCGTCCGCCGATCTCCAGACGCCGTTGCCGTGCGAGCTGGACCGGGCGTGCATGGGCTCGCCCGTGCCGAGGTAGAGGACGCTCGGGTTGGAGGCCGCGACGGCCAGCGAGCCCATGCTCATGTTGCCGTACTTGTCGAAGAGGGGCTCGAAGTGGGTGCCCGCGTCCTCGGTCTTCCAGACGCCGCCGCTGGCGGCCAGGACGTAGTAGGTCGTCGTCTGGCCGGGCGGAACGGCGAACTCCGCGATGCGGCCGGAGAAGTTGACCGGGCCGACCCAGCGCCAGGTCAATTGGCTGAGATCATCGGCCGTGACCTGGGCCGCGGCCGGGATGGCGCCGCCGGCCCACAGGGCCAGGCCCAGGGCCAGACAGGCGGCGAGCGAACGGGACAGACGGGTAGACATCATGATCCCTCCTGAGGATGTTGGTGCGGAACGGCAAGGCGCGGCGTCGGCACGTCGGCTTTAGGACGACGGGCGCCCGGGGTTTCTTCCATATTTTGGGGTCGCCGGCCGGCATCCCGGGAGCGTTAGTCTCAGGAGGCGCCGGCGAAGGCTGAAAGTATCACAGGGATATGGCCAAGTCAACGGACGGACGGCGGCAGCCCGGGGGCGCCGGAATGGGGCCACGCACCCTCGGTACGTGTCCCGGAATCAGCGCTTGCGGGCCACCATGCGAACCAGGAACGAGCCCGGACCGCCCCAGTCCCCCGTCCCCAGCTCTTCCTCGTAGCTGACGATCTCGAACCCCTCGAAGGCGGCCCGGGCGCCGCCGGGCGGCAGGGCCTTGACCATGGGCGGATAGGGCAGCTCCTGCGTGGCGACGAAGTTCTCGAAGACGACCAGGCCGCCCGGCTTGAGCGAGGTCCGCAAGCGCTCGACGAAGGCCGGGTCGTCGATCGGGGCCCAGGCGAAGGTCAGCACCAGCAGGTCCCAGGCCTGGCGGCCGAAATCGAACGAGGCGTAATCGGACTTGATGGCCGTAAGACCGACCCCGGCGGCCAGGGCGTTGCGCTTAGCGGCGGCGACCCCTTCGCCGGAGAGGTCGAAGCCGGTCACGGTCCAGCCCCGGCGGGCCAGCTCGACGGCGTTGCGGCCCTGGCCCATGCCGATATCCAGGGCCGCGCCCGGCTCGAGGTCCTTGACCGCGCCGATCACGAACGCCGACGGCGTCGAGGCGTAGCCGTCCTTTTGGGGATCGCCGGTCGCCGGACGGCGGTAGGACTTGTCGTAAAAGACCTCGAAGCCGTCGGTCCGGGTCCCGAAGAAGCGCCTGATGACCCCGGTCCGCCGCTCGATCTCCTCTTTCGGCAGCTGCCGGCGGGCGAGCTCCTCGCCGTAGGCGGCGAGCGGGTTGGGTCCCGGCGGGATGGTCTTGAACCAAGCCAGGAAATCCTGCCAGACCTGCTCGTCGCCGGGCGCGGCTTGGACCGCCGCCTGCGGCCGGGCCTGCGCCCGCGGCTGGGCCGCCGGCGACGTCACCGCCGGGCCGGCTATGCCGATAACGATCAGGGCGGCAAAGAAACGGGAGGCGCGGGACAAGCGACGCTCGGTCATGTTCTCCTCCACCCCGAGAGCATTCGCCCTCCGCGGCCGGGCCATTTACCCGCGCGGCCCGGGCCCGCGGCGTTCAGCGCCTCGAAAACGCGCCCCCCCGGCTGGCCGGGGCCCGGCCAAACCGGTCGGCCCGGCGTTGGACCGGCCGGTCGCGCCAGCCGGGACGCGCTAAGCGAAAATGGTCGTCAGAGCGCCTTTCGGCAGCAGGACATTGACCACGATCCGGGCCGGCTCACGGCTCTCGTTGACCGCCGAGTGGACGGCGCTCGAGTCCTCGGCCCAGCCCTCCCCCGCGCGCAGCACCCTGGCGCCGGACTTGGTCCTCAACGTGATCTCGCCGCTCAAGACCAGCCCGAAGACCGCTCCGCCGTGCGTATGGTCCGGGACGACGGCGCCGGGCGCGAAATCCATGACGATGGTCTTCAACTCGTAGACTCCGGCCCGGACGGAAACCGGGAACGACGCCTGATGCGGCATGGCCGGGCCGGCCGGCCGGGCCGATGCGTCATTGCTCATGGTGGGCCTCCCTTGTGCGGACTTGCCTCGATTATAGCGCAATCCGTCTACAACCGCCCGCCGCGGCTTCTAGACCGCAGGCCGCAGCCGCTTGTGGAACCAGGGCTGGAGGGCCTTCATCTTGGCCAGCTGCGAGGCCGGGGCCCGCCGCCCGGCCGCGGCCCTCTCGGCGCTCCCCTCGGGGGCGCCCCAGCGGATCTCGATGCCGTCGTTGGGATTGTAGGCCATCTCCAGGGCCGTTTGACGGCGGAAGATCTCCTCGAGCGTCAGAAGGTGCGGCGTCCCGTCCGTGCCGGCATAGGTGATGGACAGCTCGGCCGCCCGCTTCTTCAGCAGGGCCGAGAGCCGGCGACGGACCTCGTCGGGGGACTTGCCGCCGCCGACCTCGTAGGCCCCCGGATCGCGGGCCACCTTGTCGGGGAACTCGAGGATGGTGTCGATGGCGATGAGCAGGCGCAGGTCGCGGTTGGGCGTCGAGTAATCCTCCCACTGGCCGAGGGTCTGGAACACCGACTTGCCGGAGGGCATGGGGATGACCGTGCCGGGATGAGCGGCCATGTAGGCCTCGCCGTTGGCCACCGACCCGACGCGGACGAGGAGCTGCTCGTGCAGGGCCCGGAAGAGGTCCTCCAGGGCCGCCGGGGCGTCGAGGGGGTCGGGGTTGATGATCCGCTCCATGGCCGCGTAGAAGTCCGGGCCCGACATCCCCCGCTGCTGGAGCGAGAAGTCGCCGAAGTCGGGGCTGGCCGCGATCTCACGGTTCGTCAGGAGCCGGGCCCGGCCCGATTCGACGACGATGGGCCGGAAGGCCTTGAAGCCCGGCTGGCCGACGACCTCCTCGGTCGTGAACAGGAAGTTCCCCTTCCAGAAGCGCTTGACGCCGATCGTGCCGTCGGGTTGGGCGTCGGCGCCGAGGAGCAGGCCGGGCGACTTGCGGGTCTGCCGCACCCAGCGCACGAGGGTGTAGGTGTGACCGTAGGGATCGGCGAACACGGTGCCCGGGATGAGAGCCCGGCGCGTCAGGGGCCGCGGATAATAATCGGTGCCGTCGGCGTCCAGAGCGGTCCGGCCGTTGCCCGCGTGGACGACGTTCTTGATCGAATTGAAGAGCCGGCGCATGGCGGCGACGGAGACGGCCGGCGGGCCGCCCGTCCCGGCCCCGGCCGGGCGCCGCGTTTCGCCGGCGATGAAGCGGCCGGCCCGGGGCGGCGACTCGAGCGTGCCCCAGCCGGTCTCGTGGAAGCCGAAGGGCAGGCCCAGCTTCCAGGCGAAGTAGGCCCGCAGGAAATAGGGATTGTCGGCGCAGTCGGGCGTCATCTCCAGCGCGTTCGGGCCGGAGGCCTGGTCCTCGCCGAGCCCGAGATGGTCGTGGAGGAGATTGCGGGAGCGGTCGCGCGTGACCTCGTGGAGGGCTTTCCAGGTCGAGCGCTCGTCCGCGTCGGCGAACAGGGCTTCGATCCAGGCGGCGTACAGGCTCTCGGCCCCCCAGGACCAACCCTTTCCGACGTCAAGGGCGCCGGCCAGCCCGGCTTCGATCGCGTCGCCGCGCTCGAGGAAGACGATCTTGGCGTCCCTCGCCGGCGCGGCGTCAAAATCCGCGGCCAGCCAGAATGGCGGCCCCCCTCCCCGCTTCATTGTTCGCGGCTTGATCTCGCCGCCGCCGGGCGCCCGAAGGACGACGCGGACCTTGGCGACGTCGGCCTCGAACACGGCCAGGACGCGCATCGGACGGCCCGGGACCGGATCGGCGGGAGACGCCAGGAAGGCCATCCGGCCGGACAAGACGGCGGCCGCGGGAGCCGCCGCGGCGGGGTCGTCGGGCGCGGGCCGGCCGGGGGCCGCGGTCTCCGACGGGCTCGAGCAGGCGGCGAGCGTCAGCGCCGCGGCGCAAAGAACGAAGAAGGCCGCCCGGCCCGAGGCCGGGACGGCGGCCAGAGACATGCGCCCGGTCCTCCCGCGGCCTTCGCGGAGCCCGGGAAGAACGGCGGTCATCGGAACCGTGGGCGCCCGTCCCCGCGCTTAGAAGTAGTACCGGAAGCCGATGGCCCCGGCCATCTGGAATTTGGTCGAGGGGATGAGGTCGATCATGGGCACCATCTCGAGGAACAGCTCGACCGGCGTCCGCTCGAACTCGTAGGCGAGGCCGACGGGGATGCGCAGGCTGAAGGTCAGATCGTCGGCGAACTTCATCCGCGCCCCAAGCCCGTAGAAGAGCGACATCCGGCCGGTATCGACCCGAAAGAGGTTGAAGTTGTGGAGCAGGAAATCGCCGTGGATCTGCAGGTACTTGCCGTCGACGAAGGACCAGGCCGCCCCGGCGTCCCAGGCCACGGTCGGCCGGGTCCAGAGCTTGAAGCTTAAGCCCGTCGGCTCGCCCAGCATGAGGCCCAAGCCGACGTTATGGTTGCTGTCGGCAAAGGAGAGGCCGGCCAGGCAGCCGAAAAGAACGAGAATGAGCGCGGTTTTCTTCATCGTCATGGCTCCTTTTGTGATACAGGTCGTTGAAAACATTACCACCAAAACCGGGTCGAGGTCAAATCGCCGGGCCGGCCGTTCCGGGCGCCGAGGGGGCGGCCGAGCGGCCGCGCCGACCAGCTCCCCGGACACGAATAATGAGGGCGTCCCCTTAGGTTCTTCTCCCGATTCCGGGATCCCCTCTCGCGGCAGCGATGGGCGTTGCCTCGAAGGTCCCCGTGGCTGGAGAGGGGGGCCCGCGTAGCGGGGGGGAACCGTGCAAACTGGTTCCCAGGGGGGCCGGGGACCCAGAGGCAATGCCCTGAGCTAAGCCGAAGAGAGGCATTCTTCTGGAATCGGGAGAAGAACCTTTTTTTATGACCCCAAAATGGGGTAATTTGTCGGGGGGAGGGCCGCGGAATGACACTGGCCGATCGGCTGCGCAAGCACAAGCCGCGCCTCGGGGCCCCGGCCTTCCTCCGCTACATCGGCCCGGGCCTGCTGGTCACGGTCGGCTTCATCGACCCGGGCAACTGGGCCTCCAACATCGCCGCCGGCGCCGCCCACGGCTACGCCCTGCTCTGGATGGTCACCCTGGCCACGCTCATGCTGGTCGTCCTTCAGCACAACGCCGCCCACCTGGGCATCGCCACCGGGCTGTGCCTGTCCGAGGCGGCCACCCGGCACATGCGGCCGGCGGCCTCGCGGCTGGTCCTGGGGAGCGCCGTCGCGGCCGCGGTCTCGACGGCCCTGGCCGAGATCCTGGGCGCCGCCATCGGCCTGCACATGCTCTTCCCCTGGCTGCCGCTGCGGCCGGCGGCCGTGCTCGTCCTGGCGGTCGTGCTGGCCCTGCTCTTCTCGAGCAGCTACCCGCGCCTGGAGAAGTGGATCATCGCCTTCGTCTCGCTCATCGGCCTGTCGTTCCTCTACGAGCTGACGCTCGTCGACGTGTCCTGGGGGCGGGCCGCGGCGGCCTGGGTCACGCCCGCCTTTCCGGCCGGATCGCTGCCGGTCGTCATGGCCGTGCTCGGCGCCGTGGTCATGCCCCACAACATCTTCCTCCACTCCGAGGTCATCCAGAGCCGGCAATGGAACCTGGCCGACGAGACGGTGATCCGGCGGCAGCTCAAGTACGAGTTCGCCGACACGCTCTTCTCCATGGGCGTCGGCTGGGCCATCAACAGCGCCATGATCCTGGCGGCCGCGGCGGCCTTCTTCGGGCGGGCCCCGGTGACCGAGCTGGGCCAGGCCCAGGCCATGCTCGGGCCGCTGGTCGGGCCGGCGGCGGCGGCGGTCTTCGCCGCGGCGCTCGTCCTGTCGGGGCTGTCGTCGTCCGTCACGGCCGGCCTGGCCGGCGGCAGCATCTTCGCCGGCCTATTCGGCGAGCCCTACGACATCAAGGACCTGCACTCGCGGCTGGGGGCAGCCGGGACGCTGGCGGCGGCGACGGCCATCATCTTCGTCGTCGGCGATCCCTTCCGAGGCCTGGTCGTGTCGCAGATGTTGTTGAGCATGCAGCTGCCGCTGACCATCGTGACCCAGATCCGGCTGACCTCGTCGCCCCGAGTCATGGGGCGCTACGCCAACGGCCCGGCGCTCCGGGTCCTGCTCTGGACGGTCGCGGCCGTCGTCATCGCTCTCAACCTGGCCCTGCTCAAAGCCCTGATCTGGCGATAGCCCGCGTTGAGGGAGGGCCGACTCGAGGCGGCGAGGCGGATAGACCGGGGGGCGGAGCGCCTGTTCAGGGCTTTTCCAGGGTCACGGCGCGGGGCGGCACGGCCAGTTTGATCCCTTCGGCGCGGTAACGCTCGTGGAGCCGCTTGTAGAGGTCGTGGCGGATGCGGTACTGCTCCTGGTACTCCTTGATGCGCAGGCCGACCGAGAAGCGGACGCCGAGGTCGGTGTAGGCGTTGTAGCGGATATAGGGCTCGAAGCCGGGGATGGCCCGCTCGGGCCCGGCCAGGACCTCCCGGGCCACCTCGATCGTCACCCGCTCGACCTTGTCCAGGTCGTTGTCGAAGGCCACGGTGACGGGCAGGAAGTAGCCCATCTCGTTGGCCGGGAGATGGGTGTTGGTGTAGATGGCCGCGGCCAGCTTGGCGTTGGGCACGACGACCATGTTGTCCTCGGGGGCCCGGATGGTCGTGTTGCGCCAGGTGATGTCGCAGACCTCCCCTTCCTCGCCCGTCTCCAGGCGGATGTAGTCGCCCGGCCGGATCTTGCGGGTCATCAGGATGTTCAGCCCGGCGAAGAGGTTGGAGAGCGTGTCCTGGAGGGCCAGGGCCACGGCCAGGCCGCTGACGCCCAGGGCCGTCAGGAGCGGGGCGATGGAGACGCCGAGATAGTCCAGGACGAAGAGGAAGCCCAGGGCGTAGATGAGGACGGTGGCGAAGTTCTTGAAGATCGAGGACGGCACCTCGACCTTGCGGTCGATGTAAATGTAGATGGACCGGCGGGCCATCCGGGTGAAGAAGACGACGGCCGAGAGGATGCCCAGGACGCCGACGGTGCGGCGGACGATCAGGCCGACCTCGGGCCGGAGCGGGACGAAGCGCAGGACCACGGCCAGGCCGATGAGGACGAACCAGGGGATGACCAGGCCCTTCAGGGACTCGACCAGGATGTCGTCCCACTCGGAGGCCGTCCGCTTGGCCCAGGCGTGGAGGGTCGAAGCGAAGACGCGCTGGACGACGAAGCCGGCCAGGACCGCCAGGACCAGGATGCCGGCGATGAGGAGGGCGTGGAAGAGCGCGAACGGAGCCATCTCGACGGCGGGGGTTGCGGGGTTCATGCGCACTTGCTCCAGCCGCAGTTGTTGCAGACGGGGCACTTCTCGTCCGGGAGAAGCGCGCCGCAGATCTTGCAGCGGACGGTGTAGAAGTCCTTGGCGTTGTGCTTGACCTCGCCGAAGTGCTT
>CAZNPB010000075.1:0-11554 GCA_964574895.1 uncultured Eubacteriales bacterium
CTGCCGGCCCCCCTCTCCAGCCACGGGGACCTTCGAGGCAACGCCCATCGCCGCCGCGAGAGGGAAACCCGGAAATGGGAGAAGAACCAAAAAAAAGCCCCGGAAGGGCGGCCTTCCGGGGCTTGTGCGTCTGCGGGGAGCGGAGTTAGAAGATCAGGCGGATGCCGATGCGGGCCTGGCGCGGATTGATGATGCCGTAGAGCTCATGCCCGTCGGTCGAGGGATAGCTGCCGTCGCTGTACCAGTCGTAGTCGACGCGCGTTCCCCAGGAGGTGATGGTGTTGGCGTTGAGGACGTTGAAGACGTCCAGCATGAAGCCGAGGCGGTACTTCTTGGCGAGCGTGAAGATCTTCTCCAGCCGGATGTCCAGCTGCTTGTCCATGGCGTAGTGCTCGCTGCCCCGGTCCTCCAGGAAGAACGTGATCCGGCCCTGGTTGAACCGGCTGGTGCGGTACCGCGGCGTCCAGCCGTCGCCGGTGATGGCGCGGAAGTAGATGCCGACGTTGAGGTCGACGACCGGGACCAGGTACGAGGCCTGGAGCTTGAACATGTGCGTCGGGTCGTAGGTCGCGTGGCCGTAGGCGTTGATCCAGAAGTTGGGATCGTAGGTCCCGCCGCCATAGTTGATGTCGTCGGCCTGCCCGTTGTCGATCGTGCCGACGGTCTTGGACAGGACGTAGGAGGCCATGATCTGCCAACGGTTGGAGAAGCGCTTGTTGAACAGGACCTCGAGGCCCTGGTACTTGCGGGACGGATCGGCCAGGATCCACGGGTCGCCCTGCCGGTAGTTGGTGATCAGGTAGTCGAAGGTGTTGACGGTCGCTTCCGTCCGATTGTAGATCGTGTAGTCGCCGTAGCCGTCCACGGAGATCGGCACCTCGTCGTAGTCGGCGGCGCGGTCGATGAAGCCGACCTGGCTCTTCCAGCTGCGGTTGATGTAGGTCAGGCTCAAGGACGCGTCCTTGAACAGCTCCCGCTCGATGCCGACCGTGAACTGCTCCATGTAGGGGTGCTTGACGTTCGGGTCCATGGTGTAGAAATCGGCCGGGACGACGTGCTCGAACTCGACCCACTCGCTGGCGCCGGGGTCCCAGTAATAGCTGATATAGTCGTTGCGGGCGAAGGCGGCCGGGTTCATCTTGTCGTGGTAGCTGGCGTTCATGGCCTCGGCGAACTGGCCGTAATGGCCCTTGAGGATGGTCGTCTTGTCGCCGAGGAGGTCGAAGGTGAAGCCGATGCGCGGCGTGATGCGGGAGGCCGAGTAGACGTTGCCGCTGACGTAGCGGACCTGGCCCCAGTACTGGCTGAAGCGCAGGCCGAGGTTGACGTTGAAGCGCTTGGAGATCTGCCAGGAATCCTGGACGAAGCCCTCGAGGCGGGTGTAGCGGCTGTTGTTGTCGTAGCCCGCGTACTGGTAGGCCAGGTAGTTCGTCACGCCGGGGCCGTAATAGTCCGTGTAGTCGTAGTAGGCGACGTTGTCGCCGAGCGGGCCGCCCGTGCCCGGGTAGCCGTACCGGGAGCGGACGTAGGAGCGCTCGATCTCGGCGCCGAACTTGAAGTCGTGCGAGCCGGCGATGAAGTCCTCGACGTAATGGGTCAGGCTGGCGTTGGCCTGGTAGCGCGAGCGGTCGGCATAGTAGAAGTAGCCCGAGCTGTCATGGCGCCGGTTGTCGGCATAGTCGAAATGCATGTAGGCGTCGAGGCCGGCCGTCGGGTCGAGGTAATAGGAGCCGGTGAAGAAGGCCGCCTTCAGGTCCATGAACGTCTTGGGATTGAAGATCTGGGTCAGGCTGAAGTTGCCGACGTAGTCGGGCGCGTCCTCGCTGACCGTGGCGATGGGATCGACGTTCGAGCCGGCGGCCCGATTCTTGCCCATGTAGGCGTCGTATTCGAACGAGGCGTTGATGTTCAGGGACGGGGTCAGCTGGGTGGTCAGCTTCAAGAAGGCGCGGGGCTGCTTGAAGTCGACGTCCTCCGGGAAGCCCGTCGGGCGGTCCTTGGTCCGGTAGTACTGGCCGCCGCCGTAGAACCAGAGCTTGTCCTTGATGATGGGGCCGCCGAGGTGGGCGTTGATGTCGAAGAGGTTCGAGCTCGGCGCCGTCAGCGCGGGGAAGTCGGCGAGGTAGTCGGCGTTGTTGTTGGCCTGCCAGAACTTCGTCCCGGACAACTGGCGGTTGAACTCCATGTGCCCGGCGAAGGAGTTGCCGCCGGACTTGGTCACCAGGTTGAAGATGACGCCGGTGAAGTTGCCGTACTCGGCCGGCAGGCCGATGCCCATGACCTTGGCTTCCTCGACGATGTTGTGATCGAGGAAGACCCAGGCCGTGCCGGCATCGGGGTCGCCGACGCCGACGCCGTCCATGCTGTAGGACACGCCGGTGCCCGACGAGGCGCCGTAGGCGCTGTCGTTGTTGATCCCCGGGGCCATGTTGACGATGTCCGAGGTGAACTGGCTGTAGGGGATGTTCCGCAGGATCTCGTTCGACAGCGTGACCGACGCGGTCTCCGTCGACTTGACGTCGACCGTCGGGGACTGGGCGATGACCGTGACCTCCTCGGCGACCGTCGCCGGCTTCAGCTGGACGTCGACGGTCAGCGTGGACGTCGTGGTCACGCGGATGTTCTCGCGGATGACCGTGCCGAATCCCTGGAGCTCGGCCTTGACCTTAAAATCGCCGGGCGGCAGAGCGGGGAAGCGGTACTCGCCGTTGGCGTCGGTGACGAAGGTCCGGACGCCCATGAGGTTGCCGCCCGAGAGCGTCACGTTGACGCCGGGCAGGGGGGCGCCCGTATCATCGGTCACGACGCCGCGGATGGCGCCGGTTTCCCGTGATTGGGAGAAGGCGACGGGAGCGAGAAGGAGGATGAGGGCGAGAATGGCAATTAGCTTGTTTTTCATATAAGGCCTCCTTTTGAAGACTAAGGGTGTTGCCGGGGACAGATGGGGTACTTGGGATTCCCTGGTCTCACCTCCTTGGGTTGGACCGATTTCATTTTGTCTATAGACCTCGGACCTCAACAGTCGGCTATTTGCAATTTCGGTGCCATCGACCCGGTGCTCTGATGCTGCTGATAATGAATTAATAATAGAACTGCAAAAGGCGATGAACATCCAACGGATTGGATGTTATCCAAAAAACCGGACAAATACAAGACGTTTTTTTTGAGTTCCCGCCGGGCCCGAGGCCGGCATTTGTCAAGATCCGGACCGTGTGATATCGTAGTTCTTCTGAAGGCGAGGCGAATCCATTGAATCCGAGACGCCGGTTCTCCCTGGCCCTGGCCCTCCTTTTGGCGGCCGTGACCGCCCCGCCCGCCCGCCCGCAGGCCGCCGCCGAGAAGATCTCGCCGCAGCTGGCGACCTGGCTCGAAGACGTGGCCCCGATCATCACCAAGGCCGAGCGGGCCGTCTTCTCCCAGCTCCGGACCAACGTCGACCGGGAGAAGTTCGCCCGCTTTTTTTGGAGATCGCGCGATCCCCGGCCGGACACCGAGGAGAACGAGTTCCGCAAGGAATACGAGGAGCGGGTCCGCTTCGCCGACCAGAACTTCGGCCGGACCTCGTCCAAGCGGGGCAGCCAGACCGACCGGGGCTTCTATTATGTCCTGCTGGGCCAGCCCCGCGAGCGGACCTCCTATGAGACCCAATCCCAGCTCTGGCCGCTCGAGCTGTGGTTCTACCAGGGGGACCAGCAGTACGGCCTGCCGGACTACTTCTACCTGATCTTCTTCCGGCCCGAGGGCAACGGCGATTTCCGGCTCTATTCCCCGGGCATGGACGGGCCCGAGCGGCTGACCGTCCCGGCCCTCGGCAACGGCACGGCGCTGACCCGGCGTACCGCCGTGGCCGCCATCCGGGACATCAGCGCCGAGCTGGCCCGGGCCTCCCAGAGCTATATGCCGGGCGAAGCGTCGAGGGGGCTCTCGTCGCTGTCGTCGGACGCCATTATCGCCGGCATCCGCGATCTGCCCGAGAAGAAGTACTCGGACAGCTACGCCCGCTCCTACATGACCTTCAAGGACTACATCGAGACCGACTATTCGGACCGCTACATCGCCAGCGCCTTCGACATCCGGGTCTTCCGGGAGGGCGGGCAGCCGTTCCTCCACTGGACGATCGAGCCGGAGAAGATGAACTTCGGCGCCCAGGACCGGGCCATCTTCGCCAGCTACGAGCTCGTCCTGCGGCTCGAGGACGGCCGCGGCCAGACGGTCTTCGAGAAGACCGAGGAGGTCCCCCTCAAGCTCGACGGGGCCCAGTACGAGGCCCTCCAGCGTCAGCGCTTCGCCTTTCAGGACCTGCTGGCCGTCGCCCCCGGCAGCTACCGGGCCCTGTTCCTGCTGAAGAACAAGACCACCCGGGACTTCACCTCCTTCGAGACCCGGATCGAGGTCCCGGGCGCCGAGTCCGGGAGCGCCGCCCTGACCGCCCCGCTCCTCTATTATGCCCGGGCCGCCGTCCCCGAGGGCCAGAAGCGCAACCTCAAGGCCTTCGTCTTCGGCGGGCGGCAGTATGTCGTCGGCGCCCGGCACGAGTTCCCGCCGGCGGGCAGCCTGGGGGCCTTCGTCCAGGCCCGCGATGTGGCCGGCCCCGCCCCCGCTTTCGTCCTCGACATCCACTCGCTCGACCGGAACGAGACCGCCGCCAGCTTCCCGCTGTCCGATGTCGTCCCCGATCCGGGCGATCCGAAGGTCCTGTTGGTGTCCGGCGAAGCCCCCCTGAAAGACGTCAAGCCCGGCTACTACCGGGCCGATGTCTCCCTGGCTGGACCCGACGGGCGGCGCCTGCTCACGAAGAGCGAGAACTTCATCGTTCTGGCCCAGCCCATGAACGTCGTCCCCTGGCCCTACGCCCGTCTCCACGGGCCTTTCCCGGGCCTCGAGCACCTCAAGGTCCTCGGCTCCCAGTATTTCCTCAAAGGCGACTACGCCCGGTCGCGGGACGCCCTCCGGCGGGCCCTGGAGATCCGGGACGACGCCGACTCGCGGCTGCTCCTGGCCAAGGCCCTGTACGGCCTGGGCCTGTACGGCGAGTCGCTGACCGAAGCCGCCGCCGTCCACGAGCGCACCCGCGACCGCGAAGCGGCCAAGGTCATGGCCCTCGATCAGGCCGGGCTGAAAGATTGGAACGGCGCCCTGGCCAGCCTCGAGAAATTGATGGCCGAAGCCACCGAGGTCCCGGTCCTGAACCTGGCCGCCGAGTGCCATATGGCCCTGGGCCGGCCGGACAAGGCCCTGCCCCTGATCCAGAGATCCCTGGCCCTCTTGCCCGACCAGCCGACCGTCCGGGCCCTGGAGGAAGAGGCCAAGAAACGCGTCGCCCAACGATAGGAGTCGTCCATGTCCAATCGCCAGCTCGTCCCGATCGCCGCGGCGGTCCTGCTGCTTTCGGCCTCCGCCTTCGCCCAGTTCCAGGGCAAGATCTCCGGCCGGGTCGTCGACAAGGCCGGGAACCCGGTCGTAAAAGCCGAAGTGTCCATCGTCTCGCAGAAGACGGCCACCCTGCGTTACGAGATCAAGACCGGCAAGGACGGCCGCTTCGTCCAGATCGGCATCATGCCGGGCTATTTCATGATGACCGTCAAGAAGGACGGCTTCGCGCCGGGCACCCAGGAGATCCATGTCGGCGTGGCCGGCGACGAGAACGTCGAGATCACGCTGATCTCCGTCGAGGCGGCCGTCGAAAAGACCTTGTCCTCGGCCGACCGGGCCTTCCTCAACGGCAATAAGCTCTATGCCGAGCAGAAGTACGCCGAGGCGGCGGCCGCCTACGCCGAGGCCATCGCCCTGGCCCCGGCCAACTGGGGCTACCAATTCAACCTCGGCCTGGCCCACAAGAAAGCGGGCCAGCCCGAGCCGGCCCTGGCCGCGTTCCGCAAGGCCGTCGAGCTCAATCCCGAAAGCTACAACGCCAACAAGGAGACCGGCGAGGCCCTGGCCAAGGCCGGCCAGTTCGCCGAGGCCAAGCCCTTCTACGAAAAGGCCGCCGCCTTGAGCCCCGACGACCCGGACGGCCAGTTCAATCTGGGCGTCTGCCTGGTCAACGTCGGCGACACGGCCGCGGCGCTGCCCTTCTTCGAGAATGCCGTGGCCCTCAATCCCGAGTTCGCCGACGCCTATTATCAGATCGCGACCATCCAGATCGGCCAGAACAAGGTCCCCGAGGCCCGCGCCGCCCTGGAGAAGTTCCTGGCCCTGGCCCCCGCCCACGAGAAGGCCGGCATCGCCAAGCAGCTCCTCGAATACCTCAAGAAGTAATAAAGAGGCTCTTCTCCCATTTTCGGGGGGCTCCCTCTCTTCGGCTTTGCTCAGGGCATTGCCTCTGGCAGCGGGGAGCGGATTCTTGGGAGCGTACCGGGCAGGATGCGGCTGAGCGCTCGAAGCCGCGATCCTGCGAAATATCGGAGAAAAGCTCTTCTCCGATATCTCCCAGAAGCAGGACTCCGAGTCGCTCCGTCCTGCTTCTGATGGTCGCTTCGTTCCTCCGCTCCCTGCCGGCCCCCCTCTCCAGCCACGGGGACCTACGAGGCAACGCCCATCGCCGCCACGAGAGGGGATTAAGGAAACGTGAGAAGAGCAAAAAAAAGGACCGCCCCCGCGGGGGCGGTCCTTGTCGTTTCTTTATAAGCGGCGGGCTTACTTGACCGAGAAGGCCATCTTGGTCTCGCCCTTCTTGCCGGAGACCTTGTCGAGCACGTTGACCGCCAGGGTGTACTTGCCCGCGGGCAGGGGCTTCTTTTCGGTCTTGGTCACGGTGCCCTTCTCGTCCATGGTCTGGAGCGTCTGGAACAGGGGCAGGGGCTGGTTGACCAGGTAGAGCTCGTAAGCCTGGGGGGCCCACTTGATGGCCGGCTTGCCGTCCTCGCCCTGGACCTCGAAATTGACCTCGAGATCGAGCGCGGGCCGCTCGGCGGCCGGGTCCTTGACCTGGGCCCCGAGGACGAAGAAGAGGATCTCGAGGTTCTCGCCGGCGCCGACTTCGCAGGCCGCGTTGGTCACGACCTTGGCGGCGCCCCAGGTGAAGCAGCCGCGGTGGATGGTCGGCCTCTGATCGGGCTCGACCTGGTCCATGGCCATGACGATGACCGGGTCGGTCGGCATCAGGGCGGCCGCGGTGGCGTCGGCCCCCGGCAGCGTGACGTCGCTATAGGAGACGCTCAGCTTCTTCATATCGGAAGAGGCCAGGACCAGGGCCATGGTGTACTGGCCGTGGGGCAGGGCCAGCCCGAAGGAGTACCAGTCCTCCTTGTCGGCGCCGTAGCCGGCGCCGTCGGTCTTCAGCAGGGCCTGGGCCTTGCCGCCGAACTTGGGCTTGAAGGCGCCGGCGGCGTCCGTCTGGAAGAACTCGAAGAAGGCGTTGATGGTCGCCTCCATCTCGCCCGTTCCGGACGCGGCGGGCGCGTAGCCGAGGTCGCCGTTCTTGACCTTGAAGAACCAGACCGGGTAGAGGTTGTCCTGCTGGGCGGGCAGGATCAGGGTCTTGAAAATGCTGAAGGGGATGTCCTGGCGGCCCTGACGGGTGGCCAGGCCCTCCTGGATGACCGCCTCGATCTCTTTGGGCATCGAGGCTTTGGTGGCCTTGGGCGGAGTCTTGCTTTTCTGAGGTCCGGGAGCCGCCTGCGCGGTGACGGCGAGGGCGCCGACGACGACGAAGACCGCCAGGGCGGCCGCGATCGTTCTGGAAGCTTTCATTGTTCCTCCTGAAGTTGACGTCTCGTTCACTTCCGCTGTCCTAGAGAGCAATTGTCGTGCCATTTCTTCGCGGGGTTGCTCTCGGTCATCGAGGGGGGATAGGACTTGTTCTGTAAAAGACCTTTACAGGCTTTCGGTCGTTCCTCGCTCCAGACTCCGGTTCGGCGGAATTCGAAGGATTAATATATCAAATCTTAACGATTTTGCAATTCCCGATATGTTTTTACCGCGTCGAGATGCTCTCCCAGCGTCCGGCTGAAGCGGTGGCCGCCGTCGCCCTTGGCGACGAAGTACAGGTAGTCCGCGGCCGCCGGATGGAGCGCGGCGTCCAGGCTGGACAGGCCGGGATTGGAGATGGGGCCCGGCGGCAGGCCGGCGTGGAGATAGGTGTTGTAGGGCGACTCGAGCTTGAGGTCGCGGAGGAGCAGCCGCCCCGTGTAGCGGCCCTGGCGCTTGAGGGCGTAAGCGATCGTCGGGTCGCAGTCGAGCTTCATGCCGATCCGCAAACGGTTGTGGAAGACGGCCGAAACGAAGGGGCGCTCGTCCGGCCGGGCGGTCTCCTCTTCGACGAGAGAGGCCAGAATGACGACCTCGCGGACGCCCATCCCCATCTCGGCGGCCCGCCGCCTCCGGCCCTCGTCGAAGACCCGGCGGAAACCGGCCACCATGGCGGCGACGAGCGCGGACTCGGGTGCCCGGCGCGGCAGATTGTAGGTTTCCGGGAAGAGGTAGCCTTCGAGGTCCCGGGCCCGGGGATCGAGGTCGGCGATGAGCGCGGCATCGCGGCAGGCGGCCCGGAAAGCGGCCGCGCCCGCGGCGTCGTCCGGCCGCAGAAGGCCGGCGATCTCGTCGCCGGTCAGCCCTTCGGGGACGGTGACGGGAACGAGATGGATGCGCCCGCCGAAGATCCGGAAAAGCGCCTGCCGCGCCGTCAGCGGCGGGGCGAAGAGATATTCGCCGGCCTTGAAGCTTTCGCCGGGATAGTAGAGCCGGCAGGCCCAGCGGAGCGCCCGGGCGCCGCGAACGACGCCCGCGCCTTCCAGGCGCCGCAGGACCGTCCGCGCGCTCCAGCCCGGGCCGACCTCGAAGAAGGCGCCCGGCGCGCCGGCCGCGGCGGCCGCCGGGGCGTCGAGCGTCCGGACGAGCCAGCCGGTGACGGCGGGGACGAGGAGGACGGCGGCCAGCAGGGCCGCTTTAATCGGCTTCAGAACCATCGGTCCCGCCGCGCCGGCCTTCGAGGTAGGTCGAGAGGATGATCACGGCCGCGATGCGGTCCTCCCAATCCTTCTTCTTCCGGCCCCGGAGCTTTTCGTCCTCCAGGGTCTTGAGGGCCTGCCGCGTCGTCAGGCGCTCGTCCATGAGGGTCACCGGACGGCCGACGGCCTTGGAGAGCCAGTCGCCGAAGGCCCGGGTCTTCTCGGTCCGGGATCCCTCGCTGCCGTCCATGCGCAGGGGGTTGCCCAGGACGATCTCGCCGATGTCGTGCCGGGCCACCAACTCCTGGAAGTAGCGGCGGTCGAGGTCGTCGCGGCCGGTCAGCGCGTAGGACCCGAGGGGCTGGGCCGTGATCCGCAGGGGGTCGCTCAAAGCCAGGCCGACGTGGCGGTCGCCGTAGTCGATCCCCAGGACCCGCGTCATCGGTCCCTTTCGACGCAGGCCTTGCGGGCCCGGTGCCGCTCGAAGCCGAGCTCGACGAGCCGTTCGAGCAGACGGGGGAAGGGCAGGCCGGAGGCGGCCCAGAGCCGGGGATACATGCTGATCTCGGTGAAGCCCGGAAGGGTGTTGATCTCGTTGACGTAGAGGCGGCCGGTGCCTTTCTCCAGAAAGAAATCGACCCGGGCCAGGCCCTCGGCGGCCAGGGTCCGGAAGGCCGCCACCCCGAGCGCCTGCACCCGGGCCGTCGTCCGGGCCCCGAGGCGGGCCGGGATGACGAAGCCGGTCCGGCCCTCGAGGTATTTATCGGCGTAGTCGTAAAACTCGTTGTGGGGCAGGATCTCGCCCGGCAGCGAGGCCTCGGGCGCCTCGTTCCCCAGCACGCTCAGCTCCAGCTCGCGCCCCGTGATGCCCTGTTCGACCAGGGCCGTGGCGTCGTAGCGGAAGGCCGTGGCCAGCGCCGCCGGCAGCCCGGACGCGCCGGCGACCTTGGTGATGCCGACGCTCGAGCCGAGATTGGACGGCTTGACGAAGACCGGCCAGGCCAGGGCCCGGCGGGCGCGGCGCAGGACCGCGGCCGGCTCCCGGAGCCAGTCGCTCTCCCGGACGACGATGTGCGGCACGACGGGCAGGCCGCGATCGCGCAGGACGGACTTGGAGAGGGCCTTGTCCATGCCCAGGGCCGAGCCCGTCACCCCGGCCCCGACGTAGGGGACGCCGGCCATTTCGAGCAGGCCCTGGATCGTCCCGTCCTCGCCGAAGGGCCCGTGAAGGACGGGGAAGTAGATATCGGCGAAGGGCCCGCCGGCGGCCGGGACGGCCTCCCAGGGCAGGAAGGAGCGGTCCGGCCCCGCTTCCAGGGCCCGCAGGTCGGTCGAGGGCGCCTCGACCTCCTTCCAGCGGCCGCCCCGGGTGATGTAGAGGGACCGGACGTCGAACCTGGCCCGGGGCAGGTTCTTGTGGATGGCGGAGGCCGAGACCAGGGAGACCTCGTGCTCGGCGGAACGCCCACCGAAGATCAGGGCGACCGTGATTTTTTTGGACATTCGCGTCCTCGGCCCGACTAACCTAATGGATTGAAGCATTTTATCCGAATCCAGGCGGCATGTCCATCGGGGGATGGGCGCTAACGGAATGTTGACAGTCGCAAGAGGCGGTCCGTATAATACCCCCGGTGGAACTCCAGCGGCCAAGAGGTGAGACCATGAGCAGAAAACCGGCGGTCCTCGCGGGCTTCGCCCTCGCGCTCGTCAGCCTGGCCCTTCTCGTCCCGGGCCGTCCCTTCGCCCAGGACGTGCAGGAGACCCAGATCCAGAAATCCAAGATCTTCGACGAGACCTACCAGCTGATCAACGAGTCGGACCTCAACTGCTCGTTCTACATGTACGAAGAGGGCAAGCTCCTGCCCGATATCCGCATCGTCGGCGGCGAGCGGATGAACGAGAAGAGCCTCTTCGAGGACGGCGACCTGATCTACCTCGACAAGGGCGCGGCGGACGGATTGGAGGTCGGGCAGCTCTTCCTGACGGTCGGCCCGCGGGCCAAGGTCGGCAAGATCGGCACGGTCATGGAGCGCCACGGCCGGGCCCGGATCGTCCGGCTCGAGGACAAGATGGCCAGCGCCAGGATCGAGAAGGGCTGCGGCACGATCCTGGCCGGGGACTACCTGCTGCCGTTCGAGGAGGAGGCCGGCGAGATCGGCAAGGACATGGGCTACGGCGACATGGACCCCAATGCCAGCAAGCACGGCCGCGTCATCTACATCGAGAACGACTTCCATATCTCCGGCACCGGCCAGTGGGCCCTGATCGACCTGGGCCGCCAGCACTGCGTCCAGATCGGCGACCAGCTCAACGTCTTCCACCAGGCCAAGCCCAACCTGCCGCGGGAGGCCTTCGCCAGCGCCATCATCATCGACGTCCGCGGCGCCACCTCGACGATCAAGATCCTGGGCGCCCGCGACGCCGTCGACATCGGCGCCGAGGTCCAGATCAGCACCACGCGCTGAGATCGCTTTCCCCCGGGGCCGGGACGGACCGTCCCGGCCCTTTTTTTTGCCCGCCGGGCGGTTGACAGTCTCCGGCGATTCTGCTAGGGTAAGGCGTGCTGTCCCTCGGAAGAGGGACCGAGCGGGCGGGCGTAGTTCAGTGGTAGAACGTCTGCTTGCCATGCAGAAGGTCGTGGGTTCAAGTCCCATCGCCCGCTCCAA
>CAZNPB010000076.1:0-11440 GCA_964574895.1 uncultured Eubacteriales bacterium
GCGCCCCGATCGTCGGCCTGTGGTACTGGTGCACGGACCAGTACATCGTCCAGCGCGTCCTCGGGGCCCCCAACACGCGCCAGGCCCGCCGCGGCGCCATCTCGGCGGCTTTTCTCAAGCTGCTGCCCGTGTTCATCTTCATCATCCCGGGCATGATCGCCTTCGCCCTGGCCAAGAGTGGGATCAACCAGCCCCTCAATCAGGAGCTGTTCCAAGGCGGGACCGAGCTCGTCCGGGCCAACGCCCAGAAGGCCTTCCCCATGCTCGTGGCCACGATATTGCCGGTCGGGGTGCGCGGCCTGGTCGTGGCCGGCCTGCTGGCGGCCCTCATGAGCTCGCTGGCCGGGGCCTTCAACGCCGCCTCGACGCTGTTCACGATGGATTTCTACCAGCGCCTCAAGCCGCACGTGACGCAGGAAAAGCTCGTCTGGGTCGGCCGCGTGGCCACCGGCGTCATGGTCCTGATCGGGCTGCTCTGGATCCCGGTCATCCGCGGCGGCAAGGGCCTCTACGATTACCTCCAGGGCGTCCAATCCTACCTGGCCCCGCCCATCTTCGTCGTCTTCTTCTTCGGCATCTTCATGAAGCGGCTGAACGCCAAGGGCTGCCTGGCCGCCCTCGGCACGGGCTTCGGCCTGGGCCTGTTCCGGCTGGCCGTCGATACGCCGGTCAAGCTCATCCCCGGTTTCGCCTACCCGCAGGGCTCGTTCCTGTGGATCGTCAACAATATCTTCTTCCAGTATTTCAGCCTGATCATCTTCCTGGTCAGCGTCGTGGTCATGATCGCCGTCAGCTACGCGACCGAGGCGCCGTCCTACGAAAAGATCAGCGGCCTGACCTACGGCACGGTCACGGCCGAGCACAAGAAGGAGAACCGGGCCAGCTGGACCACGGCCGACCTGGTCAGCTCCGGCATCGTCCTGGCCCTGATCATCGCCGCCTACCTCTACTTCACCGGGTGAGCGGGCGTCACGGCGGGTTGACGGCGCCGGAAGGGGCTTGGTATACTCGCCGACTCATGGCCATCGGCCGTCCCAATTTCCTCCGTCAGAGGTCAAACATGAAGCGTTTCCTTGCGCCCTCGAAGTCCGTCGTCATCGTCATCGCGCTGGTCCTGGCCTTCGCCGCCGCGGCCGGCCACGCCCAATCCGCCAAGAAACCGTTGGGCTACGACGCCTACAACGGCTGGCGCGCGATCCAGGGGACCCAGCTGGCCCGCGACGGCCGGTGGCTCGTTTACGCCCTGGCGCCGCAGGATGGCGACGGCGAGCTCGTCGCCCGAGACCTTCAGACGAACAAGGAATACCGTTCGCCCCGGGGCCGGCAGCCCATCCTGACGGCTGACGGAAAATTCGTCGTCTTCGCCATCGCCCCGGTCAAGGCCGAGGCGGACAAGGCCAAGAAGGACAAGAAGAAGCCCGAGGAGCAGCCCAAGAGCGGCCTGGGCCTCATGGACCTGGCCACGGGCCAGGTGACGACGGTCGAGCGGGTCAAGAGCTTCAAGGTGGCCGAGGATTCGGGCGCCTTCGTCGCCTACCTGCTCGAGCCGCCGCTCAAGAAGGCCGACGAGAAGAAGGACGAGGCCAATAAGGAAGAGCCCAAGAAGGAGCCCGCGGCCAAGCCCGAGGAAAAGCCGGCCGTCAAGCCCGGCGAGGAGAAGAAGGAAGAGCCCAAGAAGGAAGAGAAGAAGAAGGAGCCGGGCAGCGACCTGATCGTCCGCGAGCTGGCGACCGGCAAGGAGACGAAGGTCGCCGAGGTCGTCGACTACGTCTGGAACAAGCCCGGCACCTGGCTGGCCTACGCCGTGTCCTCCAAGGCGCCCGAGAACGACGGCGCCTTCGCCCTCGAAGCGGCCGGCGGCAGGACCGTCGCCCTGCTCAAGGGGCTCGGCAACTACAAGAACCTGGCCTTCGACGAGAAGGGCTCGCAACTCGCCTTCACCAGCGACCGCGACGATTACAAGGCCGAGAAGTCGGCCTCCAAGCTCTACTATTGGAGCCCGACGGCGGCCAAGGCCGCCGCGCCCGCCGACGCCGCCGTGGAGCTCGTCCCGGCCCTGGCCAAGGGCTTCCCGACCGGGATGTCCGTCAGCGAGAACGGCAAGCCCCGGTTCTCCAAGGACGGCGGGCGGCTCTTCTTCGGCATCGCGGAGGCCCCCAAACCCGAGCCCCAGGACGCCCCGGAGCCGGTCAAGGTCGATATCTGGAGCTGGAAGGACCCCTATCTCCAGCCCATGCAGAAGTCCCAGGCCGAAGAGGACAAAAAGAAGACGCTCCTCTGCGTCGTCCACTTCCTTCCCAAGGAGAAAAAGTTCGTCCAGCTGGCGACGCCCGACATGCCGGAGATCGCGCTGTCCGAGGACGCCCGGCTGGCCCTGGGCAAGTCCGATCTCGCCTACCGCCCGCTCGTCTCCTGGGACCAGGCGTACGAGGACGATTACCTGGTCAGCCTGGCCGACGGCTCCAAGAAGAAGGTCCTGGAGAAGAACCCCTACGGGGCGATGATCTCGACGGGCGGCAAGTACCTGCTGTACTTCCTCGACGACGACCGCAACTTCTACGCCTACCGCGTCGCCGACGGCAAGACCTTCAACCTGACGGCCGGCCTGGACGCGAGCTTCGTCGACGAGGAGTGGGACACGCCCGACAACCCCCGCTTCTACGGCCCGGCCGGCTGGACGGACGGCGACGCGGCCGTGCTCCTCTACGACCGCTACGACATCTGGGAGATCTCGCCCGACGGGGCCAGGCGCCGGATGGTCACCAACGGGATGGGCCGGCGTGAGAAGCTCGTCTTCCGCTATGCCCGGCTCGATCCCGAGACGCCGGCCATCCCGTCCCGCGGCCCCCTCCTCCTGCTGACGACCAACGAAAAAACGCGGGCCACGGGCGCCTACCGGGTCGACCTCTCCGCCCCGACGGCCGACCCGGCCAAGATCGTCATGCTCGACAATCAGCTCGGCGGCCTGCTGAAGGCCAAGAACGCGGACGTCTACGTCCACACCCGGCAGCGCTTCGACGAGTTCCCCGACCTGTGGACGAGCGGGCCCGACCTCGCGGCCGCCCGGAAGGTCAGCCGCGCCAATCCCCAGCAGGCCGAGTACAACTGGGGCCGGGCCGAGCTCATCGACTACACCAACGCCGACGGCAAGGTCCTGCCGGCCGTTCTGGTCAAGCCGGAGGGCTTCGACCCGTCGAAGAAATACCCGCTCATGGTCTACATCTACGAGACCCAGGCCATGGGCCTGCACCGCTATACGCCGCCCGCGCCGGGGACGAACATCAACTTCTCCCGCTACGTCAGCAACGGCTATGTTCTGCTCGTCCCCGACATCGTCTACGAGATCGGCTATCCGGGCCCGAGCGCGGTCAAGTGCGTCATCCCGGCCGTCCACAAGGTCCTGGACATGGGCTTCATCGATCCGAAGCGGGTCGGCATCCAGGGCCACAGCTGGGGCGGCTACCAGATCAGCTACCTGATCACCCAGTCGAACATCTTCGCCGCGGTCGAGGCGGGCGCCTCGGTCGTCAACATGACCAGCGCCTACGGCGGCATCCGCTGGGGCACGGGCATGTCCCGGGCCTTCCAGTACGAGAAGACCCAGAGCCGCATCGGCGCGCCCCTCTGGACGGGGGCCCTGCAGTTCATCGAGAACTCGCCCCTGTTCTGGGCCGAGCGCGTCCACACGCCGTACCTGACCATCCATAACGACGAGGACGACGCCGTGCCGTGGTACCAGGGCATCGAGTTCGTCTCGGCCCTCCGCCGGCTAGGAAAAGAAGCCTACATGTTCAACTTCAACGGCGAGAAGCACGGCCTGCGGGAGCGCGACAATCAAAAGTACTGGACCGTCCACCTGGACGAGTTTTTCGACCACTTCCTGCTCGGCAAGCCCCGGCCGGAGTGGATGGAGAAAGGCGTGCCCTACCTCGAGCGCGGCAAGCGGGACATCGAGGCCCTGTTCGCCCCGGGCAAGGCGGCGAGCGAGGAGCCGAAGAAGTAGGATCTCCCCGCCGCCGCGGCTCTAGCGGATGTCGAGACCGAAGATCGCCGCGGCCGGGACGGTGACCGTCGCCTGGCGCCCGGCGAGCGACACGCTCGCGGCGGCGGGCCCGGCGCCGGCGTCGTATTCCGCGGCCCCCAGACGCCGGGCGGTGGCGGATCGCGGCGCTCCGGGCAGATCGACCGCGACCGTGAGCGGACGGTCGGTCTTGTTGATCAGTATCACGCCCAGAGTGCCGTCGGCCCGGCGCACCCCGTACCCGGTCAGAGCGGCGGACGAGAGGTCGACGTCGACCGGCAGGACCTCGACGGCCGCCGTCGGGTCGGCCCCCGAGAGGGCCTGGGCGGCCAGGGCCGCGGGCCAATAGTTCCGGGTCGGCCGCGGCGGGTCCGTCTCGCTGTCGATGAGGGCGTGGGGGTCGGTCCCCGGGTGGAGGTGGATCCAGACGTTCGCGGCGTCGGCGCCGGCGAGCGACACGCCCAGGGCGTCGGCCAGCCACAGTCCCTGCTTGATCGTGAATTGGTCCCGGGTGCAGCCCGTGTCCCAGATGGCCGCGTTCAACTCGTTGACGACGATCCGGACCCGCGCCAGCGCGCGTCCGGCCAGCAGGCCGCGAAGGTCCGCGATCTCTCCGGCCAGGACCTGCGGATCCTGAAGATCGATGCCCGCGGCGTTGGCGTTCGAGATCCAGCCGCCGTAATGATGGAAGCTGATGCCGTCCAGGAGCCCGATCTCGCCGAGGTCGGTGAGCCGGTCGACGAGACCGGCGATCCAGGTCCGGTTATAGGACGAGACGACCGGGCCCATCAGCCGGGCGGACGGGTCGACGGCCTTGACGGCCCGGGCCAGCAGGACGAAGCGGTCGGCGTACTCGTCGAGCGTCAGCATCGGGTTCCAGGAACCTTCGTTCTCGTTGCCGACCTCGTAGAACGCGCCGGGGAAGCCTTCGTCGACGAACAGGCGCGCCAGTTCGGCGGCCTCGGCCGCCGCGGCGTGCGGCAGGCCGTCGATGGCGTGGTCGAAAGGGTTGAGAGAGAACATGGGCCGGGCCCCGATCGTCTTCAGGAAGGCCAGGTACTCGGCGACGTCGACGCCCCAGCTCCAGTCCTCCCAGACCAGATGGTCGTTGCCGCTGACCTTCTGTTCGACCCAGCAGAAGTTGTTGGAGATGTTGCCGCCCGGGAAACGGCCGACGGACGGCCGCAGGGCCAGGACGAGGTCCCGGGTCGAGGCGATGAGCGCGGCGTCCCGGACCCAGGCCCCGAAATTGGCGCCGAAGATGAGCCCGGGCTCGATCGACCGGGCGGCGGCGGCGGCGACGGTCGCCACCGCGTCGATCCGGGTCTCGTCGACGGTCCCGGACTGGCAAGCGGCCAGGGTCGCCAGGATCAGGGCCGGAAGGAGCCGGACGTTCCGACGCGCGTCCCGGCGCATCTCACCCTTTCCCGCCGCCGTCCCGGTAGGCCCAGGCGATCATCTGGTCGTCCGGTTTCCGGAGCGGCTGGCGCTCGAAGCCGCCGAAGATCTCCCAGTGATCGAACCCGGCCGCGGCGAAGAGGAGCTCGAGCTCGTAGCGATAAACCCAGCGCTGCGAGGTCTTGAACTTGTGGACGGTCTTCGGCCGCTCGGCCGGATCGAGCTCCCAGATCTCGACCTCCGATTCCTGCCGCTGGGCGACGACGTCCTTGCGGCGATTGTCCCACATCTGGACCTTGTCGCCGTCGGGGAGGACGGCCTCGTGCTCGAAGGCCGCGCGGCCCTCCGGCTCCAGCCAGTAGGCCGGGCCCGGATACGACATGTGGAGGACGAGCGCCCCGCTCGGGGCGAGGTGCTCCCGGGCCGACCGCAGGCAGGCGATCTGGTCGGCGATGGTCTCGCAGTGCGCGAAGCCGTTGAAGGCGCAAAAGACCCGGGCGTAGCGGCGGCCGAGGTCGAAGGCGCGCATGTCGGCGATCTCGGCCCGGACGGCCAGCTTGTCCGCGGCGGCCTTGGCCCGCAGCCGCCCGATCATGGCCGGGCTGGCGTCCAGCCCGTCGGCGTCGAGCCCGGCCCGGCGCAGGGCCAGCAGGATCCGGCCCGTGCCGCAGGCGATCTCCAGGACCGGGCCGCCGGCCGCTCGCGCGGTCTCGAGCCAGAAGGGCAGGTCGAAGTCCAGCCCGTCGAACAGCAGGTCGTAGAGCTCGGGCGCGTCGTAAGGCGAGCGCAGGGGCGTTTCGTCGGTCATGGAGGCTCCTTTCCCGTCCATCATAAGGGAGATGAGCGGGCCCTGGCAAATATGATATCCTGGGGCCGCGGGCCGGCGCGCCGCAGGAGGACCGACATGCCTATCCCCATCTACCAGGTCGACGCCTTCGCCGAGGAGCCCTTCCGGGGCAATCCGGCCGGCGTCTGTCTCCTGCCGGGGCCGGCCGAGACGGCCTGGATGCAGAGCGTCGCGGCCGAGATGAACCTGGCCGAGACGGCCTTCCCCCTGGCCGAAGGGGACGGGTTCCGCCTGCGCTGGTTCACGCCCAAGACGGAGGTCCGGCTCTGCGGCCACGCCACCCTGGCCACGGCCCACGTCCTGTGGGAGACCGGCCGGCTGGCCCCGGACCGCGAAGCCCGCTTCGAGACCTTGAGCGGGCGCCTCGCGGCCCGCCGCGACGGCGCGCTCGTCGAGCTCGATTTCCCGGCCCGGCCGCCCCGGCCCGAGCCGACGCCGTGGGCGGAGGCCGTGACCGGGGCCCTGGGGATCAAGCCCCGGGCCATCGTCGCCAGCGCCGAGGACATCCTTTTCGAGGCCCTCGACGAGGACGCGGTCAGGAGCGTCGCGCCCGACTTCGGCGCCCTGCGGGACCTGCCCGCCCGGGGCGTCATCGTCACCAGCCGCTCGGCCGACGCGCGCTTCGATTTCGTCTCCCGCTTCTTCGCCCCGGCGGTCGGCGTCGACGAGGATCCGGTCACGGGATCGTCGCACACCGTGCTCGTCCCCTATTGGGCGGCCAAGCTGGGCCGGGCCTCTTTTACGGCCTGCCAGGCCTCGGCCCGCGGCGGCGTGCTGCACCTTCGGCTCGACGGCGACCGGGTCAGGATCGCCGGCCGGGCCGTCACGGTCATCAAGGGCGAACTGCTGGTCTGAACGCGCCGTCGTTCAGAGGACGGCCACGTTGACGGGCGTGGGCTTGAGGACGCGGGCCAGGTCGCGCGGGTCCATCTCCACCAGGAAGCCGCGTTTGCCGCCGTTGATGAAGATCTTCGGCAGCTCCAGGATGGACGCTTCGACATAAATGGGCATGGGCTTGCGCAGGCCGAACGGCGACGTGCCGCCGACCTGGTAGCCCGAATGGCGTTCGGCCGTCTCCGGGGCGCAGGGGCGGACCGTTTTGACGCCGAGCACCCGGGCCAGCTCCTTGGTCGAGACCTCCCTGTCGCCGTGCATGAGGACGACGAACGGCCTTTTCGTTTCGTCCTCCATCACCAGGGTCTTGATGACGGCGTGCTCGTCGACGCCGGCCTCGGCGGCGAAGGCCGCGGTGCCGCCGTGCTCGACGTAGGCGTAGGGGCGGCCGACGAACGGGAGGCCGGCCTGCCGCAGGGCCCGGACGGCCGGGGTGGCCGGCGTCTTATCGTGTCCCATCGGGCCGGCGCTCGGGCTCGGTATGGACGACGACCTGTTCGATCTCCGGGACGGCGTCCTTGAGGGCGTTCTCGATGCGGGTCGAGATCCGGTGGGCCTCCCGGACCGGCAGGTCCCGGTCGAAGCCGCAGTGGAGCGAGACCGCCAGCCGGTCGCCCTGGCGGCGGACGACGATGCTGTGGCAGCACTCCCGGCCGGCCACGCCGTCGGTGACGGTCCGGATGCGCTCGACGAGCGGCCCTTCCTCGGCCGTGACGTCCCGGCCGGACGAGACGCCCGTGCCGCGCGATTCGATGTGGGTCGTGACCCGGGCCAGGGTCGGGATCTCGGTCCGCAGGTCCTGCTCGACGTGGCTGGCCAGGTCGTGGGCCTGATGGAGCAGGAGGTGGTCGTCGACCTCGATGTGGAGGTCGACGTGGATGTCGCCGTTGTCCTCGTGGACGCTGACGTTGTGGGCCGGGATCTGGTTCCGCTCGGCGATGCCGCGGATGCGCCGGGCCAGGTTCTCCCGCTCGACCTCCCGGGGGTCGGTGTGGACGACGACATCGGCGCCCGGGATGAGCCCCTGGATGCGGGCCTCGACGCCGTCGGCGATGGCGTGGGTCCGCTCGACCGTCAGGTTGCGGTCGACCTCGATGGTCATGTCGACGAAGACCTGGGGACCGGAGCGCCGGAGCCGGACCTGGCCGGCCCGGAGGACGCCCTCGACCTCGTCGGCGGCGGCCACGATGCGGTCCTTGAGGCCGTCGGGGGCGCTGTCGAGCAGGACGTCGATCGTCCGCTTGCCGAGCTTGTAGCTGACGAAGAGGACGATGACGGCGACGCCCAGGGCGGCCACGGCGTCGGCCTTGTTGAGCCAGACCGCATGCTTCGGGAAGAGGTTCTTTCCCGCCCAGACGAGAACGAGGCCGGCGAAGACGACGGCCGAGCTCCAGACGTCGGTCGAAAAGTGCAGGGCGTCGGCCTCGAGGGCCTGGCTCCGGTGTTTCTCGGCGGCCCGCTTCAGCATCCGGGAGCGGGTCACGTCGATGGCGATCGATACGACGACCACGAGGAAGGCCCAGGCGCTCGCGTCGACGTGCACGGTCCGGAAGAAGATGCGCTGGACGGCCTCGTAGATGATCCAGGCGCAGGTGACGAACAACAGGACGGTCTCGATCAGGGCGGAGAAGTTCTCGATCTTGCCGTGACCGTAGGGGTGGTCTTCGTCGGCGGGACGGTCCGAGACGCTGACCGCGACCAGGGTGACGACGGCCGCCACGAGATCGAGGCCGGAGTGGGCCGCTTCGGCCAGGATGCCCAGGGACCCGGTCAGGAGCCCGACCACGAGCTTCATCCCGGTCAGGAAGACGGCGGCCAGGACGGAGCTCCAAGCCGCTCCGCGCTTCTCCTTCCGGCTCTCGCCGACGGCGATCGCGTCGTCTGGGCTCATGGGATGTCTCTCCGGGGATAGGAGCGCATGTTATCACGCGGTCCTGGCCGTATGCAACGCCTCCCCTTTTGACCCCGTCTTGCGGCGTTGACAGGCTCGGGGGCCTATTTTATAGTGGCCGCGCCCGCGCCGGTCCCCGAGGCGGCCGGAGCCAGGAGGGTGGTCATGGACGCCGTGTTCCTCGCCCGGCTGCAGTTCGGGCTCATCGCCGGGTTCCATTTCCTGTTCCCGCCGACGACGCTGGGCCTGTCGCTCATCGTCTTCATCCTCGAGACGCTCTACGTCCGGACCCGCGACGAGGTCTACAAGCGGCTGTCGGCCTATCTGGTCAAGATCCTGGGCACGGTCTTCGTCATCGGCGTGGCCACCGGCATCTCCCTCGAGTTCGCCTTCGGCAACAACTGGGCCACGTACTCGCGGACGGTCGGCGACATCTTCGGGGCGCCCCTGGCCGCCGAAGCGGTCTTCTCCTTCTTCGTCGAATCCGTGTTCCTCGGCATCCTGGTCTTCGGCCGCGACCGGGTCAAGCCGAAGACCTACCGGACGGCGGCCTTCCTGGTCTTCTTCGGCGCCCACCTGTCCGGGCTCTGGATCATCATCGCCAATTCCTGGATGCAGACCCCGGCCGGCTTCCGCATGGAGGGCGGCCGGGCCCTCCTGACCGACTTCTTCGCGGCGGCTTTCAATCCCTCGACGGTCGTCCGCTTCGCCCACACCATCGTCGCCGGCTGGCTGACGGGCGCCCTGGTCGTTCTGGCCATCGCCGCATGGCTGACCCTCAAGGGCCGGTCCGCGCGGGCCGCGGCGGCGCTGATGAAGCCGGCCCTGGCCGTGTTCATCCTGGCGGCGGTCCTGCAGCTCGGCACGGGCCACGCCCACTCGATCCAGGTGACCAGGACCCAGCCGGAGAAGATGGCCGCCTACGAGGCCCTCTGGCGGACGCAGAACGGGGCGCCGTTCACCGTCTTCGGCATCCCCGACGCGGCCAACGAGCGGACGCTTCTCGCGGTCCGCATTCCCAAGATGCTGAGCCTGCTCGTCCATTTCGATCCGGACGGCCGGGTCCTGGGCCTGGACGCCTTCCCGCGGGAGGAACGGCCGCCCGTCCTCCTGCCCTTCGCCAGCTACCACCTGATGGTCCTCTTCGGCCTGGTCTTCATCGCCCTGGCCGCCTGGGCCGTCCTGCTCCTGGCCAGGAGGAAGCTGACCACAAGCCGCGGTTTCCTCAAAGCGCTCCTCTTCGCCCTGCCTTTCCCCTATCTGGCCAATGAGTTCGGCTGGATCGGGGCCGAGGTCGGCCGCCAGCCCTGGGCCGTCTACAAGGTCCTGCGGACCTCGGAGGCCGCCTCGGCCGTCGTGCCCGCCGGCCACATCCTCTTCTCGCTGGCCCTGTTCAGCCTCATCTATGCCCTCATCGCCGTGGTCGGGCTCAAGATCATCCTCAAGACGGTCCGCGACGGTCCGGGCGAAGCCCCGGCCGAAGCCGTGAAGGGAGCCGCGTGATGGGCGCCGGGACGTTCCTCCAGAACGCGTGGTATATCCTCATCGGGGTCCTCCTGGCCGGTTACTCGGTCCTCGACGGCTTCGACCTCGGCGTCGGGGCCCTGTTCCCCGTCCTGGCCAAGACCGAGGACGACAAGAGGACGCTCATCGGCGCGGTCGGCCCGGTCTGGGACGGCAACGAGGTCTGGCTGCTGGCCGGCGGCGGGGCGCTTTTCGCCGCCTTCCCCATGGCCTACGCCACGGTTTTCAGCGGCTTCTACCTGGCCCTGATGCTCGTCCTCTTCGCCCTCATCCTGCGGGCCGTCTCGCTCGAGTTCCGGGCCCACGATCCGGCCCGGGCCCGGCTCTGGGAGGCGGCCTTCGTCGGCGGCAGCCTGCTGCCGGCCCTGCTCTTCGGCGTCGCCATGGGCAACGTGGTCGGCGGCGTGCCGCTCGACGCCCGCGGCGAGTTCGCCGGGAGCTTCTTCACGCTCCTGCGGCCGCTGCCGCTCGTCTTCGGGCTCCTCGGCCTCGGCGCCTTCCTCCTTCACGGCAGCGCTTACGCCGCGCTCAAGAGCGAGGGCGCGCTCCGGGACCGGGCCCACCGCGCCGCCGCGGTCCTGGCCCTGGCGACCGGGGTCGCCTTTCTGCTGTCGCTCGCCGCCGTCGTCGTCCGCCTGCCGTCCGCCGTCCGGAGCGTGCCGGCCTGGGTCCTCTCGGCCGTCGTCTGGGGCTCTTTGGCTTCGGCCTACCTCGCCTCCCGGAAAGGGCGGGACCGGCGGGCCATCCTCTCCACGTCGGCGCTTTTCCTCGGCCTCTGGGGCCTGGTCGGCGCCGTCCACTATCCGAACCTGGTCCGGGCCGCGGACCCGGCCGCGAGCCTGACCGTCGCCAACTCGTCCTCGAG
>CAZNPB010000077.1:0-11063 GCA_964574895.1 uncultured Eubacteriales bacterium
GGGGCCAGCTTCTGGACGAACTCCCACTGGATGATGGTCGGGTTCTTGGTCAGCGCCGCCTGGCGGATCTCGATGCTCTTGGCGTCGCCCTCGGCCTCGACGATCCTCTGCTCCTTGCGGATCTTCTGCTGTTCGAGCTTGTTCTTCTCGGTGGTGATGTTCTCCAGGGCGATCTGCTTCTCCTCGAGCGTCTTGGCGTACTCGGGGGTGAAGGTGATGTTGCGGATGACGATCTCGTCGAGGACGAGCCCGTTCTCCTCGAACTTGGGGGCGATCTCGTCGTAGAGGGCCTGTTGGGCCTCATAGCTCTTCTTGGTGTAGAGCTCGTAGGCGGCGAAGCGGGTCGGGACGCGCCGGCCCGAGCCGCGGATCTCGGTCTTGACGACTTTCTCGACGTACTCGCGCTCCGAGCCCAGGTTCTGGAGGATCCAGGCCGCCTTGCCCGGGGCGATCATGAAGCGGGCCGTCAGGCCGAGCTTGATCTGCTGGCCGTCCGAGGTCAGGGCCGAGACGATGATGTCGGGGTAGTCGGCGTCGCTCGCCTGGGGCGAGTCCGACGCCTCGTAGTTCTTCTTGAGCGTCGGGAAGATGACCACGTGATCGATGAACGGGACGATCGCGTGCAGGCCCGGCGTCAGCTCCTGGCGCACGGCCCCGAGCCGCTTGACCACGCCGACCGTCCCGGCCTGGACGGTGACCAGGGCCTGGAAGAGCAGGACCAGGGCGACGACCGCGACGGCGGCCCCGACGACCAGGCCTTTCTTGGCCCGCAGCCAGGCGGAAAAGCCGCCGCTGCCGAGCCGCTCGCGCTGGGCGATCATGGCGGCCATGATGACGATGCCGAAGACGAAGGCGATGACATATCCGGCCATAGATGGTCCTCCTTGGAAATGGTGGCGGGTCGGGGCGATTATAACCCGGACGGGGGCCCGACGGGAAGGGCCGCGTCGGGCGGCGTCAGGCGGCGGCGTCGATGACGCCGCCGCCGACGACCGTGTCGCCTTCGTAGAAGACCGCCGATTGGCCGGGGGCCACGGCGGCGACCGGTTCGTCGAAGTCGACGCGGCAGCCCCCGTCGTCGAGGGGGGCGACGACCCCGGCGACCGGCCGCCCGGCCGACCGGACCTTGGCCCGGACCCGGACCGGGGCGGCCAGGGCGTCGAACGGCCCCCAGACGCAGTCCCGGACCACGGCGAAACGGCGCAGGGTCTCGCTCTCCGGCCCGACGACCAGCCGGTTGGCCCCGGCGTCGATGGAGACGACGTAGAGGGGGACGGCGGCGGCCAGGCCCAGGCCTTTGCGCTGGCCGACGGTGTAGTAGCCGACGCCCCGGTGGCGGCCGAGGACCCGGCCGTCGCGGTCGACGATCTCGCCGTCGCCCGGGCCCGGGCCGACCAGGTCGCCGATGTCGCCGGCGTAGAAGTCCTGGCTCTCGCGCCGGTCGTGGACCGGCAGTCCGGCCTCGCGGGCCAGGGACCGGACGCGGGCCTTGGTCAAACCGCCCAGGGGGAAGAGGGCTTCCGCCAGCTGGCCCTGGGTCAGCCGGTAGAGGAAATAGGACTGGTCCTTGGCCGGGTCGGCCGCCCGCAGCAGCAGCCGCCGGCCGGTCGCGGCGTCGCGGCCGAGCCGGGCGTAGTGCCCGGTGGCGAAGCGGTCGAAGACCAGGCCGGCGGTCCGGGCGGCGGCGGGCAGGATGCCGAACTTGACCAGCTCGTTGCAGCGGACGCAGGGATTGGGGGTGGTGCCGGCCGCGTAGGCCTGTCGGAAATAGCGCAGCACGAGGCCCTCGTAGTCGGCCGCGCAGTCGACGGTCCGGAAGGGGATGCCGAGCCGGGCGCAGACGTCGGCGGCGGCCCGGACGTCGCCGGCTTCGTCGGGGCCGTAGCAGGCGCTCTTGGCCGGGGCCGGCCCTTCCGGCCCGGGCCAGAGCGTCATCAGGACGCCGGAGACCTCGTGGCCGTCCCGCTGCAGGAGCAGGGCGGCCACGGCGGAATCGACGCCGCCGCTCAGGCCGACGGCCACCTTCATGGCCGGGCCCTGGCCTTCCGGGGCGGGCGGGCGACGGCCCGGTTGAGGCTGCCCATCCGGTAGCCCTCGACGTCGGCGGCGGTCCAGAGGTAGCCGAGCCGGCGGAAGCGGGCGGCGATCCGGCGGGCCGTGTCGGGCCGCACCAGCCGGTTCAGGTCCCCGGCCGGGACCTCGAGGCGGGCCAGGTCGCCGTGATGGCGGAGCCGGACGACCGGGAAGCCCAGCCCCCGGACGTACCGCTCGCCGGCCTCGATCCGGCGCAGGACCTCGGTCGTGATGGCCGTGCCGTAGGGGACGCGGCTGGCCAGGCAGGGATTGGCTGGCTTGTCCCATGTCCCGAGGCCCAGCTTCTTCGACAGGGCCCGGACGTCGTTCTTGGTGAACCCGGCTTCCAGGAGCGGGCTGACGATGCCCAGCTCGGCCGTGGCCCGGCGGCCGGGCCGGTAATCGGCCAGGTCGTCGACGGTCGAGGCGTCGTAGACGGCCCCGATGCCCAGGGTTTCGGCCAGGCCGGCCATCTTGGCGAACAGCTCCCGCTTGCAGTGATAGCAGCGGTCGGCCGGATTGGCGGCGAAGGCGGCGCAGGCCAGCTCGTCGGTCTCGAGCAGGATATGCCGGACGCCGAGCCCCCGGGCCGCGGCCCTGGCGGCCCGCTTCTCCTCGGCCGTGTAGGTCTGCGAGATGCCGGTCACGGCGACCACGGCGTCGGCGCCGAGCAGGTCGACGCAGACCTTCAACAGCAGGGTGGAGTCCACGCCGCCGGAAAAAGCCACCAGGGCCTTGGGCCGGGCCCGCAGGACGGCCTGGAGACGGTCGATCTTGGCGCGCGGCGCGTTCATCGGGAATGCACTATACCACAGCCGGCCGGGCGCCGCTCACTCGCCCCGGAGGGGCAGGCCGTCGGGCGCTTCGAGGAAGCGGATGAGGTCCCTGGTGAACCGGGCCGCCTCGGCTCCGTCGACGACGCGGTGGTCGAAGGCCAGGCAGAGCGGCAGGGTCTTTTTGACGGCCAGGGCGCCGTCGACGACCCGGGCCCGGTCGGCGATCTTCATCGTGGCCAGGATGGCCACCTCGGGATAATTGATGATCGGGGTGGCGAAGTCGCCGCCGATGACCCCGACGTTGGTGATGGAGAAGGTGCCGCCCTTGAGGTCGGCCAGGTCGACGGTCCGCTCCCGGGCCGCCTTGGCCAGGGCCTGGATCTCGGCCGCCAGGTCGGCCACCGACTTCTGATCGGCCGCCTTGACGACGGGCACGATCAGGCCGTCGGGGACGTCCACGGCGATGCCGATGTTGTAGTACTTCCGGACGACGATCTCCTCTTCTTCCTCGTCGAGCGTGGCGTTGAGGGTCGGGTGGAGCTTGAGGGCCCCGATCAGGGCCTTGACGATGAACGGGAGGTACGTCAGCTTGGCCCCGGCCGCTTCGACTTCGGGCTTCATCCTCAGGCGCAGGCGGTCGAGCGGGCCGGCGTCGGCCTCGTCGCAGTGGGTCACGTGGGCGGCGTGGTCGAGCGACTCGCGCATCTTCCGGGCCGTGGCCCGGCGGACGCCCCGCAGGGGGATGCGCTCGAGCGGGCCGTAGAGGTCGAACTTGGCCTTGACCTTGACGGCCGGCGCCTTGGCCGGGGCCGGCGCGGCCTGGGCGGCCCGGACGTCGTCTTCGGTGAGGCGGCCCGCCGGGCCCGTGCCCCGGACGGCCGCCAGGTCGACGCCGAGCTCGCGGGCCAGGGCCCGGACCTTGGGGGTGGCCTGGATCCCCGCCGGGCCCCCGGCCGCGGGCGCCGTCATGGGTCGGGGGAGCGGCGGAACGGCCCCGGCCGCGGACGGCGGGAGCGGCGCGGGCCCGGCCGCGGCCGCGGTCTCGCCCTTTTCGCCGATGGTCACCAGGACCTGGCCGACCTTGACCAGGTCCTTTTCCTTGAAGTGGACCTTGAGGACCGTCCCGGCGAACGGGGAGGGCATCTCGACGACGGCCTTGTCGGTCTCGATCTCCGCCAGCGGCTGATCGACGCCGACTTCGTCGCCCTCCCGGACCAGCCAGCGGACGACCTCGCCTTCGGTGATGCCTTCGCCGACGTCGGGGAAGCGGAAATCCTTGGCCATGGTCAATACTCCATCAGCTTGCGGACGGCCGTCAGGACGCGGCCGGCGTTCGGGTAGTAGAGGTCCTCGCTCTTCGGCAGCGGGACCGTGATGTCGGGGGCCGTGACCCGCAGGACGGGCGCGCTCAAGTCGAGCAGGGCCGCCTCGGCGATGGTGGCGGCGATCTCGGCGCCCAGCCCGCAGGTCTTCGGGGCTTCGTGGAGGACCAGGGCCCGGCCCGTCCGCCGGACCGAGGCCAGGACGGTCTCCCGGTCCATGGGGCTCAAGGTGCGCAGGTCGACGATCTCCAGGCTGACGCCTTCCGCCGCGGCCGCTTCGGCGGCCTGGCGGGCCACCGGGATCATCGCCCCCCAGGCCACGACCGTGGCGTCACGCCCTTCGCGGACCACGGCCGCCCGCCGCAGAGGGACCTCGTAGGGCCCGTCCGGGATCTCCTGCTTCTCGCCGCGATAGAGCCGGGTCGGCTCCAGGAACACGACCGGGTCCTCGCTGCGGATGGACGCGATCAGGAGCCCCTTGGCGTCGTACGGGTTCGAGGGCACGACGACGGTCAAACCCGGGATGTGGCAGAAAAGGGCCTCGGTGCTCTCGGAGTGGTGCTCCAGGGCCCGGACGCCGGCGCCGTAGGGAGTCCGGATGACGAGCGGCACGGTGAAACGGCCGCGGGTCCGGTTCCGCAGCCGGGCCGCGTGGGAGACGATCTGGTTGAAGGCCGGATAGATGAAGCCCATGAACTGGATCTCGAGGACCGGCCGGAGGCCCAGCGCGGCCATGCCGATGGCCGCTCCGGCCCCGCCCGATTCGGCCAGCGGCGTGTCCAGGATCCGCTCCGGGCCGAAGCGGTCGAGGAGCCCCTCGGTGGCCCTGAAGACGCCGCCGTCCCGGCCGACGTCCTCACCGAGGACGACGACCCGATCGTCCCGCTCCAGTTCGACGGCCAGGGCGCTGTTGACGGCCTGGATCATGGTCCGGATCATCGGCCCGCCTCCGTCAGCGACGCTTCCAGGGCCGCCAGCTGCGCTTCGAGGTCGGGCGGCATCGCGGCGTATGTGTAGGCGAAGAGGTCCCGGGGCGCGGCCGCCGGCCGGGCCTCGGCTTCGGCCACGGCGCTCTCGACGAGGGCCGCCGCCGATTCCTGGATCGCCTTCTCGGCCGCCTCGTCCCACAGCCCGCGGCGCCCGAGGTGGACCCGGAACCGGGCCAACGGGTCGCGCTGTTCCCATTCCCGGACCTCTTCCCGGCTCCGGTAACGCGAGGCGTCGTCGGAGGTGGTGTGATCGCCCATCCGGTAGGTATAGGCCTCGATCAGGGTCGGGCCGTCGCCGCCGCGGGCCCGGGCCAGGGCCTCGCGGACGGCCGCGAAGACGGCCAGGACGTCGTTGCCGTCGACCTGGACGCCGGGGAAGCCGTAGGCGACGGCCTTCTGGGCCAGCGTCGGGGCCTCCGTCTGGCGGGACCGGGGCACGGAAATGGCGAACTGGTTGTTGACGCAGACGAAGACGTTGGGCGTCCGGTAGACGCCGGCGAAGTTGAGGCCTTCGTGGAAATCGCCCTCCGAGGTCGCGCCGTCGCCGAAGGTGGCGACCACGGCCGCGCCGAGCTTTCGGTATTTCAGGGCCATGGCGGCCCCGACGGCCTGGGGGACCTGCGAGGCCACCGGGATGGCGATGGGGAAGATGTTCAGGCCCGCCGGGGTCCGCAGGCCGGCCTCGTGGCCCATCCAGAAATAGTAGTAGTCGGCCAGGGGGTAGCCCAGGGTCAGGTAGGCGCCGAGGTCGCGGAAATAGGGGAAGAACCAGTCGTCCTTGGCCATGGCCGAGGCCAGCCCGACCTGCACGGCCTCGTGCCCCAGGCTGGGCGCGTACGTGCCCAGGCGTCCCTGGCGCTGGAGCTTGAGGGCCTTGAGGTCGGCGGCCCGGGTGCGGACCATGCGCTCGTACAGGCCCCGGAGGGCCTCGTCGGGCAGGCCGGGATCGAGGTCCGGCGCGGCCCGGCCCTCCTCGTCGAGGATGCGGAGCCGTTGCCCCTTGAGGGGATCGAAGCGCTCGATCATCGGCCAACCTCCCCTTCGACGTCGCGGCCGGCCCCGGCCGCCGGACGGCCCGGCCGAACCGCGGGTCAGGCCTGTTTCAGGGCCCAGTCCTTGAGCTTCTCGAAATCGACCTCGCCGCACATGGCGTCCTTGGTGTCGGCGTTGAGGAACGTCGGGATGCGGAGCTGCTGGCCGCATTTCGGGGCGATGGCCTCGCGGTAGCTGCGCATGAGGTCGGCGTTCTTCTCGTCGTGCCAGACCTCGCGCTTGTCGAAACGGACGGCCGTTTCCTGCTCCAGCTTCTCGACGAGCGGCATCATCTTGCGGCAGTGGGGGCACTCGCGGCCGTGGAACATGATGAGATTCGCCATCAGGTCCTCCTGACGAAAAGCCCGCACCAGCATTCGCCGTTCGGGATCCCCCGGTAGGTCTCTTGGATGGTGAAATGGCAGGGACAGACGAGCTTGAGATCCTCTTCCGGGTCCTTGGTCCGCAGGCGGCAGGGGCAGAACTTGAAGCCGTGGTTCTTCTCGTTCTCGAAGATGCCGGACAGGAGCAGGTCGACCTTTTCCCCGTCGGGGTTAACCTGGAACTCTTTCCCGGCGGCGAAGCGCTCGATGGCCGCCCGGAAATCGGCCGGGGCCTGGGTGACGCCGGGGCCGGCGGCGAGGAACCTGCGGGCCTCCTCGGCCGTGATCTCGACGTAGGCGTTCAGGACCTTGCAGGTGGGGCAGAGCTCCGGCGGGGCCACCCCGTAGTGGATGTCGTTGCAGACGAAACACCGCCAGTAACGTTTTTTCATCGGCACCCTCCGCTGCGGATTCTTTACTATACTACTAGGAAATAAGGACGGGGTCAAACCATTTGGGGGACATGTACCGCAGGTACGTGTCCCCCAAATGGTTTGACCCCCTCGAAGGCCCGAGCCGCTAAAAGTTGATGACGATCGAGGTCGTCAGGAAGGTGTCGAGCTTCTTCAAGGGATAGGGGACCGTCAGGCCGGTCGGCTGGCCGACGAGGTCGAAGAGAGGCAGGCTCTGGAGGGCCGGGAGATTGGCGTAGAGCGTCCGCAGGCTGACCTTGAGGGCCAGGGACTTGGAGATGGAGGCGGTCACGGAGTTGGCCCAATCGAACCGCCAGTCGGAGCTCTTCTTCAGGTTGTCGTCGAAGATGAACGCCGTCGTCAGCGAGGAGCTGTCGAGGACCTTTTGCTCGCCCGATACGGTCAGCCGGAACCCGGCGAAGGACTCCATGTCCAGGCCGACGTACTGCCGCTTCGTGTAGGTCAGGCCGGCCGAGGTCTTGAGCTGCGTTCTTTTTCGGTCGATGACGTTGTAGCCGAAGCCCAGGGTGAAGATGATCCGGTCGTCGACGCCGGCGAAGCGGTTGCGGTCCCAGCTCAATCCGGCCTGGCCCATGAGGCCGTCGAAGATCTTGCGGTCGTACTGGCCGGCCAGCAGGTAGTTCTCGGCGACCTTGCGAGTCGTGCTCGTCTCGACGATCGAGAAATCGGTCTCCGTCCCCTGGGCCGTCCGGGTGATCGTGGTCGAGTTGCTGGTCAGGATGTAGCTCTTGAACTGCAGCGTGTCCTTGGTCCACTTGCGGGAAAAGGTCGTGCCCAGGCTGAAGGCCGAGGTGGAGGTGTTGCCGCCGGTGACGACGTAGCTGACTTCGGCCGTCGCCGCCCAGGGCCCGAGGAGCCCGCTCTTCTTTTCCTGGGCCTCGAGGCCGGCCGGTCCGGCGGCCAGAAGGGCGGCCAGGCCGGCGGCCGCCAGCGCCGTGATGCGCGTCGCTGATCTGGTCATCGTGAAGTCTCCTACGAGAATTGCCCTAACAGGATATTTAAAGCCAGCGGCGAAAAGGCTGTCAAGCCTTTTCGGCCTTCCGCCCGAATTTTTTTGGCCTCATCGGCGCTGGCTAGCCTCGCCCCCGGCGGGGCCGGGCTCAGACGCCGCGGGCGTCGAAGTAGAGCGCGGCGGCGCCGAGGATGGCGATGTTCTCGGTCTCCGAAACCTCGATCTTCAGCCGCTCCTTGGCGATCGAGTAGGCGTAGGACTGGAAGGCGTCCCAGAGGGCCTCCCGGAAGAAGCCGTAGGACCGGCTGACCGAACCGCCCAGGACGATGATCTCCGGGTCGACGGCGTAGCAGACGGCCTTGACCGCCTCGCCCAGGTGGCGGCCGAACTCGGCGAAGACCTCCAGGGCCCGGGTCTCGCCGCGGCCGGCCCGCTCCGCCATCTCGCGGCCGCTCGCGCCGTGGACGCGGCGGAAGTACTGGCCGCTGGCGTAGGCCTCGAAGTTGCGGTCCAGGTAGGGCAGCATGCCGAACTCGCCCGCGCCGCAGTTGACCCCCGAGTAGAGGCGCCCGTTGGCGATGATCCCGGACCCCAGGCCCGTGCCGACGATCAGCCCGACGGCGTTGTCGTAGGGAGCGAGCCGGCCGAAGATCTTCTCCCCCGCGGCGAAACAGTTGGCGTCGTTGTTGACGTAGGCCGGAAGGCCGTAGCGCGCCTCGAGCCGGGCCTTGAGCGGCACCTTCTTCCAGGACGGGATGTTCTGGACGTCGTAGACGGTGCCGGTCTTGAGGTCGATGACCGATGGCACCCCGGCGCCGATGCCGGCGACGCCGGGGCGGAGGACGGCGTCGACGGCGGCGAAGAGGTCCTCGAGGACCTCCTCCTCCGTGCCCTGGCCGCGCACGGGGACCGAGCGGACGCCGTCCAGCCGGCCGTCGACGACCAGCCCGGCCCGGACGTTGGTGCCGCCGAGATCGACGCCGACGACCGCGGGGCCGCTCATGCCGCCGGGACCTTCTTCTTTTTCATGGCCATCGTCTCGTTGACGATGAGCGGCCGGGCCCAGACGCCGATGGACAGGATGTAGCCCAAGGTCAGGTAGAGGAGGAACATCCCCTGGCGCAGGCCGACGAGGCCGCCCAGGAAGCCGATGACCGGGGGCATGAGGGCGCCGCCGATGATGCCCGTGCAGAGGATGCCGGCGAACGAGCCGTGGTGGCTCGAGACCGAGTTGAGGGCCAGCGAGAAGATGACCGGCCACATGACCGAGGCGGCGAAGCCCAGGGCCGGGAACATGACCAGGGCCCAGGGCCCCGGCCCGAACAGGGCCAGCGTCAGGAAGAGGAGGGCGGCGGCCGTGAAGCCGAGGAGCACTTTCCGGCTGTCGAAGAACTTCAGCAGGACGAGCCCGAGGACGCCGCCGATCGTCATCAGCAGCCAGAACCAGGCGACGCGGGCCGCGCCCACGGTCTGCGGGTCGTAGCCGTGGTAGGTCTTGAGGAACCGGGAGATCCAGAACGACACGCCCTGCTCCGTGCCGACATAGGCGAAGATGCCGAGGAAGAACAGGCGGACGGTCCGGTCCTTGAGCAGGGCCCGATGCGTGGCCCAGGCGCCGGCCCTCTCGTCGTCCTTGCGGACGACGACCGGGAAGCGGGCCAGGAGGATGACGACGATCATGGCCAGCAGGATGACGGCGAAGACCCAGTAGACCGAGACCCACGAGAGGCCGGGCCGGACGAGCTTCGTCATCAGCCCGATGAGCGGTTTGCCCTCGGCCCCGGGCTGGCCGATGTTCTGGACGAAATAGGAATAGAGGAAGGGGCTGAGGAACGAGGCCCCGCCGAAGATGAGCTGGGCCAGGACCGAGTTGAAGGCGTAGTGCTCCTCGCCGCCGGCGACGCGGAGCAGGGGGTTGATGACCACCTGGAGGGCGGCGAACCCGGCTCCGATCAGGAAGAGCGACAGCAGGAAGACGGGGTAGCTCGGCGCCAGGGAGATCAGCAGGGCGCCGGCCAGGGCCAGCCCGAAGGCGGCCGTCATGACCGGCTTCTCGCGGCAGCGCTCGACCAGCATCCCGGCGGGGATGGACATGACCCCGTAGGCGATGAAGAAGGCGAAGGCCAGCAGCCCGACGAAGGTCAGGCTCAAGCCGAAGCTCTGGCCGACGTCGGGGTTGATGGCCCCGATGACGTTGGTGATGAGGGAGATGACGAAGAAGGTCAGCATCACCAGGGCGACCATGCCGATCGACCGGCGGGAGGCCGGGGCGGCCGGACGGGCCGGGGCCGGGGACGGGGTGTCGTTCATGCCGGGTCCTGCCTTTCGCCTTCCTTTTATAACAATTCGCCCCGAAAAAGAAGTTCTTCTCCCGTTTCCGGGGCCTCTCTCCCGGGGCGTCGCGCGAGGCTATTTGCCCTTCTGCTCCTTCTCGCGCTGGAGCTCGACGAGGTCGACCGACTGGGAGAAGTCGCCGAGGAGCCACTTGGCGAAATAGTCGGCCCGGTACCAGAACCAGTAGTCGCCCATGTCGCCGTAGCCGTGCCGCTGGCCGGGGAAGACGAAGAAGTCGAAACGCTTGCCGGCCTTGATCAGGGCCGCGGCCAGGCGCAGGGTGTTGGCCGGGTGGACGTTGTTGTCCTGGTCGCCGGTCGTGAGGAGCAGATGGCCCTTGAGGTTCTTGGCGATCTCGGAGTTCTTGGCGATCGCATACTCGAACTTGACGGCGCCGTCCTTGTCCGCGACCTCCTTGACGCCGTGGTGCTTCTCGCTCCACCAGCGGTTGTAGACGTTGTTCTCGTGGTTGCCGGAGGAGGAGACGGCGACCTTGAAGAAATCGGGGTAGACCAGCATGGCGGCGGTCGACATGAAGCCGCCGCCGGAGTGGCCGTAGATGCCGACCCGGCCGATGTCGATGAACGGATGGAGCGTCGCCAGCTGTTCGATGGCCCGCTTCTTGTCGGCCAGGCCGTAGTCGCGGAGGTCGCCGTAGCCGTAGTTGTGGTACCACTTCGATCGCGACGGGTGGCCGCCGCGGTTGCCGACCTCGATGACGACGAAGCCGAGCTGGGCCAGGGCCACGTTGGCGTTGCGGGGGACGAA
>CAZNPB010000078.1:0-10299 GCA_964574895.1 uncultured Eubacteriales bacterium
CGTCGAAGACGGGCTCCCAGGTCGTCCCGGCGTTGACGGTCTTGAAGATGCCGCCGGTGGCGGCGGCGGCGTAGAAGACCGTCCGGCTGCCGGCGGGAACGGCCACGTCGGTGCAGCGGCCGCCGAGGTCGAAGGGCCCGATGAAGCGCCAGCGGACGTCCTTGAAGGGCGACGACTGCTTCATGGCCACGTGCTGCTCGAAGGCCTTGAGGCGCAGGGTCGGATCGGTGTTCTCGATCTTCTTCCGGGCCTTGGCGGGCGCTTTGCCCTGAGGGGCGGCGGCCAGGGCGCCGGCCGCGAGCACGGCCAGGGCGACGACGAGGAGCGAACGGCGGGACGGACGATGCATGGGAGACCTCCCGAAGCTATTCATGGCGGAGTAGGCAGTATAACACCACAGATGGGGGACACAATACCCTGTCCCGACTTTCCCCCCAGAAAAAGTCGGGACAGGGTATTGTGTCCCCCATCTTCTTTTTAGGACAGGACCTTGAGGAGGCGGTAGTCGGACTCGACGGCCGTCGTTTTGACGTCGCCGGCGGCGCCGAAGCGCAGGAACTCGATCCGGTCGTCGAGCAGGTGGACGAGCCCGCCGGTCCGGCCCTCGATCAGCGCCTCGACGGCGGCGTGGCCCAGCCGGGCGGCCATGATGCGGTCGAGGGCCGTCGGCCGGCCGCCCCGCTGGATGTGGCCGAGCACGGCGATCCGCGTCTCCAGGCCCGTCCCGGCCGTCACCGCTTGCGCCACCGCCGCCGCGGTCGAGTGGCCCTCGGCGACGACGATGATCCAGCTGGCCTTGCCCCGGGCCCGGCCGGCCGTGATCTCGGCGCACAGCGCTTCGAGGGGCACGTCCATCTCGGGCAGCAGGACCTCCTCGCAGCCGCCCGACAGCGCGACCTGCATGGCCAGCCAGCCGCACTTGCGGCCCATGACCTCGACGACGAAAATGCGCTCGAGCGACGTGGCCGTGTCGCGGATCTTGTCCAGGGCGTCCAGGGCCACGTTGAGCGCCGTGTCGGTGCCGATGGCCAGGCGCACGCCCGGCACGTCGTTGTCGATGGTGGCCGGGATGCCGACGACCGGGAAGCCGAAACGCTCGGCCAGGACCCGGGCCCCCGCGAGCGAGCCGTTGCCGCCGATGACGACGAGCCCGTCGATCCGGCGCTCACGCAGCCGGGACAGCCCCGCCCGCTGGCCCGCCTCTTCGCAGAACTCCTCGGCCCGGGCCGTCTTGAGGATGGTCCCGCCGAGGCCGATGATGTTGGACACCGAGCGCCGGTCGAGCGGCACGAAATCGCCGCTCATCAGGCCGTCGTAGCCCCGCATGACCCCCTCGACCTCCAGGCCGGCGGCCACGGCGGTCCGGACCACGGCCCGGATGGCGGCGTTGACGCCGCCGCAGTCCCTCGTCAGAACGGCGATCTTCTTCGTCGGCATGGGCCGATTATATCAAAAACCGGCCCCGCCGCGGCCGCGTATGATAGAATACCTTTCTAAAGGAGCGTGATCCCCATGGCCAACAAGAAATTCGCCTTCGGCTGCCTGGCGGTCGTCCTCGTCGCCGTCCTCATCGGCGTCGTCTACGTCACCGGCGTCTATAACCGCCTGGTCGGCCTCGACCAGAAGGTCCAGTCCCAGTGGGCCCAGGTCGAGAACACTTACCAGCGCCGGGCCGACCTCATCCCCAACCTGGTCGAGACGGTCAAGGGCGCGGCCGCCTTCGAGAAGGACACCTACACGGCCGTGACCGAGGCCCGGGCCAAGGTCGGCCAGGTCCAGGTCAACGCCGGCCAGCTGACCCCCGACGCCTTCGCCAAGTTCCAGGAGGCCCAGGACGGCCTCTCGTCGGCCCTGTCGCGCCTTCTCGTCGTCGTCGAGAAATACCCCGACCTCAAGGCCACCGAGAACTTCCGCGAGCTCCAGGCCCAGCTCGAGGGCACCGAGAACCGCATCACCGTCGAGCGCCAGCGCTTCAACGAAGCGGCCCAGGCCTTCAACACGGCCCGCAACCGCTTCCCGGCCGTGCTCATCGCCGGCTTCTTCGGCGCCAAGTTCGCCGACAAGCCCTACTTCAAGGCCCAGGCGGGCGCCGACAAGGCCCCCCAGGTCAAGTTCTAAGCGGGCCCGGCCCGCCATTCCGACGGACGCGATCGGACCGTGACCGCGACAACCCGACGGCTCCGGCGCCGGCTGGCCGTCCCGGCCCTGGCGCTCGCCCTGGCCGGGGCGCTGGCGGCGTCGTCCGCGCCGCCCCCTTCATCCGCCGCGCCCCTCGCGCCCGCCGCCCAGACCCGGGCCGGCATCCCGCCGTCGCCCGACCGCTGGGCCACCGACCAGGCCGGCTTCCTGTCGCGCCAGACCGTCGAGTCCCTCGACGCGCGGCTGCGCGATTACGAGAGCCGGACCGGCCATCAGCTCCTGGTCTGGATCGGCCGGACGCTCGGCCCCGACCAGGTCCTCGAGGATTGGGCGGTCCGGACCTTCGAAGCCTGGAAGGTCGGCCGCAAGGGCCTCGACGACGGCCTGGTCCTGTTCATCCTGGCCGAGGACCGCAAGATCCGCATCGAGGTCGGCTACGGCCTCGAAGACAAGGTCCCCGACGCCTACGCCTTCCGGGTCATCGACAACATCCTCGTGCCCGGCATCCGGGCCGGCCGGCCCGACGAGGCCGTGGACGCGGCGGTCACGGCGCTCATCGGCTACATCGGCGGCGACGAGAACGCCGCCGGCCCGGCGCCGCGCCGCGGCCTCGAATCCAAGGCCAAAGGCCTCTTCGGCCTCATCGCCATCGTCTTCTTCGTCATCCTCTTCATCACCAACCCGTCGCTCGCGTTTTGGCTGCTGCTCAACATCCTGGGCGGCGGCGGCCGCGGCGGTCGCGGCGGCGGGGGAGGCGGCTTCGGCGGCGGCGGAGGCCGCTCGGGCGGCGGCGGCGCGTCCGGGGGCTGGTGACGGAGGCATGACGATGACCGTGAGAAGCCGGCGCAAGCTCCTGAAAACGATCGACATCGAGCGCGTCAAGGCGGCCGTCGCCGCGGCCGAGCGCCAAACCTCGGGCGAGATCCGGGTCTCGGTGGCCCGCTTCTTCTGGGGCAGCGTCCGCCACGCCGCCCGCGACGCGTTCGCCCGCCTCGGCATGACCGGGACCAAGGACCGCAACGGCGTCATGTTCTTCATCGTCCCGGCCCGCCGCCGCTTCGTCGTGCTCGGCGACCGGGGCATCCACGACAAGGTCGGCCAGGAGTTCTGGGATCGCGTCGCCGGCCTGATGTCGGCCCGCTTCCGCAAGGGCGAGTTCACCGAGGGCCTCGTCGAGGGCATTGGCGAGGCCGGGCGCCAGCTGGTCGCCCACTTCCCCTACGACCCGACGGTCGACGTCAACGAGCTGGCCGACGACGTCGATTTCGGCGAGAACTGAGCCGCGGCCGGTTACCCGGCCGGCCCGAAATATGGTATAACCGCCTTCGGGAATCCCGAGGGAGGTCATATGAGAAAAACGATGCTCACCATCAGCCTGATCGCCGGTATCGCCCTGGTCGCCGGCCTGGCCGCCTGCAAGAAGGCGGAGGTCCGCCTGGCCTATCCCGAGACCAAGAAGGTCGACCAGGTCGACGACTACTTCGGGACCAAGGTCGCCGACCCCTACCGCTGGCTCGAGGACGACAACGCCGAGGACGTCAAGGCCTGGGTCCAGGCCCAGAACGCCGTGACCTTCGGCTATCTCGAGAAGATCCCGTACCGGCCGCTGATCAAGGCCCGGCTGACCGAGATCTTCAACTACCCGCGCTACTCGTCGCCCTTCCGGGTCGGCGAGTATTACTTCTTCAGCAAGAACGACGGGCTGCAGAACCAGTCGGTCTATTACGTCCAGAAGGGCCTCGACGGCGCGCCCGAGGTCTTCGTCGACCCGAACACGCTCTCGGCCGACGGCACCGTGCGCCTCGGCCTGCTCGGGCCTTCGCTCGACGACAAGTACATGGCCGTCAGCCGCGGCGAGGCCGGCTCGGACTGGTCCGAGATCCGGGTCATGGATATCGCCGCCAAGCGGGAGCTGCCGGACCGCATCCTGTGGAACAAGTTCTCCGGCGCGGCCTGGCACGGCGACGGCTTCTACTACAGCGGCTACGACAAGCCCGCCGCGGGTGAGGAGCTCAAGGCCAAGAACGAGTTCCAGAAGGTCTTCTACCACAAGCTCGGCGACCCGCAGGACAAGGACGTCCTGGTCTGGGAGGACAAGGAGCACCCGTTGCGCTACGTCGGCGCCGGCACGACCGAGGACGAGAAGTGGCTGTTCCTGTCGCTGTCCGAGGGGACGAGCGGCTCGGAGATCTGGGTCCGCGACCTGACCAAGAAGAACGCGGCCTTCACCCTGCTGGTCAAAGGCTTCGAGTACGACAGCGCGCCGGTCGAGGTCGTCGACGGCCGCATCCTCGTCTACACCAACGAGGACGCGCCGAACTTCCGCGTCGTGTCGATCGACCCGGCCAACCCGGCCAAGGAGAGCTGGCAGACGGTCATCGCCGAGAAGCCCGAGGTCCTGAGCGGGGCGGGGACGGCCGGCGGCTACATGTTCTGCAGCTACCTCAAGGACGCCAACACCAGGATCTCCCAGCACCGGCTGGACGGCGCCCTGGTGCGCGAGATCGAGCTCCCGGCCCTGGGCACGGCCGGCGGCTTCGGCGGCAAGCGCGACGAGAAGACCCTGTTCTACGTCTTCACCTCCTTCACCTACCCGCCGACGATCTACAAGTTCGACCCGGCCACGGGCGCCTCGGAGGTCTTCCGCAAGAGCGAGGTCAAGTTCGACCCGGCGGCCTACGAGACCAAGCAGGTCTTCTACGCCAGCCAGGACGGGACGCGGGTCCCGATGTTCATCGTCCACAAGAAGGGCCTGAAGCTCGACGGCAAGAACCCGACCTTCCTGACGGCCTACGGCGGGTTCAACATCAGCAACACGCCCTCCTTCAGCGCCGCCAACATCATCCTGCTCGAGAACGGCGGGGTCTACGCGCTGGCCAACCTGCGCGGCGGCGGCGAGTACGGCGAGGCCTGGCACAAGGCCGGCATGCTCGACCGCAAGCAGAACGTCTTCGACGACTTCATCGCCGCGGCCGAGTACCTCATCAAGGAGAAGTACACGTCGACGCCGCGGCTGGCCGTCGAGGGGGCTTCCAACGGCGGGCTGCTCGTCGGCGCGGTCATGACCCAGCGGCCGGACCTGTTCGGCGTCGCCTTCCCCGCGGTCGGGGTCATGGACATGCTGCGCTTCCACAAGTTCACCGTCGGCTGGGGCTGGGTCGTCGAGTACGGCTCGAGCGACAGCGACAAGCAGTTCCCGTACCTGTACAAGTACTCGCCGCTCCACAACCTCAAACCCGGGGGCTGCTACCCGGCGACGATGGTGACGACGGCCGACCACGACGACCGCGTCGTCCCGGCCCACTCGTTCAAGTTCGCGGCCACGCTGCAGGCGAGCCAGGCCTGCGCCAAGCCGGTCGTCATCCGCATCGAGACGCGGTCGGGACACGGCTCGAGCAACCTGAGCAAGGCCATCGAGGACCTGACCGACCAGTGGTCGTTCATGTTCTACAACATGAACGTCTCGCCGATCTATAAATAAGAGAAGAGTTTAGAGAGGGTCAAACCTACCTTTTACCCGGGGACGGGTAAAAGGTAGGTTTGACCCTCTCCTTTTCCTATTTCTCCGCCAGGGCTTTTTCCAGCAAATCCCGGTACTTGTCCATCAACGCCTTGTTGAGGTCGTTGGCCGGGACGGCGTCGGCCGGCAGGAACGGCTTATAAGGGTGCGTCTTGGCGTACTCGTCGAACTCCCGCCGCAGCTTGGCCAGCTCGTCGGGCTTGGTCAGGAGGTCGACGGCCGAGGCGGCGATGGCCTTGGCCCCGGCGTTCAGGCCCTTCCAGGCCGTCGAGCCGTACCAGCAGGCCACGTTCGACCAGTGATGGCCGATGGCGCCCGGCGCCGCGCCGGGGAAGTTGATGGTCGCCGTCGGGGCGATCAGGGTGACGTCGCCGACGTCCGACGATCCGCCGCCGACGAACTCGCGCCCGGCGGCGGCCGCCTCGATGGGCTCCACCTTCGACGGCATCCCGTCCTCCTTGGCCCCCAGCTCCTTCTGCAGGGCCTTGGCGAAGGCCTGCTCCTCGTCGCTCCAGGCGGGCATGCCGACGAGCTCGATATTCTTCTGGAACAGCTCCGCCGCGGCCTTGTTGGCGTGCCGCTGGTGGATGGCGCTGATGACCTGCATCGAGGCCAGCTCCGTGCCGCTGGCCAGGGCCCCGGCCTTGGCGCAATCGACCACCCGCTTGTACATGTCCTCGAGCCGCCCGTCCGTGTTGCGGACGTAGTACCAGACGCTGGCCTTGTCGGGGACCACGTTCGGCGCTTCGCCGCCTTCGATGACGACGTAGTGGAGCCGGTGGGAGAGGGGCAGGTGCTCGCGCAGGTAGTTCGTGGCCACGTTCATGATCTCGACGCCGTCCAGGGCGCTGCGGCCGACCCACGGCGCGCCGGCCGCGTGCGAGGTCTTGCCCTTGAAGGTGAAGATGGTCGAGAACAGGGCGTTGCCGTCGACCCCGTAGCCGGTGCCGAAGCCGCTTGAGCCGTGGTTGTCGATGACGGCGTCCACGCCCTCGAACAGCCCGGCCCGGATCATGTAGGGCCGGCTGGCCACGATCTCCTCGGCCGGCGAGCCGAAGACCTTGATCGTGCCCCCGAGGCCGTGGGCGACCATGGCCTCCTTGACCGCGATGGCCGCCGCGGCCGCCGCCGTGCACATGGCGTTGTGGCCGCAGCCGTGCCCGGGCGCGCCTTCGACGACCGGGTCCTTCTTGGCCACGCGGCCCTTCTGCGAGATCATGGGCAGGGCGTCGAACTCGCCCAGCAATCCGATGACCGGCCGGCCCGAGCCGTAGGTGGCCACGAAGCAGGTCGGCATGCCGGCCAGGCCGCGTTCGACCTTGAAGCCGGCGGCCTCGAGCGTGTCGGCCAGGAGCTTGGACGAGTTGAACTCCTGGAGCCCGAGCTCGGCGTACTGCCAGACCGCGTCCGAGATGCGGCCGAACTTCTCGACCGTCTCGGGGCGGGCCAGCCAGTCAAGGGCGGTCTGCTTCTCTTTGGCGATCTTGACCTTGGCCTTGGCCGGCGCGGCGCCGGACGCCGCGGCCGGGCCGGATGCCAGCGCCAGAACGAGCAGCAGGGAGATCGACAGGGCGACGGTCCGTCTCTTCATGGGGCCACCTCCGAAGAGACGGGTATACAACAACCTTAAGATGGGGTCAAACCTACCTCAGGGAGCGGATTCCGAGAAGCGACCTTCAGCACCGCTCCGGAGCGGCTCGGAGGAGCGATGCCGAGAATCGATCTCCGCGATCACCGCCGCGGGCCGAGACGGTCGGCGTTCTCCTCGGCGGCCATGAGCCCGGGCGCGCCATACACGACCTTGTGGGCCTTCAGCTGGTCGCGGACGTAGCCGACCGTGGCCCCGAGCTCGGCGCCGACGTCGTCGACCAGTCCCGTCATCAGGACCGCCCCCAGAAGCTGCGCGGCCTGGCCCGGCTGGAGCGTCAGCCCGAAGATCGTCGACGCCAGGCTGGCTAGGTAGCCGTCCAGGTTGCCCAGGAGGCCGTTCAGACTCGTGGCCGAAGCGTACAGCGTGGCGTACATGACGACCCGCTGCTGGAAGGCGGTTTCATAGGTCTGCAGCATGGTCAGGGCGGCCGCATGCGTCAGCGGCGACTCGGTCTGCTGCGAGAAGGCCACCAGGGGCCCGGCATAGGCCGTCTTGATCAGCCGCTGGATCGAAGCGTCCCGACCCGCGGCCGCGGCGACCACCCGCTGGGCCAAACCCGGGTTGGTCTGCCAGACCACGACGTCGATGGCGTACTCGATCAGGTTGTGGCAGAGCTCGAGGCGGAACGGCAGAAGCTCCGGACGATCGAGGAACACAAGTCCGGTGTCATCGACCGGGATGCTTCCCCAGATCCCCATGCCCATGAAGATCTGCTCGAGCAGGGCCGCCTTGGCGATGACGTAGCCGTGGGCCGGATCGCCGATCGTCAGCGAGGAGACATGAGCGGCGTAGTCGGCGCCCCAGAGCCCGTTGTGGGCCGCGAAACCCATGGCCAGCGACCGCTCCGCCGCCGCCTTCGGGCCGTTGCCGGCCATCCTCCAGAGGCGCATGAAGTTCGTGTGGGTCTGGTCGTAGAGCCAGTCGTAGTACGGCGAGCCGTACAGGTAGTTGACGAAATCCGGCGAGGTGATGCCGTAGATCTCGTTGCCGTTGGCCTGGGCCGCCCCGCCCTTGATCTGTTCCATGATCAGGGCGTGGGCCAGGACGTCCCAAGCCGCGGCCGTCAGTGTGAGCGACAGAACGAGGACGATGCCGCACAGAACTTTCTTTTTCATCTTAACCCCCTTCAATTAGATAGAGATTCCCCGCCAAAGAAAGAAAAAGGAAGGACGATCCCGGCGCGAACTCAACTCCTGCCCCTGCGGCCTCAATATGGACTCCTTGCCCCTCAAAGTCAAGCTCGGGTCGCGTCACGGACCGGGAGCGGGAAAGGGCCCCCTCTTCATCTCGTCCCCCCCGTCGCCGTTCTCCACTCCCGGTCCGCCCACCTTTCCGTCCCTCCGCCCCATATGTTCGCCCCGCCGCGACCGGGAGTTGTCAATGAAGTGTCAAATTGCGTCCGGGAGAGGGTCAAACCAAGAAGAGAGGGCAAAAGGTAGGTTTGACCCCTTCTTCTCCGGCTTGCCGGTCCACCCCCTATATGCTATAAAATACGCATGGTTAGAGTGCGCTTTGCCCCCAGCCCGACGGGTTTCCTGCACATCGGCAGCGCCCGGACGGCCATTTTCAACTGGCTCTACGCCCGCCACACCGGCGGCCAGTTCCTCCTCCGCGTCGAGGACACCGACCTCAAGCGCTCCGAGTCCCGCTTCCTCGACGAGATCCTCGAGGACCTGCGCTGGCTCGGCCTGGACTGGGACGGGGAGCCCCTCTTCCAGTCCTCCCGCTTCGACGTCTACCGCCGGAAAGCGGCCGACCTCGTCGCCGCCGGCCTGGCCTACAAGGACGGCGACGCCGTGCTCTTCCGCGTTGCCCCCGGCCGGACCATCGCCTACGACGACCTCATCCACGGCCGCATCTCGGTCGAGTCCGACACCCTCAAGGACCAGGTCCTCATCAAGTCCGACGGCTCGCCGACCTACAACTTCGCCTGCGTCGTCGATGACGCCTTCCTCGGCATCACCCACATCCTCCGCGGCGACGACCACATCTCCAACACCCCCAAGCAGATCATCTTCTACGAGGCCTTCGGCCTGACCCCGCCCCGCTTCGGCCACATGCCCCTCATCCTCGGCACAGACGGCGCCAAGCTGTCCAAGCGCCACGGCGGCGTCTCGGTCGAGGAGTATAAGCGCGAGGGCTTCCTGCCCGAGGCCCTGGCCAACTACCTCGTCCTCCTCGGCTGGACGCCCCCCGAGGGCCGCGAGATCATGCCCCCGGCCGAGGCCGTCCGCCTGTTCGACATCCCGGCCATGAACGACGTCCAGGCCAAGTTCGACCTCCAGAAGCTGCGCTGGCTCAACGCCGAGTACATCATGAAGTCGCCCAACGAGCGCCTGGCCCCGCTCCTCCGCCTCTACCTCGAGGCCGCCGGCATCCCGGCCGCACCCGACGCCGTCCCCGACGCTTATCTCGCCCGGGTCATCGACCTCTACCGCATCCGCCTGAAAACCCTGTCCGAGTTCCCGGCCATGACCGACTGCTTCTTCCGCGACGACTTCGCCGTCGACGAGGAGGGCCGCAAGCACCTGGCCTCGCCCGAGAGCCGCGCCTACCTGGCCGCCCTGGCCGACCGCCTGGCCGGCCTGACCGATTTCTCGCACGCCGCCATCGAGGAGGTCTTCCGCCGCTTCGTCGAGGAGCGCGGCCTGCCCAAAGCCGGCCCCGTCGTCCACCCGGCCCGCATGGCCGTCAGCGGCAAGACCAAGGGCGCGGGCCTGTTCGAAATGATGGAAGTCCTCGGCCGCGAGCGCGTCGTCGCCCGCATGAGGAGAGCCGCCAATGCCTGATGAGACCGCCCGCCCCGCTCCCGGCGCCCCGGCCGCCAAGCCCGCCACTGCCGCCAGGCCCAGGTCCAACTTCGTCCGCGACATCGTCGACGAGCACCTGCGCCAGGGCCGCTTCACCACGGTCCACACCCGCTTCCCGCCCGAGCCCAACGGCTACCTCCACATCGGCCACGCCAAGTCCATCCACCTCAACTTCGGCC
>CAZNPB010000079.1:0-9846 GCA_964574895.1 uncultured Eubacteriales bacterium
GGCATCTCCTGGTGGACGATGCCGCTGCCGGCCGTCATCCATTGGACGTCGCCGGGGCCGATGACGCCCCGGTGGCCCAGGCTGTCGCCGTGCTCGGCCGTGCCCCGGATCATGTAGGTGATGGTCTCGATGCCCCGGTGCGGATGCCAGGGGAAGCCCGGCAGGAACTTGGCCGGATCGTCCTGGCGGAAATCGTCGAACATGAGGAAGGGATCGAACTGCGGCACCTCGCGGAAGCCGAAGCCGCGGCGCAGATGGACGCCGGCGCCTTCCAGGGTCGGCTGGCTGATGAGGACCTTGCGGATGGAGCGTGTCTTGTCCATGTCTCCTCCCGCGGCCATTCTACCACAGGCTCGGAAGGGGGGCCCGCGCCGCGAGCCCGCTCATCCGGCGGCGGGCGGGCCGTCGGCCCGACGACGGCTGACCCGCCTCATCAGGAGGAAGACCGGGAAGCCGACGGCGAAGAAGATCGAGCCGTAGAGGGCCTCGCGGGTCTGGGTCGCCAGGACGAACCCGGCCACCGCCAGCATGGTGACGATGAAGACGGCCGGCAGGACCGGGTAGAGGGGGACGCGATAGCCGTCGTAGGCCTCGCCGGACCGCCGGGCCTTGCGCCGCAGCAGGAAGATCGAGGAGGACACGACGGCCAGGGTGATGGTGTCCAGGAACATGACGTAGTTGACGATGTTCTCGAATTTCTGCAGCAGGAAGATCGAGACCAGGATGATGGCCCCGAGGAAGAGCAGCCCGAACTCCTGGGTCTGGGTCCTCGGGTTGACCTTCTGGAAGACGGCCGGCAGGGTCCGGTCCTCGGCCATCGAGTAGTAGACCCGGGGGATCTGCATCAGCGTGACGTTGAGGAAGCCCATGGCCGACAGGAAGATGGCCAGCGAGACGACCAGCTGGCCGGTCGGGCCCAGGGTGACGCGGGCCGTTTCCGCGGCCACCAGCTTGGCCCCGGCGATGCCGGGGACGCCCAGGACCTTGACGTACGCGGCGTTGAGGGTCAGGTAGCAGGCCAGGACGACGAGGATGCCGAAGAAGACCGCCCGCGGCACGTTGCGCCGGGCGTTGTGGACGTCGGCCCCGAAGTTGATGGTGTTCTGATAGCCGCCGTAGGCGTAGAAAACGTAGATGAAGGCCACGCCCAGGGCGAAGAACCAGGGCTTGTCGAGCGGCAGCGAGGCCGGGCCCTCCGGGACCTTCTTCGACAGGAAGGCGGCCGCGGCCAGGACGCCGATCATGACCACTTTCAGGATGCTCAGGACGTTCTGGGCCCAGGCCCCGGTCTTGATGCCGAGGTAATTGACGACCAGCAGGCCGAGGATGAGGACGACGGCCGTGATCTCGATGCGCAGCGTCGTCGGGGCGGCGCCCGGGAAGACCATCGGGGTCAGGTACTCGGCCCCGATCAGGGCCACGCCGGCCGCCCCGGCCCCGTTGAGGATGACGACGTTTGTCCAGTTGAGCATGAAGGCCAGGCCGGAGCCGTAGTTCTCGGCCACGACCTTGTAGTAGCTGCCCGGCTTGGCGAAGCGGCCGCCGATCTCGGCGAAGGTCAGGGCCCCGAGCAGGCTGACCAGGCCGCCCAGGCCCCAGGCGGCGTAGAACAGGGTCGGCGTCTTGGCCGCCGCGGCCACCATGGCCGGGGTGCGGAAGATGCCGATGCCGATGATCAGGCTGACGACGATCATCGTGGCGTCGAAGGTGGTCAGCTTGGCCTTGATGGACATGGCGACTCCTGTCTTAGGCTCTCTCTCCGTCCGGGCGGACCGGGTCCTCGTCGAGAAGGGCGTCGAGCGTCGTCACGAACAGGTCGGCGTCGGCCTCGGAGAAGCAGAGCGGCGGGCGGATCTTGACGACGTTGTGGAAAGGGCCGTCGGTGCCGGTCAGGATGCCGTGTCGGCGGAGGCGGTCGACGACGTAGGCGGCCTCGACGTCGGCGGGCTCGAGCGTGGCCCGGTCGCGGACGAGCTCCAGGCCGAGGAACAGGCCCGAGCCGCGGACGTCGCCGACGATGGGGTGGCGGCCGGCCAGGCGCCGGAGGCCCGCGAGGAAGTGCCCGCCGACCCGGAGCGCCCTCGCCTGGAGCCGCTCGTCCCGCATGACGTCGAGCACGGCCAGCCCGGCGGCGCAGGCCACCGGGTTGCCGCCGAAGGTGCTGAAGAACTCCATGCCGTTGTCGAAGGCGGCCGCGATCTCCTCGGTCGTCACGACGGCGGCCAGGGGGAAGCCGTTGCCGATGGGCTTGCCGAGGACGACGATGTCCGGCACGACGCCCTGGGTCTCGAAGCCCCAGAAATGCGTGCCCAGGCGGCCGAAACCCACCTGGACCTCGTCGGCGACGCAGAGGCCGCCGGCGGCCCGGACCCGGCGGTAGGCCTCGGCCAGGTAGCCGGGCGGCAGGACGATCTGGCCGGCCACGCTGGGCAGGGTTTCGGCGATGAAGGCGGCCGGGCCGCCCCGGGGCGCGACCTGCTCGTCGAGGAGGCGGCCCGCGGCCTCGGCGTATTTGCGCCCGGCGTCCGGATCGGCCCGCTTGAAGGGGCCGCGGTAATCGTCGGGCAGCGGGGCGACGTGGACCCACGGCCGGCGGCCGCGGCCGCCCGGCCCGGCGAACTTGTAGGGGCTGATGTCGATGAGCCCGGTCGTGTGGCCGTGATAGGCGTGCTCGAGGACGACGACGTCCTCACGGCCGGTCCGGGCCCGGGCCAGGCGCAGGGCCAGCTCGTTGGCCTCGCTGGCGGAATTGAGGACATAGCAGACCCGCAGGGGGGCCGGCATCAGGGCCGTCAGGCGCTCCGCGTAGCGGACCAGGTTGTCGTGAAGATAGCGGGTGTTGGTGTTCAGGAGGGCCATCTGGTCCTGAACGGCCCGGACGACGCGGGGATGGCTGTGGCCGACGAGCGGGACGTTGTTGTAGGCGTCGAGATAGGCCCGCCCGGTCTCGTCGAAAAGATGCTGGGCCCAGCCGCGGACGATCTTGAGCGGCTCGGCGTAGGAGAGGCTGAGGTTGTGACCCAGGAGCTTCCGGCGCGCGGCCAGGGTCTCCTCCCTGGCCGGCCCGGGGCGCGGGAACCGATCGGCGGGGAGGCCCAGGATGAGATTCGGGTCGGGGGACAGACCCGTCCAGAGCGAGCGGCGGCCGGCCGCGGCCACGCCCGGGAAGTCCGCGTCGAGGCCGAGGAGGTCGAGGATGATCTGGACGTGGACGTGGGGCCACCAGTCGCCGTTCTCGGGCGCGGCGCCCACCGCGGCGAATCGCTGGCCGGCCTTGACGGCCTGCCCGGGCCGGAGCCCGGCCACGGAGCCCGGATCGAGATGGCCGTAGAGGGTGAAGAACTCCTGCCCCGACGGGAGCGCGTGCCGCAGGACGATCAGCGGGCCGTAGTCTTTCGGCGCGTCGTTGCGGGCGACGAGGCGGACCGTGCCGTCGAGCGGGGCCCGGACCGCGCTTCCCGGCGGGACGCAGAGGTCGATCCCGAGGTGGACCGTCCGGCGCTCGGCGGCCGGGCCGCCGCCGGCCGCGAAGGCGCCGGTCGAATAGATCGCCCGGGCTTCGTCGTAGCGCCCGACGCCGACGGCCGCGCCCGCTTCCTTCATCGCCGCCGCGATCGTCTCCGTGAGGCGCGGCGTCTCGAAGCCGGCCGGGTCGGCCCCGAGCAGGGGGCTGCCGACCGAGAGGTCCAGAACGGCCGCGGGCGCCGTCCGGAGGTCGTGGTCCAGGACCGGGGCGAAGGAGCCGGCGGCGGCCCGCAGGGCCTCGACGAGGACGGGCCCGTGGGGGACCGGCGGCCGGCCGCAGGCGTCGCGGTAGGCGTAATGGGCCAGCCGGGCGGGGATCCGGTCGAAGGCCTCCAGGGCGGCCCAGGCCGGCGCTTCGCTGACGGTGAGATAAGGATCGCCCGGCTCGGCGGCGGCCCGGACGGCGGAATTGACGACGCTGACGGCCAGGCGGGCGCGGACGAGGACGTCGAGGACCTCGATCTCGGCGTCCTCGAGCGGCCGGCGGCGATGGTAGCCGGCGACGACGCGGCGGGCGGGCTCGAGCGGGTCGCCGGCCCCGAACGAGGCGTAGGCGGCGGCCACGGCGGGCTCGGCCACGGTCACGGTCTCGATCATGTCGCCGAAGTCGATCAGGCCGGACAAGCGCGGCCCCCGGCCCCGCTCGACCCGGACCAGGACGTTGTGCTCGTTGGCGTCGGCGTAGACGACGCCGCGGCGCAGGCCGGGCAGGGCCGGCGAGAGCTCGGCGTCGTAGCGGCCGAGGACCCTCTCGACCAGGGCCCGGCGGCGCGGGTCCGCGACGGCCTCGAGGCGCTCCCGGATCCAGCCCGCTCGGACGAGGTCCCACTTGAGCTCCCGGCGGGCCGAAGCGTGCGAAAAGCCCTCGAGCGCCAGGTCTAGGCGGGCCAGGGCGCCGCCCAGCTCTTCGAGGACCTCCCCGGTCACGGGCCGGACGCCGGCCACGGGGCGGCCGTCGAGGTAGGACAGCATCCAGACGATCCGGGACGGGCCGCCGCCGGGGGAGACCGTCGACCAGGGCCGGCCGGCGGCGTCGGGGACCACCTGCGGCACGGGCAGTCCGGGGTCGCGCCCGGCGATCGTCCGGAGGGCGGCGCACTGCATGTCGACGAAGCCGGCGTCCCGCATCGGGTGCATGATCTTGAGGACGCGGGCCGCGCCGGCGGCCGTTTCGAGCCGGAAATTGTCGTCGTATTCGCTCGGCAGGGGGCAGGCCCGGGCCTCGAGGCCGTAGAGATCGCGGGCCAGGCGGACGGCCTGTTCGGCCGTGGCCCGGGCCGCGGGGTGGGCGCCGATGTCCATGGCTCTCCTTCGCGCCGCCGCGGTTAGAGCGACCGGACGGCGCGCTCGATCCGCTCCAGGGCCTCGAGCAGGACGGACCGGGGGCAGCCGAAGTTGAGGCGGATGAACCCTTCGAGCTCGGGGCCGAACATGGCCCCGTCGCTGAAATAGACCCGGCACTGGCGCAGGAAGAAATCGTTGAGCTTGGCCGGCTCGAGCCCCAGGCCGCGGGCGTCGAGAAGGGCCAGGAAGGTCCCCTCGGGACGGATGAAGCGGATCCCGGGCAGGCGCTCGGCGACGAACCGCTCGATCAGGTCGATGTTCCCTTCGAGATAGGGCAGGAGGGCGTCCAGCCACGCGTCGCCGTGGCGGTAGGCCGCTTCGAAGGCCACGATGCCGAGGGCGTTGCCGAGATCGAAGCCGGACCTCTCCGCTTCGTCCTCGAACGCCTTGCGGAGGTCGGGGTTGGCGGCGACGACCGCCGCCGTCGACAGGCCGGCGATGTTGAAGGTCTTGCTGGGGGCGATGCAGGTGATCGTCTGCTGGGCCAGCTCCGGGGACAGCGCGGCGAAGACGTGATGGACATGGCCCCGATAGACGAGGTCGTGATGGATCTCGTCGGAGATGACGACGAGATCGCGCTCGACGGCGATCCGGCCGAGGGCTTCGAGCTCCTCCCGGTCCCAGACCCTGCCGACCGGGTTGTGGGGGCTGCAGAGGATGAGCAGCCGGCCCGGGGCGTCGATCTTGGTGCGCAGGTCGTCGAGGTCCATAACGTAGCGGCGGCCGTCGGCGCGGAGAGGATTGCGGACCACCCGGCGCCCGTTGTTCTCGATCGCGTAATAGAACGGGTGATAGACGGGCGTCTGGATGAGGACCGGATCGCCCGGGCGGCTGAAGGCCCGGACGGCGTAGTTCAGGGCCGGGACGATGCCCGGGGTCATGACCAGCCAGCCCGTCTCGATCTCCCAGCCGTGGCGCCGCCGCAGCCAGCCGGCCGCGGCCTCGGCGAACGAGGGGGGCAGGGAGGGATAGCCGAAGATGCCGTGGTCCACCCGGCGGCGCAGGGCTTCGACGACCGCGGGCGGGGCCTCGAAATCCATGTCGGCCACCCACATCGGGAGGGCGTCGGGGACGCCCAGGTCCCGGCGCGGATAGAGCCACTTCAGGGATTCGGTCCCGCAGCGGTCGATGACCCTGTCGAACGGGGAGGCCCCGTCCTTCGCGGCGGTCTCGTCGGCGTTCCGCATGATCGGCCCCGTCGCCTAGATCAGGAACCTGCCGCTCCTGGCGATGACCTCGCCGTTGGCGGTGATGGTCACCCGGTCGACCAGGGCGTCGAAATGGTACTTGCTCTTGTTCCTGCCGATGCCGTAGGAGTCGCCGATGGCGAAATGGACCGTGCCGAAGGCCTTCTCGGCCTCGAGCATGTTCGGCGAGAGGCGGGCGCCCCGGTTCGTGCCGATGCCGAACTCGCCGATGAAGCGGGCTGTCGGATCGTCGCCGACGGTCTTGATGACCTCGGCGATGCCGGCGCCCTTGTAGGCGACCAGCCGGCCGGCCTTGAAGGTCATCTCGCCGGGCCCCATCTTGTCGTCGATGAGCCCGATGACGATCTTGCCGGTGAAGGTCTCCTCGACCGGGCAGGTGAAGCACTCGCCGGCCGGCAGGTTGCCGTGGACGCCTTTCTTGGAGATGTCGCCGATGTCGGCGTCCCATTTCCGGCCGTAGACGCTGAAGGCGATCCTCGTCCCGGCCGCGTTCTCGACGACGATGTCCGCGTCCTTGACGGCCCGCATGACCGTCTTGGTGAAGCGGGCCATCTCCGAGAAGTCGATGGCCACCAGCCGCTCCATCATGTCCCGGGTGATGCCCGGCATCATGCAGATGCGGCCGTGCTTGGCCCCCTCGGCGACCATGAAGCCCCGGAAGGGCTTTTCGGGGAAGCGCCCTTCCAGGAGATAGGTCGTGACGTTGGCGCCGCGGATGAGCTCCTTGAACTGGCGCGTCGGGCCGGTGATCGGCCGGAGCGTCTCGGTCATCAGGTAGGTCGTCACCTCGGCGCCGGCGTCCTTGGCGCAGCGGGCCAGGGCCTCGGCGATCTCGAGTTTGGCGGCGTCCGTGACCAGCAGGTACTTCTCGCCCTTGCGGAGGCGGAGCGCCTGGTTGACGGCCCGGTCGGCCGCGGCGGAAAGCTTGTCGGTCTTCATGGGGTCCCTCCTGCCGGTCCGCCGGCTATTTCTGCCGCCGCGCGTCCCAATAGACGAAGCCGCAGAGCAGGGCGAACGCGACGAGGCTGAAGATGGCCGCCTCGGGCACCGGGCCGACCTTGAGGCCGAGGTAGGCGATCGAAAAGGTGAAGAACAGGGACATGAACAGGCCCCAGACGACCGAGCGCACGGTCACCTCGGGGACCCGGGCGTCGGCGGGGACGTAGGGCGCATAGGCCCGGCCGGGCGAGAGCTCCTGGTAGGCTTCGGGCGGAAGGGACTTGCGGGACGACTCCATCGCGGTCTCCTTTCTCGAAGCGGCGCCTGAAGCCCTCAGGCGGGGCGGCTTACGATTGGCCGCCGTATCGGGCCATGACGTCCTGGGTCAGGCGCTGGTAGGCCTCGGCGTTGATCTTGACCTTCTTCTCTTCGCGGGCCTTGGTCATGTAGGACATCAGGAACCGGTTCTTCTTGTCCCCCAGGAGCGTGTCGCGCTCCGTGGTCTGGACCTTGGCGAACTCCTCGCGCGTCGCTTCCTGGCGCTCCAGGACGCGGAAGATGGCGTAGCCCTCGTCGACGGCCACCGGATCGCTCACCTGCTTCAGGGGCAGGCCGAACAGCAGGGCGTCGATCTCGGGCCGCTCGCCGACCAGGCCGAGGTACTGCTCCCGCTTATGGGCGTCGACGATCTTGTACTCGAGCTTGAGCTTGGGGGCCTCGATGTTCCAGTCGTCCTTGATCGAAGCGCGCAGCTCGCGGAGCCGGACCTGGGCCGCGGTCTTCCTCATCTCGTCGGCCATTTCCTGGGCCACCTGGGCCCGGGCCTCTTCGAACGTGGCCGGCCGCTCGGGTTCGACGGCCTTGAGCTCGGCCAGGACCTCCCCGGCATAGGTGAAGATGGGGGCGGAGAGGTCCTCGACCTTGAGGCCGAACAGGGCCTCGGCGACCGCGCCGGAGGTGTCGAAATCGCCCAGCGGATCGCCCCGCTTGAGGGCGCCGGTCGAAGCCGGCTTGAGGCCCTCCTTCTGGGCGGCGACATCGAGGCTCTTGTCCTTCCGGGCGGCCTTCTCGAGCCGCTGGATGCGCTCGGCCACCAGAGCCCGGGCCTTCTCGTCCTCGAGGAGGCCCTTGATGGTCGTCTTGACGTCGGCCAGGGGCTTGGTGACGGCCGGGGTCTTGGCGGTGGCCTTGAAGAAGGCCGCGCCGGTCTCGGTCTCGACGACGTCGGAGACGGCCCCCGCGTCGAGCTTGGCCGCCGCCCCGGTCTCGGCGGCCGACAGGGACCGCCAGTCGTAGAGCCCCCAATCGCCGCCCGCGGCGGCCTTGTCGTCCTTGGAGAACTGGCGGGCCAGGGCGGCGAAGTCCTCGCCGCCGGCGGCGCGCTTCCGGAGGTCGCGGGCCTGGGCCAGCACCGCGTCCTTGTCGGCGGCCGTGTACGGTAGCCAGATGCGGCTGGCCTGGAGCGTCTCGGGCTCCTGGAACTGGGCCGCGTTGTCGCGGTAGTACTTCTCGATCTCGCCGTCGCCGACCGCGACCTCCTTCTTGAGGTCGGCCGTCCGCAGGACGACGTAGTCGGCCGTCCGCTTCTCGGGGGCCCTGTAGGCCGCGGCGTTGCGATCGAAGCGGGCCCGCAGCTCCGCCTCGGCCGGCGCCGCCGGCGCTTCGGCCTTGGCCGTCTCGGCCACCAGGTACTCGACCTTGACCGAGTCGTTCTGCTTCCGGTAGGCCTCCCAGACCTCGTCGTCGGTGACGAAGAGGCCGGCCGTCAGGACCTGGACGACCTTGTTCATGAGGACCTCCTGGCGGAGGCCGGTCTCGAAGTCGGCCAGGGGGATATGGTTGTAATCGAGGATGCGCTTGTAGTTCTCGAAGCCGACGAACCGGCCGTCCTGCTGCAGGGCGGGGAAGGACACGATCTTGGCCCGGACCTCGGCGTCCGAGGACCGCAGGCCCATGTCCGCGGCGATCTCGAGCAGCAGCCGCTGCTGGACGAGCTGCTCCAGGGTCTGCTGGGGCACGCCGAGCTGCTGGATGAGGCCGGCGTTGATCTCGCCCCCGAACTGCTTCTGCAGGGCCTCGAGCCGCTGCCGGAGGGCCTGGTAGAACTCGTCGGAGGAGATCTTGGCCCGGCCGATGCTGGCCAGCGCGTCGGAACGGCTGGATTCGCCCAGGCGGCCGGCGCCGCCCCAGATGGCGAAGATGGCGACGATGAAGGTCGCGACGACCAGCCAGAGGACCGGCTTGAGCGACTTGACGTTGCGTCTCATGGTTTTTAGCATGGAATCACCTCGAACGGCGTCGCCGCTCTTCGTCGAAAAGGGGACGCAGCTTGCGATAGGTCGTCTCCAGGTCCTCGATGAAGACCCGCGTGCCCCCGACCAAAGGCATGAAATTGGCGTCTCCCGCCCAGCGGGGGACGACGTGGAGATGGTAATGGTCCGCCACCCCGGCCCCGGCGCTGGCGCCGAGGTTCATCCCGGCGTTGAAGCCCTGGGGCCCGTAGGCCCGGCGCAGGACGACGAGGGCGGTCCGGAAGAGGTCGGCCCATTCCTGCCGCTCGGCCGGCCGGGCCTCGGTGAAGTCGGCCAGATGCCGCTTCGGCGCGATCATGAGGTGCCCGGGCGTGTAGGGGTAGCGGTTGAGCAGGACGAGATGGTGCCGGCCGCGCGCCAACACGTGGGCCGCCCGGTCGTCCCGGGCCTTGACGGCCTGGCAGAAGAAGCAGGACTTCTCGGCGACGGCCCGGCGGACGTACTCGGCTCTCCAGGGGGCGGAGATGTAGCGCATTACTTGTTGATCAGCTCCTTGAGGAGCTTGCTCGGCTTGAAGT
>CAZNPB010000080.1:0-9282 GCA_964574895.1 uncultured Eubacteriales bacterium
CCGCCCGGGCCGAGCGCCTGCTGGCCAAGCCGGGCATGGGCTTCGACGAGGGCTTCATGATCGTCCGCAACGAGATGGAGCGCGTCCTGGCCGTGCTCCGGGCCCGCGCCGGCCGAAAGGGGGCCTGACATGGCCGCCAAGACCGCGAGAACCGTCAAAACCGTCAAAACCGCCAAAGCCGGCCGGGCCAAAAAGGAGTTCCGGGTCCTGTCGGCCACGGCCATCCTCGGCTACGGCTTCCCGGAGAGCTCGTTCCGCGCCGGCCTGGCCAAGAAGCCCGACCTCATCGGCGCCGACGCCGGCTCGACCGATCCCGGCCCCTACTATCTCGGGGCGGGGAAGTCCTTCACCGACCGCTCGGCGGTCAAGCGCGACCTGCGCTTCATGCTGACGGCCGGCGTCAAGCGCGGCATCCCCGTCGTCATCGGCACGGCCGGCGGCAGCGGGGCCCGGCCCCACGTCGACTGGTGCGAGGCCATCATCCGCGAGATCGCCGCGGAGGAGAAGCTGACCTTCAAGATGGCCGTCATCTATGCCGACGTGCCCAAGTCCCGGGTCCTGGCGCACCTGCGGAAGGGCGAGATCGTGCCCCTGACCTACGTCCCGCCGCTGACCGAGGCCGTGCTCGAGGAATCCGTCAACGTCGTCTGCCAGATGGGCGTCGAGCCCATCCAGAAGGCCCTGGCCGAGGGCTGCCAGGTCGTCCTGGCCGGCCGCTGCTACGACCCGGCCGTCTTCGCCTCCCTGCCGATCAGCCTCGGCTTCGACCCCGGCCTGGCCATCCACATGGGCAAGATCCTGGAGTGCGCGGCCATCGCGGCCACGCCCGGCTCGGGGGCCGACTGCGCCTTCGCGACCCTGACCGAGGACTCCTTCATCCTCGAGTCGCTCAATCCGGCCCGCCGCTTCACCAAGGTCTCGACGGCCGCCCACACGCTCTACGAAAAGACCGATCCCTACCACCTGCCCGGACCGGGCGGGGAGCTCGACCTGACCGGCTGCTCCTTCACGGAGCTCGCCGGCGGCCGGGTCGAGGTCCGGGGCAGCCGCCACGTCGAGTCCGAGCGGTACTATGTCAAGCTCGAGGGCGTCCGCCGCGTCGGCTACCGCACCATCGCCGTGGCCGGCACCCGCGACCCGATCATGATCCGCGAGATCGACGGCATCCTGGCCGGGGTCGAGTCCCAGGTCCGGGACATCCTCAAGGCCGAGAAGGTCGAAGGCCGGATCTTCTTCCACGTCTACGGCAAGGACGGCGTCATGGGCGCCCTGGAGCCGGAGAAGACGATCCGCGGCCACGAGCTCGGCCTCGTCATCGAGGCCGTCGGGCCGACCCAGGCCGCGGCCGACTCGGTCTGCGGCCTGACCCGCTCGACCCTGCTCCACTATGGCTACCCGGGCCGCATCTCGACGGCCGGCAACCTGGCCTTGCCTTTTTCCCCTTCCGATGCCAGAATGGGCGAGGTCTTCGAGTTCTCGGTCTATCACCTGATGCCCGTCGCCCGGCCGGACGATTTCCCGACCCGGAGCGTCGCGTTCCGGGGCGGAAAGGAGTCGCAATGAACCGCAGCATCCTGACCGCCGCCAAGGTCATCCGCTCCAAGAACTCCGGTCCCTACGAGCTGACCCTGGACATCCTGTTCAAGGACCGGGCCCACTACGATCTCTTCCGCCGGCGGCACATCGTCACCAAGCGGAAGATCGCCGCCCTCTACAAGCGGCCCGTCGCGGACATCCTCAAGATCGTCTACTTCGAGCCGTCCAACGCCCTGAAGATCACCATGCGCCGGCCCATCCCCTCGGGCGACGCCGGCGAGACCGACATCTACGGCGCCCAGCAGCACGCGCCGCTCCTGCGCCTGACCTATTGAACCTGGACCATTCATGAAAACGCCTTGTTTCTCGACCAAACAAGAAAAGCCAAGATCGGCGTTTTCGCCCTTTGACGCCTCGCATCTGCGGCCTCCTCGGCTCGTCAATAATCCAGGTTGCGGCCGCCGGCCATGATGAAGTTCAGCCAGGGCACCGTCCACCGCGAGCCCCTTCTCTTTGCGGCGTACTACGCCCCCCGCGGCAGCTACCGGCTCTACATGGTGGCCGCCGAGCTGGCCCAGAAGTACCTGGGCCCGACCGACCTGCTGATCGGCATCCTGGGCGCCGAGGGCTCGGGCAAGTCGACCCTGATCAAGGGCCTCTTCCCCGGGCTCGAGCTGACCAACGACGACGAGGGCATCAACGTCCGGCCGACCCCGCTCTACGACTTCGATCCGGCCGACCCGTTCTCCGGCCACACCTTCCACCTGGACGCCCGGTACGAGCTGGCCTTCCACCAGAAGTACGAGTTGGCCGAGGCCATCCTCAAGGCCATCGCCCACAACCGGCGGGTCGTCGTCGAGCACTTCGACCTCGTCTACGAGGCCCTCGGCCACAACGCCCAGGTCCTGATCGGCATCGGCGAGGAGATCATCGTCGCCCGGCCGACGGTCTTCGGCCCCTTCCCCCAGGCGATCAAGACAATCGTCGACAAGACGATCAAGTACCGGCTGATGGCCCACTCGGCCGAGGACATCACGACCATGATCCTCCAGGAGGACTACCGGATCCCGTTCCCGCCCCTGCACTCCGACGTGCCCCAGGGCTTCGTCCTCAACTTCAAGGAGCGGCCCGACGTCGACCTCCACGAACTCGAGAAGAAGGTCCTGGCCGTCATCGCCAAAGACCTGCCCATCGGGCCCTGCGGCGACAACACCATCAGCATCGGGGCCGAGGCCATGCCCTGCACCGGCACCCGGACCCACGTCTCCTCGAGCGGCAAGATCGAGAACTTCCGCCTGATCAAGGAATACCGCTACGACCAGATCAGCAAGGAGTATTACGTCATCGGCCTCGTCGGCAAGCGGGGAGAGGACGCCTTCGAGGACCTCATCGACGTCGAAGGGATCTACGAATGAACCTGCTCGATCCCGGGCCCGACCGGGCCCGCTACCGGAAGATCGCCGGCCGCGGCGTCGGCCGGACGGTCTGCGCCGGCCGCCCCGCCCTGCGGGTCGCCGACGGGGCCCTGGCGGCCTTGGCCGGCCAGGCCTTCACCGACCTGGCCTTTTTCCTGCGGCCCGATTTCCTGGCCGCCCTGCGCGGCATCCTCGACGATCCGGAGGCCTCCGACAACGACCGCTTCGTGGCCGGGGCCGTGCTGCGCAACGCCGTCATCGCGGCCGAGGGCGTCCTGCCGCTTTGCCAGGACACCGGCTCCATCCAGGTCTTCGCCTACCGCGGCCACCGGGTGGCGACGGACGGCCGGGACGAAGAGGTCCTGGCCGAGGCGGCCTCCCGCGTCTACCGGACCCGCAACCTGCGCTACTCGATCATGGCCCCGCTCACGGTCATGGACGAGGTCAACACCGGCACCAACCTGCCGGCCCAGATCGACCTCCAGGCCGCGACCGGCGCCGAGTACCGGTTCTTTTTCATGGCCAAGGGCGGCGGTTCCTCCAACAAGATCGCCCTGTTCCAGGAGTCCAAAGCCCGCCTGGAGGACGCCGCTCTGGAGCCGTTCCTGGCCGAGAAGATCCGGGCCCTGGGCGTGGCCGCCTGCCCGCCCTACCGGATCGCCGTCGTCGTCGGCGGCCTGTCGCCCGAGATGACCCTCAAGACCGTCAAGCTGGCCTCGGCCGGCTTCCTCGACGGCCTGCCCAAGCGGGGCTCGAAGAGGGGAGGGGCGTTCCGCGACCGCGGCTGGGAGGAGCGGCTGATGGCCCTGGCCCGGGCGACCGGGCTGGGCGCCCAATTCGGCGGCCGCTGGCTGGCCCACGAGACCCGCTTCGTCCGCCTGCCGCGCCACGCCGGCTCCTGCCCGATCGGCATCGGCGTGTCCTGCAACGCCGACCGCGGCCTGCGGGGCAAGATCACGGCCGACGGCGTCTTCCTGGAAGAGGTGGAACGGCGGCCGGCCCGCTTCCTCGAGGGCGCCCCCGAGGCCGGCCCGGCCGCGGCGGTGGCCGTCGATCTCGAGCGGCCGATGGCCGAGGTGCTGGCCGCGCTGCGGGCGCTCCCGGTCGGCACGCTGGTCAAGCTCTCCGGCCCGCTCGTCGTGGCCCGCGACATCGCCCACGCCCGGCTGGCCCGCGTCCTCCGGGAGACGGGCGACCTGCCCGGCTATCTCAAGCGGCACCCGGTCTATTACGCCGGTCCGGCCAAGACGCCCCGGGGCCTGGCCTCCGGCAGTTTCGGCCCGACCACGGCCCAGCGCATGGACGGCTACATGGACGATTTCCTCCGGGCGGGCGGATCGCTCGTCTCGCTCGGCAAGGGCAACCGGACGGCACCGGCGACCGCGGCACTGAAGGCGCACGGCGGCGTCTTCCTCGGGACCATCGGCGGCGCGGCGGCCCTCATCGCCAAAGAGCACATCGTCTCCAGCGAGACCATCGACTTCGCCGACCTGGGCATGGAGGCGGTGCGCCGGATCGTGGTCCGGGACCTGCCCGCCTTCGTCATCTACGACGGCCGCGGCGGCGACCTCTACGCCCGGGCCCGCTGAGCCGCGCCGCGGCCCACGCCGTCGCGTCCCGGCGCCATATCGTCTTCGCCGATCTCGACGGGAACGAGGCGCATGCGGCCGATCCGGCGTCCGGCGGCTTCACGATCAGGGACGGGAAGATCCGGCTCTCCGAAAGGCCCGGCCTCGGCGTGGATGTCGATCCGGGCTTCCTGAAGGCCCGGCCGAAGATAAAAAAAAGAGGCCGGGAACCCGGCTTCCGCCGGGGCCCCGGCCTCGAGATCTCGATAACCGAAAACCGATCGCTTGGCCTAGCGCTTCCTCGTCCTGAGGTCGTCGAGGAGCCGCATGATCCGGGGGTCAGTCTGGCCGGGAACGGCCTTCTGGATCTGGGCCGTGCCCACGGCGCCGACCCAGCTGATGGTGCCGTAGTACTCCTCCTCGAGGACGTAGCCGTTGTCATCCGTGCCGTCGACTACGATGGCGAAGACCGTCGCCTGGCCCGTCCCGGAAAGGGTCGCGGGGCCCAGGGTCAGCGTGCCGTTGGCCGCGAAGTCGCCGCCGCCGAAGTTGTGCGAGCCGATCCGCGTGGTCGGGTCGGCCGTCAGGTACAGGCCGGTAAAAGCGCTGTAGGCGTTGCCGCTGACGCCGTTGACCTCGGTCAGGATCTCCGAGAAGGTGCTCGAGGTGATGCCGCCCTCATAGGTCCAGACCGGGGGATTCGGGTCGAAGGAGAAGGTCAGGGCGGCGGCCGGCAGGATCGTGACCTCGACGGTGGCCGTATCTTCGCCGTCGGCGTTGGTGGCGGTCAGGGTGTAGGTCGTGGCCACGGTCGGGGAGACGTCGTGCGTGCCGGTGGCGTCGACCGTGCCGATGCCGTTGTCGATGCTGACGGTGGTGGCGTTCTGGACGGTCCAGGCGAGCGTCGAGGTGCCGCCGAGCACGATGGCCGTCGGGGTCGCGGTGAAGGAGTCGACCGTCGGCAGGGTGGCCGCGTAGGTCACCGTGCACGTCGCCGTGCGCGTGCCGTCGGCGTTGGTGGCCGTCAGCGTGTAGGTCGTCGTGACCGTGGGGGTGACGTCGCGGGTGCCGCTCGTCGCGGAGACGGCGCCGATGCCCTGGTCGATGGACACGGACGTGGCGTTGGCGACGGACCAGGACAGCGTGGACGTCTCGCCGGCGTGGACGGTCGTCGGGTTGGCCGTGAAGCTCGAGATGGTCGGGGGCGTTTCGACGGGGGGCGTGGTCGAGCTCTTGCAGGCCAGACCCGCCAGGCCGAGAACCACCAGACCAGCGATCAGAACCTTTTTCATCTCAAAACCTCCTAGAATGGTTACCCATGGAATAGCGATTTACTTGGGTCACAATAAACCTCAGGGCTACGGGTGTCAATCATCGCCGGCGGGGGGGGGCAAGGTGAGTTTTCGGGTCCGGCCCTCGCCGCGAAAGGCGAGCCGCCTCCCGCGGTGCGGCTAGCCGCGCCGCTGCCTCCTCCCGGTTACCCCCCTATTTATCCTTCTTGACGACTTCCTGGACTTGGGGAAAGATCTTCGGCGTCGTATCGTACGTCTCGAGAGAGATCAGCCCCAGCGCCGGGTCCAGGCGGACCTGGGCGTCGTCGTAGAAGCGTCCTTCCCCCTTGCCCTTCTCGTTGAGCTTGAGCTCGATGACCATGAACAGGTAGCGGCCCATCGTCTTCTGGTACCCGGGGTCCCATTGCTGCCGGTTCATGAACAGGAAGACCTTCTTTCCTTTCTCGCCCGGCACGGTTATGGCGGCGTGGACGGGGATGTTGAAGCCGCGCGAGTACATGAAGCGCACGACGCCCTTGTCGCCCTGGCCGAAGGCGTTGAGGAAGGCCTCCGTGCCGCCCTGCTCGAAGGCCTGATGGAAGGCCCGGACCTCGTCGGGCGTCGTCCAGTCCTTGATCTCGATCTGGATCTTGACCATGGGCGGCTCGACCGGGGCCTTGCCGGTAAACATCTGGGCCCGGTAGACGGTCTTCTCTCCGGCCGTCTGGGCGAAGGCCGCCGCGGCCGCGCAGACGAAGAGGACGACGAGGATCTTGAAGAAAGAGGATCTCATGTCGGCGTTTCTCCCTGGCGAACAGGATGCGGAACTATCATGCGCGGAACGGGTCGCGAAGTCAAACGACCGGCCTCAATAGACGGTCTCTGTCTCGACGGTGAAGAAGCGATAGTCCTTGTAGACGACGGAGATCTCGGCGCTGGCCGACTTGCCGCGGTCCTTCCGCAGGTAGGCCTGCTCGGTGCAGCTCCGGCTCGGGAACCGCAGGCCGTTCTTGGCGAAGCCGTATTCGGAGAACGAGGTGACCAGAGGTTCGGCGTCGTGCTCCCGGGCCCAATCCTCGATCATTTTGAAGTTCCCGAGGGAGCGCGGGTCCCAGGCGATCTTGAGGACGCTGCCGTCGCTCTCCTTGATCCAGATCCGGCCCGTGGGATGGGGCTCGCTCATGGCCGGGCCGGGGGCCGCGTCGACGACGACGGCCGCTTCGCCGAGGACGGTGTCCTCCCCGACGAGCCGGAACGCGAGCTGGGATTGCCAGAACCGGGAGAGCAGACCGATCGGGCCGAAGAGGACGTTCTTGTAGCGAAAATAGGCGCTGTGGAGGGCGGTGTCGCGGTAGTCCGCCTTTTTGCCGTTGAAGGAGACGAGATTGCGGCGCTCCCGGGCCTCGTCCCCCTTGCGGACGAGCTGGTAATCGTAGACATAGACGTTCGTGTCCGGATTCAGGTTGAACGTCGTCTCGGTCAGCTCCTCGAGGCAGACGAAGTCGAGCGCCGCCCGGTCGAGGCGCTGACAGTACGCGGCGGCCTTGTTCAGGAGGGCGGCCAGCCGGGCCGGGTCGGCCGGGGCGGGACGGTCCTGCGGCCGGAGGCCGATGGACGGGATCAGCGCGACGGCGGCCAGGAAGACGGCCCGCTGGAAGATCGAAGCCATCATCATCCCCTTCGCCGCCGATGATAGGCCGGGCCGGCGATGAGGTCAAGGGATCTCGCGGCCGCGGTCTGGACTCCCAGGCGCGCCAGCCGCCGACGGGCCCGCCTACCGGACGAGAAGGGGATTGTCGGTCTTTTCCTTCCCGATCGTGGTCGTCCTTCCATGCCCCGGGCAGACGACCGTGTCGTCCGGCAAGGTCAGCAGCCGGGCCCGGATGACCTTGATCATGGCCGCCAGGGCCTCGTCCCGTCCGGAGGCGCCGTCGGAGGCCACCCTTCCGATATCGCCGCGAAAAAGCGTGTCGCCCGAGAAGAGGAGCTTGCCGACGAGATAGCTGAGGCTGTCGCGCGTGTGGCCCGGCGTTTGAAGGGCCAGGATGTGAAGGCCGCCGAAGTCGAGGGTGTCGTTGTCCTTGAGGCGGCCGGCCGGGCGTCCGGCCTCGGCGTCAGCGGCATAGACAGGGGCCTGCAGAAGCGAGGCGTAAGACCCGACCGCGCCGACGTGGTCGGGGTGCCCGTGCGTGCTCAAGATGGCCCGGACGGCCAGACCCTGGTCCCTGATAAAGGCCTCGATGCGGTCGTCCTTCACGCCGGGATCGACCAGGACGGCATCGCGGGTCCGCGGATCATGGACGACATAAGCGTTGACGTACATCTTGGACGCCCCGGCCGGTTCCGGCTGATAGGCCAGAGCGAAGCGGCGAACGGCCGGACTGTCCGCCGTATCCCCGGCGATGTCCTCGAAGAGGATCCCCGTCGTGGGGCGGCCCAGGGCCTGGAAAAGCCGCTCCTTCAGCTCCAGGTTCAACGATTCGTCGAGGCCTTGCCGTTCGGCCTGCTCGAAAAGGGTCCGGGCGACCTCGTACTGGCGGGCGACATAACAGATGGCGATGAGGTTGTTATAGGCGTCGGCGTGCCGGGGATCGATCCGGACGGCTTCCTCGTAGCGCCGAAAGGCGTCCGGGACCCTTTGGAGCCGGAAAAGGATATTGCCCAGAAAGTATGTATATTGCGCTTTCAAGCGCGTGAATGCGGCCGCCTTTTCGGCCGCGGCCCTGGCTGTTTCGAGCGACTCGTCTTGGGCTTCCCTTTTGTCCCATTCGATCGACCGCCTGTTTCGACAAGGTTCCGCCGAGTGCGCGGCCGCCTCCCACATGGCGTCCAGGGAATGTTGGACGGCTCCGAGCTTGTCCATCTTGCGCTGGTCGATCCGCTCCCCGAGGGTCTTCATGAGGTCGAGCTGGGCCATAGCCAGCTCCATCTGGCTCAGGGCCGCCGGCAGGACGCCCCGCCCGTAGAGGATGTTAGCCAGGTAATAATGGGCGTAGGCATGTTCCGGGAACTTGGCCAGGCAAGCCGCGAAGGCCTTTTCGGCTTGGGCTAACCGGCCGGCGTCGAAGTCTTTCAGACCCGCGGCGAAAGCCGGACTTGCGGCTTCGAGCTGCGCCAGACCCTTTTCCAATTCCTTTTCCTTTTGCGCCCACAGAGGGAGGGCCAGGAGGACCGCCGCGAGCGAACAACAGAGAATCCGGGACGCCGGGGACTTGGAGAGGCTCATGGTTCCACCATTCATGTTCGCATCACTATTGCCATAAAGCAAGAGGCGTGCCATGGTCGATAGGTTTCGGGTGGGCCCGGGCACTCCGGTAAGTCGGTGATCGACAAGGCATTACAGCGTTAGAGACGTGACCGAGCGAGCCCGTTCCGTCTGACCGATGTAAAGAAACGAGGTGTTCCGGCGGGCTTTTCATCGCGCTTAAGTAAAAGAGGTGGCGGGAAGGTGTGGGAGTCGAACCCACCCGGGACGTCTATAGCCCCATACCG
>CAZNPB010000081.1:0-9246 GCA_964574895.1 uncultured Eubacteriales bacterium
GGCGAGGACTACGTCTTCAACCTCATCGACACGCCCGGCCACGTCGATTTCTCCTACGAAGTCTCGCGCAGCCTGTCCGCCTGCGACGGGGCCCTGCTGGTCATCGACGCGTCGCAGGGGGTCGAGGCCCAGACCCTGGCCAACACCTACCTGGCCGTCAACAACGACCTCGTCCTCGTCCCGGTCATCAACAAGATCGACCTGCCTCAGATCCAGATCGAGGATTCCCTGGAGCAGATGGAGCATGTCCTCGGCCTGCCCCGGTCCGAGGCCCTGCTCGTCAGCGCCAAGACGGGCCAGGGCCTGCCGGAGCTCTTCGAGGCCGTGGTCGAGCGCATCCCGCCGCCGAAAGGCGATCCCGCGGCGCCGCTCAAGGCTCTGCTCTTCGATTCCTGGTTCGACGTCTACCGTGGCGTCGTCGTCCTGGTCCGCATCCTCGACGGCGAGCTCAAGACAGGCGACCGGATCGTCCTGATGGCCTCGGGCGCGGCGTACGAGGCCGAGGACGTCGGCTACCTGACGCCCAAACCGGTCAAGTCCGGCATTCTGAGGACGGGCGAGGTCGGCTACCTGGTGGCCGGGATCAAGAAGCTGAGCGACGCCCGGGTCGGCGACACGGTCACCCACCGGGACCGCCCGACCCCGCGGGCCCTGCCCGGCTTCAAGGAAGCCAAGCCCATGGTCTTCTGCGGCATCTTCCCGGCCGGCGAGAGCAACATCGAGGAGCTCCGCGACGCCATGGAGAAGCTGCGCCTCAACGACGCCTCGTTCCAGTACGTGCCCGAGAACTCGCCGGCGCTGGGCCTGGGGTTCCGGGCCGGCTTCCTGGGCCTGCTCCATCGCGAGATCGTCCAGGAGCGCCTCGAGCGCGACTACGGCCTGACCCTGATCACGACGGCCCCCAGCGTCGGCTACCGGGTCACCGACCGGAAGGGCGAGACGGTCGAGATCCACAATCCCTCGGAGATGCCCGACCCGACCGCGATCGCCGCCATCGAGGAGCCGGTCATCGAGGCGGTCATCCTGACGCCCGACCGCTACCTGGGCAACCTGTTCAAGCTGCTGGAGGAGCGCCGGGGCATCCAGAAGAAGATGGAGTACATCGGGCCCGGCCGCGTCCTGCTGACCTACGCCCTGCCGCTCAACGAGGTCGTCTTCGACTTCTACAACCAGCTCAAGCAGCTGTCGCAGGGCTACGCCTCGCTCGACTACGAGTTCTCCGGCTACCGCGAAGGGCCGCTGGTCAAGCTCGACATCCTCATCAACGGCGAGGCCGTCGACGCGCTGTCGCTCATCGTCCACGAGGACAAGGCCGTGACCATCGGCCGGGCCCTGACCGAGCGCATGCGCAAGGTCATCCCGCGGCAGCAGTACGAGGTCGCGCTCCAGGCCGCCATCGGCAAGCGCATCGTCGCCCGGGAGACGGTCAAGCCCTTCCGCAAGGACGTCCTGGCCAAGCTCTACGGCGGCGACTACACCCGCAAGATGAAGGTCCTGGAGAAGCAGAAAGCCGGCAAGAAGCGCATGCGCCGCGTCGGCAAGGTGGACATCCCCCAGGAGGCCTTCCTGGCCATCCTGGAGGTCAAATAGGCCTCCGTTCGTAGAACGGCGGGGTCCGGAATGGCGTATAATAGAGGACCGATATTCCCCAGGAGTTAGCCATGAACAATAGAAATCTGATGACGATCGCGGCCGTGCTCGGGATCATCGTGCTGGCCGGGCTGGCCGCGGCGCAGGCCGCCGACCCGAAGCCGTTCCTCGGCTCGTGGAAGGGCACCCTCTCCATCGGCGGGGCCGAGCTCGAGATCGGCCTGAACTTCAAGCTCGACGAGGCCAAAAAGGTCGTCGGCACCTTCGATTCCATCACCCAGGGCGCCTTCGGCCTGGGCCTGACGGCGATCGAGATCAAGGACAAGACCGTCACCTGCCAGATCGAGGGCGTGCCCGGCGATCCGACGATCAAGGGGACGATCGACGAAACGGGCAAGAAGATGGCCGGCGAGTTCGTCCAGGGCGGGTACGCCGGCACGGTGGCGCTCGAAAAGCAGTAGGGCCGCCATGAAGAACGGGGACACGTACCCGGGGGACATGTCCCCGTTTTAATTCCCGCCTCGGTTCCGGACCGCCGGGCCCGGCGGCGAAAGGGGGCGAGGTCGTGAGCGAAAAGGGCCTCGAGGCGGCGCTGTCCCGGGGCGTCGAGCTCCTGGACCGGTTCCTGCCGCTCAAGTCCTGGCTGTATTTCCCCGTTCTGTACTCCGCCTGCGTCTGGGCCGTCCGCCGCGTCTTCGACTACCGCGAACGCGTCCTGGCCTGGCAGGTCTGGCTCGATCCCGATTTCGTCCGGACCAAGCCGGACGCGTTCGTCCTCGATTTCTTCCGCGGCCGCGACGGGCTGGCCCGCGAATACGCCGCGGAGCTGTCCCGCGGCGACCTGCGCGTGCTGCGGACCGCCTTCGCCGCCCTCTACCCGGTCCTCGGGCTGGAGGACGCTTTTCTCCAGGCCTTGTTCAGGCCCGAGCTGGCCGCGGCCGACTACCGGGCCGTCGTGGTCGAGTTCGCCGCCCGAACGGCCAAGGCCCGCGAGGACATCCGGCCGGCCGCGGACGACCCGTCCTTCTGGCCGGCCCTGGAGAGCGTCGGCCGCGCCGCGGCTGCGCTCGGCCTGCATCTCCTCTCGGACGAAGAAGTCCAGGACCTGATCGTCGGCCTGATCAAAGGGCCCGTGGCGCTGGGCCCGTCCGTCCCGCCCGAAGCATGAGCCGCCGGCCGTCCCGTTTCCTCGCCCTCGGCCTCGTCGCCGCCGTCCTGTGTTCGGCCGCCTGCCTGACCCATCTCCGCCGAGCCAAGTCCTTTTACGCCGAGGGCCAGGAGCGGGCCCGGGCCTTCCGGACCGAGCAGGCCGTCGCCTATTGGAAGAAGGCGCTCGAAGAGGCCGTCCGGGCCTGCCGCCGGGACCCGTCGGCCCAGTCCTTCACCGTCCAGGGGCTGGCCCTGGCCAGCCTGGGCCGATGGCGCGAGGCCGAAGGGGCCTTTCTTCAGGCCTTCGCGCTCGGCTTCGGCGAGGGCGAGAAATGGGCTTCGGACGCCGCCCTGACGGGCCTGGCCGCCTCCTTCGAGGACCTGGGCCTGGAGGCCGCGGCCCTGCGCGTCTACGCCCGCATCGTCGACGACTCCGACTTCCGGCCGGCCCTGATGGTGGCGGCCGAGAGGCGGACCGACCTCGTCCTGGCCCGGGCCGCCGAGGACGCGCCGGACGAGAGGGCCCGGACCCTGGCCGCCCTGGCCAAGGCCCTCGATCGGCTCATCGACCGCGATTTCTCCTGCGGCCTCTATCACTACCTCCAGGCCCAGGTGGCCGGCCATCTCGGCGACCAGCGGCGCGCCTACGAAGAGGCGGTCATGGCCCGCGAGCTGGGCCTGCCGACGGAGAAGATCGGGCGAGACAACGACAACGCGCTCGTGTATTGTTATGGGCGGCTGTTGGCCGAGCTGGCCCCGGCCGAGCGGGACGCGCTGGCGGCGGCCCAGGCCCGCTGGGCGGCTAAATGGGGCTGGCCGGACGACCGGACGCCGGCCTGGAAGAAGGAGTGACCGATGCTGCCGACGATCGCCTGGCGCGACCATTCCCTGGTCATGATCGACCAGCGCAAGCTGCCCTGGCAGGAGACGTACGTCCGCTGCCGGACCTACATCCAGGCGGCCCAGGCCATCGAGAAGATGGTCGTCCGCGGCGCCCCGGCCATCGGCATCGCCGCGGCCTACGGCCTGGTCCTGGGGATGATGTCCGTCCGCGCCGAGACGGGACGGTCCGTCGAGCGGGATTTCGAGAAGGTCTACAAGCGCCTGGAGCGGACCCGGCCGACGGCCCGGAACCTGTTCTGGGCCCTGGAACGGATGAAGGCCGTCTACGAGGGGACCCGGGCCGAGGGCCTGCGGGCCATCCGGACGGCGCTCCTCGAGGAAGCCAGGGCCATCGAGCGCCAGGACGCCGAGACCAACCGGGCCATCGGGCGGCACGGCCAAGCCCTGCTCCGCGACGGCATGACCGTGCTGACCCACTGCAACGCCGGCGCCCTGGCCACGGCCGCGTACGGCACGGCCCTGGGCATCATCCGGGCCGCCGTGGAAGAGGGCAAGCGCGTCAAGGTCTTCGCCGACGAGACGCGGCCCTTCCTCCAGGGCGCCCGGCTGACCGTCTGGGAGCTCGACAAGGACGGCATCCCGGTCGTCCTCATCACCGACGGCATGGCCGGCTGGTTCATGCGCCGGGGCGAGATCCAGGCCGTCGTCGTCGGGGCCGACCGCATCGCCCGCAACGGCGACACGGCTAACAAGATCGGGACCTATAGCGTGGCCGTGCTGGCCAAGGAGAACGGCGTCCCGTTCTACGTCGCCGCCCCCGAAAGCTCCATCGACCGGAGCCTGGCCGACGGCGGCGGCATCCCCATCGAGGAGCGCAACCCCGACGAGGTCCGCGAGGTCGGCGGCCGGCCGATCACCATCCCCAACGCCGAGGTCCGCAACCCGGCCTTCGACGTCACCCCGGCCGCCTACATCACGGCCATCGTCACCGAGCGCGGCGTCTTCCGCCCGCCGTACGAGAAGAGCCTGAAAGTCCGGGCCGGCGAGTAGCCGGGAAAGGGACCGGGAGAGGAACGTGGCCGGGTTGCGGAGGACGCGATGCGCGGCCGGCTTCGCCGCGGCGGTCCTGGCCCTGTCGCTGGACGTCCCCGCCGGGCCCGCCGTGCCGCAGGATCCGGCGCTGGTCGGGTTCGTCGCCAAGGACCGCATCGTCGAGATGGCCAAGGCGGCCGATCCGGCCTTCTCTTCGTTCTCCCCCTCGCCCGAGGCCCAGACCTCCTTCGCGGCCCTGATCGATCCCGTCCACCTGCGGATGTTCTTCTGCCCGGCCCGGCCGGACGACCTGGCCTTGGCGGCCAAGGTCGGCCAGGCCGTCGAGGCCGCCGCCAATCCGGCCTTGACCGCCGAGTTCGTCGCCGCGGCCGAGGACCTCTCGGAGCCGAGCGGGCCGATCGCCGAGAACGCCGTGACCAAGCTTCCGGAGATCGTCGTCTACTGGATGGGCTCGGAGGTCGGCCGGATGCATCCGGAGCCCGGGGCCGCCATCGAGACCGAGCTGGCCGATTTCATCTTCCAGTCCCGCCTGCAGATCGCCCAGGAGATGATGCAGGACCACGATTTCTTCAAGTTCACCTTCCACAAGGACCTGCTGGACCTGGACTGCAAGCGCTGCCACGGCCCGCGCTAGGCGGGCTTTTTCCCGAACAGGCCGCGGGCCTCGCGGACCTTCTCCGCCCCCCAGGCCCGCAGGCCGTCCCCGTGGTAGTAGAGGACGGGGATGACGACCAGGATGAGGAGCGTCGAGGTCGTCAGCCCGCCGACCGTGCAGAGGGCCAGCGACGACCAGATCTGCCGCTCGTTGGCCTTGGCCCCGATCAGCAGCAGCGGCAGCATGCCGAAGACCGTCGTGGCCGTGGTCATGAGGATGGGCCGGACCCGGTCCCGCGTGCCGCGCAAAACGGCCTGCCGCAGGTCCAGCCCCTGCCGTCGCCGCAGCCCGATGTGGTCGACGAGCAGGATGGCGTTGTTGACCACGATGCCCGAGAGCAGGATGACGCCGATATAGGCCGTCGGGTCGAAGGGCTCCTTGGCCACGATGAAGGCCACGAAGACGCCGATGAGCGACAGCGGCACGGCCAGCAGGACGTAGAACGGCAGGATGAACGACTCGTAGAGCGCGGCCAGGATGATGAAGATGACGGCCAGGGCGGCGGCGATGGCGAAGTTGAGCTGTTTCTGCTCCTCCTCGGTCACGTACCACTGCTCGTCGAGCGAGGCGGCGAAGCCGGGCGGCAGGTGGAGCGAGTCGAAGACGGCCTTGCGGTAGCGCTCCTCGGCCTTGGCCGGGCCCCGGAACTCCCACATGATCGTCTGCTGGAACTGCTGGTTCTCGCGGTCGATCGAACCGGGGATGGGGGCCTCGAGGAACGAGGCGACCTCGCCCAGGCGCAGGTACTCGCCGCCGCGGGCCTGGATCAGCGACTCGGAGAGCTGCCGCATGTCGAGCGTGGCCGCGTCCGGGAACTTGACCGAGACGGCGATGTCCTGGCCCTCCATCCGGACGCGGGCCTGCTGGCCGAAGGAGCCCTGGATCATGGTCTGGAGGCCGAAGTAGAGGTAGGCCGGATCGATGTCGTAGCGCCGCAGGGCGGCCTGGTCGATCTTGAGGATGTCCTCGACCGTGTCGCCGCGCCACCAGCCGTAGCGGCTGGAGACCGTCCGGACCTCCTTGATGCGTGGGTTGCGGCGCAAGGTCCGTTCCAGGTCGGCCGTGATCTCCTTGAGCTTCTTGAGGTTATAGCCGGTGAACTTGATGCGCGAGCTGTAGAAGGTGCCCGCCCCCATGCTCGAGGCGTAATACTGGGGGTCGAAGCCCGAGACGCTGATGTCGATGCCGGCGAACTGGGTGGCCAGCTGGATGAGCTCCTCCTTCAGGGCGTAGGGCCGGTAGGAGCGCTCGATCTCCGGCGGGAACTCGATCGTGGCCTGGGCGCTCTCGGGGACGATGTAGACCTGCATCTCCTTCTCGTAATCCAGCGCCAGGACCTTCTCCTCGAAGGCCCGGATGGTCTCGTCGGTCCGCGAGATGTCGGTCCCGGGCGGCATGCCGACGCGGATGTAGAGCTGCTCCTTGCTGTACCAGGAGCCCCAGCGGCCGAGGGTGACCTCGGCCCGGAACCACTTGTAGGAGCCGAAGATCAGGGCCGCGACGACGAGGATGACCTCGACGGGGTGGCGCAGGAGGACCGCCAGGGCCTTCTCGAAACCCGAGGGCCGGGGCTCCGCCGCCGGGGCCTTCGCTTCCGCCCCCGCCCCCGCCCGGGGCCGCGCCTTCCGCCGTTCGAGCAGCCGCGGGCTCAAGGCCGGGACGAGGGTGAAGGAGACCAGGAGCGAGGCCGCGATGGCCGAGGCGATGACGATGGCCAGGGGCACGTAGAAGACCTTCAGCTTGCCCTGGAAGAAGGGAAAGCTGAAGAAGACGGCCATCGTGGTCGCGGTCGAGGCCAGGACGGCCACGAAGACCTCCCGCGGGCCCTGGAGGGAGGCCTGCCGCGGCTCCAGGCCGGCCTCGCGCAGGCGGAGGATGTTGTCGAAGACGACGATGGAGTTGTCGACGAACATGCCGAAGCCCAGGGCCAGGGCGCCCAGGGTCAGCATGTTCAGGGAGATCTTGAAGGCGTAGATGAGGTTGAAGGTGATGACGATGGAGAAGGCGATCGAGGACAGGATCAGGAGCGACGGCTTGAAGCGTCCCAGGACGAGGAAGACCATGATGAAGACGATGGCCGTGATGATCCCCGCCAGCAGGTAGAAGTCGTTGAGGTTCTTGCGGATCTCCTCGCTCTCGTCGTCGACGCTCTTGAAGGCCAGATCCGGCGGCAGCTCCCGCTTGAGGGCCTCGAGCCGGCGCTTGACGTCCCGGGCCACGCGCAGCGTGTTGGCCCCCCGCTCCTTGGACACGGTCAGGTTGACGGTCGGCTGGCCGTCGATGCGGTGGACGAGGCGGATGTCGGCATAGGCGATCTCGACCTTGGCCACGTCCCGGACCAGGATGGGATTCGCGCCGGAGAAGGCGACGACCGTGCCGCGGACCTCGTCCAGGCTGTCGATGCGGTCCTCGAACTTGAACAGGAACTCCTGATTGCCGCGCCGGACCCGGCCCGTGGGGAAGGTGCCCAGCCGGGCCGCGATGGCGGCGTTGACGGTGTAGGGATGGAGCCCGAGGGCCTTGAGACGGTCCTCGTTCAGGGTGATCCGGACCTCGGCTTCGGAACCGCCGCTGACCTCGGCCCCGGAGACGCCCCGGACCGCGCCCAGGCCGATCTCGAGCTTCTCCTTGACCAGCTCCTGGAGCTCCTGGAGGCCGTAGCGGCCGGAGACGGTGTACTGGAGGAAAGGCCGCTCCCGGAAGTCCTCGGGAACGTAGGGTTGGACGTAGGGCCGGATCCGGGCCGGCAGGAGCGGCCGGGCCTTGGTCAGCTCCTCGCGCAGGGCCAGCGTGGCGAACTCCATGTCGGTCTTGGGGTCGAACTCCAGGGTGATGCGGGACATCCCGATCTCGGAGGTCGAGGTCATCTTGGTGACGCCCTTGACCGTGGCGCAGGCCTCCTCGAGCGGCGCGGTGACCTGGGTCTGGACGACCTCGGGCGGCACGCCGTACCAGGATGTGACGATGTCGACTTTGGGCAGGTCCTCCTTGGGCATGAGCTCGATGGGCGTGTTGAGGAACGAATAAACGCCGGTCGCCAGCAGGGCCAGGAAGATCATGGCCGTGGCCACCGGGCGGTCGATGCAGAACTTCATCCCTTGCGGCGCTCCACCCACTCGTACAGGACGGGGATGAGGACGAGGGTCATGAAGGTCGAGAAGGTCAGGCCGCCGATGACGACGATGGCCAGCGGCTGCATGAGCTCGGCCCCGCGCTCGAGGGCCAGGGCCATGGGGATGAGGCCGACGAGCGTGCTGCCCGTGGACATGAGGATGGGCCGCAGCCGGACGTGGCTGCCCTCCTCGACGGCCTGGCGCAGCGGCATGCCGGCGCGACGGAGCTGGTTGGTGTAATCGATCTTGACCGTGGCGTTATCGACCACGATGCCGACCAGGACGACCATGCCGATGATGGAGATGACGTTGTAGGTGTGGCCGGTGAGCAGCAGGGCCACGATGGCGCCGGCGGCGCCCATGGGCAGGGTGGCCATGACGATGAAGGGATGGACGAGGGACTCGAACTGGGCGGCCATGATCATGTAGGTCAGCAGGGCGGCCAGGAGCAAGGCCAGGACGAGCGACTGGAACGAGCGGTCCATCTCCTCGCGCTCGCCGCTCCAGGCCACCCGGTAGTCGGCCGGCAGCCGGAGCGAGGCGATGACCCGGTCGATGGCCGGCGTCACCTGGCTCAGCTTGCGGCCCTTGAGGTTGGCCGTGACCAGGACCTCGCGCTGCTGGTTCTCGCGCCGGATCTCGCGCGGCCCGCGGACGACCTCGTAGGAGACCAGGTCGCGCAGGGGCACGGAGCGGCCCTCGAAGGGCAGGGTCTCGCCGAGCAGGCGCTCGATGTTCTCGCGCGAGGTCTCCTCGAGGCGGACCAGGATGTCGTACTTCTTCTCCAACTCCCGGAACTGGGTGGCCACCCGGCCGCGCACGGCGCTGACCAGGAAGTCGCCG
>CAZNPB010000082.1:0-9156 GCA_964574895.1 uncultured Eubacteriales bacterium
CTTCGAATCCGCAGGTCGCCCGTTCGAATCGGGCCAGGCGCGCTCCGTTCACTTTTCTCTCTCCCCGGGCCTGTGTCCAAGAATCATACACATTCTTGACATTCCTGACAGTTTTCGCCTGCCAAAAAATATGATAGACGAAATGACAAATGGGACTCTGCCGAGACTAAAGTTTAGTAAGGCGGCCGCGTTCGGGTCGTCTTCCGATGTGAGGAGGCAGGCGAGGGGAGCCATGGGAACACGGCGGACCGGTGTTGGGAACGTCCTGGCGCTCTGCCTGGCCCTGGCGGCCGGGTACGCCCAGGATCCCGGCCGGGCCCCCGCGGGCGCCGCTCGAGCTCGTCGGGGCCCGCTCCGCCGCCGTCCGCCGGTATGCCAACACGTTCTTCATGACCGACGATTGCGGCCGCCTGCTGGTCCTGTCCGCGGAGGACCTGCGCCTGGTCCGCGAAGCGAAAGTTTGAAGATGAAGGAGGCCACTGAGATGCACGTTAAGGCCATGAGGGGGCGAGGATCGTTGTGGCTGGTCGTCGTCCTGCTGGCGAGCGCGTCGTTGGCCGCGGCCGCGGACCCGACCTACGCGGCCTTGAGGGCGGCCCGCCCGGACGGCCGGTCCCTCGCGCTGGCGAACGCGGAGTTCGACCGCGACGCCTTCCACTTCGCTTTGAACGGCCGGCTCCATCTCCTCGCGCCGGTGGAGGGCGTCACGTTCGGGGCCGTGTTCATCGGGACGGGCTCGTACACCCTGACGCCCGCGAACGAGACCGAGCGGCGCCAGCTGGCCATCCGAACCGGGGACGACAAGCTCACGGTCATGACCGACTCGTTCGGCTCGGCCGTGCTGTTCGACGCTTCCCTGATCGCGGAGCTGCGGAAGACGGCCGGCGACGCCCCCGCGGGAGAGGCCGACGAGCAGGCGGCCAACGCCTTCGACGATTTCCTGAAACGCGAGAAGAAGGACTTCACCACCAACCTCCACATCCGGCTCCTCCAGGAGGTCCTTCACCCGGGCAGCCCGCCGCTGTTCCTGGCCTACATCAACGGCAAGAAGGTCCCTCCGGCCGTGCTGGCCGTCGATCCTCGCGGCGCCGACGCCCTGCACCTGTTCGACATCGGCGACGACGGCGAGACCACGGCGCTCTACGTCCGGGACGACCGCAAGGGCGGCATCTGGTATCTGGCCCGCCCGGCGGGGGAGGGGGCGGCGGGGCCGGCCGCCGCGCCGTCCCCGGTGGCCGCGGCCGAGCGTTACGAGATCGACACGACGATCGCCCCGAACAACGAGATCAGCGGCGGGACGATCATGACCTTCACCGGGCGGCGGGCCGAGCGGGTGCTGCCGCTCGCGCTCGAGCCCAAGCTTCGCCTCGACGCCGTCGACTGCGCCCGCGCCGGCGACATGCACGAGTGGCGGTCCGTGCCGTTCATCCAGGAGGACGAGAAGGAGGACGCGGACGCCGCCGTCGTTTTCCCGGAACCCCTTGTCGCCGGCGAGAGATATCTCTTGAGGACGGCCTACCACAGCGTCGGCAAGGCGGTCCTGCGCGATGCCGGGGACGGCAACTTCACCGTCGGGGCCCGCGATAGCTGGTACCCGAACATCGGCTCGTTCCGCCAGACGGCCGACTTCGAGCTGACGTTCCGGATACCGCAGTCGGGCAAGAACCAGGTCGTGGCCGTCGGCCTCGAGAGCGGCAACAGGGTCGAAGGCGAGCAGAGGATCTCGGTCTGGAAGAGCACGCATCCGCTGCGCGTGGCCGGGTTCAACTTCGGGAACTTCAGGAAAGCTTCGCAGACGGACGAGCTGTCCGGGATGACCGTCGAGGTCTACACCAACCCCGGCGACCCGGACGTGCTGCGGCAGTTCCAGCAGGCCCTCCAGGCCGTCGCGGGCGATATGGCCGGCGGGTCGTTCAACGTGGATACCGCCGGGCTGGCCCAGGCCGCGTTCGCGGACGGCGCCAACACGGCCCGGGTCGGGAACGCGTATTTCGGCCCGCTCGACGACAAGCGGATCGCCATCACCCAGCAGTCGGCCTGGTTCTCCGGCCAGTCGTGGCCGACGCTCGTGTACCTGCCGTACCTGGCCTTCGTCGACGGCACGGCCCGGCACATCATGGGCTTCGGCGCGGACATGACGGAATTCGTCGACCAGGTCGGCGCCCACGAGGTCGCGCACCAGTGGTGGGGCCACAAGGTCGGCTGGAGGAGCTATCACGACGCCTGGCTGTCGGAGGGCTTCGCGGAGTTCACCTCCGGCCTGGTCCTGCTGAAGCGCAAGGGCGTCGGCGCCTACAACGACTTCTACGAGAAGAAGCGGAAGGCCATCCTGGAGCGGCCGCGCGGCGCGGACTTCCCCAATTGCGAGGCCGGCCCGATCGCCCAGGGATACCGGCTGGCCACCTGGCGCAACCCCCAGGCCTACCAGACCATCGTCTACGAGAAGGGCGCCTACGTCCTGCACATGCTGCGCATGGCCATGCTGGACCCGAGGAAAGAGAACAGCGACGAGGCCTTCATCGCCATGATGAAGGACTTCGCGGCGACGTACGACGGGAAGAACCCGGGGACGAGGGACTTCCAGCGCCTGGTCGAGAAGCACGCGCCGCCGAAGCTGAAGATGACGGCGGACGGCAAGCTGGACTGGTTCTTCGACCAATGGGTGCGGGGCGCCGTCATCCCGCGCCTGACGGCCAAGCTCGAGGTCAAGGGAGCCGGCGGCGGGAAGTACCGCGTCGTCGGCACGATCGCCCAGTCGGAGGTGCCGGAGAACTTCGCCGTGATCGTGCCCGTCTATCTCACCTTCGAGAAGGGCGCCTTCGCCAAGCTCGGCGACATCCCGCTCGTCGGCGAGGCCTCCAAGAGCGTCGACGTCGTCTTGACCCTGGCCCAGCGGCCGAAGGGGGCCGTCATCAACGCCATGCACGACGTCCTGACGCGCTGACGGGGGGCCTGGTTCGACACGCCGCGTTCATAATTTGACGCCTTTTTGACAAGTCCCTCCCCGGGCCGGCCCATTATGAGGGCGCCGGGAAGATCGGACGTCGGAGGGCGCCATGAGATACCTCGAGAAGCCGGCCCGCGGTGGCGGGAGGCCCGTCGCGGCGGCACTGGCCGCGGTCCTGATCCTGACCCTGGGGGCGCGGCCCGCTTATGCCCAGAAACGGCACGGGGCCAACGTGGTCGTCGTGGCCAGGGACAGCGGCCGGACCGAAGGCGAGCTCATCGCCGTCGGGAGGGACTCGCTCCTCGTCCTGGATGTGACGGGCAAAGACCGGTCCTTCGACCTCGACGGCGTCGAGGCGGTCCGCGTGACGAGGAACTCGAAGGCCGCGGGCGGGATTCTCGGCGGCTTGGCCCTCGGCCTTGTCCTCGGGGTCAGCGTGTCATCGGCCTACGACGACACGGCCATCGGCTGCGATTCCATTTCTTCCAAAGCCGGGGTGGCCGTGCTCATCACTCTGGCCGGCGGACTCGTCGGCGGGCTGGCCGGGTCGTCCGCGGGAAAGGACGCGACGATCGGGATCCCGGAGCGCAGCGATCCGTCCCGGCGGAACGCGGCCCTGGCCCGGCTGCGCAAATACGCCAGGGTCCGGACCGCGGGGTGATGCGATGGACGACGAAAGGAGATCCCGAACGGCGGCGCCGCGTTATCTCGCCGCCGCGCTGGCCGCGGTCCTGGTTCTGGCGGGCGTTCCTGTCGACGTCGCGGCGGCCGGGGGGAGAGGAGGCGCCATGGTCGTCGTGTCGCTGAAGAAGGGCGGCGAGCTGGCGGGCGAGCTCGTCACCGTCCGGCCGGACGCCCTGGTCCTGCTCGATCCCGCCGGGTTGGACCGGACGGTCGATCCGGCCGACGTCCGCTCGGTCCGGGTCGTGAGGTCCTCCAAGGGCGGCCTGGGCGGGTTGATCGGACTCGTCGTCGGGACGGCTGTCGGATACTTGGGCGGCCTGTCCACGGGCGGCTGCCCGGGCTGCGAGGCCCCGCTCGCCGCGTACGGATTGGGCGTCCTCGGCGGTATCCTGGGTTTGGGCGCCGGCGCGGCGATCGGCGGCGCCGCGGGCCGCGATGTCGTCGTTGCTTTGGATGTCAAGACCGCCGCGGAACGCACGGCCGGGCTGCGGCGGCTCCGTCGCTACGCCCGGGTCGCTTCGCCGATTTGATGCCTGGGCCGGCGACCCCTCCCCCCGCAACACCCGCCGGCCGCCCCGTGTTATAATTTCCTTCCGGCATTTCCGAGTTTCGGCCCCGAGGAGGACGCATGGATCGATCAGCCCGGATGATCGCCGCGGCGATCGCGGCCGCTCTTCTGATGTCTTCGGTTCCCGCTTTCGGACAGGCCCAGGAACCCGCTTCCGGGGGGAAGCCCGCGTTGGTCCACCTCCGGGCCTATCTCGAGGTCTTCAACTCCGGGGTCCCCGGGGCCATGAAGCTGTTCTTCCAGAACCGCTTCGCCGCGTCGGCCCTGGCCGAGATCCCGGTGGCCCAGCGGGTGGTCCGCTTCCGCGGGGCCAAGAGCCAGCTGGGCAGCCTGACACTCGAGCGGATCGTGTCCGACGGCGCGACCCAGGCCTCCGTCCTGGCCAAGGCTGGCAATGGCGAGTACGTCCTGCTCAAGGCCGCGATCGAGAAGGACCCGCCCCAGAAGCTGCTGACCCTGATGATCGACCTCGTCGAGGACCCGGACAACATCGTCGTGCCGGAACCCAAGGCGGACGAAAAGGAGTTCGCGGCGGCCGTGCGGGCCTTCCTCGGGGAGGAGGCCAAGGCCGACCGGTTCTCGGGCGTGGTCCTGGTGGCCAAGGACGCGCGGGTCTTTTTCCACGAGGCCTTCGGCTACGCCGACCGGGACAAGAAGGTCCTCAACAAGAAGGACACCAAGTTCAACCTGGGCTCGATCAACAAGAACTTCACCCGCGTGGCCATCCACCAGCTGGCCCGGCTCGGCCTGCTGGGGCTCGACGACCCGATCAAGAAGTTCCTGCCCGATTATCCCAACGCCCGGGCCGCGGAGAAGGTGACCGTCCGCCACCTGCTGAACATGACCTCCGGCGTCGGCGACTTCTTCGGGGAGCGCTACGACGCCACGCCCAAGGAGAAGATCCGGGCCCTCAAGGATTATCTGCCCCTCTTCGCCGACCAGCCGCTCGAGTTCGAGCCGGGGACGTCGAACAAATACTCCAACGGCGGCTACATCGTCCTGGGCCTGATCATCGAGAAGCTGACCCAGGTCGATTATTACACCTATGTTCGCGAGAACATCTTCAAACCCTGCGGCATGACGGACACCGACGCCTACCCGCGGGACGCGGACACGCCCAACCTGGCCCGCGGCTACACGCGGGAGGGCGGGACGGCCGACGGGCCGCTGGTGCTCAATTTCGCGACCCTGCCCGGGCGCGGCAGCTCGGCCGGCGGCGGATATTCGACGGCCCCGGACCTCCTGAAGTACGTCCTGGCCCTGGAAGCCAGGAAGGTCTATCTGCCGGACGCGGCCAACGGCCTGGGCATCTCGGGCGGGGCCCCGGGCATCAACTCGACCCTTGAATGGGACCCGCGGAGCGGGTATATTGTCATCGTCCTGACGAATTTCGACCCTCCGACCGCCGGCCAGGCCGCGCGCCGGATCGTGGGCTGGTTGCCTCAATAGAATGAGGAAATTAGATGGGGTCAAACCTACATTTTTTCGAAAAATGTAGGTTTGACCCCATCTTGAAACCCCTCCTTACGAAGCCCCGGGAAGAGGCCGGGCGGGCCGACGTCTAAAAGGATGGTGTCGTTCTGCCCCCGGCAGGCGGCCCCGCCCGAAACGCGAGAAAGGACCCCGATCGACCGATGTTGAAGAAGAACACTCCGCACCGCGCCCTTTTGTTCATACCCATCGCCGCAGCGCTTCTGGCCGCGGCCGCCCTGGCCCCCATGTCCCTGACGGCCGAGGAGATCAAGGCCGTCCGCGTCGAAGCCGGCCCCCGCATCGACGGCCGTCTCGACGACCCCGTCTGGCAGCAGGCCCCGGCCATCAGCGGCTTCCGCATGGTCGAGCCGAATCCCGGCGCGGAGCCGACCGAACGGACCGAGGCCCGCGTCGTCTACGACGGCCAGAGCCTCTACATCGGCATTTACTGCTACGACAGCGAGCCCGGCCGCATCTCGGCCAACAACATGGCCCACGACAGCGGCAGCGGCAGCGGCGGCTCCTACATGGGCTACGGCATGGGCTACCAGGGGTCCTCGACCGCCAGCGACGACATCGTCCGCGTCCTGCTCGATCCCTTCCAGGACAAGCGCAACGCCTACCTCTTCTTCGTCAATCCCCGCGGCGCCCGCGGCGAGGGCCTCTGCTACGCCGGTTCGTCGAGCCTCAATTGGGACGGCATCTGGGACGCCGCGAGCGCCCGGCTCGAGGACGGCTGGTCGACCGAGATCCGCATCCCCTTCAAGACCATCTCGTTCCGGCCGGGCCTGGAGGCCTGGGGGCTCAACATCGAGCGGACCGTGGCCCGCAAGATGGAGACCATCCGTCTTTCCGGCACGACCCTCGACGCCAATTTCGACAATCCCAGCGAGGCCGCCGCGCTCCAGGGCATCGCCGGCGTCAAGCAGGGCAAGGGCATCACCTTCCGGCCCTACGGCCTGGCCAGCGCCACGCGGGACAACCAGGTCTCGACCAAGTACGAAGGCGCCCTCGACGGCGGCTTCGACCTCTACAAGAGCTTCACGCCCAACCTGGTCGGCGTCGTCAGCTACAATATGGATTTCGCCGAGACCGAGGTCGACGAGCGGCGCATCAACCTGACCCGCTTCCCGATGTTCTTCCCGGAGAAGCGGATGTTCTTCCTGGAGGGCTCGGAGAACTTCAGCTTCAGCTCGAGCGTCAGCTTCACCCCGTTCTTCAGCCGCACCGTCGGGCTCTACAACGGCAACCAGGTGCCCGTCCTGTGGGGGACCAAGCTCTACGGCAAGATCGGGAACACCAACCTGACCTTCCTCGACGTCCAGACCAAGGACACGGCCATCCCCAACGGCCTGGGCGGGTCCCTCGAGCTGCCGGGCCGGAACCTCATGGCCGGCCGCGTCACCCAGAACATCTTCGCCCAGAGCAAGGTCGGCCTGATCTTCACCAACGGCAGCCAGACGGGGGAGAAGAACTCGCTGCTGGGAATGGACTTCAACTACTCGTCGTCGAAGTTCCTCGGCGACAAGAACATCATGCTGGCGGCTTGGGGCGTCTATAATTGGAACACGACCGAGGACGGCCGCCACCACGGCTTCGGCTTCCGGGCCAACTACCCGAACGACCTTTGGAACATCCAGACGACCTACGCCTACTACGGCGAGGCCCTCAATCCCGGCCTGGGCTACATGATGCGGCAGGGCATCCAGACGGGCTTCGCCCGGGTCGGGTTCCAGCCCCGGCCCCGGGGCGGCTTCCTCGGCGACTTCGTGCGGCAGTTCTTCTTCGACGTCAGCGCCGACTACTACTGGGACCTGGCCGGGAACCTCGAGACGAGCACCTTGAGCGCCTCGCCGTTGAGCTTCCGGACCCAGAGCGGCGAGACCATCGGCTTCAGCGTCGTGGACAACCACGATCGTCTGCCGTTCGACTGGACGGTCTCGGACGGGATCGTACTGCCGGCCGGGGAGTACGATTTCGCCAGCTTCCGCATCAACGCCAGCTCGGCCTCCCACCGGGCGGTCGTGGCCAGCGCCGGCTGGAACTTCGGCGAGTACTATTCGGGCCGCTACGACGATATCAACATGGGTCTGACCGTCAAGCTCAAGGGCTACGCCACGCTGGCCTTCGACGCCAACCTGGTGCGCGGCCGCATGCCGGAAGGGAACTTCAGCGACAACGTCTACCAGCTCAAGGCCGACATCTTCCTGTCGCCCAAGCTGGGGCTCATGAACTACATCCAGTTCGACGACATGTCCAACACGTTGGGCTGGAGCTCCCGTCTGCGCTGGGAGATCACCCCCGGCAACGAGATCTACTTCGTCTACAACAGGAACTGGGAAAGGGTCTGGGACCCCCGCAGCCGCCTGGCCCCGCTCGGCGACCGCGGCGTCCTGAAGATCTCGCTCTCCATCCGGCCTTAAAAAGGGGTCAAACCTAAATTTCTTCAATTATTTCGGGTCCACCCAGGGGTTGCCCATTGGAATAATGGAAGAAATTTAGGTTTGACCCCTTCTGTAAAGCCCCATGTAAAGTCGCTTGCCGGCCGGCTTGACTCCCTCCCGGACCGATAGGGGATTCTCCCTGACGGCCGGCTGGTCTTCTTGGCATATTCTTTGCAAGGCAACTAATGTAGCTTCAAATACGTATAATTGAATGACGGGCGGGGCATAAACGGAACGAGGATCCCAGGAGATAGGTCAATGGCCACCCTATGCCCGACCTGCCGGATGGAAAACTCAGAAACCGCCAACTTCTGCAGCAATTGCGCCGCGGTCCTGACCCGGCGCGACGGCGGTTCGGGGACCCGGCTCCATCCCGAGGCGGCCACGGTCGCCTACGAAACCCCCGCCTGGGAGCTGCCTACGGGCACGGTCTTCGGCGGCCGCTACCAGATCATCGAGCTGCTCGGCCGCGGCGGCATGGGCCGCGTCTACCGGGCCCTCGACCTCAAGGCCCACGAAGAAGTGGCCCTCAAGCTCATCCGGCCGGACATCGCCGAGGACAAGCGCACCCTGGAGCGCTTCGTCAACGAGATCAAGCTGGCCCACAGGATCTCCCACCGCAACATCGGCAAGATGTACCACCTCGGCGAGGACCAGGGGCTCCATTACATCACCATGGAGTACGTCCCGGGCGAGGACCTGAAGAGCTTCATCCGGCGTTCGCGCCGCCTCGACATCGCCACGGTCGTGACCATCGCCAAACAGGTCTGCAGCGGCTTGAGCGAGGCCCACGACGCCGGCATCGTCCACCGCGACCTCAAGCCCGGCAACATCATGATCGACAACGAGGGCAACGCCAAGATCCTCGACTTCGGCATCGCCCGGGCCCTGGGCACCCAGGGCGTCACGGCCGAGGGGAGCGTCATCGGCACGCCCGAGTACATGTCCCCCGAGCAGGTCGAGGGCAAGGACTCCGACCGGCGCTCGGACATCTATTCGTTCGGCGTCATCCTGTTCGAGATGGTCACCGGCCGCCTGCC
>CAZNPB010000083.1:0-8007 GCA_964574895.1 uncultured Eubacteriales bacterium
AGTCCTGGGGCTGGCCGGTCTACCATTACGGCCGCTGGAACTGGCGCTTCGGCCTGGGCTGGTATTGGATCCCGCGCTCGCACTGGGGCCCGGCCTGGGTGCACTGGTGGAACGACGGGAACTACATCGGCTGGTGCCCGCTGACCTGGTACAACCGGCCCGGCTACCTGTTCCGCGACCGGTTCTACGACCGCTGGAACGACCGCTACTTCTCGGCCCACAACCGGGCCATGACGGTGATCCGGCGCGACCATCTGCAGTCTCCCGATATCGGCCGCCATCGCGTCGGCGCCGCCGACCTCGACCGCATCGGGCGGGTCGAGCTCCGGGCCCAGCAGCCCGGCGTCCGCCCGGCCGTGGACAACGCCCGGCCGCAGGCCATCGCCGCCCGGCGGGCCCTCGAGGACCGCACCGGCGCCCGGGGCCGGATCCGGAACGTGGCCCCCTCCGACAACCTGGCTTCGCCGCGCCAGGGCGGCCTGAACTCGGGTCTTCGCTCGCGGGAAAGGGACGCCTCGGCCGCCGGCGGCCGTCAGGCCGTCGCCCGTCCGACCGTTCGCGGGTCCGAGAACCCCGGCGGCCGGGCCATCCGGTCCTATCCGAGCCAGTCGCCGTCGACCGGCCGGGACCGCGGCGGCCTGGCCGGGGATCGCCGGGCCACCATCGCTTCCCCCTCCCGCGGGAACGGCGCCGCGAACGGCGACAGCCCCGCCCGGGTGTCCCGGTCCCAAGACCGGTCGACCGCCCGCGGTTCCGAAGGGGCGGTGACGCGGCGCGGCGACGCGGTGAAGGCCCCTTCGACGGCCGCGACCCGCGAGGGCGCGACGGTCAAGAGCGACCGGACCGCCGCCACCAAGCCCGGGAGGTCTCAAAGTCGAACCTACTCCTCAAGCTCCTCGGTCACCCGTCCGTCGGCGCGGCTGAGCTCCCCCCCGGCGTCCGTCCGCTCGGGCGCCTCGTCCTCTTCGCGCTCGAGCTCCGGCCGCACGCCGTCTTATTCCCGGCCCCGCGGCGCGTCCCCCTCGGTCGGCTCCTCCCGTTCGAGCGGCTCGCCGGCCCGGTCGTTGACCTCGCCGAGGTCGACGCGCCCGTCCTCCGGCTCGATCTCCAGCGCTCCCCGCTCGACCCGCTCCGGGTCCGGCCGCTCCCTGACCACGCCGCGGTCCGGCCGCTCCTCCGCCGGGCCGTCCTACAGCGCGCCCCGGTCGAGCGGTTCTTCCGGGCGGAGCTATAGCGCCCCCCGCTCCAGCGGTTCGTCCGGCCGGTCCTATAGCGCGCCGCGCTCCGGCGGGTCCTCGTCGAGCCGTTCCTCCGGTTCGGTCCGGTCCGGCGGCTCCTCCTCCGGCCGGTCCGGCTCGTCGGGCCGTTCGAGCTCCGGCTCCTCCCGGTCCTCGGGCTCGTCGTCCCGCTCCGGCGGCAGCGCCAAAAAAAAGGGCTGATCCCGCCTCATAACGACCACCGATCCTCCGTCCCGGCCGGGCCGTCCCGGCCTCTTTTTTTCTTTACTTTTGGGGGTCGCGATGGTATAAATAAGGACCTGTTCGGGAAGGACATTCCCGGGCGCCCGTTCGAGATATGGAGGTAGGTTCTATGAAGAAAACAGGCATTCTCTTCCTTAGCTTGGTCCTCGCGGCCGGCGTCGCCGGCTTCGCGGCCTGCCAGAAGAAGGCCGATCAGCCGGCCGCCGAAGTCGTCAAGGCCGTCACCGAGTTCGAGGGCACCGTCCGCGCCGCCCTCGGCCGGTACATGTACCTGTCGACCGCCCAGGGCTTCGACATCGTCCTGCCGGGCTTCGACGCCGCTACGCTCATGGACAAGACCATCAAGGTCAAGGGCAACCTGCTGCCCGACCATCCGCCCGTCTTCCTGGCCGACAGCGTCGAGAGCGGCGGCCAGACCGTCTACACCCGCAGCGCCGAATTCCAGGCCGAGGACTTCGTCGAGATGAAGGCCCGGGAGGCCGTTCCCGCCCTGGCCATCACCGGCGTCGCCAAGCCCGAGGAGTGGGAAGGCAAGCCCCAGGGCAAGGTCTACGGCAAGTTCCAGAAGGGCGACGTCAACACCATCGTCCTGGCCGACGCCAAGGGCAAGGAGATGGCCAAGATCATCGTCGACTCCGTCAGCACCTACTCCAACTACTACATCCAGAAGCTGCGCCTGTTCGACCAGTTCTGGTTCTACCTCACCGTCAAAGACAGCGTCGACAAGAAGGTCCGGCCGCGCACCAAGGAGCTTTTCCACGCCGACGTCTTCGGCGTCGGTCTGTACTGATCGGTCCCTCGCACCGCCAGAACCGGGGACGGCCCTTCGGGGTCGTCCCCTTTTTTTTGAGCGGCCGGCTCGGATCTACCCCAGCAGGGCCGAGAGGGCGGCCAGCCCGGGCTCGACCGGGCCGGCGATCTCGAGCACGAGGACGCGGCGCCCCTTCTCTTCCAAGGCCAGGGCGTCGCCGCCCGCCTGGGCCAAGAAGAGCGATCCGAAATCCGGCGCCGGCCGGGAGACCCCCGGCACGGCCGGGATGTCCGTTCGGGGCAGCCCCGAGGCGACCAGCATCAGGAACAGGCCCCGGTTCCCGTCGCCCTTGTGGAGCTGTCCGGTCGAGTGCAGATAGCGGGGCCCCGTGCCGACCGTGACGGGCAGGCCCGTTTTCAGGCGCAGGCTCGACGCCAGCGCCGTGACGAGCCCTTCGACCGACGGCCCCGCGGGCAGGAACGTCAGCAAGGCGATGTAGTCTCCCCGGTTTCCCGACGCCAGGAAGCGGGCCAGGGCTTCCGCCGGCGGGTCCGACGGGCCGGGCCGGAGGACACGGAGGCCTCGGGACCCGGCGGGCCGGTTCGGCCCGGCCGCCGGGCCGGCCAGGAGCTCCCGGGTCTTCTTTTTGGTCGATTCGACGTCGGGCTGGTCGAAGGGATTGATCCCCATCACCCGGGCCGCGAGGGCCGTGGCGAACTCCCAAAGGAAGAACTGCCCGGCCAGGTCGTAGGCGTCGTCGAAGGCCAGGCGGACCGACGGCGGCCGCGGATCCGCGGCGTCGGCGGCGGCCCGTTTCGGGCCCGGGCCCGCGGCGGCCCCGATCTCGACGAGCAGGCGGTCGGGCCGGCCGGCGGGACCCGGCCGGTCCTCGAAGACGGGCACGAGGCCGCGGCCCTCCTTGCCAGTGCTTTCGGCCACGAGCTGCTCGAGCCAGCCGCCGAGCGGCCGGGACCGGGGCGGCAGGACCAGGCTCAGCTTGTCCCGGCCCTCGAGGGCGGCCGCGCCCAGGACCGCGCCGAGCCGGGCGCCCGGGTTGCCGGCGCCGGGGAGGCGGCAGGCCTCGGCCATGGCCCGGGCCGGGAGGAGGAGCCGCTCGAGATCGAGACCCTTGAGCGCGGCCGGGACGAGCCCGAAGGCCGACAGCGCCGAGAACCGCCCGCCGATATCCGGTCGGCCGTGGAAGACGCGGCGGAACCTCAAGTCGCGGGCCAGGGTTTCGAGCGGCGTTCCCGGGTCGGTGATGGCGACGAAGCGGCTGCCGGCGTGACCGCCCCCCAGGGCCGTCAGGACCCGGTCGTAGAAATAGGCGAACAGGGCCGCCACTTCGGCCGTCGTGCCCGACTTCGAGGAGACCAGGAAGAGGGTGCTTTCGGGATCGAGCCGGGCCCCGGCCGCGGCCACGGCGCCGGGTTCGGTCGTGTCCAGGACCTCGAGCTCCAGCGCCCCGGGGGCGGTCGCGAACATCCGGGCGAAGACCTCGGGGGCCAGGCTGGAGCCGCCCATGCCGAGGACGACCGCCCGGCGGAACCCGACCCCGCTGACGGACGCGGCGAAGGCCCGCAGGGCCGGCACGTCCGTCAGCGCCGTCTCGGGGGCCGAGAGCCAGCCGAGGCGGTTCGAGATCTCCCGGTCCTCGTCCTTCCAGACCGTCCAGTCCCGGTCCCAGACGCGGCGGACGACGCCGTCCCGGTCGAGGGCGGCCAGGGCGGTATCGATGGCCGGCCGGAGCGGCCCGGGATCGACGAGCAGGATGTCGGGGGTCGAGGTTGTCATGCGCGGGCGCCTTTCGGGCCGCCGCGATTATATCAACTCCGCGCCTCCGGACAAAGGCCTTGATTATTTATCCCGGATTCCGGAAGATAGGGGACTCGAAGGAACCGCCCCGAGGCACCCCGGAGGCCCGACCATGACCGACGCCGCGACCGCCGACGCGGTCGGATTCTTCCATCCGACCCGGCCGATCTACCGCTTCGTCAACCTGCTGTTCATCTCCTCCCTGACGTTCGGGAGCTACTTCGCCTACGACATCATCGGGGCCATCGCGCCTTCGCTGATCGAGGGCCTCAACGCCAGCCGGGCCACCGTCGGGGCCTTCAACACGATGTACAGCGTGGCCGCCATCCTGGTGCTCCTCTTCGCCGGCGTCCTCATCGACCGGATGGGCACCCGCAAGGCGGGCATCATCTTCTCCGTGCTCGTCCTCCTGGGCGCGGTCATCGTCTGGCAGGCCAAGAGCATCCCCCTGATGTTCCTCGGCCGGTTCATCTTCGGCGCCGGCGCCGAGCCCCTGGTCGTGGCCCAGAGCGCCATGCTGGCCCGCTGGTTCAAGAACAAGGAGCTGGCCCTGTCGTTCGGCGTGGCCCTGACGGTCAGCCGCCTGGGCTCCCTCTTCGCCCTCAACAACGGCGAGCTCATCACCAAGTACTTCGGCAATTTCCGCAACGCCCTCCTGGCCGCGGCCGCGGCCTGCGTCATCTCGCTCGTCGGCAACATCTTCTACATCCTCATGGACAAGCGCGGCGAGAAGGCCCTCCATCTCCGGGACGAGAGCGCGGGCGATAAGGTCGTCTTCCGGGACGTCAAGGAATTCAAGCCGACCTTCTGGTTCGTCACCGGGCTCTGCTTCACCTTCTACGCGGCCATCTTCCCGTTCCAAAGCCTGTCGGTCGACTTCTTCAGCACCAAGTGGGGGATCGCCCGGGCGGCCTCGGCCGGCGGCAGCTTCCTGGCCCAGGTCTTCAACAACTTCCTCCACATCTTCAGCACGGCCGGCGGGGTCACCAGCATCATCATCTTCGCCTCGATGATCCTGGCCCCGTTCGCCGGGCGGCTCGTGGACCGGGTCGGGAAGAGGGCGACCTTCATGATCGCCGGCTCTCTGTTGCTCATCCCGTGCCACCTGGCCATGGGCCTGACCAAGATCTACCCGGCCTACCCCATGATCCTGCTCGGCTTCGCCTTCGTGCTGGTGCCGGCGGCCATGTGGCCGTCGGTGCCCCTGATCGTGCGCCCGGAGCGGGTCGGGACGGCCTTCGGGCTGATGACGGCCATCCAGAACATCGGCTTGGGGCTGTTCCCGCTGCTGAACGGCCTGCTCCGGGACAAGACCGGCGATTACGTCGCCAGCCAGATCATGTTCGCCGGACTGGGCCTGGTCGGGCTAACGTTCGCCCTGCTTCTGAAGAGGGCAGACCGCCGGGAAGGCGGCCGGCTCGAAGCGCCGCAGAAGGCCAAGGCCTAGGGCCGGCCAGGCGCCGGGAAAGCTCCGCCTCTCCCTGACGCGGCGCCCCTTCGCGCAGTGGGACCGGCCGCCGAGCCGGGGCGGGTCGGGGCCTCAACGCCCCCCCGATCGGCGATTGGCGCCCGGGATCAACGAAGAACGGGATGATCGGAGGTCAGGGCTTCTTGGCGAGTTCCGCCTTGCTCTTGCGCCGCATGTCGGCGGCGTGGGCCCGCTTGTAGGTCTGGATGTCGACGAAGCGGCCCTTGCTGTCGCGGACGGCGTAGAGCTTGGTCCCCTTGGAGCTGCGGTGCGTCGTTCTTTTCATCGGCATGATTCCTCCCAATTATTCTTAAAACTTATTTGCCCATCGCCTTCTTGATGGCGCCGATGATGCCCATCAGAGCGCCTCCCCCAATACCCCCGCCCAGGATGCTGCCGACGATGCCGGCAATGTCCGTTCCGCCGCCCGCCGCGCCGACACCGAGCACCTTGAGCAGCTGGCCGCCGAGACCGCCGCCGAGGATGCCGACGACCGAATTGAGGACGGTCCCCAGGGACAGCTTTTTCAATAGACCGCCGGCGATGTTGCCGCCCACGGCGCCGCTCAAGAGCTGGATGATCAGCGGAATGATGTTACCCATAAAGTCCTCCTGCTTTTAAAAATGTTGATCCCGCGCGCAAATCGCCCGCGGGTTCCGTCATGTTCGAAAGCCGGGAAATCGGTTCCATCAAGCGGTTTCAGTCTAGGCCCGGCCGGCGCGGATGTCAATGACCGGATTTCTGCTATAATGGCCGTCCATCGCCAGCCCTCCAAGGAGGCCGAAAACGTGATCCGCGCCGTCATTTCCGACCTGGGCAAGGTCGTCCTCTGGTTCGACAACGGCCTCTTCCTGCGCCAGCTGGCCGCGCGGGCCGGCCGGCCCTTCGACGAGGTCAAGGCCGTCGTCCACGGCGATCTCGGGCTCCTGCGGCGCTTCGACGCCGGGGCGGTCACCCCGGCCGGCTTCCGGGACGAGGTCCTGGCCAAGGTCGGAGCGAACGTCCCCTACGACGAATTCTACCGGATGTACAACGACATCTTCACCCCGAATCCCGCGGCCATCGACGTCCTGGCCCGGGCCAAGGCGGCGGGGACGAAGATGCTACTGCTCTCCAACACCGATCCGGAACGGTTCGGCTTCGTCCGCCGGCGCTTCCCCGAGATCGGCCTTTTCGACGGCTTCGTCCTGTCCTACGAGCTGAAGCTGCTCAAGCCCGATCCGGCCATCTACCTGGCCGCCGCCCGGGCCGCCGGCTGCGCGCCCGCCGAGTGCGTCTTCATCGACGACATGGACGAGAACGTGGCCGGCGCGGCCGCGACGGGCTTGGCGGCCATCCTCTATCGCCCGGAGACGGACCTGGCGGCGGAGCTCCGGACCCTCGGCCTGCGCATATAGAGAGAGGGTCAAACCTACATCCGGGAGCGGATCCAGAGGAGCGACCGCCAGAAGTCCGGCGGAGCAACACGGAGCCGGGCTTCTGGGAAAAATTAGGAAATGGGCTTGGGCCTGGGTAAAAGGTAGGTTTGACCCTCTCTTATTTCCCGACGATCTGGACCCAGACCTGACGGTTGCGGGGGCCGTCGAACTCGCAGAAGAAGATCCCCTGCCACGTTCCGAGCCGCAGCCGCCCGTCCTCGACGACGAGCGTCGCCGACGAGCCGACGAGCGCGGCCTTGATGTGGGCCGGCGAGTTGCCCTCGCCGTGGGCGTAGGGGAGGGCCTGGGGCACGATCTGCCGCAAGGCCAGGTCCAGATCGGCCCGCACGTCGGGGTCGGCGTTCTCGTTGACGGTGATGCCGGCCGTCGTATGCGGCACGGCCACGAGGCACAGGCCGGACTGGACGCCCGAAGCGGCCACGAGACGCCCTATCCCGGCCGTCAGATCGACGAAATCCTCCCGCCCGCGGGTCCTCAGTTCGATGGTATTCATCGGCGCCTCAACAACTTAAAAAAAGACTCCGAAAAGGCCTTGACAAGTCATTTTCCGGGGTGTAAAGTTGCGCTCGGAAAATACAACATTTAGTATTTTTCGCGCAAGGGCTCCACAAGATATGGGATAAAGGCCGGAAGGGTGTTCGTTTTGTCATGGGTTCCGGTACGCGCCGATTCTAGCACTTCGGCGGGCGGATTCCCAGGCTTGGGAGCGGGCGGAGCAGGACGAAGGAGGAGGGAGTGATGGTCAGCGCAGTCGGCAGGATCAAGAAGCGGGACGGGACGGTCGCGGATTTCAATCAGGACAAGATCACCAGCGCCATCCACAAGGCCATGAAGTCCGAGGGCATCACCGACCCGGCGGTCGCCAAGACCGCCTCGGACATCGTCAGCTTCATGGTCGAGGAGAAGTTCGGCGGCTACACCATCCCCTCCGTCGAGCAGATCCAGGACGTCGTCGAGATGGTCCTGATGAAACAGGGCTACCACGACGTCGCCAAGGCCTACATCCTCTACCGCGAGAAGCACAAGGGCATCCGCGAGGCCAAGAAGATCGGC
>CAZNPB010000084.1:0-7809 GCA_964574895.1 uncultured Eubacteriales bacterium
GTGAAGCGCAGGGCGTCCGTGCCGTACTTGTCGATCATCTCCAGCGGGTCGATGATGTTGCCTTCCGACTTGCTCATCTTGCGCCGCTTGAGGTCCCGGACCAGGCCGTTGATGAACACCTGCTTGAAGGGGATCTGCCCCCGGAACTTGAGGCCCATCATGATCATGCGGGCCACCCAGAAGAAGATGATGTCGAACCCGGTCGACATCAGGTCGGTCGGGTAGAAGGCCTTCAGGTCCTCGGTCTCGTCGGGCCAGCCGAGCGTCCCGAAGGGCCACAGGGCCGAGGAGAACCAGGTGTCCAGGACGTCCTCGTCCTGGTCGACCGGGCCGCCGCACTTGACGCAGCGCTCCGGGGCCGCCGCCGCCACGTGGACGTGGCCGCAGTCCCGGCAGTACCAGGCCGGGATGCGGTGGCCCCACCAGAGCTGGCGGGAGATGCACCAGTCATGGATGTTGTACATCCACTCGAAGTAGGTCTTGCTCCAGTTCGGCGGGATGAAGGCGATCGAGCCGTCCTCGACGACGCGGATGGCCTCGTCGGCCAGCGGCTTGATGCGGACGAACCACTGCCACGATAGATGCGGCTCGATGATGCTCTGACAGCGGTAGCAGTGGCCGACGGCGTGGTCGTGGTCCTCGATCTTGACCAGCAGCCCCCGCGCCTGAAGGGCCTCGACGACCTTGGCCCGGGCGGCGAAGCGGTCCAGGCCGGCGAACTCCGGCCCGGCGGCTTCGGTCATCTTTCCCTGGCCGTCGATGACGATGACCTGCTCCAGGCCGTGCTTCTTGCCCAGCTCGAAGTCGACGGGATCGTGGGCCGGCGTGACCTTGACCGCCCCCGTGCCGAAGTCGCGCTCGACCCGCTCGTCGGTGATGACCGGGATGGGGCGCTCCTGCAGCGGCAGGATGACCCGCTTGCCGTGCAGGCGCTTGTAGCGCTCGTCGTCCGGGTGGATGGCCAGGGCCGTGTCGCCGAGCATGGTCTCGGGCCGGGTGGTGGCCACGACGACCGAGTCGTCCGAGCCCTCCACCCGGTAGCGGATGTGCCAGAGCTTGCCGCGCAGGTCCTTGTGCTCGATCTCGATGTCCGAGAGCACCGTCCGGCAGCGCGGGCAGCGGTTGACCAGGAAGTAGTCGCGGTAGATCAGCCCCTCGTAGTAGAGCGAGACGAAGACCTGGATGACGGCCCGGCTGAAGCCCTCGTCCATGGTGAAGCGCTCGCGCGACCAGTCGAGCGACAGGCCGAGCTTCTTGAGCTGGCCGGTGATGACGCCGGCGTACTTGTGCTTCCACTCCCAGGCGATGCGCAGGAACTCCTCGCGCCCGACCGACTCGCGGCTCTTGCCCTCCGCGGCCAGCTTCTTCTCGATGACGTTGTGGACGGCGATCGAGGCGTGGTCCGTGCCGGGCAGCCAGAGGCAGTTGTGGCCCTGCATGCGCTTCCAGCGGGTGATGATGTCCGGCAGGGTGAAGCAGAGGGCGTGGCCCATGTGCAGGATGCCGGTGACGTTGGCCGGCGGCAGGACCATGGAGAACTTGGGCCGGTCCGATTTGGCGTCGGCGACGTAGAGGCCTTCGTCGATCCAGAATCGGCCCCATTTCTCCTCGACGGGCTTGGGGTCGTAGGCTTTGGCCAGTTCTTTTGTGGTGCTCATGACTTGGACATCCATTCTTTCAGGTCGGCCAGGACGCCGGCCCGGACGCGCTTCTCGATCTCCCGCTCCAGGCCGCCGATCTCCTCGCGGACCAGGGCCCGGACGTCCGCGCCCGTCGGCGCCTCCGTGCCGGGGGCCGGCGGGACGTCCGGCGGGACGGGGCGAAACGCGGCCGGGTCGCCCGGCCAGACCGGCTCTTCGGGCAGCGACGAGGGCCCCGTCTTGCGGGCGATGAGCTCGCGGACGGCGGCGGCCAGGCGCTCCGAATCGAAGGGCTTGGCCACGACCTCGTCGTAGTCGGCCGGGACGTTCTTGTCGCGGTCCAGGCCCTCGAACGCGCCCCGCAGGCCGATGAGCGGCACGGCGGCCAGCTCGCGGCGGCTGCGCAGGGTCCGGGCCATGTCGTAGCCTTCCCGGCCGGGCAGGGTCAGGCTGACGACGAGGGCGTCGGGCGCGCCGGCGGCCACGGCCTCGAGGAACGAGGCCCCGTCGTCGTAGACGGCGACCCGGAACTCCGGCTCGGCCAGGGCGAGCAGGGCCGCTTTCTGGACCGAGGGACTGGGGTCGGCCACGAAGACGCTGTAGGGCATGTCGGTCCTCACAAAATCAACAAAATAGTCAGTTTACTTTACCCGTTTGGCCGAATGCTGTCAATTCGCGGCGACCCCGGGCGAAGCCGCGATGAGGGCCGGGCCCGATCTAATACTCCACCGTGACCGAGTTCTCGCCCAGGAGGGACACGAGCTTCTGGATCAGCTCCTCGGAAGGCGTGACCTTCTGGACCTCGGCGCTCTGGGCCACGACCCGGTAGGAGTGGGGCGTCTCCAGCTCGAACTCGACCGGGCAGCGGCCCTCGTAGCCGTCGAGGACGGACTTGAGCTCGGCGATGGTGGCCTCCTCCAGGCCGGGCAGGAAGATGCGCACGACCACCCGCTTGGCCTGCTTCTCGAAGGCCTCGGCCAGCGGCATGGCCGCGCTCAAGCTGATGCGCCGGTTGTCCTCGTCGCCCATGTACTTGCCCTTGATCCAGACCGGCTGGCCCTCGCGCAGGTGCTGGCCGAAGCGGCTGAAGCAGTCGGGGAAGGCCACGACCTCGATCTTGCCGGTCAGGTCCTCGAGGACGAAGGTGGCCATGCGCTCGTCCTTCTTGGTCTTGAGCGGCTTGAGCGAGCCGACCAGGCCGGCCAGCCGGACGTCCTTGTCGAAATCGCGCTCGCTGTCGAGCTCATCGATCATATGTGAGACGAGCTTGCGCAGGCGGTCCTTGTGGCGGGCCAGGGGGTGGCCGGTGATGTAGAGCCCCAGGGCGTCCATCTCGTAGGACAGGACGTGGGACTCGTCCCACTCGCGCATCTCCTGGACCTCCTGCGGCATGGGCGGCGGCTCGGTCGCGGCCGCCCCGAACAGGAACGTCTGCCGGGAGGCCTGGGCCTTCTGGACGTCGTGCCCGAACTCGATCATCCGGTCGAGCATGTGATAGCACTGCGAGCGCTTCCAACCCAGGGAGTCGAAGGCCCCGGCCTTGATCAGGCTCTCCACCGCCTTGCGGTTGAGGACCTTGGTGTCGTGCTCCAGGAACAGGTCGAAGGGCGAGGCGAAGGCCCCGGCCCTCTTGCGGGCCGCCACCAGCTCCTCGACGGCCCCCTGCCCGATGCCCTTGACCGCGGCCAGGCCGAAGCGGATGTCGCCGCCCTCGACGGTGAAGCGGTACTCGCTCTTGTTGATGTCCGGCGGCAGGACCTGGATGCCCATCTCGTGGCACTCGCCGATGTACTTCGCCACCTGCGGCGTGGCCCCGCGCTCGGCCTCCGAGGTCAGCAGGGCGGCCAGGTAATGGACCGGGTAATGAGCCTTGAGCCAGGCCGTCTGGTAGGCCACCAGGGCGTAGACGGCGGCGTGGGATTTGTTGAAGCCGTACTCGGCGAACTCCTTGATCTGCTCGAAGATCTTGTCGGCCTTGGCGGCGGCCACCCCCTTCTTCCGGGCCCCCTGGACGAACTTCTGCTTCTGGGCCTTCATCGTCTCCCTGTCCTTCTTGCCCATGGCCTTGCGCAGCAGGTCGGCCCCGCCCAGGGTGAAGCCGGCCAGTTCGACGGCGATGCGCATGACCTGTTCCTGGTAGACGATGATGCCCCGGGTCTCCTTGAGGACGGGCTCGAGCTCGGGCAGCTCATAGGCGATCCGCTCGGGGTGGTGGCGGCGGTGGATGGACTCGTCGGTCATGCCGCTCTTGAGCGGGCCGGGGCGGTAGAGGGCGTTGAGGGCGATGAGGTCGCGGAACTCGGTCGGCACGAAGCGGCGGAGCAGGTCCTTCATGCCCGGGCTCTCGAACTGGAAGACGCCGTCGGTGTTGCCGGCCCGGAAGAGGTCGAAGGTGGCCTGGTCGTCGAGCGGCAGGCCGTTGATGTCGATGACGGTCCCGGTCCCGGCCTTGATCGAGGCCAGGGCGTCATCGATGACCGTCAGGTTGCGCAGGCCCAGGAAGTCCATCTTCAGCAGGCCCAGGGCCTCGACGTCGCCCATGGCGAATTGCGTCGTGACCTCGCCCTTGGTCGATTGATAGAGGGGCAGGAACTCGATCAGGGGCTTGGGCGTGATGACGACGCCGGCGGCGTGGATGGAGGGATTGCGGACCTGGCCCTCGATCTTCTGGGCGATGGACAGCAGCTGGGCGATCTTGGCGTTGCGGTCGCGCAGGGCCTTCAGCTCGGGCACCGTCTTGAGGGCGTCGGCGATGGTCGCGTCGACGGCGAAGGGGATCATCTTGGCGATGCGGTCGACCTCGGGCAGGGGCACCTCGAGGACGCGGCCGACGTCGCGGATGGAGCCCCGGGCGGCCATGGTCCCGAAGGTGATGATCTGGCAGACGTTGGCCGCGCCGTACTTCTCGGTCACGTACCCGATCATCTCCTGGCGGCGGCGGCCGCAGAAGTCCATGTCGATGTCGGGCAGGCTGATGCGCTCGGGATTGAGGAAGCGCTCGAACAGGAGGTCATATTCGAGCGGGTCGATCTCCGTGATGCGCAGGGCGTAGGCCAGCAGGCTGCCGGCGGCCGAGCCCCGGCCCGGCCCGACCGGGATGCCCCTCTCGCGGGCCGCCTTGAGGAGGTCCCAGACGATGAGGAAGTAGCCCGCGAAGCCCATCTTCTTGACCAGGGCCAGCTCCCGCTTCAGCCGCTCCTCGTACTCGGCCGGGGTGCGGGCGCCCCGGGCGTCGCCGTGGCCGTCGCCCTGGCCGCGGGCCTCCATGCGGGCCTGGAATCCGGCCCAGGCGACCTCCTCCAGGTACTCGCTCAGCTCCTTGCCGGCGGGGGGCTCGAAGTGGGGCAGGTAGTACTTCTTGGGCGGGAAGTCGAAGTCGCAGCGGGCGGCGATCTTGCCGGTGTTCTCGATGGCCTCGGGCGTGTCCGGGAAGAGGGCCGCCATCTCGTCCGCCGACTTGAAGTAGAACTGGTCGGTCGAGAACTTCAGCCGGTCCGGGTCGGAGATCTTGCGGTTGGTCTGGATGCAGACCAGGACGTCCTGGCTCTCGGCGTCGTCGCGGCGGGCGAAGTGGATGTCGTTCGTGGCCGCCAGGGGCAGGCCGAGCTTGCGGGCCACGGCCACGAGCTGGGGGTTGACGGCCTTCTGCTCGGCCAGGCCGTGGTCCATGAGCTCGACGTAGAAATCGCCCGGGGCGAAGATGGCCGCGTACTCGCGGGCCGCCTCCTCGGCCTTCTCGGGGAAGCCGCGCCCGAGCCAGAAGGCGACCTCGCCCTTGAGGCAGGCCGACAGGCCGATCAGGCCGCCGCTGTGGGCGGCCAGGAGCTCCTTGTCGATCCGGGGCCGGTAATAGAAGCCCTCGAGGTAAGCCTGGGTGGCCAAGAAGCAGAGGTTCCGGTAGCCCTGCTCGTCCTTGACCAGGAGGATGAGGTGGAAATGGTGGACGGCGTCGGGCCCGCCGGGCTTCTTGTCAAGACGGCTCTGGGGGGCGACGTAGACCTCGCAGCCGAGGATGGGCTTGACCCCCTTGGCCTTGGCCGCCTTGAAGAACTGGACGGCGCCGAAGATGTTGCCGTGGTCGGTCAGGGCCACGGCCGGCATGTTGTGTTCGTAGGCCGACTGGACCAGCCGGTCGACCTTCAGACAGCCGTCGAGGATCGAGTACTCGGAATGGTTGTGCAGATGGACGAACACACTATTCCCACTCGATCGTCCCGGGCGGCTTGGACGTCACGTCGTAGACGACCCGGTTGACGCCCCGGACCTCGTTGACGATGCGCGTCGACATGGCGGCCAGGAGCTTGGCCGGGGCCGGGTACCAGTTGGCCGTCATGCCGTCGGTGCTCTGGACCATGCGGATGACCACGACCCGGTGATAGGTCCGCTGGTCGCCCATGACCCCGACCGAGCGCACGGGCAGGAGCACGGCGAAGGCCTGCCAGAGCTTCTTGTAGATCCCGGCCTTGTGGATCTCCTGGAGCACGATGTCGTCGGCCGCCCGCAGGATCTCCAGGCTGTCCCGGTCGATCTCGCCGATCATGCGCACGGCCAGGCCCGGGCCGGGGAAGGGGTGCTGGTGGATGAAGTCCTGGTCGACGCCGAGCTCCAGGGCCAGGGCCCGGACCTCGTCCTTGAAGAGCTCGCGGAGGGGCTCGACCAGCTTGAACTTCAGGCCCTTGGGCAGGCCGCCGACGTTGTGGTGCGACTTGATGACCGAGGACGGCCCCTTGACCGGGTTGGACTCGATGACGTCGGGGTAGATCGTGCCCTGGGCCAGGAAGGCGGCCCCGCCGAGGCGCATGGCCTCGCGCTCGAAGAGGTGGATGAACAGGCGTCCGATGGTCTTGCGCTTGCGCTCCGGCGAGACGACGCCGCGGAGCTGGTCCAGGAACATGTCGGAGGCGTCGACGCCGACCACCTTGAGGGCGAACTTGTGGCGGAAGGCCTCCATGAGGGCCTCGTACTGGCCCTTGCGCAGGAGCCCGTTGTCGATGAAGATGCAGGTCAGCCGGTTGCCGATGGCCTTGTGGATGATGAGCGAGGTGACCAGCGAATCGACGCCGCCGGACAGGCCGCAGATGACCTTGCCGGAGCCGACCGTCCGGCGGATCTCCTTGACCTTGCGGGCGACGAACGACGAGATGGTCCAGTCGGGCTTGAGGCCGGCCTGGCCGAAGAGGAAGTTGCCGAGGACCTTGAGGCCCTCCTGGGTGTGGATGACCTCGGGGTGGAACTGGACGCCGTAGAACTTCCGGGCCTGGTCCTCGATGACGGCGGCCCGGGTGTTGGCGGTGCTCCCGGACAGGTGGAAGCCGGGCGGCACGCATTCGAGGCGGTCGCCGTGGCTCATCCAGACCTGGCGGCGGTCCTTGACCTTGGCCAGCAGGCCGTCCCGGTCGAGGACGCGCAGCGCGGCGAAGCCGTACTCGCGCTCCTTGGACGGGATGACCTGGCCGCCCAGGAAGTGGGCCATCAACTGGACGCCGTAGCAGATGCCCAGCATCGGAACGCCCAGCTCGAAGACGCCCTTGTCCGGGTGGGGCGCGCCCTTGCCGTAAACGCTCTGCGGCCCGCCCGACAGGACCAGGGCCGAGGGCCGGGCCCGGCGGATCTCGGCCAGGGGCGTCGAGAAAGGCAGGATCTCGGAGTAGACGCCCAGCTCGCGGACCTTCCGGGCGATCAGCTGGGTGTACTGCGACCCGAAATCGAGGATGAGGACTTTCTGCATGGAGGGATTTTATCAGAGCGGGGAGGATGTTTCAATTTATGCTAGAATAGCCGCGGCCCGCCGGCACGGAGCCTGGTCGAGGGGACGTGCCTGGTCGCGGGGACAGGCACGCTTCGTCCGTGTCCCCGGGGAAGATGTGTCCCTTAGGAGAGATGAAATGGACTGGGAAGAACTCGCCAGAGAGCTGAGCCAACAAACGGATTCGAAGATTGTCCTGCTGGTCATGGACGGCGTCGGGGGGCTGCCCGCCGACGGCAAGAGCGAGCTCGAGGCGGCCCGCAAGCCGAACCTGGACGCCCTGGCCAAGGCCGGCGTCTGCGGCCTGGCCGACCCGGTCCTGATGGGCATCACGCCGGGCAGCGGTCCCTCGCATCTGGCCCTGTTCGGCTACGATCCGCTCAAGTACCAGCTCGGCCGGGGCATCCTCGAGGCCCTGGGCTC
>CAZNPB010000085.1:0-7635 GCA_964574895.1 uncultured Eubacteriales bacterium
CGTCGATCTGGTAATCGTTCTCGCACCAGGGGATGTGGACGCGGACGCTGCGGCCCGGATAATAGAGGAGGAAGGCGCGCACGCAGTCGACCAGGGCGGCCGATTCGGCGGCGTCGATCGACGGCCCGCCGGCCAGGAGCTTGGCGTAGTCGTCGACCAGGGTCCACTCGGGCACGGCCTTGGCCGGGAAGCGCGTCCCCGACAGCTCGACCAGCCCGAGGCAGAGCCGGTCGGAGGCGAAGGGGCCCAGGTCCCGGCTCCAATCCATGTCCGGAGCGTAGGACGCGGCGACGTCGGCCCCGTTCCGGCTCCAGGCCATGAACGGGTTCTGGAGCAGGGCAAAAAGGCTCCAGGACGGTCCGGCGGCGGCGTCCGGGCCGGGGAACCGGAGGACGGCCCCGAAAGCGCCGTCGCGGAGCTTCAGCTCCTCGACCGGGATCGGCCCGAGCGCCGCCGCCAGCGGCCGGACCTCGTTGACGCGGAAGGCCCGGCCGCGGGCCGAGGTGACGACGATCTGCTTGGTCAGGAAGTGCCAGGCCGGCTTGAGCTCGTAAACGACGTCGAAGGTGAAGGGATCGCGGGTGTAGCGGTAGGCGATCTTGGCCGGCGTCATCTCGATCTCGGCCGGGCCGAGCCGCCCGATGTCCACGACCGCGCCGTCGATCGTCACCGACGACGGGTCGGCCGAGAAGGCCAGCGCCCGGCCGGTCTTGGGGGCCCCGATCGAGATCAGGCCGTGGTCGTCGAACTCGGCCCGCAGGCGGCCGTTGTCGAGGACCATCTCCGCGGCCGCGGCCGGCAGCGACGCCAGGAGCAGTCCCAGCGCCATCCGCAGGCCGGGGAAGCGGTGACGGGTCGTTCGGCGGGCGGGTGTCGCGGTCATGGGGCTCTCCTTCGGGGTCATGGCCCGATTATAACCGAAGGCGGCCCGGTTTGGGGAGCTAGTCGACGGACATGTCCAGGCGCTGGGGCGGCCGGACGGCGGCCGCCGTGCGGGGCAGCCAGACGAGCATCTGACCGCCGCCCCTGTTGGCCCAGGCATGATACGGGACGGCCAGGAAGGGCCGGGGGGACGCGGCGGTCTTTCCGTCGGCGTTCTTCGAGACGACGAGGGCCGGGCCGCTCAAGGTCACGACGCCGTCGAGCAGGTCCGGGCGGAACTCGGCCGCGATGGCCGCGCCGTCGGGCAGGACCAGGTCGAAGACACGGTCGCCGTTGTCGAGGCCCTCGACCGCGAAGACCACCGGTCCGCGCTGGAGGGCGACCCGGCCGGCGTCCTCGGCCACGCGCTCGTCGGCGACGATCCGGCGCGCTGGCATCGGCAGGACGAGCTCGACCCGGTCGCCCGGCTTCCACTCGCGCCGGATCCGGGCGTAGCCGTCGCGGAGCTCGAGCGGGGCCGGTTCGCCGCCGACCTTGAGCGTGGGCGCCTCGCCGGCCCGGTCGAGGAAGCGGTAGAGGTCCGTCGGCATGGCCCGCTCGAGGGCCCAGCCGGGGACCCGCACGGCCAGCTCGAAGACGCCCGGGCGGTCCGGGCTGATGGTCAGGGCGACCGCGCCGTCCCAGGGATAACGCGTTTCCTGGGTCAGGGCGACGGCGCCGCCCGGGAGCGCGACCCGGCCGCGGCCGGCGATGAAGAGGTTGACGAAAACGGTGTCGTCCCGGGTGGCGTAGACGTAGCCCGCGAGCGAGGGCAGGAAGCGGGTCATGTTCGGCGGGCAGCAGGCCACTTCGAACCAGGGGCTGCGGGCGTAACCCCCGGCCGATTCGAGCGGGTTCTGGTAGAAGAAGCGATCGCCGGTCAGAGCGACGCCCGAGAGCAGGCCGTTGTAGAGGACGCGCTCGAAGACGTCCATGTATTTCGATTCGCCGTGCAGCAGGAACAGCCGGTAGTTCCAAAGGGCGTTGCCGATGGCCGCGCAGGTCTCGGTGTAGGCCTCGGCGTTGGGCAGCTCGTAGGCCTCGCCGAAGGCCTCCGAGCCGCTGCGGGCGCCCACGCCGCCGGTCAGGTACTGCTTCCGGCCGGCCACGTCCAGCCAGAGGCGGTCGATGGCGGAGGCGTATTCGGGGAAGCCGCCCAGGGCGGCGACGTCGGCCATCCCCGAGTACATGTACATGGCCCGGACGGCGTGGCCGACGGCCCGGTCCTGCTCGAGGACCGGAGCGTGGTTCTGCATGTACTCGTCGGAGTCGTAGACGGCGAAGGGATCGTCCGGAGCGTGCCGCTCGCCGCCGAAATAACGCCCGCGCTCGTCGAGGAAGAATTTGGCCAGGTCGAGATAGGCCCGTTTCCCGGAGGCCCGGTAGAGCTTGGCCAGGCCGATCTCGATCTCCTGATGGCCGGGAAAGCCGCGGCGCTGCCCGGGCCCGGTCCCGAAGGTGCGCAGCAGGAGCGCGGCGTTCTTTTCCGCGATGTCCAGGAACGGCCGCCGGCCGGTGGCCTGGAAATGGGCCACGGCCGCTTCGTACATGTGGCCGACGTTGTAAAGCTCGTGGCTGACTCGGAGGTTGGACCAGCGCTCGGGCCCGGCCCCGGCCGCCGGGTGGGCCGGGTCGGCCGTCCGGGTCGTGTAGAGATAGCCGTCCGGCTCCTGGGCTTTGGCGATCAGGGCGACGAGATCGTCGAGGGCTTTCTCCAGGGCCGGATCGGGCCGCAGGCGCAGGGTGTAGGCGGCCGCCTCCATGGCCTTGAAGACGTCCGAGTCGTTGAAGCGCCGGCCGAGGGTCGGGCCGGGCAGGAGATGGGCCGCTTTGCGGAAGTTGTCGACCCTCCCGGTCTCCTCGATCATCCGCAGGGCGTAGGGGACCGAGACGGTCCGGTTGGTTTCCAGGCGGGGGGCCCAGAAAGCGTCCGTCAGGGCCACGTCCGTGAACGGGACGGGCCGAAGGGGATAGTCCCGGGCCGGAGCGGCGGCGCCGGACGCGGCGGCGCGGCCGCGGCAGCCGGGCAGGAGGAGCGCGGCGGCGACGAGGAGGACCGGGACGAGGGCCTCCGGCCGGGGGATGCGGGCGCGTGATCTCATGGGGCCTCCGGGCTTTCACTATACCATAGGGACCGGGAATCGATTATAATCGCCGGCATGACCGGACCGTGGCTCGTCCTCGTCGGCGTCCTGGCCGGCGTCTTCGCCGGGCTCTTCGGCATCGGCGGCGGCATCATCATCGTGCCGGCCCTGATCCTGCTGGCCGGGTTCCCGCTGGTCAAGGCCACGGGCACGTCGCTGGCGGCCATCCTGCTCCCGGTCGGCATCCTGGGGGTGGTCGCCTATTACCGGGCCAAGGTCATCGACCTGCGGGCCTCCGCCTGCATCGCCGCCGGCCTGCTGGGGTCGGTCGTGGTCGGGGCCTGGCTGGCCAACACCCTGCCCGTCGACGTCATGCGCAAGCTCTTCGCCGTCTTCTGCCTCTACGTCGGCTGGAACTTCATCGACCCGCTGACGCGCCTTCGGAAGCGGCGGGGCGGGCCCGTCGCGGTCGAGCCGGAGCCGGCGGCGGCGCCGCGCCCGCCGGCCTGGGCCCTGGTCGGCATCGGCCTCTTGGCCGGCGTCATGGCCGGCATGTTCGGCATCGGCGGCGGCAACATCATCGTCCCGCTGCTGACGCTGGCCCTCCATTACCCGCCCAAGCGTGCCATCGCCACCTCGCTCGGGGCCATCCTCTTCCCCTTCGGCATCCCGGGGGCCCTGTATTACTACAACGCCGGCAACCTCGCCCTCGGCGCGGCGGCCTGGATCGCGGCCGGCCTGTTCCTGGGCACGGTCTTCGGCGCCCTGATCACCATCAAGCTGCCGGGCCGGACGGTCAAGCTGATGTACGGGATCTTCCTCGTCGTCGTCGCCGCCCGCTTCTTCTTTTTCTAGGCCGCGCCGCGGTTAGCGCTCCGGCTCGCGCGGCGGGCCGGGGACCCTGAAGAGCTTGCCCGAGGCCCGGGCGATCTCCCGGCCGGCCGCGTCGAGGAGACGGCTTTCGGCCAGCACGATCCGCCCTTTGTCCTCGACGAACCGGCCGGACAGCGCGTACGTCACCCCCGTCTCGGCCGGCTTGACGTAGCGGACCGTGATCTCGCCGGTGACGCACTTGATCCCTTTCGCTCCGGCGGCGTAGATCAGGGCTTCGTCGAGGACGGCGGCCACCAGCCCGCCGTGGACGACCCCCGCCCAGCCCTGGAAATCCGGGGGAAAGGCAACCTCGGCCGCGGACTCGCCTCGCCCGGGGTCGACGCGCAGGCGGAGCTTCAGGCCGATGGGGTTCTTCTCGCCGCAGATGAAGCAGGTCCGGTCGTCGCGGATGTCCTTGTCCATACGGCTCGTTTAGTATATCCGGCCCCGGCCCGCAACCCCGCCCCCTTGCCCGCCGGTCCGCAATCGTCTATAAGGAAGGGGACCGCAACGACGCCAAGGAGAACCGCCATGACCGAGCTCGCCGCCGACGCCGCCGTCCTCGATCTCTTCAAGGACAGCGACGCCCTGCTCCACGGGCACTTCAAGCTGACCTCGGGCAAGCACTCGGAGTGGTACTTCGAGAAGATCCGGCTGATCGAGAAACCGGCCGCCCTGGAGAGGATCGTCGACCTGCTGGCCGCCAAGATCCGCCGCGAGGTGCCGGATTTCGACTACGTCGTCTCCCCCGCCTACGGCGCCATCGCCATCGGCTTCCTGGCCGCCCTCAAGCTGGGCAAGAAGTTCGCCTTCACCCAGCGGGCCGACGAGAAGATGACCCTCCGTTCGGGGTTCTCCGGGATCGACGGCTCGCGGGCCGTCATCGTCGAGGACATCCTGACGACCGGCGGGTCCATCCAGGAGGTCGTCGCCTGCCTCGGGGAGCGCCGGGCGGCCGTGGCCGGGATCTACGTCCTGGTCGACCGCAGCGGCGGGACCATCCCGATCGGCGGGCGGCCGGTCGGCAGCCTGCTGGCCCTCAAGGTCGAGGCCTTCGAGCCGGAAGCCTGCCCGTTCTGCGCCCGGGGTCTCCCCCTGACCAAGCCCGGCGCCTCCGACAAGAAGATCTGACGGGCCTGGCCCGCTACTTCGCCTCCGTCGCCGCGGCCAGGGCCCCGTCGGGCGCCGCGGCCGCCTTCTTCTTGCCCATCTTGTCGGCCACGACGTAGAACGCGGGCACGACGATCAGGCTCAGGGCCGTCGACAGCACCAGGCCGCCGATGACGGCGATGGCCATGGGCATGCGGATCTCCGATCCCGAGCCCAGCCCCAGGGCCGGCGGGACGGAGGCCATCAGCGTGGCCGTGGCCGTCATCAGGATGGGCCGCAGCCGGATGGGGCCGGCCTTCTCCATGGACTCCCGGGCCGAGAAGCCCCGTTCCCGGAAGGCGTTGGCGTAATCGACGAGGATGATGGAGTTCTTCTTGACGATGCCCATCAGCAGCAGCAGCCCGATCATGCTGAAGATGTTCAGGGACTGGCCGGTGATCAGCAGGGCGAAGGCCGCCCCGGCCACCGACAGGGGCAGGATGGTGATGATGGTGACCGGGTCCTTGAACGAGTTGAACTGCGAGCCGAGGATCATGTAGGCGATCATGATGCCCAGGGCCATGGCGAAGAGGAGGCTGCCCATGGAATCCCGGAAGGCCACGCTCGAGCCGCCGAGCACGACCCGGTAGCCGACCGGCAGGGTCTTGCCCAGGCCCTCGACCACGCGCAGGACCTCGGCCTGGGCGTGGCCGGGCGCGACGTTGGCGTAGATGGAGATGGCCCGCTCGCGGTCGCGCCGGGTGATGGCCTGGAGCGCGGCCTGCTCGTCGAAGGTGACCAGGGACGACAGGGGCACGAGCTCGCCGTTGCGGGCCCGGACGCGCAGCCGCGAGATGTCCTCGGGCCGGGAGCGCTGCCCGGCCATGAGCTTGACGCGCACGTCGAGCCGGCGGCCGCCGGTGCTGTATTTGCCGACCCGGATGCCGCCCACGAGGGCGTTGATGGTCGTGGCCACGTCGTCGACCGATACGCCGACGTCGGCGCAAACGGCCCGGTCCGGGGTCACCCGCAGCTCGGGCATGCCGACCCGGTAGTCCGAGTCGAGGTCGACGACCATGCCGCTGGTCGTCAGGTCCTGCATGAGCGTCTGGCTCAAGGGGATGAGCTGGTTCCAGTCGGCGCCCCGGACCGAGAACTCGATCGGGAAGCCGCGCTGGGCGGTGAAGCCCTGCTGCGAAGTGTCCTGGATGACGGCCCGGACCCCGGGAATGGCGTTGAGCTCGCGGCGGATGAGGGCCGAGATCTCGGCCTGGCTCAGCTTCCGTTCCTTGGGCGGGACCAGGGTGATGAACAGCATCCCGGAGTTGACCCCGCCGCCGCCGCCCATGCCGCCGACGAAGCTGAAGACCTGGGTGATCTCGGGGTGCGTGTTGACGGCGTCCTCGGCCTTGATGAGCAGGGCGTCGGTCTCGGTGAGGTCCGAGCCGACCGCGGTCTGGAGGCGGACCGAGATCTGGCTCTGGTCCTGCGACGGGACGAACTCGCTCGGCAGGACCATGAAGACGACGATGGCCGCCGCGAACAGGGCCGCCCCCAGGCCCAGGATCAGGCCCGGCTTGCGCAGGCTGCCGTGCAGGATGCGGCCGTAGGACCCCTCGAGCCGGCCGAAGGCCCGGTCGACGGCCAGGCCGACCTTGTTCCGGCCTTCCCGCGTCGTCTTGAGGAACTGCGAGCAGCGGGCCGGGGCCAGGGTGACGGCCTCGACATAGGACAGCAGCACGCACAGGCAGAGGGTGATGCCGAACTGGAGGAAATAGCGCCCGATGATGCCCTTCATGAAGACGACCGGGATGAAGATGGCCACGACGGCCAGGGTCGCCGCCAGGGCGGCGAAGGCGATCTCCTTCGTCCCGTTGAGCGCGGCCGGCACCATGGCCTCCCCGCCCTCGCGGTGGCGGAAGATGTTCTCCATGACCATGATGGCGTCGTCGACGACGATGCCGACGGCCAGGGCCATGGCCAGCAGGGTGAAGGTGTTGAAGGTGAAGCCGAGGAAGTAGATGATGGCCACCGTGCCGAGGAGCGACATGGGGATGGCCAGGATGACGTTGAGCGTGCTCGAGAGCGATCCGAGGAACAGCCAGCAGACGAAGGCCGTCAGGAGGACCGAGAGCAGGAGCTCGAACTCGATCTCGTTGACCGAATCGCTGATGAACCTCGTGCTGTCGTTGGTGATGCCGAGGGCCATGTCGGCCGGCAGGGTCTTGCGGTACTCCTCGATGGAGGCCCGGACCCGCTTGGCCAGGGCCACGGCGTTGGCGCCGCGCTGCTTCTTGATGCCGATGCCCTGGGCCGGGCCGCCGTCGACCCGGGCGATGCGCCGGACGTCCTCGAAGCCGTCCTCGACCAGGGCCACGTCGCTCAGGTAGATCGGGCTGCCGGCGACCTCGCGGACGACGATCTTGCGCAGGGTGTCGAGGTCGAGGGCCTCGCCGAGGACGCGGACGTTGATCTCGCGGCCGGGCGTCTCGAGCCGGCCGGCGGGCAGCTCGATGTGCTCGCGGGCCAGGGCCGAGGTGACGTCGCCCACCGTCAGGTTCTTCTCGTCGAGCTTGGCGGCGTCGAGCCAGATGCGGACGTTCCGCGACAGGGTGCCCATGAGCGAGATCTCGCCGATGCCGGGGATGGTCTGGAGCTTCTCCTTGAG
>CAZNPB010000086.1:0-7505 GCA_964574895.1 uncultured Eubacteriales bacterium
CGACCCTCGACCTGACGGCCAATCCCGACTTCAGCCAGATCGAGGCCGACGAGCCGCAGATCGACTACAACCTGCGCTACGCCCTGCGCTACAACGAGAAGCGGCCCTTCTTCCTGGAGGGCATGGAGATCTTCAGCTCGCCCGAGATCGAGACGGTCTACACCCGCCAGATCAACGACCCCAGCGTCGGGGCCAAGCTGTCGGGCAAGAGCGGGCGCTTCACTTACGGCCTGCTCTCGGCCTACGACCTGCACCCGGCCGAGAGCCTCTGGGCCATCCCGAACGGCGGCGGCGAGACCTCCGGCGCCAAGGCCTTCTCCAACATCCTGCGGACCAAGGCCGACGTCGGCTCGGGTTCCTACATCGGCTTCACGCTGACCGACAAGGAGCTCGGCGACGGCGCCTGGAGCCGCCTGGGCGGCGTCGACGGCCAGCTCCGCTTCAAGGACCACGTCTTCTTCAGCTTCCAGGCCCTGGCCTCGAGCTCGAGCGCCGAGGGCGAACGGACCTCTCTCGCGCCCGGCCTCTACGGCGAGCTCTATTACACGACCAAGCACTGGACGCTCGGCGGCTTCTACAAGGCCATGCACCCCGACTTCCAGGCCTCGCTCGGCTTCGTCAACCGGACCGATTACCGCAGCGCCGGCGGCTTCGCTTCCTACGTCCTCTACCCGGACAAGAAATACCTCAACCAGGTCCGCTTCCGCCTCCAGGCCGGGGTGCGCGACGGCTACGACGACAGCACGCGCCAGGACACCTGGTTCCAGCCGCAGGTCCAGTTCCGGCTGACCGAGTTCAACCAGGTCTTCGTCATGTACGAAGCGGCCATGGAGCGCTTCGCCGACGTCGAGTTCCGGCGGCAGCAGCTCTCGGTCGAGTCGCAGATCACCTTCATCAGCTGGATGCCCGTCTATTTCACCTTCGCCACGGGCGACAGCATCAACTACGACCCCGACGACCCGTTCCTCGGCTACAGCAACATCTACGGCGTCTCGGTGACCTTCAAGCCCTCCAAGCGGATCCAGCTGGGGACGGACTTCAGCAAGCAGACGTTCTGGCGCTCGGCCGGCGGCGAGCGGCTCTGGGACTACAACGTCGTCCGCGAAAAGGCCACCTTCCAGGTCAGCAAGACGCTCTCCTTCCGGGCCATCGTGGATTACAACTTCTTCTACAAGCAGGCCTTCGGCAGCCTGCTGGCGAGCTGGGTCCTGCGGCCGGGGACGGTCTTCTTCCTGGGCCTCGACAACAACTACCTTCGCGACTCGACCGGCCGCATGATCCGCGAGAACTACAGCGTCTTCCTCAAGTTCTCCTACTGGTGGCGGCTCTAAGAAGGCCAGAAGGGGTCAAACCTAAATTTCTTCAATTTTGCCCGGGCGCGATGGGACGGCTCCCGGGAATTGAAGAAATTTAGGTTTGACCCCTTCTTATGTTAGCATGACCGGACCGGGGTCGGCCATGAACAAATACCGTTGCCTCATCTGTTCTTACATCTATAACGAGAAGGTCGAGGGCGTCTTCTTCGACGACCTCTTCCCGGACTGGGTCTGCCCGGTCTGCGGCGCGGCCCGCTCCGAGTTCATCCTGGAGGAGGATGCGCCCGCCGAGACGGTCCCCGCGGCCCCGGCCGCGCCCGCCCGCGAGCCCCGCAATTTCGATGAGCTGCGCCGGACCTCGGACGACCTGGAGACGGCCATGGCCGACATCCACCGCCTGGCCCTGACCGGCGAGTCGATCGTCGAGCCCATGCGTTCGCGCCGGCCCGTGGTCTCCTGGGACGACATCCTCGTCAAGGGCGCGCAGCTGGCCCGCCAGCCCCTCGACTGCGGCGAGCCGGTCGACACCGTCACCGTCGTCGGCCCGAACGCCGACCGGCCCCTCGTCCTCGGCACGCCGATCATCGTCAGCCACATGTCGTTCGGGGCCCTGTCGCGCGAGGCCCAGACCGCCCTGGCCGCCGGCAGCGCCGCCGCCGGCACGGCCATGTCCTCGGGCGAGGGCGGCATCCTGCCCGAGGCCCTGGCCCGGGCCCACAAGTTCATCTTCGAGTACGTCCCCAACCTCTACGGCGCCACCGCGGAGAACCTCGAACGCGTGGACGCCGTCGAGATCAAGATCGGGCAGTCGGCCAAGCCCGGCATGGGGGGACATCTGCCCGGCGGCAAGGTGACGGCCGAGATCGCCGCCTTGCGCGGCTTCCCGGAGGGGGCCGACATCGTCAGCCCGTCGCGCTTCGCCGATCTCCGCACCCGCGACGACCTCAAGCGCCGGATCGACGAGCTGCGGCGCCTGTCCAAGGGGCGGCCGATCGGCGTCAAGTTCGCCGCCGGCGACGTCGAGGCCGATCTCGAGTTCGCCCTGGCGGCCGGCCCCGATTTCATCACCATCGACGGCCGGGCCGGGGCGACCGGAGCCGCCATCAAGGCCGTCAAGGACGCCACCTCGGTCCCGACCATCTACGCCCTCGACCGGGCCCGCCGCTACCTGGCGGACCGGGGCGTCAAGGGCGTCACGCTCGTCGCGACCGGCGGCTTGCGCCTGTCGCCGGACTTCGCCAAGGCCCTGGCCCTCGGCGCCGACGCGGTGGCCATCGGCACGGCCGCGCTCATGGCCATCGGCTGCCAGCAGTACCGCATCTGCGACACGGGCCGCTGCCCGGTCGGCATCGCCACCCAGGACCCGGGCCTGCGGGCCCGGCTGGACGTCGAGGAGGCGGCCCGCGGCCTGGCCAACTACCTGCGCGTCTCGACCGAGGAGCTGCGGGACTTCGCCCGGCTGACCGGCCACAGGAGCGTCCACGAGCTCTCCGTGCGCGATCTGGTCACGACGAGCTCCGAGCTCTCGGCCCACACCTCGATCCCCCACGCCTGAGGCGGGCCGCAGCCGAGGCCGAGCCTCGCCCGCCGCCCCCCCCTCGCGTGAGAGAGGGCGCCGTCGCGGCCGCCATTCCCCCGGAGGAGCGGGCCCGGGCCGTCGAGGGCTCGAACGGGATCGTCGGCGGCTAGCGCTTGGCGATCCAGGCGGCGATATCGTCGATGACGTACGGCGCGACGCTGCCGTGCTTCTGCATGTACTCGAGCGGCACCAGGAGCCCTTCGCCTTCGTAGAACAGGTGGTTGAGCTTCGGGTAGAGGCGGAACTCGACGTCCGGCCGCGAGCCCAGGGCCGCTTTCCAGTTGTCGAGGTCGACCGTCTGGACCTGGTAATCGCGGCCGCCCTGCAGGAAGAGCATCGGGGCCCGGACCTTTTTGGCCAGCTCGGGCGGGTCGTAGCCGCGCACGTCGAGCCAATAGGCGGGCATAGCCCCGAGGATCTTCGTGGTCGAGCCGCGGTCGGCCTCGGTCAGGGCCTTGATCCTGGCCACATCGGCCTCGAGGCCTTCGAGTTTCTTCCTGTCCTCGTTCGTCAGGGTGTCCCCGGCCAGGCCGTAGAGATAGGTCATCTGGCGGAGGATGGTATCGTCGAGCGGACGGGTCAATCCGGCCAGCGATATGAATCCGGCCACTCCCAGCGGCTCGGCCGCCAGGGCGATGCGCGGCAGGAGAAAACCTCCCAGGCTGTGGCCGAGGATGAAGACGCGCTTCGGATCGACGCCCGCCGTCGTCCGGAGCAGGGCGGCCGCGGCCAGGGCGTCGTCGATGGTCTCGTCCTTGACCGTCATGGCCGCCTCGAGCTTGGGATCGGCCACGATCTTCTTGCCGTGGACCTTGCTGCGCTTGTCGTAGCGGAGGACGGCGATGCCCCGGGTGGCCAGCCCCCAGGCCAGGTCCTGGAAGGGCTTGTTCGGCCCGAGGGCCTCGTTCCGGTCGTTCGGGCCCGAGCCGTGGACGAGGACGAGCCCCGGAAAGGGCCCGGGACCTTTCGGCTTGGTCAGCGTCCCCGGCAGGGCCCACTGGCCGGCCCCGACCGTGACCTCGCTCTCCTCGAACTTGGCCGGGTCGGCGTAGGCCGGCGGCGCGTAGCTCGCCGGCGGGGCCGTGGGCACGAAGCCGAGCCCGGCGACGCGATCCTCCTTGTCGAAGACCACCCGGGCGTCGAGCGTCGTCTTCTCGAAGGCGCAGGTTATGAGGACGATCCGGTACCCTTGGAGCTCCTCGCGCCGGGCCGGTCCCTGCTGCTTGAACTTGCCGACCCGGGCCGGCAGCTGCTTCGTCCACATCGGCTCGAGCTTGTCCGGCCCCATGACCTTGGACATGGTGGCGTCGAAGTCCTTGACGGCGAGGGCGAAATCGCCTTTGTCCAACGCGGCGATGAGCGCCCGGGCTTTGAGGGTCAGGGCATCTTCGGCGGAAGGGGCGGTCTGGGGCCGGAGTGCGGGAGCGAGCGCGGCCAGAAGCGCGACACCCAGAAGGGCACGGACGCAAGTTCTCATGTCTGCGGGTCCTCCGTTCAATTGACGGATCGGCGATCCATGGCAGTATACCGCAGGGGCTGGCGGCGGGGAAATACGGGACACGAAAATGGGGGACATGACCCTTTTCTCCCGAAAAGGGATCGTGTCCCCCATTTTGTCGGGACGGACCGGGGACACTTCCCGGGTCCATGTTCCCGATCTCGCGGGTTTGACCGGGTCCGGCTCCCCCCGCTAGAATAGACCGGTGAGCCTCGATTTCCTCCTCTGCACGCCGGAGTTCGCCGATCTCGCCCGGGCCGTCGCTTCGCCCGACCGGCCCCTGTCCGTCCGCGGGGTCATCGAGCCGGCCAAAGCCTACCTCCTGGCCTGCCTGGCCAGGACCGCCGGCCGCCCGATCGTCTTCATCCGGGCCGAGTCCGCCCCGCTCGGCCAGTCCGAGCAGGACGGCCGGTTCTACCTGTCGCGGCTGGCGCCGGGGGCCGGCCTGGCCACCCTGGCCCCGCTCGCCGAGAACCCGTATTTCGAGGTCCCGCCCTCCCTCGACGCGGTGTCCTCGCGGATGAAGCTCTTCCGCCGCCTGCTCGGCGCCCCGCCCGCGCTCATCGTCACTTCGCTCGGCGGCCTGCTCAAGCCGGTCCCCGCGCCCGCCGACCTGGCCGGCCTCTTCCTCGACCTCGAAGTCGGCGGCGAGGCCGATCACGACGCCCTGCTCGGGACCCTGGCCCGCTACGGCTACACCCGCGAGGACCTCATCGCCTCGCCGGGGGAGTACGCCTGGCGCGGCGGCATCGTCGACGTCTTCTCGCCTTGGGAAGCCAATCCCTTCCGCATCGAGCTCGACGGCACGCGGGTCGTCTCCTTGCGCGAGTTCGACATCTCGACGCAGCGGTCGCTCAAGCGCATCGAGCGCCTGACCGTCCCGGGCCTGCGCGAGTTCCCGGCCACGCCGGAGTTCCTGGACGCCTGGAAGGCCGCCGCCGGGAAGCGGGCCAAGGGCTTCGCCCGCGACCTCGAGGCCCGGACGGCCGGCCTCGACCGCGGCGACTTCGGTCCCAGCTTCGCCTCCCTGGCCCTGCTGCTCGCCGACCGCTTCGTGCCCGTGACCGATTACCTCGCGGACCCGGTCTTCGTCGTCGACAATCCCGAGGCCGTCGACTGCGAGTGGGACGACCACGTCAAGGAGCTCCGCGACCAGTGCGCCGACCTGCTGGCCGACGGCGTCCTGGCCGTCGACCCCGACGCCATCTTCCCGCCGCGCCTCCTGCAGCGCGTCCGCCGGGAGGCCGTCCGCCTCGAGGACCTCGGCGCCCCGGCCCGCAAGAAGAGCTTCGCCTTCGCCTTCCAACCGGTGCCTCGCTTCGACAACAAGATCCCGTTCTTCCTCCAGTATCTCAAGAAGCTCCAGGCCGAGAGCGACCTCTGCGCCATCTATCTCCTCAACGCCGGCACGCGCCAGCGGATGGCCACGCTGCTCCGCGAGAGCGATATCCCGGTCGTCGAGCCCGATTCGCCCTTCGCCGTGCCGTCCCGCAGCGAGGTCGCCCTGCACCTCGGTCCGCTCCCCGGCGGCTTCAGCTACCCCCGGGAGAAGCTCGATTTCTTCGCCGAGCGGGACATCTTCACCGAGGAGAAAGTCATCGTCAGCCGGGCCTCGCGCCGGCCCTTCTTCTCCCAGTTCCAGGACCTCCAGGCCGGCGACTACGTCGTCCACGCCGACTACGGCATCGGGGTCTTCCGCGGCCTGCGGCGGGTCGAGGTCGAGGGCCGGGGCCGGGAGTTCATCGAGCTCCACTACCGCGACGGCGACAGCCTGCTGGTGCCGGTCGAGAACCTCGACCGGGTCCAGAAGTTCGCCAAGTCCGGGGCCGAGCCGCCGCCGCTCGACAAGCTGGGCACGAACTCCTGGGAAAAGACGCGGACCCGGGCCAAGAAGGCCGTCGAGGCCGTGGCCAAGGAGCTGGTCGAGCTCTACGCCAAGCGGCGGGCCGTCAAGGGCCACGCCTTCTCCTCGGGCGGACCGTGGGACGAGGAGTTCGGCAAGACCTTCGAGTACGAGGAGACGGAGGACCAGCTCCGCTCCATCCGCGAGGTCCGGGCCGACATGGAGCGGGAGACGTCCATGGACCGGCTCCTGTGCGGCGACGTCGGCTACGGCAAGACGGAGGTGGCCATGCGGGCCGCCTTCAAGGCCGTCATGGACGGCAAGCAGGTCGCCGTCCTCTGCCCGACGACCGTCCTGGCCAGCCAGCACCTCAAGACCTTCCGCGACCGCCTGGTCCTCTTCCCGGTCCGGGTCGAGGCCCTGACCCGGCTCCAGTCGCCGCGCGAGCAGAAGGCCCTGCTCGAGGACGCCCGCAAGGGCTTCGTCGACATCCTCATCGGCACCCACCGCCTCCTGTCCAAGGACGTCGGCTTCAGGGACCTGGGCCTGCTCATCGTCGACGAGGAGCAGCGCTTCGGCGTCGGCCACAAGGAGAAGATCAAGCAGTTCAAGGCCACCATCGACGTCCTGACCCTGACCGCGACGCCCATCCCGCGGACGCTGAACATGTCCCTGTCGGGCCTGCGCGACATCTCGCTCATCGAGACGCCGCCGCGCGACCGGCTGGCCGTCCACACGGTCGTCACGCCGTTCAACGCCAAGCTCATCGCCGCCGCCGTGCGCCAGGAGATCGGCCGCGGCGGGCAGGTCTTCGTCATCCACAACCGCATCGAGGACATCGACAAGGTCGAGGCGATGATCACCCGGCTGGTGCCCCAGGCCCGGGTCGTGTCCGTGCACGGCCGGATGGCCGGCCCGGCCCTGGAGAGGCGCATGCTCGATTTCGTCGAGCGCAAGTACGACGTCCTCGTCTCGACGACCATCATCGAGAACGGCATCGACATCCCGCTCGTCAACACGCTCATCGTCGACCGGGCCGACCTCTACGGCCTGGCCCAGCTCTATCAGCTCCGCGGCCGGGTCGGGCGGTCGGCCCGCCAGGCCTACGCCTATTTCCTGGTGCCGCCCTACCTCGAGCTGACCCCCCTGGCCCGGGAGCGCCTGAAGGCCCTCAAGGAGTTCAGCGAGCTCGGCTCGGGGTTCCGGCTGGCGGCCCGCGACCTCGAGATCCGCGGCGCCGGCAACCTCCTCGGCCACCGCCAGCACGGC
>CAZNPB010000087.1:0-7319 GCA_964574895.1 uncultured Eubacteriales bacterium
GATGAACTCGTCGTTGCTCATCTTCTCGAGCTTGTCGGGCGTCATCTCGTCGGCCGGCTTGTCCTCCTTGACCTCGGGCAGGGTCCAGAAGTCCAGGGCGAACGAGGGCAGGCCGAGCTGGTAATAGGCGTAGAGCTCGAGCGCGCCGTCCTTGTCGGCGGCCGGCTCCAGGCGCTTGCCGTCGAGCTTGGCGGCCTTGAGGAACTCCTTGTACTTCTCGGACAGCTCCTTGTAGAACTTGAGGTCGTCGTCGAGCGGGTTGACCGCGGCGCCCAGCCCGAGGAAGCCGGCCACCAGGCCTTCGGTCACCTCCATGCCCGGCGGCACGAGCGGCTTGACCAGCTCGATGATCTCGGCCATGGTGTAGGTCCGGCCCGGGTCGGCGTTGATGAAGCCGGCCATGCTCTCGGGGACCTTGATCTGGTTGAGGTCGGCGTCGCCCTTGCGGCCGCCGCGGGGCGGAGCGAGGCAGAAGTTGGCCTCGCCGAAGACGAAGGCCAGGCCGATCTCGCGATGGGCGTCGAAGAACTTCAGCAGGGCGTAGGTCTCCGGCTCGCTGCCGGGCCAGGGGCCGGCGTCGGGGGCATGGGACTTGAAGAGATGGGGGAAGGCCGCGCCCAGGCTGACGCCGCCGGGGCCGTCCTCGTCGTAGCGGCCGTCGCGGTCGTTGTCGAGGCCCTCGGTGTAGAGCGTCCAGACGCCCTTCTCCCCCTTCAGCCCGTCGGCCTTCTTCATCAGGCGGGGCTCACCGCCCACGGCCATCCAGGTCCCGGCGGGCTCGGCGACCCGCATCCGGGTGATCCGGCCGTCGCCGTCGAGGTCGTCGGGGCCGTCCTCGTCGACGGCGTCGTCCTGGTCGTCGTTCAGGGGCCGGGCGTTGCGGGTGTCGCGGCGCAGAGGCTTGGAAAAATAGAGCGCCGCGGCGTCGGGGTTGCCGCAGGCCAGGATGTACCAGGTCCGGTCGGCGCGCAGGTCGGCCTTGCCGACGACGGCCTTGGCCAGCCACAGACCGGCTTCGGCGGCCAGGGGCACGCCGCCGTCCATGTCCGCGGCGACGAAGACGGCCGGCAGGGACTTGGCCGTCTTGGCGACTTCGGGCCCGACCTCGAGCAGGACCAGGTCGCGGCCGCCGGGGCTCTTGGCCAGGACGTGGGCTTTGACGAACGAGGGGTTGGCCCGGGCCAGGTCCTGCAGGGCGGCGGCGATCTCTTCCGGCTGGTGATAACGGTCGAAGGCGAGGTCGGCGGCGGCCCGCGGGGCCAGAGCGGCGCAGACGACGATCAGGGCCAGGACGATGGGGAAGCGGCGAAGTGTCACTTGACGGTACCTCCGGGAAAGAGGATCGGTCTGACATTCTGGCACGGCGCCGGCGCGAAATCAATGCGCGGCTCCGCGTCTCCCCTTTAGACGCCGTTCGAGGGACGGTTGTTCCCCTCCCCGCAAAAAAAGCAACCCCGGTTTTCGCCGGCCGGCTTGACCGCGCGGCGGGCGCGGTGATAGAAGAACGTTAGTCCCCGAACACGGAGGATCTCAATGACCAAGAAAGCTTTCCTCACGATGATCTTAGGCGGCGTCCTGATCGCCGGTCTGGCGGTCCCGGCGCCGGCCCAGCACGGCGGTGCGCCGACGGTGCTGCCCGTCCGCGAGCGGGCCGCGCTGACCTACCGCATCACGGCCAAGCGCCTCGACACGCTCGTCCCCCGGATGATGCGCGAGACGGGCTTCGACATGTGGATCGTCTGCTGCAACGAGGACAACCTCGATCCCGTCTTCGAGACCATGATCCCCTATGAGAACTGGAACCCCATCACCCAGATCCTGGTCTTCTTCGACCAGGGCCCGGCCAAGGGCGTCGAACGGCTGAACGTGTCGCGGACCGATACGCAGGGCCTGTTCAAGAACGCCTGGGACGCCGCGGCCTTCGACGCCAAGAAAGGCGAGGGCCAATGGGAGGCCCTGGGCCGGGTCGTCCGGGAGCGCGATCCGAAGAAGATCGGCCTCGACGAGGGCGAGGGGCAGTGGGTGGCCGGCGGGCTGACGTCGGTCCTGAAAAAGCGGCTGGTCGAGGCCGTCGGGCCGAAGTACGCCGCCCGGTTCCATTCGGCGGAGCCCCTGGTCACGCTTTGGACCGAGACGCTGACCGAAGAGGAGGTCGAGGTCATGGAGCGGGCCGCCGCCCTGTCGCGGTCGATCATCGCCGACATGTTCTCGGCCAGGGTCGTTACCGTCGGCCAGACCACGGCCGAGGACCTGCGCTGGTACTACTGGCAGCGGGTCACGGACCTGGGTCTCAAGGTCTCCTTCAGCCCCTTCGTCTCCATCCGCGGCCGCTCGCCCAAGGACGTCGAGAAGTGGGGCCCGGACGACAAGTTCATCCGACCGGGCGACGTCCTGCACTGCGACGTCGGGATCAAGTACATGCGCTGGAACAGCGACCACCAGGAGCTGGCCTACGTCCTGCGGCCCGGCGAGACGGACGCGCCGGAGGGCCTCAAGAAGCTCATGGCCGAGGCCAACCGGCTCCAGGACGTCTATTGCGGCGAGTTCAAGACCGGCCTCTCCGGCAACGAGCTGCTCGGCCGCATGCTGGTCAAGGCCCGCGAGACCGGCATCCCCGGACCGCGCATCTATTCGCACTCGCTGGGATTGTTCCTCCACGAGCCCGGACCGCTCATCGGCCTGCCTTGGGAGCAGGTCCACAACGCCGGCCGCGGCGACGTCAAGCTCGTCCCCATGAGCGCCTTCACGGCCGAGATGAGCGTCACCGGGCCGGTGCCGGAGTGGGGCGTCGATTTCCGGGCCCCCCTGGAGCAGGACATCCTCTTCGACGGGGAAAAGGCCTTCTTCCTGGCCGGCCGCCAGACCGCCTTCCATCTCATCAGATAAGAAGATGAGGGACGTCCCCTTATATTCCTAGCCTCGCTCATCGGCTCGACTGTCGTCAAGCGGCGGCGCCTCCCCTTTCAATTTCCGGACAGGGCGGGCCGGCCGCGACTAAACCATCTGAAGATTCCGTTTTGGGCCTTCCGGCCCGGGAGAACGACCATGAAAGCCAAGCACGCCGCCTTCGTCCTCATCCTCGCCGCCGCCGTCGCCGGATGCGCCGCGCATTACACCATCGTCCCCCCGATGGTCGATCTGACCCGGATGGGCTCGCTCGGCCTGGTCGTGTTCAAGGCCGAAGGCGCCAAGGGCGACCTCGACGCCGCGGCCACGCAGCTCTTCCTCCAGGAGGTCAACGCCGCCCAGGGCGTGCCCATCGTCGAGCTCGGACCGGCCGAAACCATCCTGGCCGATCTGGGCAAGACCGCGTTCGACCGGGACGTCGCTCTGGCCCTCGGCGAGAAGCAGGGCCTCGACGCCGTCTTCGTGGGCGAAATGACCGTGACCAAGGTCAAACCGCAGATCGACCTGGCCGCCCCGCTTCAGAAGACCCTGTTGGCCCGGTCGGCCTTCGACGTCATGATCAAGGTCCGGCTCGTCTCGGGCCGGGACGGGGCGACGCTATGGACGCGCTCCTCCCAGGGCCAAGCCACCCTCGGCACGGTCGGCATCGACGGCGGAGCGCCGGTGTTCTCGGTCCGGGACAGGGATTCGGCGATGCGCGATCTTCTGCGGGACATGACGTACCGGCTGACCTGGGACTTCCGTCCGACCCGGCGCCGGATCTAGACGCTCACCGGCCTTTCGAGTCGCCTTTGCGTTCGATCCTGACGTTCAGCCGGTCGCCCAGATAATCGGCCGCCGAAGCCACCAGCCCTTCCAGGGTCCGGCGTTCCCGTTCGAGCGGCGATCCCGCCTCGGCCAGGGCGCCGCGGAGGCCCTTGGGCGCCGAGGCCAGCCGCTCGAAAGCGGCCCGGGCGGCCGCCGCCTCCGACACGGTCGTCCGAGGTTCCGGCCGCGTCACCCGGAGAACGACCCAGCCGGCGGCGACGACGAGCAGGAGGGACGCCGCGACCGGCAGCGGGCGCAGCCACGGCCGCGACGGGCGCGGACGCTCCCGCCCCGTCACTCCGGTCCCGGCGTCGGCCGCCGCGTCGAGGCCGGGCCCGCGCCGGCCCTGGAGCTCCGGCACCCCGTCCAGCCAGGCCGCGCGCTCCGACCGGAGACGCGACGCGAGCGCCGCCGACGTCCGGGCGAACGCGCCGCAGGCCGGACAGCGACCGGCATGTCGCTCCGCCCAACGGGGCCTGGCCCGTCCCGTGTCCTCGGCCCGCGAGATCAGCCAGCGGACGATCGCGCACCACATCGACGTTCTCCTTTCCTCAATCCCCGGCCGGGTGGCCCGCCCAACCCGCGCCCGGCCTCGCCGCCGGCCGCGGGTCCGGTCCCAGCCTGACGGCCAGGCTCGTCCGGGCCCGGTGCAGCAGGACCCGGACGGCCAGCCGCGTCCGGCCGATCACGGCCGCGATCTCCTCGATGCTCATGTCCTCGCCGTAGCGCAGCCAGAGGACCCGGTAGCGGTCCCCGCCCAGGGCCCGGGCCGCGTCCCAGGCCCCGGTCGCGCCCGCCCCGGCGCCCGCCCCGGCGGGCCTGGCGGCCGGGTCGGGCAGGTCCTCGACCGGGGCCCCCGAGAGGTGCGCCCGGGCCGCCGCGCCCTTTCGGAAGGCGTCGATGGCCAGCCGCCCGGCCGAGGTGTAGAGCCAGGTCGAGAAGCGGTAGGCGGGGTCGTAAGCGCCGATATTCCTATAGAGCTTCAGGAGGGTGTCCTGGACCAGGTCCTCGGCGTCCTCGTCGCTCCCGACCCGGGAACGCAGATAGACGAAGAGCCGGCGCCTGTACCGGGACGCCAGCTCCTCGAAGGACCGGCGCGAGCCGGCCCGCGCCTCGCGGGCCAGCTCCTCGTCGGTCATCGTTCCACACGGACCGTGCTCGGTCATGGTCTCCCCGCGGCCCCGGGCGGCCGGGGCCGTCTCATCCGCGTCCGCCGGCCCGTCAGTCGAGCAGGCCGTGGAGGCCCCGGTCTTTCGACAACAGGTCGGCGATGTCCTTCGACGGCCGCTCGAACTCGAGCTTGAAAGTCTTGCCGTCCACGCCGAAGCGGAGCCCCTCGAGCAGCGAGGAGATCCGGGCCAGGTCCGCGTCGTCGCCGCCGAGCTTGGCCATGGCCACGAAGCCCTGGGCGATGTCGGCCATGTTCTTGGCGCTCTCGGGCGATTGCGCGGTGACCTGGAGGCGGACCTGGAGGACGTCCTTGGTCTCCTGGGCCAGGAAGAAGAGGCCCGAGGCCTTGTCCAGGACCTTGGATTGGCCGATCTCCTTGCCCAGGCCGGAGAGGTCCGGCAGGGCGCCGCTGATGAAGGCGTTCGACGGGACGTCCTTGAGCGAAGCGCTCAAGGCGGATCCGGCGTAGTTCTTGGCCTTGCCGCCGGCCGTGTCCAGGACCTTCTCGACGGCCGTCCGGCCCTCGGAAAAGACGATCAGGTTGTCGGTGACGAAGGCGCCGAACTCGTCGTCGTCCATCGAATAGAGCGTATAGGCGCCGTAGGGCGTTTCCTGATGCTCCTTGGACTCGGCGACGAGGCCGAGGATGCCGGCCTTGTCGAACTTGCCGGCCACGGCGAAGACGATCTGATCGTCGCCGGGACCGAGCCCGAAGACCGTGACGCCGGTGACGTCCTTGGGCACGTCGATCTTGAACCAGCGGTTGAGATCGCGGCTCTTGACCTCGAATTTGCCGTCCTTGTTCAGCTCGGCGAACAGGTCGGTGGCCACGAACTTTTCCATGTCCAGGTGCACGACCCACTGGGCGCCCTCGGGGACGACCGTCGCGGGGACGGTCCCCGGGAATGCGCCGACGGCCGCGAACAGCACCAGGGCGATCAGGGCCGAAACCAGCAAGACTGTCTTTTTCATCGTTCTGACTCCTCCCGATATGGTCTTTACGCCCTGATATACGGTCCGACGGCCCGGTTGTTTCACCCCCGCCCCCGGAGATCGATGCGGATCGTCTCCCCCTCCCGGATGACCCGGGGCGGCCCGAAGGCCTTGGCCGGCCCGCCGCCCAGGCGGAAGGACCGGAGCGACAGGACGCCGTGGAGCACGGCCAGCTCGGCCGTTGCGCCGGCCGCCCCGATGACGCAGGTCCCCCAGGCCTCGCCGTTCGACCAGAAGCAGGTCCCGTCCTCGGCCCCGAAGGTCATGGCCTTGGCCCGGCCGTCCCACTGGAACCCGGACAGCGCCGGCACGGCCGCCCAGCTGGCCATGGCCCGGGCGTAATGATGGCCGCATTCGGCCTCGTCGAAGGGGCTGCGCTTGCGGCCGTCGTAGCGGTCGCGGATGTCGCGGATGACCTTGAGCCCGTCCGCCCGGTCGCCCTCGAAGATCAAGCCGACGGCGGCCGTGTATTCGAAGCCGGTCATGACCTCGGTGAAATAGGGGAACGGGTTGCGCGGCCGGCCCTTGGGATAGCTGGCCATGAGCAGGGCCGTCTCGTCCCCGAGGACGAACGAGCGCAGGCAGTTGAACTGGGCGTCGAAGCCCGCCTGGGTGTTGTATTTAAGGATGCTGGCCAAGGTCGTCCTGACGCGGCCCGGATCGACGAGGTAGCCCAGGCCGCAGACGTGGGCCATATACTGGCCGACCAGCTGGTCGACGAGGCAGCCCCGGGCCAGCTGGTAGTCCGGCTCGGTGATGCTCTTGGCCCCCATGTCCAGCCGCAGGCTCGGGGCCACGTCCTCGACGCTCTTCGGCGGCCGGACCTGGTGCTCGTAGTACTCGCCGTTCCAGAGGTTGGCGTCCGTCCAGGCCCGGCCCTTGGCGAAGAGGTCGCCGCACAGCTTGGTGAAGGCCCGGTCGCCGGCCCGGCCGGCCATCTCCGCGGCCGCCCGCAGCGCGCCCAGGTACCAGAGCTCCATCTGCGGGTTGGGGCCGTAGTACTCGACGTCCATGGTGTTGTGCTGGCAGCCTTCCATGACCCCGTCGCGGTCGGCGTCCCAGCCGCCCTGGATCCAGGCGAACTCGAGGGCCCGCTTGACGCCCGGCCAGATCTTGAGCAGCCAGGCGTCGTCCCCCGACATCCTCCACTCCCGGAAGGCCCGCATGATCGAGCCCATCTGGCCGTCGGCGGCGGCCTTGCCGAACTCGCGGGCCCGGTTGATCGGCAGGCGGACCCGGAAGCTCATCAGGCCCCGGTCGTCGGTGGCCTGCAGGAACTCGGTCTCGCGCATGGACCGGGCCAACCCGCCGAAGAGGTACGCCGTGGCCTGCTCGTAGTTCCAGACGTGGGTGCACGAGCCCCAGCAGCAGCCCGCGGTGTTGCCGCAGCCCTCGAAGCCGAAGAAGCGGCCGTCGGGCGTCCGGAAGCAGGTCTGGGTCCG
>CAZNPB010000088.1:0-7107 GCA_964574895.1 uncultured Eubacteriales bacterium
AGCCCCTCGGTCAAGATCCTCGACGACATGTACCACCAGCAGATCACCGAGGGCAACATCATCCCCAACATCGACGCCTGTTGGGACGAGCTGGCCGCCTTCCACATCGGCGATTCGCCGGGGCGGAAGGAGCCGGGCACGGGGGAGATGAACTATCGCAACATCTTCAAGCACATCCACGCCAAGGGCTATGCGGGCGTGCTGTGCCTGGAGCACGGTGTGAGCCGCAGGGGGCTCGAAGGCGAAAAGGCGCTCCTCGAGGCCTATCGCGCCGCCGACGATTATTAAGAAGAAGAAAAAGATGGGGTCAAACCTACATTTTTTCGAAAAATGTAGGTTTGACCCCATCCTCATAAGGAGAATGATATGAGCGACAACGAGCTGACCCGCCGGGACTTCCTCAGGACCGCTTCGATGGCCTCCGCGGCCGCGCTGGCCGCCTCGGTGCCCGGCGCCGGCGGCCTCTTCGCCGCCGGATCGGACGCCATCCGGATCGGGGTCATCGGCTGCGGCGGCCGGGGCACGGGCGCGGCCATCGACGCCGTGAATTCGTCGCCCGGCGTCGAGATCGTGGCCCTGTTCGATCCGTTCCGCGACCGCGTCGAGGGCTCGCTGAAGACCCTCCGCGAGAAGGTGCCGGCCGCGGTCAAGGTCACGCCCGAGCGCTGCTTCACCGGTCTCGACGGCTATAAGAAGCTTCTCGAGATCAAGGACATTAATTACATCGTCACGGCCGCGCCGCCCGGCTTCCGGCCCCTCCACCTCAAGGCGTCGGTCGAGGCCGGCAAGAACGTCTTCATGGAGAAGCCGGTGGCGGTCGACCCGGTCGGGATCCGTTCGGTCATCGCCAGCTCGGCTCTGGCCGCCCAAAAGGGCCTGAGCATCGTGGCCGGGACGCAGCGCCGCCATCAGCGGCGCTACCTCGAGGTCATGAAGCGGATCCAGGAGGGCGCGATCGGCGAGATCGTCGGCGGCCAATGCTACTGGAACCAGGGCGACCTCTGGGTCATCAAGAAGACGCCCGAGATGAGCGAGATGGAATGGCAGTGCCGCAACTGGCTGTATTTCTCCTGGACCTCCGGCGACCACATCGTCGAGCAGCACGTCCACAACATCGACGTCATGAACTGGGCCCTCGGCGCCCTGCCGGTCAAGGTGATGGCCATGGGCGGCCGCCAGGTCCGGACGGCCCCCGAGTACGGCAACATCTTCGACCACTTCGCCGTCGAGTTCGAGTACCCCGGCGGCGTCCGCGTCGCCAGCCAGTGCCGCCAGACCAAGGGCTGCGCCGAGCGGGTCGAGGAGAAGATCGTCGGCACGAAGGGCGCCGCCTTCGGCTACGGCGAGATCTCAGGCCCTGGGGCCTGGAAGTTCGAGGGCGACGAGCCCAACCCCTACGTCGTCGAGCACAAGGACCTCATCGAGAGCATCCGGGCCGGAAAGCCCCTCAACGAGGGGAAGCGCGTCGCCGAGAGCACCCTGTGCGCCATCATGGGCCGCATGAGCGCCTACACGGGCCGGGCCCTGTCGTGGGACTGGGCCCTGAACGCGTCCAAGCTCGACCTCTCGCCCGCGAAATACGAGTTCGGCCCCAACCCGGTCGACCCGGTGGCCGTGCCGGGCGCCACGCCGCTCGTTTGAGAGCCAACGGAGGACCCATGAACGGGATGAAGCGTCGTCAGTTCCTCAAGACCGTGGCCGTGGCCGGCGGGGCGGCCGTGGCCGGCTTCCCGACCATCGTCAAGGCCTCGGCCCTGGGCAAGGACGGGGCCGTCGCGCCCTCGGACCGGATCGTCATGGCCGGCATCGGCTTCGGCATGCAGGGCCCCTCGAACATGGCCAACTTCCTGGAGAAGCCCGAGGTCCAGTGGGTGGCCGTCTGCGACCTCGACACCGAGCACCTGGCCATGGCCAAGGGCATGGTCGACAAGAAATACGGCAACAAGGCCTGCGCCACCTACCACGACTTCCGCGAGCTCTACCGGCGCCGGGACCTCGACGCCGTCTCGATCGCCGTCCCCGACCACTGGCACGCCATCCTGTCGATCGCCGCCCTGCGGGCCGGTTTCGACGTCTTCGGCGAGAAGCCGCTGACCCACAACCTCCGCGAGGGCCGGGCCCTCTGCGACGCCGTCGCCCGCTACGGCCGGGTCTGGCAGACGGACTCCTGGCAGCGCTCGGTCGAGAACTTCCATCGGGCCGCGGAGCTCGTCCGCAACGGGCGCATCGGCAAGATCGAGAGGATCGAGGTCGGGCTGCCGGCCGGCCACTACGACTTCGCCGGCACGTTCGGCCAGGAGGCGCTCGTCCCGCCGCCGCCCAACCTCGACTACGAGCTCTGGGTCGGGCCGGCGCCCTGGTGGCCCTACTGCAAGGCCCGGGTGCACATGAACTGGCGCTGGAACATGGACTTCGGCGGCGGCCAATATATGGACTGGATCGGCCACCATCTCGACATCGCCCATTGGGGCATGGGCTGGGACGAGACCGGCCCGGTCGAGATCGAGGCGACGGGCGAATTCCCGACGTCGGGCATCTACACCAGCCCGACGCGCTATTACGTCCGGGCCAAGTACGCGGACGGGACGCCCATGGTCCTGGCCGGGGGCCACGACGAGATCTGGAGCGGCACCAAGTGGATCGGCGAATACGGCTGGATCTGGGTCGACCGCGGCCAGTTCGAGACCGAGCCGGCCGGCCTCAAGCGCGACATCGTCGGGCCGGACGAGATCCGGCTCTACAAGAGCCGCGATCACCAGCAGAACTTCCTCGACTGCGTCAAGGGCCGGGCCAAGACCATCGCCCCGGCCGAAACGGCCCACCGGTCCGCGAGCGTCGGCCATCTCGGCGTCATCGCCATGGAGGTCGGCCGCAAGATCCGGTGGGACCCGAAGACCGAGACCATCCTCGGCGACCCGGAGGCGGAGCGGCTCCTCGGCCACTCCTATCGCGGACCCTGGCAGCTGCCGGAGTGAGGAGAGCGACCATGAAGACGCCCAGAATATCGATCGTCCTCGCGGCTCTTCTCGTTGGCGCGGCCCTGGCCGGCGGGCCCATCCCGGCGGCCGGGCAGGCCGGCCCCGAACTGGCGGCCATCCTGGGCGCCCTCGCGGCCTACGACACCTCGGACGTCGGGCCGGCCATGCGCCTTCACGCCTACGTCTTCGCGCACAAGGACGACGGCCCGGCCCGGCAGGCGACCGAAGCGGCGCTGCTCGAATTCGTCAAGGGCTCGCCGGCGCCGGCCGGGCTGATGGCGGCCTGCCGGGCCTTGCGGCAGATCGGCGGTCCGGACGCCGTGCCCGTCCTGGCCGCCCTAACGCTCGACCCCAAGACGACCGGCCCGGCCCGCTTTGCCCTGGAGCGCATTCCCGGCGCCGAAGCGGATCAAGCCCTGCTCGAGGCCCTCGACAAGGCGCCGGGCGACATCCGCCGCGGCCTTGTCTTCACGCTCGGCGAGAGGAGGTCGGCCGCGGCCGTGCCGGCGCTGGCCCAGCTGGCCGGCGGAACGGACGCCGCCCTGGCGGCCGACGCCGTCAAGGCGCTGGGCAAGGTCGGGGGCTCGGACGCGATCAAGAGCCTGACCGCCCTGTTCGGCAAGTCGGGTGCGTCGCTGAAGCCCGAGATCGCCTCGGCCCTTCTCCTGGCCGCGGAAAAGGCCTTGGCGGCCGGCGACAAGGCCGCCGCGGCCTCCGCCTACGACAAGGTCTTCGCCGCCGCGCCGGCGCCGGTCCTGCGGCAGGCCGCGTTCAAAGGCCGGCTGGCTGCGGCCGCCGAGCCCAAAGACATGATCCTGAAGGCCCTGGCCGGGTCGGACCCGCTGCTCTTCGCGCCGGCCCTGGCCGCGGTCCCGGTCCATTTCGCCGCGGCGGACGTCGGCAAGGTGGCCGGCCTCATGGACCGCCTGCCCCCTGAGAACCGCGTCCAGCTGACCGCGCTCCTGGCCGGCTATCCGGCCGACGTCGCGACGCCGTACCTCCAGGCCGCCGCGGCCAGCCCGGCGCCCGACGTCCGGCGGGCCGCGCTCCGGTCGATCGCGGCCGCCGGCGACGGCCGATCGGTCCTCTTCCTGGCCGCGAAGGCGGCCGGCTCGGGCGGCGCCGAGCAGGAAGCCGCGCGGGACGCGCTGGTCCGGATGAAGGGGCGCGACGTCGACGAGGCGGTCCTCGAGAACCTGAACCAGCCGGCCGATGACGGCCTCAAGGCCGAGCTCATCCGGGCGGCCGGCGAGCGGCGCATCGCCCCGGCCAGGCCGCTCTTGATGGAGGCGGTCAAGTCCGCGGCCTCGGCCGTCCGCTCCCGCGCGGCCGCAGCCTTGCGAACGATCTCCGTCCAGGCCGATATCCCGGCCCTGCTCGACCTCCTGGCCGGGCTCGACGACGAGCCGTCCCGGGAGACCATGGAAGACACCGTGGCGGCGGTGGCCCGGCTGAATCCCCGGGAGCTGGCCCGCGCCGCCGAGGTCAAGGCCCGGCTGGCCGCCGTCAAGGACCCGCAGGACCGGGCCGACCTGCTGCGCGTCCTGGGCAAGATCGGCGACGATTCGGCCCTCCCGTTGGTGCGGGCCGCCCTCGGGGGGCCCGACGGAACGGAAGTGGACGCGGCCGTCCGGGCCCTGGCGGACTGGCCCACCATCGCGCCCCGCGACGACGTCTTCGGCATCGCCCGCGCGGCCACGGACCTCAACCACAAAGTGCTGGCGACGCGGGCCTACGTCCGCATGATCGGCCTGGAGCCCTACCGGGACCCCGAAGCCGCGGCGGCCGACCTTGACAAGGTCCTCGGCCTCTCGCCCCGCCCGGAGGAACGGCGGCTGGTGCTCGGCCTGCTCGGGCGCTTCCCTTGCCCGGCCTCGCTCAAGATCGCCGAGTCCCTGCTCGCCGACCCGGCCGTGGCCGCCGAAGCCAAGCTGGCCGCTGACCGCATCAGGGGTCTTATAAAATGAGAAGGGGTCAAACCTAAACTATTTAACTTTTTGGATGCTGGAAGACAGGTTCGGGATCAAGAAGTTAATTGGTTTAGGTTTGACCCCATCCGGAGGCTGACATGATCGAAGGGCAAGCCGCGGGGGCGAAGTCGCCCCGGCTCCGTTACGGCATGATCGGCGGCGGGCCGGGCGCCTTCATCGGCGACGTCCACCGCAAGGCCGCGGCCATGGACGGCCGGGCCGAGCTCGTCTGCGGCGCCTTCTCGCGGACGTTCGAGAACACCCTGGCCACGGGCGAGGCCCTCGGGCTCGCCAAGGAGCGCCTCTACCGGACCTTCGACGAGATGCTCCGGGCCGAAGCGGCGCGCCCGGACAAGCCCGACTTCATCAGCGTCGTCACCCCCAACAGCGCCCACTACCCCGCCGCCAAGCTGGCCCTCGAGCTCGGCTTCTCCGTCGTCTGCGAGAAGCCGCTGGCCACGACCGCGCGCGAGGCCGGGGACCTGGCTTGCCTGGCCCGCGAATCGGGCCGCCTCTTCGCCGTCGCTTACGCCTATTCGGGCTATCCGGTCGTCAAGCACCTCCGCGACATGATCGCCGCCGGCGAAATCGGCGACATCCGCTTCGTCAACGGCGAGTATCCCCAGGAGTGGCTGGCCACGCGGATCGAGGACACGGGCCAGAAGCAGGCCGCCTGGCGGACCGACCCGGCCCAGGCCGGGGCCTCCAACTGCGTGGGCGACATCGGCAGCCACATCGAGTACATGGCCGCCTACATGACCGGCCTGGAGATCGGGTCGCTCTGCGCCCGTCTCGACCGTTTCGGCCCCGGCCGGCCCCTCGACGACAACGCCACCATCATGATCGACTACAAGGGCGGGGCCAAAGGGGTCTACTGGAGTTCCCAGATCGCGGCCGGCCACGACAACGCCCTGCGCCTCCGCGTCTACGGCACCAAGGGGGCCGTGGAGTGGTTCCAGGAAACGCCGAATACGGCCCGCGTCTCGTTCCTGGATCGGCCGAGCCAGACGATCTCGCGCGGCCGCGATCCCCTGTCGCCGCGGGCCCAATCGCTGTCGCGCCTGCCCTCGGGACATCCCGAGGGCTATTTCGAGAGCTTCGCCAACGTCTACACGACGTTCATCGCCGCCCTGGCGAAGACGCTCCGCGGCGAGACGCTCGCCCCGGCCGACCTCGACTTTCCGGGCGTCGACGACGGCGTCCGCGGTGTGCGTTTCATCGAGGCCTGCGTCGAGAGCTCGGCCCGGGGCGCGATCTGGCTGCCCCTGGGGGCCTGAACCGAAGGAGGACACCATGGCACGACCCGTCACCATCTTCACCGGCCAGTGGGCCGACCTGCCGTTCGAGGAGGTCTGCGCGAAAGCGGCGGCCTGGGGCTACGACGGCCTGGAGATCGCCTGCTGGGGCGATCACATGGACGTCCGCAAGGCCGCGGCCGAGCCCGCCTACGTCCGCGACCGCAAGCGCATCCTGGAGAAGCACGGCCTGAAGTGCTGGGCCCTCGGCGCCCACCTGGCCGGCCAGTGCGTCGGCGACGAGTACGAGCCGCGCCTGGACGGCTTCGCCCCCGAGGGCGTCAAGGGCAAGCCCGAGGCCCTGCGCAAATGGGCCGTCGAGGAGATGAAGGCCGCCGCCCGGGCCGCCCGGGCCATGGGCTGCTACGTCGTCAACGGCTTCATGGGCTCGCCCATCTGGAAGGCCTGGTACTCCTTCCCGACCACGACCGAGGACATGGTCGAGGCCGGCTTTAAGACGGTCCACGACCTCTGGTCGCCCATCCTGGACGAGTTCGACGAGCAGGGCGTCAAGTTCGCCCTGGAGGTCCACCCGACCGAGATCGCTTTCGACGTCTACACCACCCGGCGCCTGCTCGAGACCTTCAACGGCCGGCTGGCCCTGGGCCTCAACTTCGATCCCAGCCACCTCGTCTGGCAGGGCGTCGCCCCGGAGCTCTTCCTGCGCGATTTCGCCGACCGCATCTACCACGTCCACATGAAGGACGTGGCCGTCACCCTCGATGGCCGGGCCGGCATCCTCGGCTCCTTCCTGCCCTTCGGCGACGTCCGCCGCGGCTGGAACTTCCGCTCCCTCGGCCACGGCGACGTCGACTTCGACGCCGTCGTCCGCGAGCTCAACGCCATCGGCTACGACGGCCCGCT
>CAZNPB010000089.1:0-6982 GCA_964574895.1 uncultured Eubacteriales bacterium
TTTTTGGTGAGTGAACAATCCGAGCTTCGGTTACCTGATTAGATGAGTTGACACGGGACGCCGGCCGCCCCTTGGCCGATTGACCCGCGGCCGGGGTTCTGGGATAATCGACGGGTCATGAGGAAGCTCGCGGCCCTGGCGCTTGTCGTCGTCTTCGCGGGCGGCCTCGTCCATTTCTACTACGCCGAAGATCACTGTCCGGTGCATTGCCCCTCCCCGGGCGGCCAGTTCGGACATGCCCATCCCCATCATCCCGGCGCGTCGGTCTGTCTCTGCTTCTGGTCCAGCCTCATGGCCCCGGAAGCGGTCGGGCCGCTGCCCGAGGGGACGTTCGTGGCCCTGTTGGCGCCGGACGCCGCCGGCCGGCCGCTCGTCGCCGCGGCCGAGGACGTCACCCCGCCTCCCCGCGCCCTCCTCGTCTAGGCCCCGTCAGGTCCGCCCTCGACGTCCCAGACCAGGAGGTTCGCCATGCCGGTCCGAAGACCGTTCGTCCCGTTCCTGATCGCCGCGGTCGCGGCGCTGGCCTTCGTCTCCCCCCTCGCCGCGGGAGACGACGGCTTGACCCTCGAGAAGGCGGTGGAGACCGCCTTGTCCCGGAATCCGGAGGTCCGGGCCGCCCAGGCCCGCGTCGAGGCCGCCCGCGGCCGGACGCTCCAGCTCCGGGCCCGGCCGGCCCCCGAGCTCCAGGGCAGCCTCGAGGGCCTTTCGTGGCCGGGTCTGAAAAAGGACGGCGACGAGGCCGAGGTCCATCTCGGGATCCAGCAAGCCTTCGAGTACCCGGGCAAGCGGTCCCTGCGGACCGAGATCGGCCGGCTGGGCGAGGACCTGGCCGGGGCCGAGCTCGAACGGGTCCGGCTGCTCCTCGGTGCCCGGGTCAAGCGGGCCTATTGGGGCGCGGTCTTCGCGGCCGAAGCCGTCGAGGCGCTCGAGCGCTCCTCGGCCCGCCTGGACGCCCTGATCGAAGACCTTCAGGCTCGCTATCGAACCGGCGCCGCCGCCTACGCCGACCTCCTGCGGGCCCGGGCCGAGAAAGCCCGGCTGAAGAACCAGATCCTCGACCAGGACCGCGACCGCCGGACGGCCGGACTGGCCCTGGCCGAGCTGATCGGCCGGGACGACGGAGCGCCGCCCGACCTGACCACCCCCTTGCCCTTCGCGCCTCTCACGGTCGACGCCGAGGCGCTCGTCGAGCGGGCGAGGCAGGGGTTGCCGTCCTTCCGGATCGCGGCCCTGCGGACGGCCCAAGCGGACTCGGCCGTCAAGCTGGCCGGCCTCGGCCAACGGCCCGATTTCCTGGCCGGGTTCCTCCTGCCGAGCGTCCGGCTGAACGGCTGGGGCGTCTCGTTCGGCCTGACCATGCCTTTCCTCCGGCCCGGCCGGGCCAAAGGCGAGCGACTGGAAACGGCCGCCGAAGCCGAGGCCGCCCGCCTGGCGGCGACGGTCCTCGACCGGCGCGTCGGGACCGCCGTCCGGAGCGCCTTCGCCGCCGCCAAGTCGGCCGAGGAGCAGGTCCGGATCTACGAACAGAGCCTGCTGCGCGAGCTCGAGGACGAGCTGGCGATCGAGCTCGAATATTTTCGGTACGGCAAGACCGAGGCCCTGGGCCTGCTCGACCTGCACCGGACCCTCGTCCTGGCCCAGGTCGAGCACCTGCGGGCCCTCTTCCTTTATAACCTGGCGCTGGCCGACCTCGAAGCGGCCGGCGAAGCCGCGGACTGACGGAGAGAACCATGAAGACAACCTGGCGATACATCCCGGCGGCCGCCGTGGCCGCGCTGCTTGCCCTGACCGGCTGCCGCGCCGGGCGCGCCCCGGAGCCGGCCGCGCCGGCCGGAGCGGAGGCCCATGAGGCCGAGGCGCCTTCGTCCCTCACCCTGACCGCCCCGGCCGTGGCGGCGGCGAACCTGACCACCGTGACGGTCGCGTCGGGGCTCGTTGAGCGGCGGATCTCCGCCGCCGGCGAGCTCGAATGGAACCCCCGCCGGGTCGTCCATCTGACGGCCCGGACGCCCGGGCGGCTGGAGCGCGTTCTCGTTGTCCGCGGCGACCGGGTCCGCGAAGGCCAGCTGTTGGCCGAGATCTACAGTCCCGACTTCCTGACCCTCCAAGCGGAGTTTCTCCAGGCCGCGGACCGGGCCCGGCGCCGGGCCGGCGACGTGACCGAGGGGCCGGCGGCCCGGGCGGTCCTCGGCGGGGCCCGGGAACGGCTGGCCCTGCTCGGACTGTCCGCGGCCGAGATCGAAGCCTTGGCGGCCGCCAAGGCGCCCCGGCCGCTGCTGGCCGTCCGGGCCCCCTTCGGCGGGACCGTGATCGAAAGCGGCGTCGTCACCGGCGACGCCGTCGAGCTCGGCTCCGGGCTCTTCCGCCTGGCCGATCCCTCGGTGCTGTGGGCCTGCCTGCACATCCAGGAAAAGGACCTGGGCGCCCTGAAGCCGGGCGGGGAGGTGGTCCTGAAGACCCAGGCCTATCCGGGCCAGGAGTTCCGCGGCCGGCTGGCGCTCGTCGGCGACGCCGTCGAAGAGGCGACGCGCACGGTCGAGGGCCGGGTCGAGATCCCCAATCCGGCCGGCCGGCTGAAGGCCGGCATGTACGTGGAGGCGTCCGTCGCCGCGGCCGGAGGCCGGCGGGCCCTGGTCGTGCCCGAAGAAGCCGTCCAGGACGACGAGGGCCGTTCCGTGGTCTTCGTCAAGACGGGCGAGAGGACCTTTGCCCGCCGCGCCGTCAGGACCGGCGAGCGCTTCGACGGGTCCGTCGAGGTCCTCGAGGGGCTGGCGGACGGGGAGACCGTCGTCGTCTCGGGCAGCTTCCTGCTCGAGTCGGAGATCCGCAAGGGCGCGCTGGAGGACGAGCATGGGCATGATTGACCGCCTCGTCGAGGCCTCGCTCCGCAAGCGGGCCGTCGTCCTCTTCGGCGTCCTGGTGCTCGTCGCCCTGGGCGCCTGGGCCGTGCTGCGCGTCCCCATCGACGCCTTCCCGGACGTGACCAACGTCCAGGTCGAGGTCCTGTCGACCTCCCCGGGCATGTCGCCGCCGGAAGTCGAGCGCTTCGTCACTTTCCCGGTCGAGACGGCCATGCGCGGCCTGCCCCGGCTCGACGAGGTCCGCTCGGTCTCCAAGGCCGGGCTGTCGGTCGTGACCGTGGTCTTCGAGGACGGCGTCGACATCTATTTCGCCCGCCAGCTCGTCCTCGAGCGCCTGATCGAGGCCCGGGAGCGCGTCCCCGAGGGCACCGAGATCGCCATGGGCCCCGTCTCGACGGCCATGGGCGAGGTCTACCAGTACACGCTGGCCGGGGAGCGGCCGGCCGGCCTGGACGAGACCGAGTATCTCACCGAGGTCCGCACGGCCCAGGACTGGATCCTGTCGCCGCTGCTCAAGTCCGTTCCCGGCGTCAACGAGGTCAACTCCTTCGGCGGCTTCATCCGGCAGTTCCAGGTCACGGCGGACCCGGACAAGCTCCGGGCCTACGACCTGACCCTGGGCGACGTCGGCGAGGCCCTGCGCCGGAACAACCTCAACGTCGGCGGCAACGTCCTCGAGCGGGGCGAGCGGCAGTACCTCGTCCGCGGCATCGGCCTGCTGCGGACCCCGGCCGACATCGGCGCGGTGGCCCTGAAGACGGAGCGGGGCACGGCCGTCCTCGTCCGCGACGTGGCCGAGGTCCGGGCCGGCCAGGCCGTCCGCCAGGGCGGGGCCGTCAAGGACGGCCGCGGCGAGGCCGTCGGCGGCGTGGCCATGATGCTGCGCGGCGCCAACGGCCGCGAGGTCGTCCGGGCCATCCAGGACCGCGTGGCCGAGATCAACGCCTCCGGCGTCCTGCCGCTCGGGCTGCGGATCGAGCCATACTACCAGCGCTCGGACATCATCGGCCGGGCCATCCACACGGTCACCGAGGCCCTCCTCATCGGCGCCATTCTGGTCGTCATCGTGCTCCTGCTCTTCCTGCGCAGCGCCCGCGGCGCCTTCATCGTCCTGCTGGCCCTGCCCCTCTCCATCCTCTTCACCTTCGTCATGATGCGGGTCTTCGGCCTGTCGGCCAACCTCATGTCGCTCGGCGGGCTGGCCATCTCGCTGGGCATGATCATCGACGCGACCATCATCCAGGTCGAGAACGTCCAGCGCCATCTCTCGGAGAAGGGGGCCGGGGCCCGGCGCTTCACGACGGTCCTGAGGGCCATCCTCGAGGTCCGCAAGCCGTCCATCTTCGGTGAGCTCATCATCGCCCTGACCTTCATTCCCATCCTGGCCCTCCAAGGCATGGAGGGCAAGATGTTCATGCCCCTGGCCTTCACCCACATCATCGCCCTGTTCGCCTCGCTCGTGCTGTCGCTCGTGGCCATCCCGGCCTTCTGCTCGCTCGTCCTCAAGCCCCAGGGCGAGAAGACGAGCTTCCTCGTCGAAGGGGCCCGGAAGGCCTACCTGCCGCTCCTGCGGGCCGCCCTGCGGCGCAAGGCCCTGGTCGTCGCGGCCGCCGTGGCCCTCCTGGCCGGGGCGGCGGCCCTTATCCCGCGGCTGGGGACCGAGTTCATGCCCATCATGGACGAGGGCGCCCTGGACACGGACGTCCAGTTCTTGCCCGGCATCTCCCTGGCGGAGTCGCTGGAGATGAGCCGCAAGGTCGAGGCCCGGCTCATGGAATTCCCCGAGCTGGTGACGATCATCGGCAAGACGGGCCAGACCGGCGTGGCCCTGGAGGCCCGCGGCGTGGAGAAGACGGGCTACGTCGGCCTGCTCAAGCCGCGCGGCGAGTGGACCTCGGCCGGATCGCGCGAGGAGCTGATGGACAAGATGCGGCGGGCCATGGAGGACTTCCCGGGCATGGCCTTCTCCTTCAGCCAGCCCATCGCCTGCCGCATCGACGAGCTGGTGGCCGGGACGCGGGCCCAGCTCATCGTCAAGCTCTTCGGCGAGGACCTCGACGTCCTCAAGGCCAAGGCCGACGAGATCGCCGCCGTCCTCGGCCGGATCGCGGGCGCGACCGACATCAACGTCGAGCGCGTGGCCGGCCAGCCCTACATCACCGTCCGGCCCGACCGGGCCCTGATCGCCCGGCTCGGCCTCAACGTCGAGGATATCCAGTCCGTCGTCGAGGCCGCGGTCGGCGGCAAAACGGTGACCCAGATCTACGAGGGCGACCGGACCTTCGACCTGCAGGTCCGCTACCCCGAGGACCGGCGGAACTCTGTGGCCTCGATCGGGGCCCTGTGGGTCCGGACGCCCGGCGGGGCCCGGGTGCCCCTGAGCCAGGTGGCCGACATCGCCACGCTGGAAGGGCCCAGCCAGATCAGCCGCGAGTCCGGCCAGCGGCGGATCGGGGTCGAGTGCAACATCAGCGGCCGCGACCTGGGCGGCTTCGTGGCCGAAGCGCGCCGGTCCGTCCGGGGCGGCGTCGCCCTGCCGGCCGGCTACTTCCTGACCTGGGGCGGCCAATTCGAGAACCAGCAGCGGGCCATGGAGCGGCTGGCCGTCATCCTGCCGGCCACGATCGGGCTCATCCTGGTCCTGCTCTTCCTGACCTTCGGCTCGCTGCGGCTGTCGCTCCTGGTCCTGCTCGACCTGCCCTTCGCGTTGATCGGCGGCGTGCTGGCGCTGTGGCTCTCGGGCCTCTATCTGTCCGTGCCCGCTTCGGTCGGCTTCATCGCCCTGTTCGGCATCGCCGTTCTCAACGGCATCGTGCTGCTGTCGTACGTCACCCAGCTCGAAGAGGACGGGGTCCCGGCGGGGGAGGCCATCGTCCGCGGCTGCCTCAACCGGCTGCGGCCGGTGTTGATGACCGCCACCATCACCGTTTTGAGCCTGGTGCCGCTGCTTTTCGCCCAGGGCCCGGGCTCGGAGATCCAGCGCCCGCTGGCGGTGGTCGTGGTCGGCGGCCTGATTTCCTCGACCCTGTTGACGCTGCTGGTCCTGCCGGTGCTCTACAGCTGGGTCGGCCGCGGCCGGCCGGCCAAGAACGGGTCCAACCTTGAGAGCGCGCACCGGACCTGAAGGGACGACGGCCGCGGGGACCCGGCCGGTCGTCGGGACAACAGGGCTTTGACTCCCTCCGGGGCCTATGTTATAAGTTCGCCCTCATGAAAAGCCGCCTGTTAGCGATCAAGAGCATCGAACAGCTGACCCGCGAGGCGTCCAGCGACACCTCCGGTCTCAAGCGCGTCCTCGGCCCCTGGCACCTCATCTTCCTCGGCGTCGGGGCCATCGTCGGCGCCGGCATCTTCGTCATCACCGGCCACGCCGCCGCCCAGTACGCCGGGCCGGCCGTGACGCTGTCCTTCATGCTGGCCGGGCTGACCTGCGCCTTTGCCGGCCTGTGCTACGCCGAGTTCGCCTCCCTCATCCCCGTCGCCGGCAGCGCCTACACCTACGCCTACTCGACCCTGGGCGAGATCTTCGCCTGGATCATCGGCTGGGACCTCATCCTGGAGTACTCGCTGGGGGCCACGACCGTGGCCATCGGCTGGTCGGGCTACGTCGTCAGCTTCCTCAAGGGCGTCGGCATCGACTTCCCGGCCGCCCTGGCCGACGCGCCGTTCGCCTTCAACCCCCAAACGGGCGTTTGGACCCGGACGGGCGCGATCTTCAACCTGCCGGCCCTCTTCGTCATCGCCCTGATCACCGTCATCCTGGTCCGGGGCATCCGGGAATCGGCCACGGTCAACTCGATCATCGTCTTTCTCAAGATCGCCATCATCCTGGTCTTCATCGGCGCCGGCGTCTTCTTCATCAAGCCGTCGCTGTGGAAGCCCTTCATCCCGCCCAACCAGGGCCAGTTCGGCTTCTTCGGCTTGAGCGGCATCCTGCGCGGGGCCGGGGTCATGTTCTTCGCCTACCTCGGCTTCGACGCCGTCTCGACGGCCGCCCAGGAGGCCAAGAACCCCAAGCGGGACATGCCCATCGGCATCCTCGGCTCGCTCGGCGCCTGCACCCTCATCTACATCGCCTTTTCGCTCGTCCTGACCGGCGTCGTGCCCTACACCGAGCTCAA
>CAZNPB010000090.1:0-6910 GCA_964574895.1 uncultured Eubacteriales bacterium
TGCCCATGAGCGAGATCTCGCCGATGCCGGGGATGGTCTGGAGCTTCTCCTTGAGCCCGTACTGGACGAAATCGCTCAGGACGCGCTGGGGGTAGGGCCCGCCCAGGCGGACCATCATGATCGGGTTGTCCTCGGGATTGGACTTGGAGACCGTCGGCGGATCCATGTCCCGGGGCAGTCTCCGGACGGCCTGCGAGACCTTGTTCTGGACGTCCTGGAGGGCGATGTCGACGTCGCGGGACAGCTCGACCTCGACGGTGATGTAGCACGAGCCCTGGCGCGAGCTCGAGGTCAGGGAGCGGATGCCCTCGATCTGGACGAGCGTCTCCTCGAGGGGCTCGACGACCTCGTTCTCCATGACCTCCGGCGCCGCCCCTTCCCAGGTCGCGGAGACGTTGATGGTGGGGAAGTCGACGTCCGGGAACTGGCTGATGCCGATCCGGCCCCCGGCGACGAGGCCGAAGACGATCGTGGCGGCCATCAGCATCCAGGCCAGGACGGGTTTCTTGACGCAGGCTTCGGTCAGGTTCATGGGGGCGATCCTTTGGTCCTATTTCCTGTCGGCCGGCGCGCCGGCGGCGGGAGGCGCCCCGGCCGGGGCGCCGATCCGGACCGAGGCGCCGTTCAAGAGGGCCTCGGCGCCGCGGACGACGATCATCTCGCCGCCCTTCAGGCCCGAGAGGACCTCGACCTTGCCGTCGGCCGAACGCATGCCCAGGGTCAGGATGCGCTCGACGGCCTTGTCGTTCTCGACGACGTAGGCCAGGAAGCCGCGCTCGCTCGGCCGGACAGCGCCCACCGGGATGACCGGGGCGTCGCCCGCGGAGGCGACGGGCACGGTGATCTCGGCGAACGATCCCGGCCGCAGGGACTTGTCGCTCGGGTCCTCGATGTTGGCCGTGATATCGACCAGCCGCGAAGTGTCGTCGGCGGATTCGGCCACGTGGACGACCTTGGCCGCGAACTCGCGGCCGTCCTCCCGGACCGTGAAGCGGGCCACCTGGCCGGGCTTGATCCGGGCGGCGTCGCGCTCGGGGACGCGGAAGCGGAGCAGGAGCGGGTCGCGGCGGACGAGGGTGGCCAGGACCGTCCCGGTCTCGACGTACTGCCCGGTCTGGACCGTCCGGGTCTGGATGACGCCGGAGATGGGCGCCTTGACGAAGGCGTCGCTCAAATTGAGCTTGGCCTGGTTGAGGGCCGAGCGGGTCTGGGCCACCTCGGAGGCGGCGGTCAGCACTTTCGTCCGCCAGGTCTCGACCTCTTCCCCCGGGATGAGGCCCGGGTTCTGGATGGTGACCGTCTCGCGGCGCTTCAGTCCGGCCTCGGCGTCGGCCTTGGCGGCCAGGGACTTCTCGTAGGCGGCCTGGGCCGATTCGACGGCCAGGCTGTAGCGCTCGGTCTCGATCTCGACCAGGACCTGCCCGGCCGCGGCGTATTCCCCCTCGGCGAAGCGGACCCGGTCGACGGCCCCGGAGACGCGGGCCGTGACCTGGACCTTTTCGAAGGCCTCGACCGAGCCGACGGCGGCGACCGAGTAGACGAGGGAGCGGACCGGGACCTGTTCGACGTCGACCGGGAAGACGACCCGGCCGCGGCTTCCGGCGGCGGGCCCGGCGGCTTCCTTCTTGCAGGCTCCGGCGAGAACGACGAGCGCCGCGGCGGCGGCGATGAGGGCGAGCTTTCCGTTCTTCGAATTGATCACGTGCGTGGCTCCTTCCCGAAGGGGTCGAGTCCCAGGGCGGCTTCCAGATTGAGGAAGGCGACGCCCAGGCCGTAGCGTTCCTGGACCATGGCGACCTCGGCCTCGAAGAGGCTGACGTTGGCGTCGGCGACTTGGAGGGCCGTGGCCAGGCCCTGGCGGTAGAGTTCGGTCGTTTCGGCGGCGTTCTTCTTGGCGATCTCGTGGGCGGTCGTGGCCTGTTTCAGCGAGGCCCGCTGGTTGGTCATGGAGACGAGCGCTTCCCGGACCTCGAGATCGACGCGCCGGACCGCGGCCTGGAGGTCGAGGTCGGCCAGCCGGGCCAGGGCCCGGCGTTCCCGGGCCTGCCCGAACCGGGCCAGCCCGTCGAAGAGGTTCCAGCTCAGCGTGGCGCCGGCCGTCCAGGTCGAGGTCTTGCCGCTGAACCCGGCTTCGTTCGTGAACGTGTAGCGGCCGCTGGCGCTGAGGGAGGGCAGGAAGCCGAGAAGCGGGACCTTGGCCAGCGAGCGCTGCGCCGAGGCGATCCAGCGGAGCGAGCCGATATCGAGCCGGCGGGCCAGGGCCTCGTCGACCAGAGCCTCGGTATTCGCGGCCTCGGCCGAAGCGGCTTCGATCAGGAACTCCGGGACGACCAGGGGGCCGCGGACGTCGTCGGGGGCGTCGAGGAGGTTGCCGAGCTGAAGCGTGCTCGTCTCGACCTGGCCCTGGAGCTGGGTCAGGCCGACCTCGGCCGTGGCGTATTCGAGCTCGGCCCGGGTGACGTCGTTGACCGAGGCCAGGCCGGCGTTGAAGCGGGCCTTGGCGGCCTCGAGGTTCTGCCCGGCGAAGGCGAAGCGGCGGGCCGAGGCCTCGCGGACCTGGGATGTGCCCAGGGTGCCCAGGAAGGCCTGGCTGACCTCGAAGGCCAGCTGCCGGCGGCTCTCGGTCGCCGCGGAGACGTCGGCGTTCCGCTGGGCCCGGACGGCGGACAAGCTCGTCATGCTGCGGGCGTCGAACAGGGTCCAGTTGAGGGCCAACGCCTCGGACAGGCCGTTGAGCCGCTGGATGACGACCGTGCTGTCGCCGACGGTGATCGTGCGCTCGAAGGGCCGGCGCGTGTAGGTGCTCGTGCTGGTCAGGGAGGGAAGGAAGAACGAGCGCGCCTGGGCCACGCGGGCGTTGGCCGCGGCGATGTCCTGGTTGGCGGCCTGGGCCCGTTCGTTCCTTTCCAGGGCCAGGTTGACCGCTTTGTCGAGGGTCAGGGGGTCGTCCTGGGCCGCCGCGAGGGAAGGCCAGGCGAGGGCCAGGCCCAGGGCGGCCGCGGCCAGGCGACGGCCCCGGTGTTGTCCGGACTGGTATGCCATCCTGTTTCTCCTGAAAACTGGGCAGAACTAGACCATAGGAGATTTAGACGCGGCCGGGGCGGGTTTCTTCCTCCGGCCGGCCGCTACCACTTCTTGTATTTCCAGAAGACCAGGAAGCCGATCATGGAGATGCCGGCCAGGCCCATGATCTTCCAGAAGGCGGGCAGGGCCCCGAACCCGAAAGGCAGGGTCACGTTCATGGAGAAGACCGAGACGATGAAGGTCGGCACCATGATGGCGATGGTGATGATGTTCAGGGTCTTCATCAGGACGTTGAGGTTGTTGCTGACGATGGAGGCCCGGGCGTCCATCAGGCTGGCCAGGATGTTCGAGTAGACCTCGGCCTGCCGGTAGCACTGGCTGTTCTCGATGACGATGTCGTCGAGCAGCTCCATCTCCTCCTGGGTGAAACCGAACTTGGCCGCGTTGTGGCGGATCTTCTCGATCAGGGCGCCGTTGGAGTTGACGGCGTTCTGGTAGTAGACCAGGCTCTTCTGCAGGGCGAAGAGGTTGATGAGATAGCGGTTCTCCATGGCCTTGTTGATCTTCTGCTCCACGTCGTCGGCGATCTGGTTGATGATCCTGAGGTGCTCCATGAAGTGGAAGATGGCCCGGTAGATGAGCCGGATGACGAGCTCGCGGAGGCTGCCGACGCGGGCCAGCTGCTTGCCCTCGAACAGCGTCGTGTCGTCGGCCACGACCAGGATGAGGAGCTCGCCGAAGTAGAAGACGCCCATGGTCGAGGCCTTGAACAGGAGCTGGTCGTCGCCGGAGTAGTTCTTGGGCCGCTTGTAGATGAAGGCGATATGACCCGGCTCGCACTCGAGGCGGGCCTGCTCGTCGGGGTCGAGGGCGGAGCTCAGGGTGTGCTCGTCGATCTGGTAGGTCTCGACGAGCAGGCGCCGCTCGGCCTCGTCCGGATTGGCGTAGAGCAGGACGGGGGCCTTCTCGTCGGCGGTCTCGACGATCTTCGCGTTCTCGATCCGGTAGCGCCTCAGCATCCGCCCTCTCCTTCCGCGGTTCGGTCCGGTCTCCGGGCCATTATGCGCCGCCGCCGCGGGGATGGCAAGCGGGCTAGCGGAGCTCGACGGTCCGCGCCAAACGGCCGCCATGGCGCGAGACGTATTTGAGCGTGATCGGGCCGGCGCCCTCGACCAGGAACTGGTGCTCGACCTTGCCGAAGCCGGGCACGACCAGGAACTGCAGCTCGGGCCGGTCCTTTTTGTAGGCGACCCGGTCGAGGTCGGGATCGAGGAGCGGCCCGCCGGCCACGACCTTGGCTCCCGGCCCGCCGACGGCCAGCGTGTCCTCGGGATAGAGCCGGACCCGCCGGGCCAGGGCGCTCATCGTCGGCACGGCCTTGGGATTGGACAGCCGCGTCCGGACGCGGAACAGGCCGCCGCCGAGCGGCTTGACCTCGACGACCTCGAGGGCCACCTCGGGCAGGTTCTTGGCCGCGAACAGGACGGCCATGGCGTTGCGGTGGACGAGGTCCTTGATCATGAAGGGCGCGCCCAGCCGGGAGCTCATCTTGACCCAGCCGCCGATCTCGACGTCGCCGTAAACCGGGTGCTTGAAGGCCTTCCACGGCTTGTAGAGCTCGCCCTGGGCCACGTTGTCGCTGTATTTCAGGCGCTCGCGCTCGGACGGGCCGCCACCGAAAACGCCGCGCAGGGCCTCCTCGCGGGGCGTGCCCGGCTCGGGCCGCTCCGAGGCGCCCTGGAAGGCCTCGGCCCCGGACTGGAAGACCTCGGCGCAGTAGAAGTAGGCCCCCATCGTCTGGGTGATCCATTCCCCGGAGTCGCCGTAGGTCGTGTACAGGTCCTTCCAGGAGATCAGGTAGCGGTAGCCGGGGATGATGCGCTCGCCCTGCTTGCCGATATAGTCGTAGACGGCCACGTCCTCGGCCGGGTACTCCCCCAGGCCCTTGCGGCTCGGGCCGCGCAGGAGCATGCCGCCGTTGTTGTGGAAGGACCAGGCGAAGGCGATGTTCGTCTTGGTCATGGTCCACTCGGCCAGGGCCTTGAGCCCGGCGCCGGAGAACGGGAACTCGCCAGAGCCGCCCTCGACGTAGGGCGGGGCCCAGTCGAAGCCCCAGTTGCGGTTGGGATCGACGTAGCCCTCGCCGTCCTCGTTGAGCCGGCCGTCGCCGTCGTTGTCCAGGCCTTCGTCGCCGAGCAGGGTCCATTCGCCCTTTTCGCCCGGCTTGACGCGGACCATCAGGCGCGGCTCTTCGGGGTCGGTCCGGTACGGCCCGAAGGGGTCCTTCCGGCGCATGCCGCAGATGTTGCCGTCGCCGTCGAGGTCGTCGGCCGGGTCCTCGTCGACGAGCCCGTCGTGGTCGTCGTCGGTGGGGATGCGCAGGCTGCGGTTGCTGTCGGGGCTGTTGGGATCGGCGAAGAAATGGTAGCGGCCGTCGACGTTGGCGACCGGCACGACGTAGAAGCAGGCCTTGTCGACCAGGGCCGTCACCTCCGGGTTCTTGCCGTAGCCGGCCAGAAGATAGTCCAGGAGATAGAGCGAGATGTCGCCGCCCTGGATCTCGTTGCCGTGCATGTTGCCGTCGACGTAGATCCCGGGCTTGTCGAGCGCCGGGCCCGTCTTGGGATTGTTGACGGTCAAGGCCATGAGGGGACGGCCCTCCTCGCTGTGACCGACCGTTTCGAGCGTCGTCAGCCGGGGGTAGGCCTTGTTCAGGGCCTTGAGGGCCTCGTAGACCTGGTCCAGGGGGTAATACTGGTCGAAGCGCAAAGGCACGGCCAGCTCGGCCTTGGAGGCGGCCTTTTGGGCCGGCAGGCCGGCGGCCAGCAGGAGGACGAGGAGGACGGAACCGGCGATCTTCTTCACTTGGCACCTCCGAGGTCGACCGACCGGGCGTCGCCCCAGGCGATCCGGGTCTCCGCTTTGATCTCGATCTTGACCGGGCTCGCGGCCCGGACGATCCAGGTGACGGCCTGGGCGCCCCGGGCCGCGACGGCCGGGACGAGGGACCGCCGTCGGCCCTCGACGACGTCGAACCCTGCGCCGCCGAGCGAGACGACGACGGGCAGGATGCGCTCGTTGCGCCGGCCCATGGCCGTCGGGTAGGGCAGGTCGCCCGTGTTCTCGATCCAGGCCTTGATCTCGTAGAGGCCGCCGCCGAGCTTCTTGACCTTGGCGTCGGCGACGCGGATGCGGGCCATCTTCCGGGCCACCTCGAAGACCCAGGGGGTTTGGCCGGCGACGAGACCGTCGATCATCCGGGCCGGGGGCGTGTTGTCGGCGAAGGGCACGGCCCCGCCGATCTCGACGTCGCCCAGGGTCGGGTGCTTGAACGGCCTCCAGGCCGCGAAGCCCTGGCCGCCGAGCTCCTTGTCGCTCCAGGCGAGGAGGGCCTTCTCCTTCGGGTCGGCCCCGCCCTGGTCCGGCTTCTTGGGCATCTGCTTCACCATCTCGGCCATTTTCTTGGTGTCCATCTGGCCGGCCTTGAGGGCCTCGACGACCTGCTTGGCCTTGAACTGATCCGGGGCGCCGGAGGCCTTGAGGAAGGCGTCGATCTTCTCCTCGCCCAGGGCGATGAACTCGTCCAGATGGGCCATGACCCGGATATTCTGCGCCGGCGTCTTGCCAAAGCCAAAGCCGGGATCGAGGATGATCCGATCCTCCCTGATGCCGGCTTCCCGGGCAATGGCCAGGCTGCGGCGGAAAAAGGCTTTCATTTCTCCATGAAGGCCCGTACCAAATCGGTGTACTCCATCTGGAACAAAATGCAGAAGAAAAAAGTCTCCTTTGATGAAATATTAGACCTTTTTGCCATCCGGATCATCCTCGATTCGGATCCCGGGAATGAAAAAACGGATTGCTGGACAGTGTATTCCATTGTCACTGA
>CAZNPB010000091.1:0-6422 GCA_964574895.1 uncultured Eubacteriales bacterium
CCATCCCCCTGCTCGACCAGGCGGCCATCGACGCCGTCCGGCAGTGGGTCTACGAGCCGATGATCATCAACGGCCGGCCCCGGCCGGTCGTCTTCACCGTGACCGTCCGCTTCCAGCTGAAATAGGCCCGTCCGGCCGGTTCGACCCCGGGGCCGGCCGCCCCGGGGGGCGGGCCGGCCGGGCGCATTACCCGCCGGGGGTGAGGCCCACCCCCCCTCGGAATCATCACCCGCGGCGATTGCGGCTCCCGCCCCCCCCGTCCGAAAATGGACAATCAGGGAGATGGGCAAGCCATGAACACGAAACGAAACGTTTCCAGGGGGGCCGCCGGGGCGCTCCTGCTGGCCGTTCTCTTCGGCCTGGGGCCGAGGCCGGCCCGGTCGGAGATCATCGTCCGTCTCGAGGTCACGGCGGCGGCCATCGCCGTCCACCTCGATCCCGACGGCCGCAGCCCGGTCGTCGAGACCCTGCCCCGCGGTACGGTGGTCAAGCTGTCGAGCGCCCAGAAGTTCCGGACCCGCTGGTATTACGTGCAATTCACGTCCTCGCGCTCGGGCCGGACGCTGGCCGGCTACGTCCCGGACGACGCGGTCCGCAAGCTGAACTCGACCCTCAAGGTCGTCGACCTGACCCCGTCCGCCGCGGGGATCGACGATCCCAAGGAGTTCGACCTCGCCGATGCCAGCCTGCCCGTCATCCAGTGGGGCCAGATGGAATCGTCCATCTTGCGGGCCGAAGGGCGGCCGTTGAGCCGGGAGACGTCCGGCGACATGGCCTACCTGCGCTACCATCGCGACGTCCTGGGCAAGCGCTGCCTGGTCACCTACATCCTCATCGACGGGAAGCTGGCTTCCATGCGGCTCCGCCTTCTCGAGCTCTACGCCAACAAGGACCGCTACGTCGCGGACTACAACAAGATCCGCGATTTCCTGAACGCCAAGGTCGGCGAGCCCCGCTACGACAACGTGGTCTGGCGCGACCGCGGCTCAGCCGACCGGGGCGAGAACCTGGGCACGGCGGTGACGACGGGCAGCTTGAGCCTGTCCTCCGAGTGGACCTTCCAGCGCACGGGGCTGCGCCTGAGCCTGACCGGCGGGAACAGCGAAGTGATCTTCGACGCCGAGGTCAACGACCTCAAGGCCAAGGGCCCGGCCTCGCTCTGAGAGAAGTCCTTCCGTCCCGGCCCTAGGCCATCTCTTTCTGGACGAAGCTCATACTGACGCGGTTCTTGCCGAGCCACTTGCTGTGCAGCATCAGCTGCTCGCCGCGCTTGACCAGGGAATCGACGGTGTCGTAGCGCAGGACCAGGCTGGCCCCCATGGACACGGTGGCGTTGAGCATCCCCGTCTCGGTCGTGATGTAGGACTCGGCGACGAGGAGGCGGAGCTTGTTGGCGACGATGTCCAGCCGGCCCTCGTCGATGTTGAGCAGGAGGATCAGGAACTCCTCGGTGCCCCATTGCCCGACGATGTCGAAGAAGCGGATGTTCTTGTGCAGAGTCCGGGCCACGGTCCGGACGATCTTGCCGGCGTTGAAGCGGCCGTATTTCTCCAGGATCTTGCCGTAGTTGTCGATGTCGACGTAGATCAGCCCGAAGGCCAGGCCGTACTTCTGGAACTCCTGGAGGCGGGTGGCCAGGGTCATGTCCAGGTATTGCTTGGAGGGGATGCCCGTCTCGGCCTCGACCAGGCCCATCTTTTCGAGCTCGGCCAGGGCCAGGGGCAGGGTGACCTTGGGCGCCGTCCCGCTGAACGTCTCGACGGCCCCGATGACCTCGCCGCCGTCCTTGAACACGGGGATGATCCGCAGGGAGGCCGGCGTGCGGAAGCCGTCTTTATGCCGGAGATAGACGTCGAGCGTGCGCGGGGCGCCGTCCTTGAGGGTCATGGCCACCGGGCACTTCTCCCGGCAGATATCGAGGCCGGCGTAGTCGACGAACAGGGTCGGCGCCTCGCCGCAGGCCTTCCCCAGGACGGAGGCGGCCTCCCGGCCCGAGATCTGTTCGGCGGCCGGGCTCCAGTAGACGACCCGGCGGTCCCGGTCGAGGAACACGACGGCGTCCTGGACCTGGTTGAGGACGGCGTTGCAGAGGCCCCGGCTGGCGCCGGGGAAGATGTCGAGGATGTTCTCTTCGGCCATGTTTCTCCCTTGTTCCCTCCCTCATTCTAAAACGGGAGCGTCAATTGTCAACCCTTTTTTGGCCCCGGGCGCGATTGACACACCGCTAACCTCGTGTTATCCTGCCGTCGCCGCCCAGGGGTGCGCCGCCATGGACAAGCTTCTCGGGACACGACTTCGCCGGGCCCGGGAGGAGGTCAACCTCAGCCAGGGCGCCTTCGCCAAGTCCCTCGGACTGTCGTCGGAGTACATCTCCCTCCTCGAGTCCGGGAAGCGGACGCCCAGCTTCGAGACCCTCCTCAAGGTGGCCGGCTTCCTCAACAGGAACGTCTCCTATTTCTTCGAAGACCACCGGCCGGCCTTCGAGCGCCTGTCCGACCGGCCGGAGGCGGGCGAGCGGCTGCGCCGGGACCTCCAGAAGTTCCGTTCGACCTGCGAGCGGTATCTCGAGCTCGAGGCGGCCACCGGCCGCCGGCTGGCCCTGGCCCCGCGCTATCCCCGCATCGCCCCGGAGCGCCTGGCCGAGGAAGAGCGCCGGCGCCTCGGCCTGGGCAACGAGCCCATCCGCGACGTCCTGGGGCTCTGCGAGATCAACGGCTGCCGCGTCGTCCGCCAGACCCTGGCCGACGAAGACCGCATCTCGGGGCTCTTCGTCTTCGACGAGGAGCGCCAGGCCGCTTTCGCGCTCATCAACGCCAACGAACCGGCCGGCCTCCAGACGGTCATCGCCGCCCACCTGTACGGGCATTACCTGATGGACCGCGACGACAGCCCCATCGTCGACAACCCGGACGTCGTCGTCGACGAGTACGTCTCGCTCTATCCGCCGCGGGAGCAGTACGCCCAGACCTTCGCCTCCCGCTTCCTGGTGCCCCCGGAGAAGCTCCACGAACTGGTCGAGAAGGACATCCGCTCCAAGGCCGTGGGCTTCGACGACGTCCTCTGCCTGAAGCGCTACTTCGGCGTCAGCACCCGGGCCATGCTCCGGGCCCTGCGCAGCCGCGGCCTGCTGTCCGAGGCCAAGTTCGAGGAGTTCTTCAGGCGCGGGCCCGAGGACCGGGAGCAGGAGGTCTTCGGCGGCCTGGCCGGCCAGGAGGAGCGCCGCTCCCGGGCCCTGTTCCGCAAGTCCCGGACCATCCTGTCCGACCGCTTCCGGTTGCTGGCCGCCGAGGCGGCCGCCTTGGACAAGGCCCGGGCTGCCAATCCGCCCACGCCCCCCAAGACTGGAGGACCCGATGAGTAAGACCCTGCGCATCGTCCTGATCGTCCTGGCCATCGACCTCGTGGCCGCGGCCGCGTATTTCCTCTTCCGGGGCCAGGGCCCCGGCGGCGGCGAGGACCCAGTCGCGGGCGTCGCCTGGACGACCATGGACGAATATTTCCAGCCCTCGACCGAGCTCCAGCAGTTCATCAAAACGGACTACGAGGAGAAGGAGCTCCTGCCGCTCCAGTTCCGCGATTTCGGCCGCAGCCCGGCCGTCCTCAAGAGGTTCCGCGGGGCCAAGATGGCCGGGGCCGGCGTCTCGGTCCTGGAGATGCAGTTCAAGGGGCTCGAGGATTGGGCCCTGGTCGAGATCTGGTACAAAGGGGAGGAGGGCCGGGAGATCCGCCGGACCGTCCTCTACATCCTGACGAAGAACGCCTGGAAGGTCGGCGACAGCGGCCGCCTGGCGGACTGACGCCGCGGGGACGGGGAGAACGATGCCCATCACGATGCTCAAGACCGATGTCCTCATCGTCGGCGCCGGCCCGGCCGGGCTGACGGCCGCCATCTATGTCGCCCGGGCCGGCAAGAAAGCCCTCGTTCTGGACGGCCGCGGCGGCTCCCGCCTGGGCATCGCCTACACCCTGGAGAACTATCCCGGGTTCCGTTCGATCGACAGCCGCGAGCTGCTCCGCCTGATGCGGGACCAGGCGGTGTCCTTCGGCGCCGAGGTCGTCGCCGGGGACGCCATCGCCTTCGCCCTCGAAGGCGCTCCCAAATACGTGACGACCAAGGAATCGGTCGTCGAGGCCGGCGCGGTCATCCTGGCCGCGGGCAAACCCATGCCCAAGGAACGGCTCATCGACGGGGAGGACCGCCTGATCGGCCAGGGGGTCAGCTACTGCGCCACCTGCGACGGCCCGCTCTTCCGCGGTGCGACCGTGGCCGCGGTCGGCCACTCCGAGGAGGCCCTCGAGGACGTCCGGGCCCTCCAGGGCATGGGCGTCAACGTCGTCTGGGTGCCCGGGAAGGCGGGCGGGGCCGTGGATTCGCCGGCCGCCCGGGCCCTCGAAGACGGGGGCGTGACCGTCCGGCGGGAGGCCAAGATCAAGGGCATCCGGGGCCAGGACCGGGTCGAGGCCGTGGTCCTCGAGGGCCCGGCCGGGCCCGAGGTCGTTCCGGTGGCGGCGGTCTTCGTCTTCCGGGAGATCCCATCCGGCCCCCTGTTCGAAAAGGCCGGGCTGGCCCTCGATCACAAGCAGTGCGTGGCCGTCGACCGCTTCCAGCGGACGAACGTCCCCGGCGTCTTCGCGGCCGGGGACCTGACCTGCGGCGGCCTGCAGGTCGTCGCGGCGGCCGGCGAGGGCTGCGTGGCCGCCCTCCAGGCCCTCATCTACCTCCGGACGTAAGGGCCGGCCCGGTTCAAGCCGTCGGGTGATTCCGGGGGGAACGCCTGTTCAGGCGGAAGAGGACCCGTTTGGAGCGCGAGATGACCACCCGGCCGCCGATCGGCACGGCCATGAGGTTGCGCCGGATGTCGTGGCCGAAGTTCGCGACTGTCAGGATGGGCAGGGGATTGCCCTGGCGGCGGCGGTCCTGGATGACGTCGGCGAGATAGGTCCGGACGAACCGGACGGCCTCCCGCTGTTCCTTCTTCGGGTTCAAGCCCTTGCCCGGCGGGGTGAGCGAGCCGAGGACCAGGCCCTTGATGCCGGCGAAGACGTCGTGGCGGCGCAGGGCGGCCAGCAGCCGGTGCAGGTCCTCGACGTCGACGTGCAGGTCCTCGATGAAGAGGATGTGCCGCCGCCAGCTGAACTTGGGCGGCGTGCCGCGGTTGAGGAAGTTGACGAACGTCGACAGGTTGCCGCCGAGGGGGACGCCGGAGAGCCGGCGGGGCGGGGGAGGGGTCAGCCAGGCCGAGCCCCGGTACTCGATCTCCTCGCCCCGGATGAGGGCCAGGAGGTTGCGGAAGTCGCCCTTGCCGACCTTGAGCGACGGGAAGTAGATGACCGGCACGCGGCAATCGTGGTAGATCTCGTTCAGCAGGAAGGTGAAGTCCGAGAAGCCGATGAACAGCGGGCGCCGGGCCCGGATGATGCGCCGGTCCTTGGCGTCGATCTTGCGGACCAGGTCCTCGGCCCCGGTCCCGCCGGCGACCGAGATGATCAGGTCGAGCTCCCGGATGGCCTCCTTGAAGATGGCCGCCCGGTCGTCGACCGGGGCGGTCACGTGGTCGATGTCGGCGTCGCTCGAGAAGAGGTGGGGGCTCATGAAAACCGCCCGGACGTCCAGGGCTTCGCGCAGGCGCCGGGCCGTCCGGCGCAGGACGGGCTTCTCCTTGAGGGAGAGACAGGTCGAGGGGGCGATGAAGCCGATCTTGTCGTAGGTCATGACGGTCCTCGGGGCCGGGCCGGAGGCCTCGGTCCCCGCGTCGACGCGGCCCGCCCGGTCAGAACGATTTGAGCTTCTGGCCGGGGGCCGAAAGCTGGAGGGCCTTGAGGGCCTTCAGCTCGATCTGCCGGATCCTCTCCCGGGTCAGCTTGAAATGCTGGCCGACCTCTTCGAGGGTGTACTCGCGGCCGTCGCCGAGCCCGTAGCGCATCCGCAGCACGAGCGTCTCCCGCTCGGGCAGGGTCCGCAGGGCCGCCTCGATCTGCTCCCGGAGGTTGATGTGGATGACCGTGTCGGGCGGGGAGGGGAAGGCCTTGTCCTCGAGCAGGTCGCCGAGCGAACCCTCGCCGTTCTCGCCGAGCGGGGTCTCGATGGAGACCGGGTCCTGGGAGGAGTAGAGCATCTCCAGGACCTTGTTGACGGGCAGGTTCATGCGCCGCGCCAGCTCTTCGGGATCGGGCAGCTTGCCGGTCTCCTGGACGGAGGACTGCGAGATCTTCTTCAGCCGGTGGATGGTCTCGGTCAGGTGGACCGGGATGCGGATGGTCCGCCCCTGGTCGGCGATGGCCCGGGTGATCGACTGGCGGATCCACCAGGTCGCGTAGGTCGAGAACTTGTGGCCGCGCCGGTAGTCGAACTTCTCGGCGGCCCGCATCAGGCCGATGTTGCCTTCCTGGATGAGGTCGAGCAGCTGCAGGCCGCGGCCCTG
>CAZNPB010000092.1:0-5911 GCA_964574895.1 uncultured Eubacteriales bacterium
GTTGATGAACTGGTCCATGATGCCGCAGCGGACGCCGACGAACTCGTTCTCGGCCATCTGGGCCAGCCGGACCAGGTCCAGCTTGGAGAGCCCCAGGCCGAACAGGGCGTTCAGGGCGAAGGCCAGGCCGCCCTCGATCGCGGCCGACGACGACATGCCGGCCCCGATCGGGATGTCGCCGCCGAAGACGCAGCTGACGCCGGCGACGCGGTGCCCGGCCCGGACGAACTGGTCCAGGACGCCCTGGAGATAATCGGGCCAGCGCAGGGGCGAGCGGTGGAACTGGCCCAGCTCGCAGCGGAACTCCTGGTCGAAGTCGCGGGAGACGAAATGGCACAGCCCGTCGGCGCGCGGGGCGACGGCGAAGACGACGGCCTTGTCGGTGGCCCCGGGCATGACAAAGCCCTCGTTGTAGTCGGTGTGCTCGCCGATGAGGTTGACCCGGCCCGGCGAGACGACGAGCAGGGGCGTCCCCCCGAATTGGCGGCGGAACCTTTCGGCCATGACCGGGACGAGGGCGTTCATGATCTCTCCTTCGGCCGGAGTCTATCACGACCGGGAAACGGAGGGAAGGGCCCGGCCGTCGGGGTGCGGGCGTCGGGGCCCAGCCGGCGCGGGCGTCGGGGCGCCGTCGGTCAGCCGCCGAAGCCCGGCTTCTGCCGGATGTCGGCCGCCCGGCGCTCGGCCGGGGCGACGACGTCGGGCCCGAACCGGGCGGCCAGGTCGTCCGGGCCCCGGAAGGTCCAGAGGGGCAGGACCCAGCGATATTTCGGGTAGTGGACGCCGGAGACGGTCTCCCCGCCGGCCTGGGCGATGGGCTGGATAGGCAGGGACGGCAGGAAGTGGACGACGGCGTCGAGGGTCTCGGCGACGCGCCGGTCGCCGGTCAGGTCGGCCACGACGAACCGCGACATGCGGCCGAGGGTCTTGACGATCTCGTTCTTGTCGCCCGTGCCGGGCAGGTGGAAATCGAGGACGAGGGGCGAGTAGCCGGCCCGGCGGAGGGCCTCCTTGACGGCCGTCAGCAGGGCCTGGCGCTCGGGCGGGAAGCGGCCGATGACCAGGGCCGTGTTCAGGGTGATGGCCAGGACCTCGTCGCGGACGGCTTCGTGGTGGAGCAGCAGGCCGACCATCTGGGCCGTCTGGAGACCGTCGACCGACAGGATCGGCTGCTGGGCGGGCATGATGTCCAGGTCGCGCTGGCTCGACCCCTCGGCGCGAATTTCCCAAAGGGAGATGCCGTAAACGGCGCAGTTGTCGAGCCTGGCCCCTTCGAGACCGGTCCGCAGCAGGGTGGCGAAGCAGAGGTTGGCCCCGGCCGCGTCGGCCCCGCGCAGGCAGGTGTCCTCGAGGACGGCCTCCTGGAAGTTGGCGCCGCGCGCGTCCGCCCCGGCCAGGTCGGCCCCGGTCAGGTCGGCCTTGAAGAACGAGGTCTGGCGCAGGATGGCCTTGGTGAAGCGGGCCCGGAAGAGCGAGGCCTGGCCGAGGTTGGCCTCCTTGAGGCAGGCGTCGAGCAGGCTGGCCCCGCTCAAATTGGCCCGGACGAGGAAGGCCGAGGTCAGGTCGGCCCAGTTGAGGTTGGCCCCGCCCAGGTCGGCCTGGCTGGCGTTGGCTTTGAAGAGGTTGGCCCGGCTCAAGTCGGCTTGGCCCAGGTCGGCCCGGAAGAGCTTGGCCCGGGCCAGGTTGGCGCCGCCGAGATTGGCCCCGGCCAGGCGGGCCCCGGTCAGGTCGGCGCGGGCCAGGTTGGCCCCGGAGAGGTCGCGCTCGGCCAGGTCGGCGCCGGCAAGATCGGGCACGATCCGGGTGTTCTTCCGGCGCCATTCGTTCCAGACCTCGATCCGGTCTCGGACGAGATCGATCTGCCCCGCGTCCGTCACGGCATCATTCTAGGGGCCGGCCCGGCCGCTGTCAATCGCGCGCGCGGAGGGACAGACGGATGACGACGATCTCCGAAGCGCCGACGGTCCGGACGGGCGGGCCCCAGCCTTGGACGCCGCTGGTGACGACGAGGTGGGCCCCGTCCCGCTCGAGGTGGCCCCAGTTCAGGTCGTAGAGGCGGCGGCTCAAGATGTCGACGGGGAAGAGCTGGCCGTCGTGGGTATGGCCGGAGAGCTGGAGGTCCACGCCGGCCCGGCGGGCCTCGTCGAAGCCGATGGGCCGGTGGGCGATCAGGACAACCGGGAGGTCGCGCCGGGCGCCGGCCAGCAGGTCGGCCGCCGCGGCCCGGCCCCGGGAGCGCTGGTCCTTCCGGCCGGTCAGAGTCAGCGCGCCGGCCACGGTCACGGCCTCGTCCTGGAGCAGACGGATGCCGGCCCGGTCGTAGAAGCCGCTCTCCCCCGCCCGGCTCCAGCGCTCGTGGTTGCCGGGCGCGCCGAAGGTGCCGTAGGTCGAGGTCATGGCCCGCAGGGCCCGCTCGAACCGGCCCGAGTCCTGGTCGCGCCGGTCGCCTTCGAGCAGGTCGCCGCCGAGGAGGACGAGGTCGGGTTTCGCGGCCGCGACCTTGGCCACGAGCTCGGCCAGGAACCGGTCCGAGGTCAGGTCCCGGAAGTGGAGGTCGGCCATGAAGACCAGGGTCAGCTCCCGGGCCGGCGACGAGCGCCGGGGGACCTCGAGCCGGTACTCGTGGACGCGCAGGACCCGGTGATTGACGGCGCCGCCGGCCACGACGAGCACGGGAACGGCCAGCGAGACCGCCAAGCGCCAGGCCCGAAAGCGCGGCGACCGGACCGTCGCCCGGGAGAAAAGGCCCGCGGCCCGGGCCAGGCCGACGGCCAGGTCGACCGCCACGACGGTCATGACGATATAGAGCAGGAGCGGCAGGCCGTAGTATCCGGCCAGCTCGACGGCCACCGCCCAGGGGCTCGTCCGGCCGTGGGCCAGGTTCTCGGCGACCGGGTAGGACGCCGCGACGAGGGCGAAGAGGACCGTCCAGAGGTTCTTGAGCCAGGTCCGGCCGAAGAGCGAGCGGACCCGCCACCAGACGTAGAGGACGGCCGGCGAGGCCAGAAGCAGTTCGTTCTGGAGATACACGGCCCGGCTATTATAGCGGCCCGGGGCCGGCCCGTCACTTCCGGCGGAGCTTGAGGACGCCGCGGACGCTGTCGAGGTCGACCTGGAAGTGCTGCAGGAAATCGTTCCCCAGGAGACCGGCGTTCCCTTCGGCGCCGAGGTCGTAGACCAGCACCCGGAGGTCGCGGACCGACAGCCCGTCGATGTCGATCGATCCCAGGCCGACCTGGTAGGCCAGGTCGCTGCCGGCCACGCCTTGGAGCCCGACGACGGGGGTGCTGTCGTCGATGCGCAGCCCCAGCCCGGCCGCGGCCGCCAGCGGGATGATGGTCGTCGTGGCCCCGGTGTCGATGAAGAACTTCTGGCGGTAGCTCTTATTGAGGGACGCCTCGACCGGGATGAGCTTGGCCCCCGGGCTGAAGCGGATGGTGATCGAATCCTCGTCCCGGCGGCCTGCCTCGACGACCCGGGCCAGCGAGCGGGCCTGGTCCGCCAGGTCGTCCGGGTAGGGCTCGCCGCCGCGGAGGAGCTCCTCGGCCCGGCCCCAGTCCTTCTCCAGGGCGGCGGTCTCGGCGCCGAGGAGGCGGAGCTCGAGATCGGCGGGCGCCAGACGGGCGGCCTGGTCGTAGATGTCCAGCCCGCCGAAGCCACCCTCGTTCAGGATCCGGTGGAGCGAGGACTTGGCCAGGCCGACCTCGACCGCGTCGAGGGATCTCGCGTCCGCCGCCGATCCGAAAACCGGGTCGCGGCGCAGATCGGCCAGGAGCCGGTGGGCGCCGTCGAAGCCCCGGGAGGCGTTGTAGGCGGCGGCCGCCGCTTCGACGAGGGCCGGGTCCCCGGCCTCGGCCAGCAGGTCCGGGTCGAGGGCGCGGGCCGCTTCGTCGGCCCGGCCCTGGCCGGCCAGGGTCGCGGTCAGGGAGGACATCAGGGCCGTGATGGCGGCCGGCTGGAGGAAGTCCGGCAGGTCCCCGGGCGTGAGCCGGGACCGGAGGCGGAAGCCGGCGGCCAGGGCCTCGAGCCGGACCTCCTCGGAGGTCCCGTCGGGGAAGGACAGGGCTTGGAGGAAAGCCGCTTCGCGGGCGCCTCGTCGCGCGGCCGAGGCCATCTCCGAGGCCGACAAGGCAGCCCGCGGCCCGGCGCCGTCCGCGGGGGCCCAAAGATAGCCCCGGGTCAGGCCGGCGCCGAACGTCCAGCCGACGATCCTGTCCCGCTGGACGAGAACGCCGGGCGCTTCGATCTCCCGGATGAGGCCGAAGGTCCGGTACGAGCCGGCGGCCGCGAGGGGCCCCGGCTCGATGGCCAAGGAGGTCCGCTCGCCGCTCGTGGGGCGCCATTCCAGGATCTCGCCGGCGTCATAGGCGGCCAGCGCGGGCGCGGCCGGGCCGGCGCCGAGATCGAGCCGACAGAGGACGACCGGGTCGTCCGCGTTCCATTGGACCGCCGCCGGCGCCAGCCGGGCCGGTCCCGGGCCTTCGAGCCGGGGGACGCCCGGGCCCAGGAAAGCCCAGAGCGGCAGGGCGGCCCAAGAGCCGTCGAAGAGGGCCGTTTCGAGGGCGGACGGGGCGCCGGGGGCGGCCCCGTCGAGGGCGAAGCGGGCCGCGGCCAGGGCCCCGGACGGCGAAGCGGGGGCGGCCTGGGCTTCGGCGCTCCGGGGAGGAGCCGCGACGGCCGTCGGGGTCCCCTCCCCCGCCGCGGGAGCGGCCGGGACTTGACCGGACGGGCCGGGGGCGCCGCCGGGCTTGATGATGAGGAGATAGGCCGCCGCCAGGGCGACCGCCCCGGCGAGGACCGGGACAAGCCAGGGCCGGCCGCGTTTGGGCCGGGCCAGCGAGGCCGTCAGGAGGGCCCCGCAGGCGGAGCAATAGCGCGAGGTCGGGGGGTTATCGGTCCGGCAGCGGCGGCAGATCATGCGGCATTCTCCCTTTCCGGAGGCATAAATTGAGTCGGGCCGGGAGGTCGAACCTGGAAAACGGGACGGGCGCTTGGCAGGGCCACGGGGATTCGAACCCCGGTCTGATGGCTGAGAACCATCTGTCCTGGGCCTCTAGACGATGGCCCCGCAAGGGGCAATAAAAATAGCAGAATCCCTCCGGGGTGTCAACCGAAACCGGGACGCGCCGAAGGGGCGTGCCCCCCTGTTCTCCACCCGCTCCAGGGTCCCGCCGCGCCGCCCTAGCGGCGGCCGGCCAGGAGCATCTTGGCCGTCGTCTCGCCCCCGTTGGTGCGGTAGAGCATGGGCAGGGGCCGGTCCAAACCCTCGACGTATTCCGGCGCGTTCTCCCAGCGATAATTGAGGATGTTGGCGTAATCGGAGAAGTGCTGCCAGCGGCGCCGGGCCAGCCCGGTGGCCATGTGGAAGTGGTTGGCCGGCATGCCCATCTTGGCCAGGCTGGCCGGGACGTGGTCGAAGGTCAGGAAGGTGTGCGGCCAAGTGTAGTTGGAGGCGTGGCAGACCCGCTCGGCCAGCGGCGCCGGGAGCTCGACCGACTGGGCCTCGTCCTGGACCATGGTGAACAGGCCGGACAGGTCGGAGAAGGCGATGCGGCCGGCCAGGCCCTTGAGGCCCTTGGGCGAGAGATAGCCGACCGAGTAACCGAGGCCGGGGAAATAGAACTCGACGGCCTTGAAAAGGAACCAGCGGTCGCCGTAGTCGAGCGAGGCCGAACCGGAGTTGTCGCCTTCGATGAAGCCCCGCTCCATCCAGGGCTCGCCGCGGAAATCGGCCGGGTCGAGGCCGAGGGCCCGGGCGTTCTTCTCGATCTCCCAGGGCTCGTAGACCTTGCGGAAGTCCATGAACAGCGTCGGCTGGCCGCCCGACAGGTAACAGTAGGCGATCATCGTCAACAGGGCCTGGATGTCGTTCTCGGTGGCGAAGGGGACGACGGTCTTGCGGCCGGTGTGG
>CAZNPB010000093.1:0-5878 GCA_964574895.1 uncultured Eubacteriales bacterium
GGTAATGCGTGGCCAGCTGGCGGATGGCCGTCTCGCTCTGGATGGCCACGAAGTTGGGGTAGCTCTCGACGTTGAACAGGGCCTTGGCCGAGTCGATGACTCGCCAGACGACGACGGCGGCGATCTCGATGGGGTTGCCCAGGGCGTCGTTGACCTTGATGGTCTCGCTGTTGAAGTTGAAGATGCGCAGGGTGACCTTCTTCTTGACCACGAAGGGATTGGTCCAATGGAAGCCGGCGGTGCGGGCGCTGCCGACGTACTTGCCGAGGAAGGTGAAGACCTTGGACTCGTTCGGGTGGATCAGGAAGAAGCCGCCGAAGGTCAGGAAGATGAGGGTGCAGCCGACGAGGGCCGTGATCATCCCCGTGGCCATGCCGGCCCTGACCATGGCGAAATGGCGGGCGCAGAAGAAGAAGGCCGCCAGGTCGACGGCCACCATGATCCAGCCGTTGACGGCGAAGACGCTCTTTTCCCGGATATCTTTCATGGAAACCTCCTGAAATAATATCATTATAATATCAATACGATATCGATGTCAAACGGTTTTCGAAGACGAAAAAAAAGGGCCTCCGGAAATTCGCTCCGGAGGCCCTGGGAAGATCCCGTCTCGAGGTTTAGGCGAAGAAGTCGCCCGGGACGGCCTTCAGGCGGCCGATGTCCCGGACGCGGTCGGCCAGGTCGAAGCCCTTGGCGCAGACGGCCGTGCAGGCCGCGCAGTCGCCGCAGGGGTTCTCGGCCAGGTCGAGCGAGCCGACGAGCTCGTGGGCCAGCCCGAGGTTCCGATAGCCGTAGGCGTACATGTAGCCCCGCATCAGGTCGGGGATGGGCAAGCCCTTCGGGCACCCGGACAGGCATTGCCCGCATTGCTGGCAGTAGAGCCCGGCCACGGGCTCGCCCAGGCGAAGGTCCTTGAGTTCGGCCGGGGTCAGGGCGATGTCCGAGACGACCGACCAGTCCTCCTTGAGCTGATCGAAGGTGGTGAAGCCCGGGATGGCCGTCGCGACGTTGGGATCGTTGAGGACCCACTTGAGGGCGGCCCGCATGTTGATGGGCTGCATCTTCTCCTTGTCCCAGTAGGCGCCGGCCTGGGTCTTCATGGCCACGATACCCAGTCCGGCGGCGGCCGCCTCGGCCACGGCCCGGCGCAGGTCGTCCCGGTAGTCCTGCCGGAAGTTGTAGGCCGTCAGGATGACGTCGTAGGCCTGGGCGGCGACGGTGGCCCGGACGACGGCCGGCTCGTTGGCGTGCGTCGTGATGCCGATGAAGCGGGCCTTGCCGGACTTTTTGACCTTCTGGAGGGCGGCAATGACGGCCGGGTCCTGGACCTGCTCGGCGGTCGTATTGTTGTGCAGGTACAGGATCTCGACGAAGTCCAGGCCCAGGCGGGACAGGCACTCGTCGAAGCGGGCCAGGAAGGCCCGCTCGAACTCGGGGCCCTGAAGTGCCTGGAGGGCCTTGTCCCGGCTCGGGCCCGGGATCTTGGTGGCGATCATGAAGGCGTCGCGGGGCCGGCCCTTGATGACCTGCCCGATCATCTGCTCGTTGCGGCCGCGCTGGTAGCCCCAGGCGGTGTCGAGGAAGGTGATCCCGGTCTCCAGGGCGGCCTGGACGACGGCCGGGTTGTCGGCGTTCATGACGCCCATGCTGACGACGGGCATCTTCAGTCCGGTCCGCCCCAGCGTCCGGACGATCGGCTTGGCTTCGGCCGCGGCGGCCGACGGGGCCGCTTCGCGCCCGAAGGCGGCGGCCTTGACGGCGCCGGGCGCCGCGCCGATCGCGGCCAATCCCGCCAGCCCCTGTTTGAGGAAGGACCGCCGGGTCCGTTCGTTCGTTTCTCTCGTCATGGATCCCTCCGTGTGGGAATTATCGGTCGGCCAGGGTCTTCACGAATCCGTCGACGGCGTCCTCCGTGACCCGCGACGGGTCTCGGGCCGCGTCCATTGTACCGGAGGTCGGCGGATTGTCAACGGCGGCGGCATGGCCGGCGCGGTTTGACATTTCCCGGACCGGGGCTATACTTTCTTCGCCCATGAGACGGATCCTCCCGTTCCTCGCCGCCGCCCTCCTGGCCGTCCCGGCCCCGGTCGCCCCGTCCGGGCGTCCGGCGGGCCAGGCCGGCTCCCCGGTGCCGGAATTCCCGATGCGGACGTTCTTCACGGTCCGCTCGGCCGTGCCCGACGCCTCGATCCCCGACACGGTTCGCGAGGAGTTCGAAAAGGACGACGGCAGCCCGCTCAAGTCCGTGACCGTCGATCTCGACGGCGACGGGCGGCCGGAGAAGCTCGTCCTCTGCGGCGTGCCGGCCCCGTCCGGCGGTTACCAGTGGCTGGTCTTCGACCCGGCCGCCGCCGTCGTGCGCGGCGGCCTCGTCGGGACGATCTTCTTCGTCGGCCGCGAGACCGACGACGGCTATGCCCGGCTCGAGACGTACTGGAAGCAGGGCGGCGAGATGTCCATCGTCACCCGCTACGCCTTCGCCCGGGGACGCTACGGCCGGACCGCGACGCGGGCCCTGACGCTCTGGGAAGCCAGCGAGTACTTCCGGGCCAAAGGGCCGCTCGACCTCGACCGGGAGCTCCAGGACATCGAGATCAAGTAGCCGCCCGATGGCCGCGCCGCGTCCCGCCTGGCCGCGCCCGTGGCGGCGGAGAACGGGCAAGTGGCCTACGAGACCCCCTTCGGCGTCCTCGAGGTGACCCTATCGACTTTGGTCGCCGTCAACGATTACAAAGACCCGACGGACGATCCGGTCCCCTACCCCGTCCTCCAACCCATCCTGCTCGCCTCGCGGCGGAGCTGCCATGGCGAGGGCAACTGGTATCTTCAGGAGGGCGACCATCATTATCGCTTCTCGCTGACGAGCCATGCCGCCGGTTGGCGGAACGGCTACCGGGCGGGCATCCAGGCCAACTCCCCATTGATCGCCATCCATCAGATTCCCGCGGGCCCGGCCGCGGATCTTCCGGAATCCATGAGCTTCCTGCCGTTCACGGCCCCGAGCCTGGCCCTGGCGACGATGAAAAAGGCCGAGACGGACGACGCGGTCGTCCTGCGCGTCTACGACATCGAGGGGCGGGACGGCGAGACGGAGATCCGGCTGCCCATGCCCGTCAGGACCGCGGTGCGGACGAACATCATCGAGGAGCCGGGGGCGGCGCTCGGGCCCGTCAAGGGCCGGCTCGTTCTGCCGGTCGGCCATCACGCCATAGAAACGGTCAAGCTCGTTCCTGACTGGCGGACAAAATAGGGCCGCTCCGGGCCGGGGCGAGGCTCAGTCCTCGCAGATCCGCGTCGGCTCGAAGACGACCGGGTTGGCGGCGTCGGGACAGGGGGGCGTCAGCACGTCCGGGTCCCGGGCCCATTTGACCTTCCCGGCCATGTGCGGCTCCTTTAGGCCGCCTCCCGGCCCCGGCGGCCGGGAGGCTCATTCCAGCATGAAGCGCGGCGGACCGTCCCGGCCCGGCCGGCCGTGAGAAGATCCGGCCCCGCCGGGCGTCCTCTCTTATGACACGACATGAAGGGAGGTCCCGTGAAAAGCAAGATCGGTGCCGAGGAATTCGTCAAGCTGGCCGTCGGCCGCCTGCGCCTGGAGAACTACAAGGGCATCCACTCGGTCTACAGCGGCTTCAACGACGCTTTCAAAAGCTACTTCGACGGCGCCAACCCGGTCGACGCCACCGGGGAGCTGGCCCGGCTGGGCAAGATCGTCCTGCGGCCGGTCAAGGGCGGCGTGATGATCTACCTGCCCGGCGAGGGCCCGGAGATGAGCCGCGGCGACATGGCCCTCAAAAAGATGGGCCTGCTGGAGAAGGCCTGACCGGCCTCACTCCGGCAGGACCGGCCCGAGGACGGCGGCCAGGTCCTCGACGCCGCCGCCGACGTCGGTCAGGGCGTCCTCCATCTCCTGCCGCGCCTCGGGCCAGGCCCGGTCGGGGGCGGCCTCAAGCTCTTCCGACCGCGCCCGCAGGTCCCGGAGCTTGATCCGGAGGTCGTCGAGCCGGCCGCGGTAGTTGGCGATGTCGTCCCATCCGGACGACTCCATGTCGGCCTCGAGCGTCTCCAGCTTCTCCTCGAAACCGCCGATCTGCTGCAGGACGTTCTCGGCATACTCCTCGCGGGTCTGCCGGGGCAGGTTCAAGCCCTCGGGACAAACCGGTTCTTCGGCCGCGGCCGGGGTCCTGGTCTTCTTGATGTCGGCCATTTACCTCTCCTCCAGTTCCAATTTGAGGGCGATGAAGCCCATGATGTCCTTGAGAGCGATGATCCCGGCCAGCTTCCCGTCCGCGGCGACGAGCAGCCGGCTCCGGCCGGTCCTCTGCATGCGGGCCAGGGCCTTCAGCACGTCCTCGTCCGGGCCGATGGTGTTGTCCGCCGAGCAGTCCCGGGCCAGGCCGCCGACATCCCGCGCGGGCCAGTCTTCCCGGGCGATGCCCTTGACCTGGTCGAGGGTGACGCAGCCGAGCAGCCGGCCGTCCTCGACCACGGGGTACATCTTGTGCTGGTCCTTATAGACATAGTCTTCGACGAGCCGCAGGACCGACGTGGCGGGAGCCACGGTGACGGGCTCGGCGGTCATGAGCTTCCTGACCGGCACCCCCTCGAGGGCGCCGCGGAAGAGGATCTGGCGGTACGACGAGCGGGCCGCGCCCCGCACGAACAGGCCGATGATCAGGGTCCAGAGCCCGCCGACGACCTGGCCCGTGAGGAACTGCAGGGCCCCGAGCCCCATGAGGACCGCCCCGGCGCCCAGGCCGACGGAGGACGCCAGCCGGGTGGCCCGCCGCAGGTCGTTCCAGGCCCTCCAGAGGATGGCCCGGAGGACCCGGCCGCCGTCGAGGGGGAAGGCGGGGATGAGGTTGAATCCGGCCAGGACGAAGTTCAGCAGGCCCAGGTAGCGGAGAACGCCGGTGACCGGGGTGGCCGGGCCGCCGCCGCGCAGGATCAGGCCGGCCGCCGTCAGGACGGCGGCCAGGACGACGCTCGAGGCGGGTCCGGCCACGGCCATGAAGAACTCGGCCTTCGGGCTCGGAGGCTCGTCGCCCATCTCCGACACGCCGCCGAAAAGGAACAGGGTGATGCCGCGCATGTCGATGCCAAAGCGGCGGGCCACAAGGGAATGGCAGAGCTCGTGGAAGACGATGGACAGGAACAGGCCCGCCGCCCCGGCCGCGCCCATCAGCCAATAGGCCGCCGGGTCCAGTCCCGGGATCCAGCCCGGGAACAGGCCCCGGGCCAGGCTCCAGACGATCAGGGCCCCCAGGATAAGCCAGCTCCAGTCGGCCTTGACCTCGAAGCCGAAAACGCGGAAAAGGGTCAGCGGCTTGCCGAACATGGGGGCCTCCTCGGTGAACGTTCCTCGACTCTCCCCCCTCTACTCCAAAAAGCGTGCCAACATCCGAAGAGCGGGAGAAGGACCTTCGCCCCCGAGAGGCGTACGGCCGCGGCGCCCCCGGGCCCCCCGTTCATCCGGCGGGACAGGAAAAGCATCCCGGCGGAAGGGACGGCAGGACCGCCCGGGCGGCCCCCCCCGGCCTACATCCCGGGCGCGGCGGCGGCGGGCCGCTCCGGCTGCTCCTCCATGTACTGGATGTAGAGGTCGGTCAGGTCGTCCTGGGCCAACTCCTGGACGGTCTTCATCATGACCAGCTTGCCCCGGCGCATGAAGCCGATCCGGTCGGCGATGAGCTTGGCCCGGAAGATGTCGTGGGTCGACATGAAGACCGATTTGCCGGTGTCCCGCATCTGGACCAGGATCTCCAGGAACTCGCGGCCCGACTGCGGGTCGAGGCCCGAGGTCGGCTCGTCGAGGAGGACGTTGGGGGCGTCCTTGACCACGGCGATGGCGATGCCGAGCTTCTGGCGCATGCCCTTGGAGAAG
>CAZNPB010000094.1:0-5784 GCA_964574895.1 uncultured Eubacteriales bacterium
GGCTAGCGCGCCTGCCTTGGGAGCAGGAGGTCGGCGGTTCAAATCCGCTCTCCCCGATGTCTTTTTCGCGCCGCCTCGACGCGCCTGTAGCTCAGGTGGATAGAGCAGCTGCCTTCTAAGCAGCGGGTCGGGGGTTCGAGTCCCTCCAGGCGCGCTCTCTGTCCTGCATCGGTCGGATCGCCCCTGGCCCTCAGCCTTAGGGCGCTAGAATTCCCCGCCGCTATTGTTCATACCGCCGCAACAGCGCCTGAAAACTGAAGCGCGATCGAGGCCGCTGTTCCCGCCGATAGGACCTTCGCCCGCCGGATGAAGCTCTTGAGGTCCTCGGAGCAAGACAAGGCCTCGCCAGATGTAGTGCTTGAGGCCCGGCCACAACGCGGCGAGCGGGCTTGGTGGGGCGGCCGCCGAATTATCGGCAAGCACGCGGTCTTTCGGGCTCTTCGCCGGATGTCAGACCGATAGGGCCATTATCCGATACGAAGGCCGGGCCGATATTCGATGACTTCTCCGCCCTTGTTCTTCACTTTTTCGCAGGCCTTGTTCACGGCCTTTTCCGAGCGGGCCCCAACGCCGTTCCTGACGAACGTCACCTGATACTTCTTGTTGAGCGCCGCGATCGTCGTATCCAATACGCACTGGTCCGCGTACACGCCGGTGACGACCAACCGGCCGATCCGATGCGCGGTCAGGTAAGCTTCGAAGTCCTCGTTGCTGAACGCGTTCGGGACCTTCTTTGAAAAGATGGCGTCTCCACAGATCCGGATCTTCTTATAGATCGCCGTGCCCGGACTTCCCTTGATGGCGGCGTGGTGGCGGATCCTGTTGCCGAGGGCGATCTTCGGGAACTCGCTTTTGATATAGATGATCGGCTGACCGTTCTTCTCGAACTCGTCGATCAGGCTATTGACGACGGCGGTGACCGCGGGGATCTGCTCCTTCGCGATCGGCATCTTGGCTTTCTCGCCGAGGAAATCCTCCTGCATATCCAAGACCAACAACGCGGTTTTTGGGCTTTCGGGCCTCGGGATCGCGCTCTCGCCGATGGCCAGGCCGCATCCCCAGAAAATGATCGATAGAGAGATCACTTGGACCAGCCGTTTCATATCGACCTCCGCCTAGGCCAAACGTCCATTTCGGGGCTCAAGATCCGCTGTTTCCTGTGCGACACGAAAGGCTTGAATGATAAGGTTCCCGCGACTCGGGATATTCATATCAAAACGACCCCAAAAAGGCAAAATTCGGCCGCCCCCGACTTTTGCGCCCCTTTCGCCGGGCGCATTTGCGCTCCCCTGGCCGTCGGCCGGCGTCACGGCGCAATAAAACCGGTGATGGTATCGCGCCCGTTGACGCTGTGGCGAATGGCGACGAGCGCGGACCGCGCGGGTTGACATTTGCGCCCGGCGCTTATAAAAGGAATCTCGTGCGCCTTACGTCCCCTCCATCCCCGTCCGGACAAGGAGTCCCCATGAAAGCGTCGAGCGTTCGGTCCCGTTTCGTCTTCGGCCTGGCGTTGATCTCGATCCTGCTTTTCGGAGCCGGCGTCTCCGCGCCGGTCGAGGCCCAGGCGCCAGCGGCCGCTCCGGCGCCCGCGCCCGCCAAAAAGGCGATGACCGTCGACGATTATGCCCTGTGGCGGACCATCTCCGACCAGGCCTTGTCGCCGGACGGGCGGTGGCTGGCCTATGTCCTCGAGCTGACCAACGTCCCGGCGGGCGAGACCAAGCCCGTGCTTCATATCGTCAACCTGGGGACGAACAAGGACGTGACGATCGACGACGCCGCCGGCGCCGTCTTCTCGCCCGACTCGCGATGGGTCGCCTACCAGGTCGATCCCGGCGCCGCCCAGCGGGCCCGCCAGGCCCGCGGCGGCTCGGGCGGGTCCGGCAGCCTGCCCTCCGGGAACGGCCCGTCGTCGGCTCCGGCCCCGGGGCAGGCCCAAACAGCGCCCGCTCCGCCCGGCCAGCCGGGACAGCCGGCCGGCACGCGAGGCGGCGGCGCCGCCGCGCCCATCCCGCCCCGCCGGGTCGAGCTGCGCGACCTCTCGTCCGGCGCCGTCCGTTCCTGGGAGGAGATCGGCCAGTTCACGTTCGCCCCGACGTCCTCCCACCTGGTCCTGCGGCGGCGCGGCGGCGAGGCCGAAGGCCCCTCGGGCCGTCGCGGCGGCGGGATGCCGCCCCAAGCCCCGCCCCAGGCCTCGTCACGCCCGGAAACCCCCTCGTCCGGGGCCCGCGGCCGGGACGCCCTCCTGCTCGACCTGAAGACCGGCCGGTTCCAGCTTCTCGGCAGCGTCGCCGACTACGCCTTCAACCGGACCGGCACCCTGCTGGCCTATACGGTGGACGCGGCGGTCAAGGACGGCAACGGGCTCTTCCTCTTCGACGCCGGCAGCGGCCGGGTCACGCCCCTCGACAACGACGCCAAAAACTACAATCGCCTGGCCTGGAACGATGCGGGCGCGGCCCTGGCCGTCCTCAAGGGGACCGAGGTCGAGAAGATGCGAGAGCGGGACAACGTCCTCGTCGCTTTCCCCGACGTCGCCGCCTGCCTGAAGGCCGGGGCTCCCGCCTCGTCGGCCAAACCCGCCCTCCTCGATCCCGCCAAGGCCGCGGGCTTCCCCAAGGGCTGGGTGGTCAGCGACCGGGCCGCCCTGTCCTGGAGCGCCGACGGCAGGCGGGTCTTCTTCGGCATCAAGGAGCAGGTCCCGACACCCGACACGGCCCGCAAGTCCGCGGACGACGCGGCCAACGTCGACGTCTGGAACACGGGCGATCCCGAGATCCTGTCGGTCCAAATGGTCCGGGCCGAGCGCGACCGCAATTTCACCTTCCGGTCGGCCTTCGATACGGCTTCCGGGAGGTTCGTCAAGCTGGCCGACGAGACCATGCGCGAGCTCGAGGTCGCCGACGCCGGCGTCTGGGCCGTCGGCCTGGACACCCGCGTCTACCTGCGAGACGAGAAGGTCCTGCCGGCCGGGGACTATTACCGGGTCGATACGGCCACCGGGGCGCGGACGCTCATCGCCAAGGGCCAGCTCACCGGACGCTACGTCTTCGGCCTCCACCCGCGCGGCACCCACTTCCTCTATTGGAAGGACGGGGCCATCGTGGCCTACGACCTCGCCGCCGGCACGTCCAAAGCCCTCGGCGCCGGCAAGGTCGACTTCACCGACACCGAGTTCGACCATCCCGGGGCCAAGCCGTCCTACGGCGTCGCCGGCTACACGAGCGACGGCCGGGGCGTCATCGTCAACCACCGCTATGACCTCTGGCTCGTGCCGCTCGACGGTTCCGCCCCCAGGGACCTGACCGGCGGCTTCGGGGCCACGAACGAGGTCCGCTTCCGCCTCCTGCGCGTCGAGCCGCCCGATCCCCTGGAGCCGCGCCCGGCGGCGGCCCGCCGGACCTTCGACCTGGCCAAGCCCCAGACCCTGTCGGCCTACGGCGAGTGGACGAAGAAATCGGGCTATTACGAGCTGGCCAACGGCCGGCTCAAGGAACTGGTCTACGAGGACGCCTCCTTCGGCAATCCGGTCCGGGCCCTCAAGGCCGACGTCTTCCTCTTCACCCGCCAGACCTTCGTCGAGTTCCCCGACCTGCGCGTCTCCGGCCCGGGTTACGCCGGCTCGCGCCGGGTCTCCGACGCCAATCCCCAGCAGCAGGACTTCCTCTGGGGGCGCCGCATCCTGTTCGATTACACGAACAAGGACGGCCGGCGCCTGCAGGGCATCCTGGCCGTCCCGGACGATTACAAAGAGGGCGAGAAGCGGCCCATGATCGTCATCTTCTACGAGAAGAACTCGCAGACCATGCACCTCTACAGCGCCCCGGCCTATCTGCCCAGCATGGGCCGGATGCCGATGCAGGCCACCAGCGACGGCTACCTGGCCATGCTTCCCGACGTCCACTTCCGGACCGGGAACTCGCACTCGGACATGCTCGAGTGCGTGGAAGCGGCGACGCGGAAGGTCATCGACCTGGGCTACGCCGATCCGAAGCGGATCGGCGTCTCCGGCCACAGCTACAGCGGCGAGGGCGCGGCCTTTATCGGCACGATGTCCAAGATGTTCGCCGCCGTGGGGATGGGCGCCGGCGTCGTCGACCTGACCAACGACTTCAGCATGCCCTGGGGCTGGGGCTACGGCCACCAGGGCGGCAGCGGCGACACGGCCTTCAACTACTACCTCTACGACCAGGGCCGCTGGGGCTTTTCGCCCTGGGACAAGCCCGAAAAGTACCGTTTCGAATCGGCCCTGACCCACGTGCCGGACGTGACCGCCCCGTTCCTCATCATGCACGGCACGTCCGATCCGACCGTCGGCTTCATCAACGGCCTGGCCTTCTACAACGCCCTGCGCTACCACGACAAGGCGGCCGTGCTGCTGGCCTATCCCGACGAGGGCCACGGCCTGCGCGGGCTGGCCAACCGCCGGGACCTGACCGTCCGCTTCTTCGAGTTCTTCGACCACTTCCTCAAAGGCGCGCCGGCGCCCAAGTGGTGGACCGACGGCGTGCCTTACCTGAAAAAGGGGGAGGGCCTGTCGAAATAACCCGGCCCGGGCCGGGCTATCCAGGCGGGTCGAGGCCGATCCAGGCCGATACCGGCGGTCCGGCCTCGGGGGAGGACCCTCCCCCTCTTCGGTCTCTCACCCCCGGGGGTGAGACAATTTTTGGTAATATCACCCAGGCAATGCTCACCCCGGGTGATTGACGCAATTTGCCCCGGAGAGAGAATAGGCGGCGTGGGAACAAGAGAAAATAGGAGCCGCCGAGCGTCATTCAGTAACAGTGGCCACTGGCACCAAGAGATTGACAGGAATTGTCCAAAATCATAAGATGACGGAATAAAAAATGGCATCCAACCTGGGCGAGCTGCTGCTGCGGGAAAAGATCCTGTCAGTCGACCAGTTGAAGTCCGCCCTGGATTTCCAGAAGAAGAACAGCCTCCCCGTCGGGACCTCGCTCGTCCAGCTCGGCTTCCTGACCGAGGAGGATATCGCCCAGGCCTTGAGCCGCCAGCTCGGCTATCCCTACATCGACCTCGACCAGTTCGACGTCTATTCCGAGGTCATCAGCCTCATCCCCGTGGACGTGGCCAAGAAATACCTGGTCATGCCCATCCACCGCATCCGGAACTTCCTGACCCTGGCCATGGTCGACCCGACCGACCTCGAGATCATCGAGGACGTCCGCTTCCGGACGGGTCTGTCGATCCAGCCGGTCATCGCCTCGGAGACGGGCGTCGTCAACGCCATCAACAAGTACTACGGCACGGCCGACGCCATCCGGGTCAAGAAGATCATCGAGGACATCGCCCTGGCCGACGACGGCCGGGTCAATATCGTCGAGGCCGAGCAGGAGTCCGGCGTCCTGACGGAGACCGACGACGCCGAGGCCGAAGAGGCCCCGATCATCAAGCTGGTCAACCAGACCTTCGTCGACGCCATCAAGCGGGGTGCCAGCGACGTCCACTTCGAGCCGTACGAGACGAGCTTCCGCGTCCGCTACCGCATGGACGGCGACCTCTACGAGATCGTCAGCCTGCCGTTGAAGTACCGCGGTCCGGTCATCTCGCGCGTCAAGATCCTGTCGAACATGGACATCGCCGAGAAGCGCCTGCCCCAGGACGGCCGGATCAAGATGCGCCTGCGCCTCGACAACGGCAAGAAGAAAGAGGTCGACATGCGCGTCTCCTCCCTGCCCACCCTGTGGGGGGAGAAGATCGTCGCCCGCATCCTCGACAAGGAGATGCTCAAGCTCGACCTGACCCAGCTCGGCTTCGAGGAGG
>CAZNPB010000095.1:0-5354 GCA_964574895.1 uncultured Eubacteriales bacterium
CTCTGGGCGGCCATGCTCAACTACAAGGAGGACGCCCGCTTCGGGACGGAGATCGAGCAGCGGCTGGTCGAGGCCTATCGCAAGATCCGCAACACCTGGCGCTTCCTCCTCGGCAACGTCTCCGACTTCGTCCCCGGCCGCGACACGGTCCCCGAGACCGCCCTGGCCGACCTCGACCGCTGGATCCTCCACCGCTTCGAGGAGGTCCGGGCCCGGGTCGTCCGGTCCTACGAGGAGTTCGAGTTCCATCCCATCCTCCACGACATCCTCGACTTCTTCACCGTCGACCTGAGCGCCTTCTACCTCGACGTGGTCAAGGACCGGGCCTACTGCTCGGCCCGGACCTCGCCCGAGCGGCGCTCGGCCCAGACGGCCATGTTCGCGATCCTGCGCGATTCGCTCCTGCTCATGGCCCCGATCCTGTCGTTCACGGCCGAGGAGGCCTGGGCCCACGTGCCGGCCTTCGAGGGCAAGGACGCCTCGGTGCACCTGGGCGAGTTCCCCGGCCGCACGGACTGGCTGGCCTCGGCGCCGGCCGGATTCGTGGCCGGCATGGAGCGGCTCCTGGCCGTCCGGGAGAAGGCCCTCAAGGAGCTGGAGAAGGCCCGCGAGGCCAAGCTCATCGGCAACTCCCTGGAGGCCCGGGTGACCCTCCGGGCGCCGGCCGGCGAGGCCGCGTTCCTCGAGGCCCGCCGGGCGGACCTGGCCGCCCTGCTCATCGTCTCCCAGGTCGAGGTCGAGGCCGGCCCCGACGGCGCGGACCTGGCCATCGCGGTCGCCCCGGCGGCCGGGGCCAAGTGCGAGCGCTGCTGGAACTATTCGACGCACGTCGGGACGAGCCCGGCCTGTCCGACCTTCTGCGCCCGCTGCGAAGCGGTGGTCAAGGCGGGCCGGTCGTGAAGGCCAACGGCCCGTACCTGCTCGCGGCCGGGGCCCTGGTCGTCCTGGACCAGGTGACCAAGAACCTCGTCGCCCGCGCGGTCCCGCTCTACGATTCCGTGCCGGTCATCCGCGGCTTCTTCAACATCACCCGGATCCACAACAAGGGCGCCATCTTCGGCACCTTCTCCCAGACGGGCAGCCGGCCGGTCTTCGCCCTGCTGACGGCGGCCTCGCTCGCCGCCCTGGCCTTCGTCGTCTATTACTTCTTCAAGACGCCGGCTTCGGACAAGCTCATGAAGGTCGCCCTGGCCCTGATCATGGCCGGGGCCTTCGGCAACCAGTTCGACCGCCTGGTCCGCGGCTACGTCGTCGATTTCCTCGACTTCTATATCGGGACGGCCCACTGGCCCTTCTTCAACGTCGCCGATTCCTGCATCACCATCGGCGCCGGTCTGATGCTCGTGGTCCTGTTCAGGAGGAAACCCGCATGTTCCCCATCCTCGTGAAGATCGGCCCGCTGACCATCCACACCTACGGCTTCATGATGGCCGTCGGCGTGGCCCTGGCCCTGTGGTTCGTCTATCGCCAGGCCAAGAAGGCCGGCCTCGACGCCGACCGGATCATGGACGCCTGCTTCTACACCATCATCGTCTCGCTCATCGGGGCCAAGCTCATCCTGTTCCTGGGCAACATCTCCTATTACACGACCTATCCCAAGGAGCTGCTGTCGCTGGCCCAGTCGGGCGGGGTGTTCCAGGGCGGCCTGACCTTCGGCACCCTCTTCGCCCTGTGGTATTTTCACCGCCGCAAGATCCCGACCTGGAAGACGGCCGACCTGGTCGCCCCGGCCCTGGCCCTGGGGCACGCCTTCGGGCGGATCGGCTGCTTCAGCGCCGGCTGCTGCTACGGCCGGGAGTGCGCCGCGCCCTGGGCGGTCGTCTTCCGCAACAAATACGCCGCCGAGCTGACCGGCGTCCACCTGGACACGCCCATGCACCCGGTCCAGCTCTACGAGGCGGCCCTGAACTTCCTCAACTTCGCCGTGCTCTTCCTCATCCTGAAGCGCAAAAAGTTCGACGGGCAGGTCTTCGCCTTCTACATCATGAACTATTCGGTCATCCGCTTCCTCACCGAGTACTTCCGCGGCGACCACGCCGACAAGACCTATTTCCTGCGCGGGGCGTCGGCCCTGACCAGCCTGTCGTACCCGCAGCTCTACTGCGTGCTCGGGCTCCTGGCGGGGGCCGTCGTCTACGTCGTCCTGAAGAGGCGCCGGGTTGCCCACGGCTGATCTCGTCGTCGGCGAAGAAGCCGCGGGCGGCCTGCGGCTGGACGTCTTCCTGGCCGACCGGCTCGAGGGCCTGTCGCGGGCCCAGGTCCGCAAGGCCATCGACGCCGGCGGGGCCCGGGTCGGCTCGTTCCGGCGCAAGGCCGGCTACAAGGTCAAGCCCGGCGACCGCGTCCACGTCGAATACGAGATCCCCGAGCCCGAAGGGCCGCTCGTCCCGCAGCCCATCCCCCTCAAGGTCATCTTCGAGGACCAGGATGTCATCGTCATCGACAAGCCGCCCCACCTGGTCGTCCACCCCGGGCCCGGGCACCCGTCGGGGACGCTGGTCAACGCCCTGCTCTACCGTTTCCCCGAGGTCTCGGTCATCGGCCCGCCCGACCGGCCGGGCATCGTCCACCGGCTCGACCAGGACACCTCCGGGGTCATGGTCGCGGCCCGGTCCCTGCGGGCCTACGCGTTCCTGCGCGACCAGTTCAAGCGGCGCGTCGTCTGGAAGACCTATCTGGCCCTGGTCTGGGGCCGGATGTCGGAGACGTCCGGGAAGCTGAGCTGGCCCCTGGGTCGCCATCCCAAGGAAGGCAGGCGCATCTCCATCCGGACCCGGAGCCCCAAGCGGGCCGAGACCTTCTTCCAGGTCCAGCGGGCCTTCAAGGACACGACCCTTTGCGAAGTCAAGCCGGTCACCGGCCGGACGCACCAGATCCGGGTCCACATGGCCGCCGCCGGGCACCCCGTCTGCGGCGACCCGGTCTACGGCCGCCGGCGCGAGCCGCGCGACTTCCCCCGCATCTTCCTCCATGCCCACACCCTCTCGTTCCTCCATCCCGAGACCGAGGAGCGGCTGGCCTTCGCCTCGCCCCTGGCTCCGGACCTGGAGGCGGTCATCCAGCGCGAGCTGCGCCTGAGTCCTTGACCTGCCCCCCCTGAAAACGCGGGCCATTTCCCCATTCAGAGGGGTCCTTCTCGAGAAACAGGCCGAAAACCGTGCCCGCGGGCGCCGAAACAGGGTCGAGGGGGCCCTCGAAACGAGCATAAAGCGGTGATCCAGCCGGCACGGAACGGAGACGGACACGTCGGCTCCGGTCCGGGACGGCGTGAAGGATCACCGCAGCGAGCGGAGAGGACCCCCGAGGCCCGCGGCGCTCCCCGAAATCATGGTTTTTCCTCTTGAGCATCGGGCCCTTTTTGGGTAAAATGGCCTTTCGCTTTCGTCGAGAATCCCAGGAGGCTCGAGGATGAAAGACTATACCGCGGACAAGATCAGGAATATCGCCCTGGCCGGGCACGGCTCGTCCGGCAAGACGACGCTGGCGTCGGCCGTCCTGTTCGACACCGGGGCGACCAACCGCCTGCTCAAAGTGGACAAGGGCAACACGATCACCGACTACGACGCCGACGAGATCGAGCGCAAGATCTCGATCAACGCCACGCCCTGCTTCTGCGAATGGGCCGATCACAAGATCAACATCCTCGACACCCCCGGCTACACCAATTTCCTGTGGGACACCCGGGCCGCCCTGCGGGCCGTCGACGGCGCGGCCGTCCTGGTCGACGCCGTGGCCGGCGTCGAGGTCGGCACCGAGAAGGTCTGGGAGATGATCGAGCAGCGCGGCCTGCCGCGCCTGTTCGTCATCAACAAGATGGACCGGGAGAACGCCAACTTCGGCCGGGCCCTCGAATCCATCCGGGAGTTCTTCGGCCGCCAGGCCGTCCCCGTCCAGCTGCCGATCGGCGAGGAGAAGAACTTCGCCGGCGTCGTCGACATCGTCGAGCGCAAGGCCTACCTTTTCGAGAAGGACGAGAGCGGCAAGATGAGCCAGGCCGGGATCCCCGACGCCCTGGCCGACGAGGTCGAGCGCCGCTACAAGGAGCTGATCGAGCTGGTCGCCGAGTCCGACGAGAAGCTCATGGAGAAGTACTTCGACAAGGGCGAGCTGGCCCCCGAGGAGTTCAAGGCCGGCCTGCGCAAGAGCATCCTCCAGCACCAGATCTTCCCGGTCTTCGCCGCCTCCGGCCTGGCCAACATCGGCGTCCAGACCCTGCTCGACGGCCTCCTGTCCTACCTGCCCTCGCCGGTCGAGGCCAGCCCGGCCAAGGCCGCGATCAAGGGCGAGGACAAGACCGTGGCGGCCTCGGCCGACGGCCCCTTCGCCGCCTTTGTCTTCAAGACCATCTCCGACCCCTACACGGGCCGCATCTCCCTGATGCGCGTCTTCTCCGGACGGGTCAATCCCGACGGCGGCGTCTACAACCCCAACCACGACACGGACGAGAAGCTCGGCGGGCTGTTTTTCCTCCAGGGCAAGGAGCAGGTCGCGGCCGGCCAGGCCAAGGCCGGCGACATCGTGGCCACGGCCAAGCTCAAGGTCACGGCCACCTGCGACACCCTGACCGCCAAGGGCTCCGGGATCGTCTTCCCGGCCATCGAGTTCCCGCTGCCGTCCATCTCCTTCGCCATCGAGCCCAAGACCCGGGCCGACGAGGACCGCATCTCCCAGGCCACCCATCGCATCATCGAGGAGGACCCGACGGTCCGCATCGAGCGCGACCCGAACACCTCCCAGCTGCTCATCTCCGGCAACGGCGAGCTCCACGTCCGCATCATCACCGAGCGGCTGAAGAAGCGCTACAACGTCGACGTCGACCTCAAGCCGCCCAAGATCTCCTATCTCGAGACCATCAAGGGCCGCTCCGACGTCCAGGGCCGGCACAAGAAGCAGACAGGCGGCCGGGGCCAGTTCGGCGACGTCTGGGTCAAGTTCGAGCCCCTGCCGCGCGGCAAGGACTTCGAGTTCGAGGACAAGGTCTTCGGCGGGGCCATCCCGCGCAACTTCATCCCCTCGGTCGAGAAGGGGCTCCAGGAGGCCCGCAAGAAGGGCGTGCTGGCCGGCTACCCGACGGTCGACTTCAAGGCCACCCTCTACGACGGGTCCTATCACGACGTCGATTCCTCCGACATCGCCTTCAAGATCGCGGCCAACAAGGCCTACAAGAAGGGCATCCGGGAGGCCAAGCCGACCCTGCTCGAGCCGGTCATGAACGTCGAGATCTACACCCCCGAGGCCTACATGGGCGACATCATGGGCAACCTCAACGGCCGCCGCGGCCGGGTCCAGGGCATGGAGCAGAAGGGCCCCATGCGCGTCCTCAAGGCCCAGGTCCCGATGTCGGAGATGCTCGA
>CAZNPB010000096.1:0-5204 GCA_964574895.1 uncultured Eubacteriales bacterium
CCCTGCGCAAGATCTCGGCCGACACCGAGCCCCTCGAGGCGGCCAACAAGGCCACCGCCCACCTCTACATCGTCAACCCGCTCAAGAACCTCAAGGGCGGGGGCGCCGGCGTCAACCGGCTCTTCAGCACCCACCCGCCCATCGAGGAGCGCATCGCCGCCCTCGAGAAAATGTAATTAATGACCCCTGCCCTCTTGCTTATTAAAGGGAAAGCCATTATCCTTTAATTAGAAATCGGCTTATTAAATTCTTTAAAATAAGCATGAGGCAGCCATGAGGCGTGGACGGACCGGGGAATTCATCGTCCGAAGATCCGGCGATGAAGAGGTCCGATCCTTCATGCCGTTCCCGCTCCCTCCCAAGCCGCCCCTCGAGATCGACGCGTCCCTCCGCGAGGAACTTGATCGGGCGCTCGTCTCCCTCGGGCGCCTCGACAGCGCCGCGACGCTGCTCCCGGATATCGACCAATTCCTCTACACCTACGTCAGGAAGGAGGCGGTCCTCTCATCTCAGATCGAAGGGACCAAATCCTCACTTTCCGACCTCCTGCTATTCGAGCTAGAGGAAGTTCCCGGGGCGCCGTTGGACGATGTCAAAGAGGTTTCGAGCTACGTCTCGGCGATCCTCCATGGGCTTGGGAGACTCCGGGAGGAATTCCCTCTCTCGAACCGGCTCATCCGTGAAATGCACAAGATCCTTCTCTCCCAAGGCCGTGGCCGGGAGAAGGAGCCCGGAGAGTTCCGGCGCTCCCAGAACTGGATCCAGGGAACTCGGCCTGGCAACGCCCTCTACGTGCCTCCACCGCCGGATCGGCTAGGCGAGGCCATGAGCGGTTGGGAGAAGTTCCTCAACGACATCCCCGAACGGACCCCGGCTCTTATCAAGGCGGCCCTGACGCATGTCCAATTTGAAACGATCCATCCTTTCCTCGACGGCAATGGCAGGATCGGCCGACTCCTGATCACTCTTCTGTTGTGCCACGAGGGGATCCTTCGCTCCCCCCTGCTCTACCTGAGCTTATATTTCAAGGAGCATCGCGACGAGTATTTTGATCTTTTGACGAGGGTCCGGACGGATGGCGACTGGGAAGCCTGGCTGAAGTTTTTCGCGACCGGCGTTCGGGAGATGGCCGACGGGGCCGTCGCGACCGCTAGGCGGCTTAACGATATCGCCCAGGAAGATCGAAAGGCCATTGGGTCGATGAAGCGAAAAGCCGGCTCGGTCCTGAGGGTCCTGCAGGTCTTCCAGAGCCGTCCGATCGCCAGCGCCCCGTTCCTGGCGGCATCGGCGAACCTCTCTCCTCCGACCGTCTCCGCCGCTCTTCAAGCCATGCTTGACGCCAAGATCATCCGGGAGCTTACCGGGCGAAAACGGAATAGGATCTATGTCTACGAGAAATACCTTGATCTCATGAACAAGGGCACCTAGTTAGGCCGAGAATGACGCACCCCCATACCCACGCCCACGCCGCCGACCGGCGGCCGCTCCGCATCGCCCTGCTCATCACCGTCTCGGTCCTGGCCGTCGAGGTCGTCGGCGGCCTGGCCAGCCGCAGCCTGGCCCTGCTCGCCGACGCCGGCCACATGCTGACCGACGTCGCCGCCCTCGGCTTCAGCCTCTTCGCCTTCTGGCTCTCGGCCCGTCCCGCTTCCGCCGGCCACACCTTCGGCTGGCGCCGCTTCGAGATCCTGGCCGCCGCCCTCAACGGCGTGGCCCTTTGGCTCATCGCCGCCGTCATCGGCTACCAGGCCTTCCTCCGCCTTCGCGCGCCCCAGCCGGTCAAGGGCGGCCTGATGCTGGCCGTGGCCGTCTTCGGCCTGGCCGCCAACATCGCCTCGGGCGCGGTCCTCTACCGCAGCCGGGCCCGCAGCCTCAACGTCCGCGGCGCTTTCCTCCACGTGGCGGCCGACGCCCTCGGCAGCGTCGGCGTCCTGGCCGCCGCCCTGCTCATCACCCTGACCGGCTCCACCGTCTGGGACCCCATCGTCAGTGTCGCCGTCTGCGTCCTCATCCTCTGGAGCTCGGCCCAGCTCCTCCGCGAGTCCTTCCGCGTCTTCATGGAGAGCGCCCCGGCCGGCGTCGATGTCGCCGCGGTCGCCGCCTCCCTGGCCGCCGTCCCCGGCGTCGTCGAGGTCCACGACCTCCACGTCTGGACCATCACCTCGGGATTCGTGTCGTTGAGCGCTCACCTGAAGGTCCGGCCCGACGCCGTGCCCGGGGACGTCCTGCGCCTGGCCCAGGACGCCATCTCGGCCCGCTTCGGCATCCGCCACTCGACCTTCCAACTCGAGGACGAGGGCGGCCAGCCGTGCGCCACCGGATCGTGCGGCCTGGAGCCCCCCGCTTAAACGTCCGGCAGACCCCGTTGCGGCCGCCCCTTCGTCTCCCGACGCCCCCCGCCCGCTAAGCCCGTTTGAGGAGCTTGCGCAGCTCGGCCAGCGGCCGCGTGTTGATGACGTCCGCCGCCTCGAGCCAGCCTCGCCGCGCCTGCCCGAGCCCGAACCGCATCAGGTCCAGGTCGTCGACGCTGTGGGCGTCGGTCGACAGGGCGATCTTCAGCCCCATCTTCTTAGCCGTCTGGCAATGGACGTCGTCGAGGTCGAGGCGGTCGGGGTGGGCGTTGAGCTCGAGGAAGCAGCCGCGCTCGACGGCCGCCCGCATGACCTTCTCCAGGTCGATCTCGTAGCCCGGCCGCTCGTTGATCAGCCGCCCCGTCGGGTGGCCGAAGATGTTGACGCGCTTGTTGTCGAGGGCCCGCAGGACCCGCTCGGTCTGCTTGTCCTTCGACAGGTTGAAGTTGTAGTGGACGGAGCAGACGACGACGTCGAGCTGCGCCAGGATGTCGTCGGGCAGGTCGAGCGAGCCGTCGGCCAGGATGTCGCACTCGATCGACTTCAGCAGGGTGATGCCCTTGAGCCGGCCGTTGAGCTTGTCGATGGCCTTGATCGACTGGGCCAGCCGGGCCGCGTCCAGGCCGTGGGCCATGGTGACGCGCTTGGAATGGTCGGAGATGGCCAGGTACTCGTAGCCGCGCGCCTTGGCCGCCTCGGCCATCTCCTCGGCCGTGTAGCGGCCGTCGGTGGCCTTGGTGTGGGAGTGGAGGTCGCCCTTGAGGTCCCGCCGCTCCACCAGGCGCGGCAGCCGGTCCTTGAGCGCGGCCTGCAGCTCGCCCCGGTCCTCGCGCAGCTCGGGCTCGATGTAGGGCATGCCGAAGAGCTTGTAGATCTGCTCTTCGGTCCGGCCGGCGATCATCCTGGCGCCTTTGTACACGCCGTACTCGTTGACCTTGAGCCCGCGCTTGACGCCCATCAGCCGGACGGCGATGTTGTGGGTCTTGGATCCCGTGAAATAATGGAGGGCCGCGCCCCACGACGCGAGCGGCACGACCCGCAGGTCGACCTGGAGCCCGCCGCGCAGCAGCACGGACGATTTCGTGTCGCCCTCGGCCAGCACCTTGGTGACGTCGTCGTAACGGACGAAGCGGTCCATGACGTCGCCGCTCTTCTCGGCCGCGGCCAGGATGTCGACGTCGCCGACGGTCTCGGCGCATCGCCGGTAGCTGCCGGCGATGGCGATCTCCTCGACCCCCTTGGCCTTTTTGAGCTCCTCGAAAAGAGGCGTCACGATCTGCTCGGCCACGGCCCGCTTGAACCGCTCCGGGCCGCGCTCGCCGATCTTGGTCTGGCCCAGCCCCTCCAGGATGGCCTTTTCGGTCTTCTCGCTGAAGCCGGTCAGATCGCGGATCTTCCCGGCCGTGGCGGCCTTCTCAAGGTCCTCGAGCGAGGCGACCCGGAGCTCCCTGTAGAGCTGGGCGATCTTCTTCGGGCCCAGGCCCCGGACCCGCATCAGCGCGCTCAAGCCGGCCGGCATCTCCTTCTTGAGGTCCTCGAGGACGGGCAGCGTCTTCGTGGCCACGATGGTCCGGATCTTGTCGGCCAGGTCCTTGCCGATGCCGGGGATGCCGTCCAGGCCCTTGTCCTCGGCGGACAGGTCGGCCACGCTCCGCGACAGCCCGGCCACGGCCCGGGCGGCGTTGCGGTAGGCCCGGACGCGGAAGGGGTTCTCGCCCTTGATCTCGAGCAGGTCGGCCAGCTCGTCGAACAGGGCGGCGACGTCGTTGTTGTGGATGGGCAAGGACTACTTCTTCAGATTGGCCGCGGCGTCGTCGACGGCCTTTTTCAGCTCCTTGGCGGCCCGCTCGAGGCCCTTCTTCATGTCCGCGGTGGCCTTCTCGCCGGCCTTGGCCCAGTCCGCCAGGCGGCACTTGATCTCCTCCTGGGTCTTCTCGAGGGACGGCAGCTTCTTTTCGAACTCCAGCCGGGCCTCGAGGCCGAGCTTGCGCCCCTTGGCCTTGAGCTCGAGCACGCGGGCCTTGAGGTGGTCCATCTCGATCGACAGCCGCTCCCTCAGCTCATCTTCTTTGGTCATTTTAGCCATGGGTTCCCTCCTTCGGCTCCAATCTACCAGAAAACCCGGCCCGGGGCGAGATTCCGGGACCGCTGCCCGCCCGGCCCGGGCCTTTCCGGGGACGTCTTGAATCCGGGGGGCGGTTTCTCTATAATAGGCGGGCCCTCGCGGGGTCGTAGTTCAGTTGGTTAGAACGCCGGCCTGTCACGCCGGAGGTCGCGAGTTCGAGTCTCGTCGGCCCCGCCACCTTTCAACCTGGTTTTCCCCATATGGATTCCATTCTTCAGTCGGTTTCCGTCTAGGCTCCGTTACGCTACATTGGGCGAGATTTAGTACAATTTGTGACACCGGTGTGACACGGGGGAGAGGTCTGCCGTGTCGCCAAGGGCCATTTCTGGCCTCCCCGCTCCGACCGGCGCCGATCCGAGACGAAGAACGGCACGTAGCCGCCTTTCCGGACCTTAGGGACCAAAAGATAAACGGTTCCCATCCGGATATCGACCCTCCGGGCCCGAGCTCCGGAGAAGTAAGTCGTGCGCTCCAAGCTGTGCTTCCCCTTGGCCGCTCCGACCTTGGCTTCGGCCTCGATCCTCATCATCTCGGTCATGACCCACTTGAGCATGGCCAGGTAGGGGCCCGGTTCGGTGATGAACTGCAATAGCGCCTTTTCGAGGGGTGACTTATAATGCTGCTGGGCCATCGTAGTAAAACTTCTCCTTTCTTTCGGATTGGCGTTCGAAGAGAGTTTACGATGGCCTACCTCCTATGCCAAATTGCGAACATCACCATACATCAGC
>CAZNPB010000097.1:0-4866 GCA_964574895.1 uncultured Eubacteriales bacterium
AGGAGGTCCATGACGATCTCGCGGTCGCGCCAGGTGTACATGAAGAACGAGTCGAAGCCGGCCTCGTGGCCGGCCACGCCGAGCCAGAGGAGGTGGCTGTGGACCCGCTCGAGCTCGGAGACGAGGTAGCGGATGTAGAGGCCCCGCCGCGGCGGCGTCAGCTCCATGAGCTTCTCGACGGCCTGGACGTAGCAGGTGGCGTGGGAGTGGGAGCAGATGCCGCAGATGCGCTCGGTCAGGTAGATGTTCTGGACCCAGGTCTTCTCCTCGGCCAGCTTCTCCAGGCCGCGGTGGTTGTAGCCGAGGCGGATGTCGACCCCGGTGACGACCTCGCCCTCGACGGTCATGCGCAGGCTGATGGGCTCTTTGAGGGCCGGGTGCTGGGGGCCGATGGGGATCTCGAAGCTCATGACTTTCCTCCGGGGATGACTTCCGCGGGCCGGACGTGCTTCCAGTCCTTCCGCAGCGGGTACTGGCCGTCGGCCCAGTCGTCCGGCAGGTTCAGGCGGCGCCCGTCGGGGATGCCTTCGACGACGATGCCGAACATCTCCTGGATCTCGCGCTCGTAGAGGATGGCGCCGGGGATGACCGGGCAGATCGAGGCCACCCGGGGCTCGGCCCGCGGGATCTCGGTCCGGACGGTGAGGCTGGCGACCGTCGAGGCGAAATGGTACAGGAGCTCGAAGGTCCCGCCCTTGTCCACGCCCGAGATGGTGGCCAGGTAGGCGCAATCGTACGCGTCGCGGAGCCGGGTGACGGCCGCGACCAGGTCGGCCGGCGCGACCGTGAGGAAGATGCGGCGCCGGTCGGGGTTGGCGATCTCGAGGGCCTTGGCCCCCAGGTCTTTCTTCAGGCTTTCGACGATCTCGATGTCGGACATGGCCTTCCTCTGCGTTAGAGCTTGCCCAGGAGCTTGACCACGCCGTCGACGATGGCGTCGGGGCGGGCCGGGCAGCCGGGGACGTACATGTCGACCGGGATGACCTGGTCGATGCCGCCCATGATGTTGTAGGCGCCGCGGTAGACGCAGCCGGACATGGCGCAGGCGCCGACGGCGATGACGAACTTGGGGTCGGGCGTCTGCTCGTAGATGCGGATGATCCGGTCCCGGATCTGACGGGTGACCGGGCCGCTGGCGATGATGACGTCGGCGTGCCGCGGCGTGGCCTTGAGCAGGACGCCGAAGCGCTCGACGTCGAACCGCGGCGTCAGGGCCGCGACGATCTCGATGTCGCAGGCGTTGCAGGCGCCGGAGTTGAGGTGCAGGATCCAGGGCGACTTGATCCTGGACCAGCGCGTCAGCTTGTTGAGCATGTTAACTCCTCGTGATCAGGGACGAGACGGCCAGGGCGATCATGGCCAGGTAGAACAGGGCGAAGAAGACGATCTTGCCCGCGGGGACCGTGGCGATGACCAGGACCGCGACGTGCATCATGGTGAAGAACAGGGCGATGAAGAAGAACAAGCGGTAGCCGAACTGGACCTTGGCCGGGGGGACGTTCTCGCCGCAGGCGTAGGCCTTCAGCTTGCCGCCCGCGGCGTTCAGCTTGGGGGCCATGCCCCGGCCCAGGGCGTAGAGGCCCAGGGCGGCGGCCAGGAAGACGAAGAAGGCCAACGGCGGCGACAGGAGGATGCTGATTCCGGACATGGCTTACCCTTTCAGCTTGGACAGGTCCCGGACGTCCAGGGACTTGGTCTGCCGGTAGACGTTGATGATCAGGGCCAGGGCCGTGGCCACCAGGCTGACCTCGATGACGATGTAGGTGACGACCAGGGCCTGGGCGGTCAGGAGGCTGGCCTTGGCCGCCCCCGTGCCCATGAGGACCAGGCTGATCCCCTTGCCGATGACCTCGATGGCGATGAACAGCTTGATGAGGTTGCGCTTGCCCAGGAGGCCGAGGATCCCGGCGCCGACCAGGGCGGCGGCGAAGAAGAGATACAGGTACCAGGTGTTAGTCATGTTTGTCCCTCTTGCGGAACAGGGCCAGGACGGCGAAGACGCCGGCCAGGATGGCCGCGATCTGGCCGACCAGGTCGAGCGTCCGTCCCTTCCAGAGGACGTCGCCGAAGGCCCCCGTTTCGGCGCCCGCGGGCAGGGCCGGGACTTTGCCCAGCAGCCCCTTCATGACCAGGGCGTCGATGACGACGAAGGCCGCGAAGACCGCCGGGAAGACCCAGTTGGCGACCTTCGACTCGCGGACCTCGTCGCCGGTCTTGGTCAGGGCGATGGTCAGCACGAACAGGACCGTGATCAGCCCGGCCACGACCGAGATCTCGAAGACGCCGGCGTAGGGCGCCTTCATGCGGAAGAAGATGATCCCCAGGAGGAGGCTGGCCACGGCCAGGGAGATGGCCGACTTGAGCAGGTCCTTCAGGGCGATGGCCAGGACCGAGAAGATCACCAAGCCGATGAGAAGAGCGGTTTGCAGGATCATCGTCTAAAATCCCCACGATCCGGTCACGGCGTGGACGCCGTCCGCCAGGACGTCGGCGGCGGGCTGGATCCAGGTCGTGACGGTCGACGAGAACAGGATGCCGATACCCACGCAGAGGAGGGCCAGGAGGACGACCGAGGCCGTCATCCAGAAGGGGGCCTCCTTGACGGCGGCCCATTTCTCGTTGAGCCGGCCGAAGAAGGCCTGCCGCTGCATGAGCAGGTAGTACCAGAGGGTCAGGACCGAGGCCAGGACGGCGATGACGGCGTAGACGGGATGGCCGGCCTGGACCAGGGCCACGATGATGATGAGCTTCGACCAGAAGCCGTTGAGCGGCGGCACGCCGGCGATGGACAGGGCCCCGACGAGGTTGGCCAGCGCCGTCACCGGCATGCGCTTGGCCAGGCCGCCCATCTCGTCCATGTTCCGGGTGCCCGTGGCCTGCTGGACCGAGCCGCTGGTCAAGAACAGCAGCCCCTTGGCCAGGGCGTGGTTGAACAGGTGGAACAGGCCGCCGGCCAGGCCCAGCGGCGTGCCGATGCCGAGGCCCAGGACGACGTAGCCGACCTGGCTGATCGAGGAGTAGGCCAGCATCCGCTTCATGTCCTTCTGGCCCAGGGCCAGGAGCGCGGCCACGACGATGGACACGGCCCCGAGGCCCATGAGGACCGCCGACAGGGCCGGGGTCAGACCGAAGACGTTGAGGAAGATGCGGGTCATGGCGTAAACGCCGGAGACCTTGATGAGCAGCCCGGACAGGACGGCCGAGATCGGCGCCGGGGCCGACGGGTGGGCGTCCGGCAGCCAGGCGTGGAAGGGGACCAGGGCGGCCTTGAGGCCGAAGCCCAGGAGGAAGAAGGCCGTCACCAGCCCCAGGACCGGGCCGGCGTTGAGCTCCTTGAGCCCGGCGGCCACGGCCGCGAAGTCGAGCTGGCCGGTCAGGCCGAAGATGACGGCGATGCCGGCCACGAGGAAAGCCGAGGCCACGACCGAGAGCATCAGGTACTTGAAGGCGGCCTCCAACTCTTCGCGGCCCAGGCCGAAGGCGACCAGGGCATAGGAGGCGATGGCGGCCACCTCCAGGAAGACGTAGACGCTGAACAGGTCGGTGGCCAGGATAAGGCCGTTCATGCCGGCGATCATGACCAGGTACAGGGCGTAGAAGTTGGCCTTGGCCCCGTAGTGCTCCATGTAGTCGATGGAGAACAGGGCGGCGGCCAGGCCGACCAGGGCCACGGCCATGAGCATGAACAGGCTGAACCCGTCCAGGGCCAGCCGCAGGTTGACGGTCTCGCCCAGCCACGACAGCTGCTGGAGGACGGGGCCGCCCGCGATCAGGCTCCGTCCCGCGACCACGGCGTAGACCAACAGGGCGAGGAGGGTCGCGTTGGCCAGCAGGTCCGGCAGGACGCGGCGCGAGACCTTGCCGGCGAGCGGCAGGAGGCCGGCCACGATGAGCGGAAGGACGACGAAGAGTATGATCAACGCTCCTCCTCTATTGCGCGAGCAGGCCGATGAGGCCCGCCAGGATGATCAGGCCGGCCAGGCACCAGGCCAGATAATTCGCGTAGTGCCCGTTGTGGGCTTTCTTCAGGATGCCGGTGAACTTGGCGCCGGTCATGGTGACGATCTTCTCGAAGAAGAAGTCGATGGGCCGGTCGATGCCCTTGAACAGGGCCAACGACAGGCCCTGGAGCCCCTTGACGCCCTGCTCGTAGGGGTCGAAGACCCTCTTCTCGGCCAGGTCGTAGGCCTGGTGCATGACGGGCAGCTTGTGGATGGGCTCGGAGGCCAGATAGGGCTTGCGCCCGCCCTTGCGGAAGCCGTAGGCGTGGAGCAGGAAGGCCAGGACGAGGCAGCCGATGGAGATCAGGGCCACCGGGGTGAAGACGGACAGGGCGTGGGCCGTGAAGTCGACGTGGGCCCCGGCCTCGACGTGCCCGGCCAGGATGGGCTGGATGAACAGGGTCAGGGGCAGCTTGTTGTAGACGCCGAACAGGACGCACAGGCCGGCCAAGACCAGGATCGGCAGGACGATGCCCGCCGGGCTTTCCTTGACCGTCGGGACGTCCTTGGACCGCTCGCCGTAGAAGACCGAGTGGCCGGCCTTGAGGAACGAGGCGAAGGTGAAGATGGCCCCGACCCAGGCGGCGATGGCGAAGATGGTCGAGCCCGTCTCCAGGGCCCCGTGGAAGACCATCTCCTTGGAGACGAAGCCGTTGAGCGGCCAGACGCCCGAGATGGCCAGGGCGCAGACGGTGAAGCCGAGGGCCGTCAGCGGCATCTCCCGGACCAGGCCGCCGAGCTTCTTGAGCTCGGTCGTGCCGGTCCGGTGCTCGACCGAGCCGGCGCTCAGGAACAGGCCGCTCTTGTACATGGCGTGGTTGATCATGTGGAAGAGGCCGCCGGCGATGCCGACGGGGATGGCCGT
>CAZNPB010000098.1:0-4698 GCA_964574895.1 uncultured Eubacteriales bacterium
GCCACGGCCAGCTCGACGAAGTTCGTCCGGGCCACCTTGCTGACGAAGGGGAAGGAGCGCGAGGCCCGGAGGTTGCACTCGATGACCTTGAGGGCGTTGTCCTTGGCGATGAACTGGATGTTGAACGGGCCGGTGATGTCCAGGGCCCGGGCGATCTGGCGGCCGATCTCGCGGATGCGGCGGATGGTCTCGATGTAGAGCTTCTGCGGCGGCAGGACCATGGTGGCGTCGCCGGAATGGACGCCGGCGTTCTCGACGTGCTCGACGATGGCCGAGGCCACGACCGCGCCCCGGTCGGCCACGGCGTCGAGCTCGATCTCCTTGGCGTTGAGGATGTACTTGGAGATGACCACGGGGTGCTCGGGCGAGACCCGCGAGGCCTTCTGGAGGTAGCGGTCGAGATAGCCCTCGTCGAAGACGACGCTCATGGCCGCGCCGCTCAGGACGTAGGAGGGGCGGATGAGGACCGGGTAGCCGATGGCCCGGGCGAAGCGCTTGGCCTCGGCGACGCTGCGCAGCTCGCGCCAGGCCGGCTGGTCGACGCCGAGCCGGTCGAGGAGCCGGGAGAACTTGAAGCGGTCCTCGGCCCGGTCGATGCTGGCCGGCGGCGTCCCCAGCACCCGGACGCCGGCCCGGTGGCAGCGCAGGGCGATGTTGTTGGGGATCTGGCCGCCCATGGACAGCAGGACGCCGAGCGGCTTCTCCCGCTCGTAGAGGTCGAGGACGCGCTCGAAGCTCAGCTCGTCGAAGTAGAGGCGGTCGGCGATGTCGTAGTCGGTCGAGACCGTCTCCGGATTGTAGTTGACCATCAGGGTCCGGTAGCCGAGCTTCTTGAGGGCCAGGGCGGCGTTGACGCAGCACCAGTCGAACTCGACCGACGAGCCGATGCTGTAGGAGCCCGAGCCCAGGACCATGACCTTGTCGGCCGCGCCCCGGCCGTCGCGGAACGGGACGTCGTCCTCGCGGCCGTGGTAGGTCGTGTAAAGGTAGTTCGTCCGGGCCGGGTACTCGGCGGCCAGGGTGTCGATCTGCTTGACCGCGGGCGCGAGCCCCTGGGCCTTGCGGCGGGCCCGGACGCCGAGCTCCGACGAGCCCGTCAGCAGGGCGATCTGCTTGTCCGAGAAGCCCTTGCGCTTGGCCTCGGACAGCAGTTCCGGCCCGACCGCGGCCAAGCGGCGGCCTCGCAGGCGGCCGGCGCAGTCGACGACCGAGCGGATCTTCTCCAGGAACCAGGGGTCGATCCGGGTCAGGTCGTGGATGCGGCCGACCGTCAGGCCCCGCTGGAGGGCCTCGGCGATGCCGAAGAGCCGCTCGTCGGTGGGGTGGCGGAGCTCCTTCTCCAGGCTGCGGAAGGCGTAGTTCTCGTTGGCCACCAGGCCGTAGACGCCGACCTGGAGCATCCGGGCGGCCTTCTGGACGGCCTCCTCGAACGAGCGCCCGATAGCCATGACCTCGCCGACCGACTTCATCTCCGAGCCGATCTTCTTCGAGACCCGGGCGAACTTCTTGAGGTCCCAGCGCGGGATCTTGACGACCAGATAGTCGAGGGCCGGCTCGAAGCAGGCCGAGGTGACCTTGGTGATCGAGTTCGGCAGCTCCGGCAGGGTATGGCCGAGGGCCAGCTTGGCGGCCACGAAGGCCAGCGGATAGCCGGTGGCCTTGCTGGCCAGGGCCGAGCTGCGCGAGAGGCGGGCGTTGACCTCGATGATGCGATAGTCCCCGTCGCGGGGGTTGAGGGCGTACTGGATGTTGCACTCGCCGACGATGCCGAGGTGGCGGATGGCCTTGATGGCGATGGCCCGGAGCCGGTGGTACTCGTCGTTGGTCAGCGTCTGCGACGGGGCGATGACGATGCTCTCCCCGGTGTGGATGCCCATGGGGTCGAAGTTCTCCATGTTGCAGACGGTGATGCAGTTGTCGGCCCGGTCGCGGACGACCTCGTACTCGATCTCCTTCCAGCCCTCGAGGTACTCCTCGATGAGGACCTGCGGCGCGGCCGTGAAGGCCCGGCGCAGGGCCTCGCCGAGCTCGCGGGCCGAGGAGGCGATGCCGCTGCCCTTGCCGCCCAGGGCGTAGGCGACCCGGATCATGACCGGGTAGCCGATGGCCGCGGCGGCCCGCAGGCCGGCCTCGACCGTGCGGACGGCGACGCCGCGCGGCGTCTTCAGCCCGGCCGCGGCCAGGGCGGCATTGAAGAGCCTGCGGTCCTCGGTCCGCTCGACGGCCTCGACCGGCGTGCCGAGCACGGGCAGGCGGGCCCGGCGCAGGGCGCCGCTCTTCCACAGGGCCACGCCGCAGTTCAGGGCCGTCTGTCCGCCGAAGGACAGCAGCAGGCCCTGCGGCTTCTCCCGGGCGATGACCTTCTCGACGAAATAGGGCGTGACGGGCAGGAAGTAGACCTTGTCGGCCATGCCTTCGGAGGTCTGGATGGTGGCGATGTTCGGATTGATGAGGACGACCTCGAGGCCCTCCTCCTTGAGGGCCTTGATGGCCTGGCTGCCGGAGTAGTCGAACTCGCCGGCCTCGCCGATCTTGAGGGCCCCGCTGCCGAGCAGGAGGACCTTGCGCCGCGGGCTCATCCGGCGGCCTCCAGGAACTCGTCGAAGAGGAACTCGGTGTCGGTCGGGCCGGGGCAGGCCTCGGGGTGGAACTGGACGCCGAAGACGGGCCGGCGGAGATGGCGGACGCCCTCGTTGGTGCCGTCGTTGGCGTTGCGGAACCAGCTCGTCCAGCCCGCCGGCAGGCTGGCCGGATCGACGGCGAAGCCGTGGTTCTGGCTGGTGATGTAGCAGCGCCGGCCGCCCTCCTCGAGGCAGGGCTGATTCTGGCCGCGGTGGCCGAACTTGAGCTTGTAGGTCCGGCCGCCGGCGGCCAGGGCCAGGAGCTGGCTGCCCAGGCAGATGCCGAAGAGGGGGACCCGTTCGGCCAGCAGCCGGCGGACCGCGGCGATCGTGGCGGCGTTGCGGGCCGGGTCGCCCGGGCCGTTGGACAGGACGACGCCGCGCGGGGCGAACGACAGGATGCGCCCGGCGTCCGTGCCGGCCGGGACACGGACGACGGACGCGCCGCGGCGGACGAGCGAGCGGACGATGTTCAGCTTGGCGCCGCAGTCGACGAGGACGACGGTCCGGCGGGACTCGGGATTGTAGATGCGGATCTCCGGCGTCGTCACCTCGCCGACGAGGTCGCGGGCGTTGGGGTCGGGGACGGACCGGGCCTGGCGCCGCAGCCGGGCGATGTTCGGCGGCCGGTCGCCCGCGGCCAGGAGCCCGGTCATGACGCCGTGGACGCGGATCTTGCGGGTCAGGGCCCGGGTGTCGACGCCGGCGATGCCGGGCACGCCGCTCTCGCGGAGCCAGTCGTCGAGGGTCTTGCGCGACGTGGCGTGCGAGGGCCGGGCGCAGAGCTCCGAGACGACGTAGCCGGCGATCTGGGGCCGGTCCGACTCGAAGCGGGCCGGATCGACGCCGTAATTGCCGATGAGGGGATAGGTCTGGCAGAGGATCTGGCCGCGGTAGGACGGGTCGGTGATGGATTCGGGGTAGCCGACGATGCCGGTATTGAAAACGACTTCCCCCCCGGACGTGGCGTCCGCGCCGAAGCCTATGCCCTCGAGGACGGTCCCGTCCGCGAGGGCCAGAAGAGCGGTTCGGATGAGCGTTTCCTCCCGGTCATGTTCGGAGCAGTATAGCACAGCCCCCCCGGCTCATCAAGGCGCCGCCCGCGGCGGCGCCCGGACGGCGGCGGGGAGGCCGCCTCCCCCCTTGAATCACCCCGGCGGAGCATGGTATTTTCGCCCCGGGAGAGGAGAATGGCGCCAGGGTCATTTTTGTCGAGGTGAGTCATGTCTCCTGATCGCGACGGCGGCCGTCCCGCCCCGTCCGCTCCGTCCGCCGCGCCCGCCCCTCTGCCCGCGGACAAGGACGAGCTCATCCGCTCGATGGCCCGGTCCCTGCGCGTGGCCTTCAAGATGGCCTCGATGTACAACCCCGAGCACCCGGCCTTCAAGAGCAGCGTCAACGAGCTGCTGGCCAAGGTCGAGACCCTCTTCGCCTGGATCAATCCGCTGTCGATCGGCTTTTCGCCCCACGCCCTGCTCATCGACAACCGCTTCTGGGAGGGCGAGCGGACCTACATGGACCTGGCCCAGCTCTTCCACTTCCGCAAGATCAAGCGCCTCGAGCTCCGCCCCGGCCTGGGCCACGACGAGTTCATGCGCTTCGCCTCCAAGATCATGCTGCCGGTCAAGATGTTCATCCGCGAAGGCGGCGCCGCGGCCATCGTCAAGCGCGAGGCCATCGTCCACATCGCCGTCGACACCCTCGACTACTCCGTCCTCCTCCAGGGCGAAGGCGAGGAGATCAAGGACATCTGGCCCTACCTGCTGATGGAGGCCGTGGAGGAGAACGACACGGCCAAGCTCGAGGAGCTGGCCGGCTCGTTCGACAAGGTCGTCGGCAAGTTCAACAGCGAGGACCTCATCCAGAACGAGGAGCTGCACAAGAACTTCGCCCAGTTCTTCCATTACCTCAAGGAGACCTCCGAGGAGAAGCACCGGGTGGCCTCCAAGCAGCTCCTGAAGACCGTCGTCTCGGCCCGCAAGACGCCGACCGAGGCCAAGTTCGAGAACCTCAAGCTGCTCGTCTCCGACCTGAGCGAGGAGGACCTGGCCTCGACGCTCTGGGAGGAGATCATCGG
>CAZNPB010000099.1:0-4557 GCA_964574895.1 uncultured Eubacteriales bacterium
GCCCGGGAGTGGCACGAGCAGGAGCGGCCCGAGGTCTGGGACTACCTCGAAGAGGTCGTCCGCGAGCACCCCATCTTCCTCAACCGCGCCCCGACCCTGCACCGGCTGGGCATCCAGGCCTTCGAGCCCCTCCTGGTCGAGGGCAAGGCCATCCAGATTCACCCGCTCGTCTGCGCCGCGTTCAACGCCGACTTCGACGGCGACCAGATGGCCGTCCACGTCCCCCTCTCGGTCGAGGCCCAGATCGAGGCCCAGACCCTGATGCTTTCGACCAACAACATCCTGTCGCCGGCCCACGGCCGGCCCCTGACGATCCCCAGCCAGGACATGGTCCTCGGCTGCTACTATCTGACCCTCGAGAAGAAGGGGATGAAGGGGGAGGGGCGCATCTTCGGCTCGCCCGAGTCGGCCCTGCTGGCCATGGAGGCCGGCGAGGTCGCCCTCCAGAGCGTCATCAAGCTGCGCTTCTCCGGCCCGTTCATGAACCTGGCCACCTACTACGACGACCAGGGCGTCATGACCTGCCCCATCCAGGAGTTCCACAGCGAGCTGGTCGAGACGACCCCCGGCCGGATCATCTTCAACGGGGTCCTGCCCAAGGGCCACCCCTATGTCAACGGGGTGCTGCGCAAGAAGGGCATGGAGAACCTGGTCTTCTACACCTACCTCAAGTCGGGCCTGCAGCCGACCGTCCAGATGCTGGACGCCCTGAAACAGCTCGGCTTCACCTACGCCACCAAGGCCGGCTTCTCCCTGGGCATCGACGACTTCGTCATCCCGGGCGAGAAGAAGGCCCTGGTCGACAAGGCCGAGAAGGAGGTCCTGACCATCGAGGGCCTCTACCGCGACGGCACTATCTCCTCGGGCGAGCGCTTCAACCGCGTCGTCGAGATCTGGGGCACGGTCACGGACCGGGTCTCGAGCGCCATGATCGAGGAGATGAGGAAGATCAGCCTCGAAGGCAAGGAGCTCAACCCGCTCTACGTCATGGCCGACTCCGGATCGCGCGGCAACAAGCAGCAGATCCGCCAGCTGGCCGGCATGCGCGGTCTGATGTCGAAGCCCTCGGGCGAGATCCTGGAGACGCCCATCACGGCCAACCTCCGGGAGGGCCTGAACGTCCTCCAGTACTTCATCTCGACGCACGGCGCGCGCAAGGGCCTGGCCGACACGGCCCTCAAGACGGCCAATTCCGGCTACCTGACCCGCAAGCTCGTCGACGTCTGCCAGGAGGTCATCGTCGACGAGCACGACTGCGGCACGCTCAAGGGCATCAACGTCTCGGCCATCGTCGAGAACGGCGAGATCATCGAGCCCTTCATCGACCGGATCGTCGGCCGGGTCGCCCTCGAGCGCGTCGTCCATCCCGACACCGGCGAGACCATCGTCGACATGAACGAGGAGATCACGGAAAAGGTCGCCCAGGAGTTCCAGGACCTCGGCATCGAGCGGGTCAAGATCCGCTCGGTCCTGGCCTGCGAATCCAAGCGCGGCATCTGCCAGCTCTGCTACGGCCGCTCGCCGGCCTCCGGCAAGATGGTCGAGCTCGGGGAGGCCTGCGGCATCGTGGCCGCCCAGTCGATCGGCGAGCCGGGCACGCAGCTGACGATGCGCACGTTCCACGTCGGCGGCATCGCCATGGGCGGCGCCGAGCGGTCCAAGATCGAGGCCAAGAACGAGGGCGTCCTCAAGTTCAACAACCTCAAGTCGGTCACCAACAAAGAGAAGACGCTCATCGTCGTCAACCGCAGCGCCAACATCGCCGTCCTCGACCACCGCGGCCGCGAGGTCGAGCACTACCAGGTGCCCTACGGCGCCCGCATCCTGGTCCCCGAGGGCCAGGAGGTCAAGTCCCGCCAGGCCTTCGCCGAGTGGGATCCCTTCAACACCTACATCCTGACCGAAGAGTCGGGCACGGTCCGCTTCCACGACGTCGTCCTCGGCGTCAGCATGGAGGAGGTCCAGGACGAGTTCACGGGCCTCCGGAAGCAGGTCATCATCGACCCCAAGGACGAGAAGCTCCAGCCCCAGATCGAGATCATCGATCCGCAGCGGACGGACGACAAGGGCCGACCCGTCCTGGTGCGCAAGTACTTCCTGCCCTCCGGGGCCAACCTCGAGATCAAGGACGCCGAAACGGTCTTCGCCGGCGACGTCCTGGGCAAGATTCCCCGCGAAGCGGCCCGCACCAAGGACATCACCGGCGGCCTGCCCCGGGCCGAGGAGCTGTTCGAGGCCCGGCGGCCCAAGCTGCCGGCCGTCATCAGCGAGATCGACGGCATCGTCCAGATCGGCGGCCTGGTCCGCGGCTACCGCAAGATCACCGTCCGCAACGAGCGCGGCGGCGAGAAGGAATACCTCATCCTCAAGGGCGCCCACCTGAGCGTCTCGGACGGGGAGCGCATCCGGGCCGGAGACGCCCTCATGGACGGCCCGGTCAATCCCCACGACATCCTGCGGGTCCTGGGCGAGAAGGAGCTGGCCGAGTACCTCCTCAAGGAGGTCCAGGCCGTCTACCGGCTCCAGGGCGTGGCCATCAACGACAAGCACATCGAGACGATCATCCGGATGATGCTCCGCTGGGTCAAGGTCGAGGAGGTCGGGGACACCGAGTTCCTGATCGACGAGCAGGTCGATAAGTTCGTCTTCCAGGCGGAGAACGAGAAGGTCATGAAGAAGGGCGGCAAGCCGGCCAAGGCCCGGCCGCTCCTGCTCGGCATCACCAAAAGCGCCTTGAGCACGGACAGCTTCATCTCGGCCGCCTCCTTCCAGGAGACGACCCGGGTCCTGACCGAGGCCAGCCTGTACGGCAAGGTCGATTACCTGCGGCGGCTCAAGGAAAACATCATCATGGGCCGGCTCATCCCGGCCGGCACGGGCTACAAGTTCTATCGGAACGTCGAGCTCAAGGAGGAGATGCCGCCCCTCCTGCCCGACAAGGAGGAGGACGAGGCCCTGCCGGAGGTCTGACCCAGGCCGCCGAAAGGATGTCAAATTCCTTGACAGAGGGGCCGAATTTTGCTAATATCCCGATATTCGTCTCGGGCTATACCCCTGGGAGTGAATAAAATCCTTTTGAGGAATCCTGTGTAGAGGAGTAGTTTTAATTGCCGACCGTCAATCAGCTCATCCGCAAGGGGCGAACGCCCAAGAAATACAAGAGTAAATCTCCGGCCCTCGACGCCTGCCCGCAGAAGCGCGGGGTCTGCACGCGGGTCTTCACGACGACGCCCAAGAAGCCGAACTCGGCCATGCGCAAGGTGGCCCGCGTCCGCCTGACCAACAACATCGAGGTCACGGGCTACATCCCCGGCATCGGCCACAACCTCCAGGAGCACTCGATCGTCATGATCCGGGGCGGCCGCGTCAAGGACTTGCCCGGCGTGCGCTACCACATCGTCCGCGGCACCCTGGACGCCGAGGGGGTCCAGAACCGCTTCAAGGCCCGCTCCCGCTACGGAGCCAAGCGGCCGAAAGAAAAACGGGCCGCGGCCTAGCCAGGAGCACTTCCCATGCCGAGACGCGGAACTATCAAGAAGCGCAAAGCGCCGGTCGACCCTCTGTACAACAGCACGACGGTCGCCCGGTTCATCAACCTTTTCCTCCGCCAGGGGAAAAAGACGACGGCCGAACGGGTCGTCTACGGCACCATGGACATCATCAAGGCCAAGACCAAGGAAGATCCGCTCAAGGTGCTGGATAAGGCCCTCGACAACGTCCGGCCCTTCCTCGAGACCAAGTCGCGGCGCGTCGGCGGCGCGAACTACCAGGTCCCCATCGAGGTCGCGCCGGGACGGTCCTTTTCCCTGGGCTTCCGCTGGCTGCTCAAGTACGCCAAGGAGAGGGGCGGCAAGAGCATGCAGGAGAAGCTCTCCGCCGAGATCATCGACGCGATCAACAACCGCGGCGGCGCGGTCAAGAAGCGCGAGGACACGCACAAGATGGCGGAGGCCAACCGGGCCTACGCGCACTATAAATGGTAGTCTTCAAGAAAGAGCTCGGTCAGTGATTCGGGTCGATATGGAGCGAACGGTTTATGCGGTCATACCCGATCGAGAGAGTCCGGAACATCGGCATTATGGCCCATATCGACGCCGGCAAGACGACCACGACCGAGCGGATGCTCTTTTATACGGGTATGACCTACAAGATTGGCGAGGTGGACGACGGAACGGCCGTGATGGATTGGATGGTCCAGGAGCAGGAGCGCGGGATCACCATCACCTCGGCCGCGACGACGTGCGCCTGGCGTGACCACCGTATCAATATCATCGATACGCCGGGTCACGTGGATTTCACCGCGGAGGTCGAGCGCTCCCTGCGGGTGCTCGACGGCGCGATAGCCATACTGTGTGGAGTTGGCGGCGTCGAACCGCAGTCCGAGACAGTGTGGCGCCAGGCCGATAAGTATCGGGTGCCGCGGGTCGTGTTCATCAACAAGATGGACAGGATCGGCGCGGACCCCGAACGGGCGGTCCTCATGCTGAGGACGCGGGTGGCGGCCAAGCCTCTGCCGGTCCAGATTCCCCTGGGTAGGGAAGACGGATTCCGCGGCGT
>CAZNPB010000100.1:0-4495 GCA_964574895.1 uncultured Eubacteriales bacterium
TCAAGTCGGTCATGAAGGGCATGGGCATGGCCTTCATGGGCACCGGCCTGGCCAGCGGCGAGAACCGGGCCCTCGAGGCGGCCGAGAAGGCCATCTCCTCCCCGCTCCTGATCGACACCTCGATCGAGGGCGCCCACGGCGTCCTCATCAACATCACCGGCGGCAAGACGATGACGCTCCACGAGGTCTCCAAGGCCTCCCAGCTCATCCACAGCATGGCCCACCCCGAGGCCAACATCATCTTCGGCACGGTCATCGACGAGAGCATGAAGGACACGGTCAAGGTCACGGTCATCGCCACCGGCTTCGACCAGCCCGCCGACCGGGCCGCCGCCCCGGCGCCGACGCCGGCCGGGTTCGAGGAGCCCGCCCGCGGGCCGGCCCGGGCCAAGACCCCGGCCCCCTTCCCCGTGGCGCAGCAGACCCCGCCCTATCTGTTCGAGCCCCGGGCGGCCGCCGCGCCGGCCTGGGACCCGCCGGCCGCCGCCGACAAGCAGTGGGAGACCTACGAGACGCCCTCGTTCATCCGCCGGACCAAGCCCTCGTCGCTGAGGAAGTCCCCCCATGATCTCAGCTGATCTCGTCGTCGCCGGCTGCCGCGAGCTCGTCACCTGCGTCGGGCCCCTGCCCAAGCGCGGCCCGGCCCTGCGGCAGATCGGCGCCGTCGAGAACGGCTGGCTGGCCTCGTCCCGGGGGGCCATCGTGTACGCCGGCGACGAAGCCGGCTTCCGGGCCGCGGTGGCGCCCGAGCCGGGCGCGGTCACGATCGACGCCCGGGGCCTGACGGCCCTGCCCGGCTTCGTCGACGCCCACACCCATCTGCCCTTCGCCGGCGACCGGGCCGAGGAGTTCGGCCTCCGGATCCAGGGCTGGACCTATCAACAGCTGGCCGAACGGGGCCTGGGCATCCAGACCACGGTCAAGGCGACCCGGGCGGCGTCCCTCGACGACCTCGTCGCCCTGACCCTCGGGCGCCTGGACCGCATGCTGCTCTCGGGCACGACCACGGTCGAGGCCAAGAGCGGCTACGGCCTCAACCTCGAGGACGAGATCAAGCAGCTCGAGGCCGTCCGGGCCGCCGCCGCCCGCCACCCGGTCGACGTGGTCCCGACGTTCATGGGCGCTCACGACGTCGCCCCCGAGTACCGCGACCGGCGCGCCGATTATGTCCGGCTCCTCGTCGACACGATCGTTCCCGAGGTCCGGCGGCGCGGCCTGGCCGAGTTCTTCGACATCTTCTGCGAGCCGGGCGCCTTCACCCTCGAGGAAACGCGGACCCTGGCCGCCGCGGCCCGGGCCGCCGGCTTCAAGCTCAAGGTCCACGCCGACGAGTTCGTCAGCCTGGGCGGGGCCGAGCTGGCCGCCGACGCCGGGGCCGTTTCGGCCGAACACCTCATCGCCGTCTCGGAAGCCGGGATCGCCCGGCTGGCGGGAAGCGAGACGGCGGCCATCCTGCTCCCCGGCGTGCCCTTTTTCCTGATGATGGACAAGAAGGCCCCGGCCCGGCGTCTCGTCGACGCCGGCGCGGCCGTGGCCCTGGCTTCCGACTTCAACCCCGGCAGCTCGCACATCAGCTCGATGGCCTTCGTCCTCCAGCTCGGCGTCTTCACGCTGGGGTTGACGGTCGAAGAAGCGATCTGCGCCTGCACCGCCAACGCGGCCTACGCCCTCCGGCGCCACGACGCGGTGGGCAGCCTGGAGCCGGGGAAGAAGGCGGACGTCCTCCTCTGCGACATCCCCGGCCACGTCTCGCTGGCCTACGAGGCCGGGCGCAACCCGGTCCGCACGGTCATCAAGAACGGGACGATCGTGGTCGAAGACGGCCGCCGGGTGGTTCCGGGCTGATGTCGCCCCGCCTCGATCCCCGCCTCTATGTCATCCGCCTGGCCTGGCTCGGCCGGCGCCCCGCTCATCCCGCCGGGACCCTCAATCCCCGTCCGGTTCGAGGGCGAGGCGCGGCGGGACGCCGGCTTCGCCTTTCGTCCGGCCGATATCGTCCCTGAACCGGACCAGGGTGATCTCGCAGGTCACCGAAACGACCGCCTCCTTCAAATGCCCGCCCCGGACGGCGAACGCGCCGTCGCCAAGGGCGATGTGGGCGTGGAGGAAGGGCTTTCCGTCGACCGCCGTGATGTTGCCGTAAAGCGACACGATCTCGTAGGGGCCCGAGAGCACGGTCCACTCGTAGGCGCTCGCGGAGGGGTTGAAACGGCCGATCTCGGCCTCGCCGACGGCCCCCAGGCCCTGGAAGTACCCGCCGCCGATGGCGTCGCGCTCACAGAGGGCCGCCAGGCTCTCGAGGATCTTCTCGCCGGCGTCCAGCCGGACGACGTAGGTCGCACCCAGGACAAAATACCTCATGCCGCCCTCCCCTCTTCTTCCCCGGATCGTTCCCGCGGGAGACCGTCCCGCTTTCCGGGCGATCAGGCCGCCGGCTTGGCGGCCTTGTCCAGCTTGGCCTTCCAGTAGAGATAGGCCGGGATGCCGAGGCAGATGATCAGCAGTCCGAACATGGCGTTCTTGAAGGAGCCGAGGAGCGAGCCCGCCGCGACATAGACCGCCGCCAGGACGAAGAGGATCGGCGTCACGGGGTAGCCCCAGGTCTTGTAGGGCCGCTCGAGGTCCGGCCTCTTCTTGCGCAGGACGATGACCGCGAAGACGGTCAGGCCGAAGAAGATCCATTCGCCGAAGATGACATAGGTGAAGAGCTGCTTGAAGGTTCCGGTCAGCGTCAGCACGATGCTCCAGAACGTGATGGCCATGATGGCGACATGCGGGGTCAGGAACTTCGGATGGCACTCGGCGATCTTCTTGAAGAACATGCCGTCGCGGGCCATGGCGAAATAGACGCGGGGCGAGCAGAGCATGTTCTGGTTGGCCGCGCCCAGCATCGAGAACAGGATCAGGAAGGTGATGAGGGAGGCCAGGAACGGGCCGCCGATGATCTGCATGGCGTCCAGGGCGACGCGGCCTTCGGACGCGGCGATCTGGCCGACGGGCATGACGTAGAGGTAGGCCAGGTTGGCCAGGATGTAGAGGACGATGACGGCCACCGTGCCGATGAGGATGCCGAGCGGCAGGTCCCGCTTCGGATTCTTGACTTCGCCGGCGCTGTAGGTGGCCGCCTCCCAGCCCTTGTAGGCCCAGAGCGAGGCGACCAGGCCGACGCCGAAAGCGCCCAGCAGGCCGAAATTGAAGGGCCCGGGGGACGGCTCGACGAAGTTCCGGACGTTGCCGTGGCTCTTGGCGAAGAAGAAGACGCCGACGACGATGATGCCGATGGCGCCCGTTTTCAGGTAGGTCGTCCAGTTCTGGAGCCTCGAGCCCCAGCGCAGCCCGACGTAGTTGACCGCCCCGAGGAAGACGACGAAAGCCGCGGCGACGATCTTCATCGCCAGCGGCGACATGCCGATGAAGCGGGGCAGGATGTTGTGGGAAAAGGCCACGGCCAGGGTGGCGATGGACCCCGAATCGATGACCAGGAACAGCGTCCAGCCGAAGAGGAAGGACAGCAGCGGGCCGTAGGCCTCGCGGAGGTAGATGTAGATGCCGCCGGCCTCGGGCATGGCCGCCCCGAGCTCGGCGAAGGCGACCGCGCCGAAGAAGCTGAACAGGCCGCCGACGATCCAGACGGCCAGCATCAGGAGCGGCGAGGGCACGGCCGCGGCGATCTCGGACGGGGACAGGAAGATGCCCGAGCCGATGACGCCGCCGACGACGATCATGACGACGTCCCAGAGGGAGAGGATGCGGGGCAGGGCGATCTTGGTCTTGTCGACGGGAGCGCAGACTTGGGGGCTCTGATCCATGCGGGTCATCTCCTTCGCGAGCGGGCGTCCATGGCTCGGGGATTCTATCAGCCCTGGCCGAAAAGGGCAACCGCCCGTTCGGCCGCCGGCTACCGCAGCCGGTCCAGCATGCGGTACTGGACGGCCTCGGAGACATGGGCGGCTCCGATCCCCCCGCTCCCCTCGAGGTCGGCGATCGTCCGGGCCACCTTGAGGACCCGATCGTAGCCCCGGGCGCTGAAGCCGAGCTTGACCACGGCCGTTTCCAGAAGCTTTTCGGCCTCGGGCGGCAGGGCGCAGAACTGCTTGACCTCGCGCGGCCCCATGCGGGCGTTGGCGAAGATGGGCCGGCCGACGAAGCGGGCCGCCTGCCGCTCCCGGGCCCGGACGACGCGGGCCCGGATGGCGGCCGAGCTCTCGGCCGGGGCCCGGGAGACGATGTCGCGGAACTTGACCGCCGGGACCTCGAGCTGGATGTCGATGCGGTCGACGAGCGGACCGGAGATCTTGGCATAGTAACGGGCCTTTTCGCCGTCCGTGCAGTCGGCCCCGGCGCCGGCCAGGCCGCGGCGGACGTCGGCGCACGGGTTCATGGCCGCGACCAGCATGAACGCCGCCGGGAAGACGACCGAGTAGCCCGACCGGGCCACCGTGACCCGGCCGTCCTCGACCGGCTGGCGCAGGTCCTCGAGGACCTTGCGCTTGAA
>CAZNPB010000101.1:0-4207 GCA_964574895.1 uncultured Eubacteriales bacterium
TCCAGAAGCGGATGCAGTACGAGCTCAACGCCATCAAGACCTTCTACCTCTCCAACGTCGACGCCGGCGACGTCCAGATGCGCCTGACCCAGATGGTCAAGACCATGTACAAGGTCCCCTCCATCCAGGTCGACAAGAGCCTCAATTCGGTCACCATCCGGGACACGCCGCAGGCCGTGGCCCTGGCCGAGAAGCTCCTCCGCCAGTGGGACAAGGCCAAGGCCGAGGTGATCATCGACATCGAGATCATGGAGGTCAACCGGGTCCGGGAGAAGAACTGGGGCCTCGACCTGAGCAACGGCTCCCTGGGGGCCCAGTTCCTGCCGGCCACGGCCAACAGCGACGGCGCCTTCCCGCTCGAGGGCCTCGATTTCGGCGACCTGGCCAACTATCAGATCACCGTGCCCACGGCCCTGGCCAACATCATCTCCGGCGACTCGGACACCAAGATCATCGCCCAGCCCAAGATCCGCGGCCTGGCCGGGGAGAAGATCGAGTACATCGTCGGCCAGAAAGTCCCGATCGTCAATTCCCAGTTCGCCGCCGTGGCCGCCGGCGGCCTCAACACCCAGCCCATCGTCAACTACACCCTGACCGACATCGGCATCACCATCAAGATGACGCCCAAGGTCCACCTCGAAGGCGAGGTCACGCTGGAGATCGAGATGGCCATCTCCTCGATCGCCGGGGCGGGGACGGCCGACATCCCGATCATCGCCAACCGCGAGATCAAGAACACGGTCCGGCTCAAGGACGGCGAAACGAACCTCCTGGCCGGGCTGCTCCGGGACGAGGAGCGGACCTCGATCGGCGGCATCACCTGGCTCAAGGACATCCCGCTCCTCGGCAACCTCTTCGCCGCGACCAAGAAGGAGATCCAGCAGACCGACGTCGTCCTGACCATCACCCCGCACATCATCCGCGACATCGCCTTCACCGAGGAGGACGGCAAGCCGCTGTGGGTCGACCCCGACAACCTGTCCGGGGTCACCGGCGGCGCGGCCTCGCCCGCGGCGGCGGGCGCGGCCCGGGGCCGCGACGCGGACGCCGCGGCGGGGGAGGAGCCCGGCCAGCCGGAGGAGACGGGGGCCAGCGGCGTCTATCTCTCGCCGGCCAGCTTCGAGGCCCCCCGCGAGCGCGAGTTCCGGATGAACGTCGAGCTGTCGAGCGACGAGGAGATCGGCAACGCCTCGCTGGTGCTGACCTTCGACCCGCGCATCCTCAAGCTCAAGGACGTCCTCGAGGGCGGCGGCCTGCGCCAGCTCGGCGACAAGGTCCCCTTCATCAAGAGCTTCAGCGGCGGGACGTGCACCCTGGGCTTCTCCAGCCCGCCCGGCGGGCGCGGCTTCAAGGGCCGCGGCGTCCTGGCCGTCCTGGTCTTCACCTCGGTCGGCCAGGGCCAGGCCTCGCTGGCGTTCGCCAGCGCGACGGCCGGCAGCCCCATGGGCCAGGCCATCGTGCTGGAGACCGGCGAGGCGAGCGTCAACATCCGCTAGGGCGATGCTCCTCGTCCTGACCGGTCCCGTCCACGGGGGCAAGACCAGCCTGCTCACACGCTTGCTCCCGGCCTGGCGGGCCCGCGGCCTGGCTTGCCGCGGGTTCTTGAGCCCGGCCGCGAGCGACGGCGCCGGGGACGGTTACGACCTCCTCGAGATCGGTTCGGGGGCGCGCCGGCCTTACCTGCGGACCCGGGGAGAGGCCGCGGCGGAACGGGTCGGGCCCTTCGCGTTCGTGCCCGAGACCCTCGAGCGGGCTCGGGCCATCCTCCGGACCGCGCCGCCGGACGGGCTCCTCGTCATCGACGAGGTCGGCCCGCTCGAGCTCGAGGGCGGCGGGCTTGGGCCGGCGCTCCGGGAGGCGCTGACGGCCCGGCCCGGCCCGGCGCTCCTGGTCGTCCGGGCCGGTATCCTCGACCAGGTCGCGGCCCGGCTCCTGCCCGAGGCGCCCGTCGTCGCGGACGTCGGCGACCCCGGCGCCGGGGCCTTCCTGGAACGGCATCTCTTCGGCGCGCCTGGGCCGGCATGACGATCAAGGTCAAGTTCTACGCCTACTTCCGCGACCTCTTCGGCGGCCGCGAGCGCGAGCTCGTCCTGGCCGCGGGGGCCGCGGCCGGCGACGCCCTGCGGGCCCTGGCCGACACCCCGGCCCGCGGGGCCGAGCTCTTCGCCGGCGACGGCCTCAAGCCCCACCTGGTCGTCCTGGTCAACGGCGCGCCCCTGCCGGCCGCCGAGGGCCTGGCGGCCCCCCTCGCCGACGGCGACACCCTGGCCGTCTTTCCCATGATGGGCGGCGGGTGAGCCTCGGGATCCTCTTCACTCGCTGCGGCGATTTTTCACGCCGTTCCGTTCGGCGGGCTCGGCGCCAAAACAACTCGCTCGGCGTGCGCTACGCCTCGCTCGGACACGTTTTGGCGGTTTCCAGGGAAACGTTCCTCGCCCGCCTCCGGACCGGCTAAATCGCCGCTGATGCTCGTTCAGAGGATCCCTCGGCTCCCTCCACAAACGGCCGTCTCGCCCGGCGCTCGACACTCGGGCCTCGGGGTCGTCGTCTCTCGCTGCGGCGATTTTTCACGCCGTTCCGTTCGGCGGGCTCGGCGCCAAAACAACTCGCTCGGCGTGCGCTACGCCTCGCTCGGACACGTTTTGGCGGTTTCCAGGGAAACGTTCCTCGCCCCCCCGGCCTTTGTTGCGGGGGTGGCGTCGATTTGATATCTTAGCCGGTGATCATGCCCGACTTTCCCATCTCCGGCTACTTCGGCCGCGTCCTCGTCGTCGACCTGACCCGCGGCGAGGCCCGGGTCGAGCCGCTCGACCCCCAGATGGCCCTGGACTACCTCGGCGGCCGGGGCCTGGCCACCCGGCTCCTGTACGATACGATCGACCCGGCCTGCGAGCCGCTGGGCCCCGGGAACGCCTTCGTCATCGCCTCCTCGCCGCTCGTCGGCACGAGCGCCCCGACGGCCGGCCGCGGCCACATGGTCTTCAAATCGCCCCTCACGGGCGTCATCGGCACCTCCAACTCCGGCGGCACCTGGGGCGCCGCCTTCAAAGCCGCCGGCTACGACGCGCTCGTCGTCACGGGCGCCGCGGCCTCGCCGGTGATGCTCGACATCGCCCCGGACAAGGTCGAGATCCTGCCGGCCGGCGATCTCTGGGGCCGGACCACCCACGAGACCAACGACGCCCTGGCCGCGGCCTCCGAGCCGGGCCGCCCGGCCCGCGTCCTCTGCATCGGGCCGGCGGGGGAGAACCTGGTCCGCTACGCCGTCGTGGCCAACGACCGCAACCGCGTCTACGGCCGCTGCGGCGCCGGGGCCGCCTGGGGCGCCAAGAAGCTCAAGGCCATACGGGTCCGCGGCCGGGAGAAGATCGCCGCGGCCGATCCGGACCGCTACAAGTCCGGCTTCGACCAGGCCCTCTACCTCATGAAGCAGGCCCCGGTGACCAAGCGCCTGATGCGCGACCTGGGCACGGCCGGGCTGGTCGAGCTCATCAACCTCATCGCCATGCTGCCCCACAAGAACTTCCGGGACTGCACCCACCGCGACGAGGACGTCGAGCGCGTGTCCGGCGAGACGCTGGCCAAGACCCTGCTCGAGAAGGCCGGCTCGTGCTATCTCTGCCCCATCGGCTGCCAGCGCCACACCCGCGTCGCCGGCCGCGACGGCGGCGAGGAGCGGGGCGAGGGCCCGGAATACGAGACCATGGTCCTCATGGGCCCGCTCTGCGGCATCTACGACATGGCCGCCATCACCCGGGCCAACTACCGGGCCAACGAGCTCGGCCTGGACACCATGAGCTACGGCGGCACGCTGGCCTGCGCCATGGAGCTGTACGAAGCCGGGCTCATCGACCCGGCCGAGACGGGCGGGCTCGACCTCTCCTTCGGCGGCGCCGAAGCCCTCGAGGCGCTCGTCGGCCTGACCGCCCGGCGGCGGGGGATCGGGGACTCCCTGGCCGAGGGCGCCTACCGCCTGGCCGCCGGCCGGGGCCGGCCCGACCTGGCCATGACCGTCAAGAAGCTCGAGATCCCGGCCTACGACCCGCGGGCCTCTTACACCCAGGCCCTGGGCTACATGACCTCGCCCACGGGGGCTTGCCATCTTCGCGGCGGCTACGCCGTCTCGCTGGCCTTCTTCGGCGGGGCCAAGGAGATCCCGCGCTTCAGCCTGCTCCAGTCGCCGATCGCCATCCGCAACATGCAGAAC
>CAZNPB010000102.1:0-4054 GCA_964574895.1 uncultured Eubacteriales bacterium
AGCAGCACAGGCAGCGGCCGCAGACGCCCAGGCCGCCGATCATCTTGGCCTCGTCGCGGACCCCGACCTGGCGCATCTCGATGCGCATGCGCAGCTCCTTGGCCAGGTCCTTGACCAGCTGGCGGAAGTCGATGCGGCCATCGGCCGTGTAATAGAAGAGGCCCTTCTTCTCGTTGAAGAAATAGCGGACGGCGACGAGCTTCATGGGCAGGTTGTGGGTGGCGATGCGCTGGAGGCAGAGGTCGTAGGCCCGGGCCTCGCGCTCGCGCAGCCATTCGAACTTGCGGACGTCCTCGGGCGTGGCCGCCCGGATCACCGGGACGGCCAGGCGGGCGGCCTTCTGGTTGCGGCAGAAGCTCGAGGTCTCGTCGACGACGACGGCCAGGTCGCCGCCGAACTCGGATTCGACGAGGCAGCGGTCGCCCACGTGGAGGGGCAGGGCGCCGGGCCGGGCCCGGAGGACGCGGCCGGTGGTTTCCGAACGGACGCAGATGATGTCAGGCATGTCGCAGCTCCATGAAATCGGAGAAGAAGGACGTCGCCAGCAGGGCCTTGTTCATGTTCCCTTTCAGCCGGACGAGCAGGAGGTCGAGCGCGCCGAGAAGCTCGAGCAGGCGGGGCACGGGCCAGGCCGGCGCCAGCTCGCGCAGCCGGCCCTCGAGGTCGGGGTTGAGGAGCAGGCCCGGCTCGCCGCCGAGGCGGAGGAGCAGGAGGTCGCGGGCGAAGAACGCGAAGACCTCCAGGACGCGGCCGAGCTCCTCCTGGACGGCCTTCGGGACGGCCCCGAACCGCTCCAGGAACGAGCCGGCCCGGTCGGCCGACAGGAGGGCCTCGAACAGGCCCCAGGCGTTCTCCTTGAGCTCCTGGACCTCTTCCCAAGCCGTGTCCTGGGCCCGGTCGAGATTGCCGCCGACGAGCAGGGCCAGGACGCGGGCTTGCTCCGGGTCGAAGCCCCGTTCGGCCAAAGCCCGCTCGATGACCTCCTGGCCGATGGGGGCGAGGGCCAGGACGCGGCAGCGCGAGCGGATGGTCGGCAACAGCCGGTGCGGGCTGTCGGTGATCAGGACGACGTGGGTGAACGACGGCGGCTCCTCGAGGACCTTGAGCAGGGAGTTGGCCGCTTCGGGGCTCATGTCCTTGGCGTCGTCGATGATGAAGACGCGCTTCCGGCCGGTCATGGGCCGGAGATAGGCCATCTGCTTGACGAGCGCGGTCTGCTCGGCCTTGACCTTCTGGACCTCGACGGTCAGGGTCATGACGTCGGGATGGGCCCCGGCGTCGATGGCCCGGCAGGAGGGGCAGTCGTCGCAGGCGTCCGTCCCGGCGGCGGCGCAATTGAGGGTCTTGGCCAGGGTCCGGGCCAGGGCCATCTTGCCAACGCCCTCCGGGCCGGCCAGGACGAGCGAGTTGGGGACGCGGCCGCGCTCGAGGGCCAGGCGGAGGATCCTCTTGACCCCCTCGTTGCCCGCGATGTCCTTGAAGGCCATATCCTCAATCGTCCTTTCGCCCCGGCCCGTGATCGCCGTCGAGGACCTGGCGGAGGAAGCGCGCCGTGTGGGAGCCATCGCCCGACGCGGCGACCTCCTCGGGCGTGCCCTGGGCCACGATCCGGCCGCCGTCCTCCCCGCCTTCCGGCCCGAGATCGATAATATAGTCGCAGTACTTGATCACTTCAAGGTTGTGCTCGATGATGACGACCGTGTTGCCGAGCGCCGTCAGCTCGGACAGCACCTCCAGCAGCTTGCGGACGTCGTCGAAATGCAGGCCCGTCGTCGGCTCGTCGAGCAGGTAGAGGGTCCGGCCGGTGGCCCGGCGGCCCAGCTCCTTGGTCAGCTTGATGCGCTGGGCCTCGCCGCCCGACAGGGTCGTCGCGGGCTGCCCCAGGCGGATGTAGCCGAGCCCGACCCGCTTGAGGGTGGCCAGCTTGCGCTTGAGCTGGGGGTAGGCCTTGAGCAGCTCGTAGGCGTCGTCGACGGTCATGGCCAGGTAGTCGGCGATCGACCGGCCCTTGTACGTGACGGCCAGTGTCTCCTTGTTGTAGCGCTTCCCGTCGCAGCGGTCGCAGGTGACGAAGACGTCGGGCAGGAAGTGCATCTCGATCTTCTTGACCCCGGCGCCCTGGCAGTCCTCGCAGCGGCCGCCGGGGACGTTGAAGCTGAAGCGGCCCGGGCCGAAGCCGCGCTGGCGGGCCTCGGGGGTGCGGGCCATCAGGTCGCGCAGGGCGGTGAAGAGGCCGGTGTAGGTGGCCGGGTTGGAGCGGGGCGTCCGGCCGATGGGCTTCTGGTCGACGGCCACGACCTTGTCGAGGCCGTCCAGGCCCTCGATGCGGTCGTGGGCGCCGACGCGCTGGCGGGCCTTGTAGAGCTTGTTCTCGAGGGCCTTGAACAGGATGTCGTAGACGAGCGTGCTCTTGCCCGACCCGGAGACGCCGGTGACGGCCGTCATGGCGGCCAGGGGGACGCGGACGTCGATGGCCTTGAGGTTGTGCTCGCGGGCCTTGCGGACGACGAGCCAGCCGGCCGGCTCGCGCCGCAGGGGCGGCACGGGCACGGATTTCTCGCCGCGCAGGTATTGGGCGGTCAGGGAGTCGGGCGAGGCCAGGACGGCCTCGAGCGGGCCCTCGGCGACCTTGAAGCCGCCCTCCTCGCCGGCCCCGGGCCCGAGGTCGAGCAGGTAGTCGGCCGCCCGGATGGTCTGCTCGTCGTGCTCGACGACGACGACCGAGTTGCCGTCGTCGCGCAGGCCGCGGAGCAGGGCGATGAGGCGGCCGTTGTCGCGCTGGTGGAGGCCGATGGTCGGCTCGTCGAGGACGTACAGGACGCCGCGCAGGCGCGAGCCGACCTGGGCGGCCAGGCGGACGCGCTGGGCCTCGCCGCCCGACAGCGACGAGGTGGTGCGGTTGAGCTGGAGGTAGGACATGCCCAGCTTCTCCATGACGGCCAGGCGGGACGAGATCTCCTTGAGCACCCGGGACGCGACCAGGGTCTCGGCCGGGGGAAGGGTCAGCCGGGACATCTCGGCCAGCAGGTCGCGGATCGAGAGCTCCCCGACCTCGTGGATCGTCCGGCCGCCGATCTTGACCGACAGGCTTTCCTTCTTGAGGCGGGCCCCGCCGCAGTCGGAGCAGACGTCGTCGGTCAGCTCGATCTCGCCCCACTCGTTGTGCCGGGTCTGGTAGCCCAGGCCGTGGCACTTGGGGCAGGCGCCGTAGGGGCTGTTGAAGGAGAAGTTGCGCGGCTCGAGCTCGGCCAGCGAGACCTCGCAATAGGGGCAGAGCAGGGTCAGGGAGAAGAAGCGCTCCTTGCCGGCCTCGTCGACGACCAGGACCTCGCCGTCGGAAACCTCGAGGGCCTTCTCGACCGCGGCCCGGAGGCGGCGCTCCGCGTCCGGCCCGATCTTGACCGTGTCGACGAGGACCTCGATGGTGTGTTTGCGGTTCTTCTCCAGCGGGATGTCGTCTTCGAGGTCACGCAGGACGCCGTTGACCCGGGCCCGGAGGAAGCCCTTCTTGCGCAGGCGCTCGAACAGGCGCTGGTACTCTCCCTTGCGGCCCTTGATCACGGGAGCCAGGACGCGGACCTTGGACCCGGCGGACCGCTCGGCGATCCTCTGCAGGATCTCCTCGGGGGTCTGGGACGAGACGACCCGGCCGCAGCTCGGGCAGTGGGGCGTGCCGACCCGGGCGTAGAGGAGGCGGAAGAGGTCGTAGACCTCGGTGATGGTGCCGACGGTCGAGCGGGGGTTGGTCGAGATGGTCTTCTGGTCGATGGAGATGGACGGCGAAATGCCCTCGATGGACTCGACCTCGGGCTTCTCCATCTGGTCGATGAACTGCCGGGCGTAGGCCGACAGGCACTCGATGTAGCGGCGCTGGCCCTCGGCGAACAGGGTGTCGAAGGCCAGGGACGACTTGCCCGAGCCGGACGGACCGGTGACCACGATCAGCTTGTTCCGGGGCAGCGCGACGTCGATCCTCTTCAGATTGTGCTGCGCCGCCCTCTTGATGCGTATCTCGTCGAGCATAACGATCTATTTTAGCATAAGAGAGGGTCAA
>CAZNPB010000103.1:0-3497 GCA_964574895.1 uncultured Eubacteriales bacterium
CGCTGACCAAGAACCCGACCATCATCCAGTGGGAGTTCGTCCAGAAGCTGGCCCCCAACGTCCAGTGGGGCATCATGCCGGACAAGGTCATCCCGGTCATCGACTTCAAGGGGCTGACCGGGCCGCAGAAGTAGACGGCGGCGCCGGGCCGTCAGCCGCGGCCGCTGGCGAAGTCGATCATCCGGGCGATGGCCCGCTGGCAGACCCGGCAGAACTCGTTCTTCGGGTTGCCGATCATCAGGCAATAGATCATCGACCGGTACAGGCCCTTGGAGGCGTAGCCGGCCCCCTCGAAGACGCCGACCTTGTCGGCCAGGGGGGCCATGACCGTCTCCCGGACCTCGGCCATCTTCTTCTCGATCCCGGCCGCGGCGGCCTTGGCCTGCGCCTCCAGGCGCCGGACCTCCTCGGCGCCGGCGCCCCGGGCCCGGGCGGCCTCGAGGGCCTTGGCCGCCGCCTCCCGCCGCTGCCGCAGTTCGGCCCGCAGGGCTTCCAGCCGCGTCTTGCCGTATTCCGTGGGCACGGCCAGGCCCGGCGAGAGCAGGTCCTGCCACTTGACGCGGGCCGGATCGAGCAGGGCGGTGATGTTGGGTTCGAGCGGCTCGACCCCCTTGGGATAGAAATCGTTGTAGGAGACCTCGGACTCGTAGTATTCGTCGGCCAGGTAGGCGAACGAGTGGCCGAGCTCGTGGATGAAGACCTGCGGGCTGGCGGGATGGTCGACCGTGGTGACGCAGTAGTCGAGGCCGATGCTTCCGCCGCCGTAGCGGGGGCTGTCGACCAGCACGGCCAGGACGTCGTAGGGGACCTGGCCGGCCATCTCGTGCATGCGGTGGTCGGCCTCGATCAGCATGTAGCGGTCGAGGTCGAAGGCGTTGAACGAGGCGTCCAGCACGGTCTTCTTGTAGGACCCCTGGCGCGGCTCGTCCATGCCCCGCTCCGCCGAGGCCCGGAAGACGCCCCGGACGCTGAAGCGGTCCTGGAGCGTCTTGTACGGCTCGACGGAGAAGAGGAAGGCGGCCAGGCGGTCGACGTCGGCCTTGAACTTGTCCCGGTCCGCCGCCAGATAGCCTTCGGCCAGAAAGACGAGGTCGACGGCCCCGTGGGGATCGCCGGCCACGCGGGCCTCGTAGATCCAATCCCCCTGGACCGGCCGTTCGCGGACGATGTGGTAGTCGGCCGGGTCGATCATGCGGTTGAGGACGGGGTGGAGGAGGTTGCGCTTGTCGCGCTGCTCGACGACGAGGAGGACCGGGCGCCGGGGCGCGGGGACGCGGAGCGAGCGTTCGAAGACCCGGACCTCTCCGGACAAGGCCGGCGAGGTCGTCCGGTACTCGCCGAACATGGTGTCGAAGCCGCGGGAGTAGATGAGCCGGTTGGACGCGGCGTCGTAGAGCCGGCAGACGTAGCGGCCGTAGTCGAAGGGCGGCAGCAGGCCGGTCGTCGATTCGGGCCAGGCGCCCTCCTCGGCGATCCGGCGGAGGACGAAGCTCTCGGTCCTGGCGTCACCCGTCTGGTAGAGGTCGATGCGCCAGGCCTTGTCGACGAAATACTCGTCGAACGCGGGCCGGGGGTCGGGCGCGGCCGGGGCGAAGGCCGGGACCGTCAGGGCCGCGAGGATCAGCAGGGCCAGGGCCGGGAGAGCTTTTCTCATGGTCTTCTCCTCGCGTCGTCCCCCGGATTATAGGGCGGACCCGGCCGGAAGACAACCGAGGGCCCGAAGACCCTCCCCTGGACGGCGCCTCCGCTCAGCGGCTCTTCCACTGGAACTGGTGAGGCCACTGCGAGGCCGTCGCCGGCGGGGCCGCGGTATGGCAGACCGAGCAGGCCGTGGCCCGGCCCCCGCCGTGGGCTTCGGTGAACTCGTCGATGCCCTCGCCCTTCGAGGAGCTGTGGCAGACCCCGCAGGAGCCGATCGTCGCGACGGTCGTCTGGTACTGGACCGCCTGGGCGTTGTCCGAGGCCTGCTGCGAGGGGACCATGGCGTGCGGGCTGCTGTGGCAGGCCGGGCAGGACAGGCCGTGATGGCCGTTGGCGTTCCGGTAGAGGTTGGTGGCCGTGTCGACCTCGGCGACGCCGGCGTGACAGGAGGCGCACTTGGGCTCGTTCACCCAGGGGACGCGGCTGCCGTTGGCGATCGAGCCGGCCACGTCGGCCATGGTGCCGTGGCAAGCGACGCAGTTGCCGTCGGCCGCGGTGTGGGCGGTCGACCGGCTGCATTTGGCCACGCTGCCCGGATGGCAGTCGTAGCAGGCCGCGCCCTTGTCGGCATGGAAGCCGTGGACGGCCCGGGACAGATACCTCCCCGACGAGCCGGGGCCGCTCTGGCCCAGGGCCGGGCTGCCGTGGCAGGACGCGCACAGCACCGGGCGGTCGGCGGCCAGGCTGGTCCCCTCCTCGTCGTCGTGCTTCTGGAGGACGTCGAGCAGGGGGTCCGCCGCCCCGTGGCACTTGGCGCAGTTGATCTCGTCGGAGGTCGGCACGGTGCAAGACGTCTGGACGAGGACGGCGTTGGAGCCGGAGTCGCGGACGGTGATGTCCGCGACCTGGTAGGGATCGAAGGCCAGGGCGTCGTTGACCGGCACGACCGGGATGCCGTTGACCTGGAAGTGGTCGCCCTTGACGACCATCGTGCCGGACAGGGAGTTGTGGATGCCCGGATCCTCGAGGTTCAGGCCCTGGTCGTGGGGCAGGGACACGCCGAAGAGAAGAGGCATGTTGTCCCAGAACTGGCCGTAACTGCGCTTGCCGTAGGAGTAGGTATTGCCGTGGATGGCGTACTCGACCTTGATCCCGGCGGTCACGATCTCGGGCGGGTCGCCCCTCTTGACCACCTGGACCCAGACGGTATTGTAGGGCGGCAGGATGACCGCCTTGTCGTAGGTCGGGTTCAGGCAGTGCATGCCCAGGTCGTTCCAGGCGAAGGCGACATAGTTCAGATTGGTCGCCGGAATGGCCTTGGCGTTGACCCCGTCCTCTCCCCCGTCACCGCCGTTGCCCCCGTTGGTGCTGCATGAAACGAGGGCCAGCGCCGCCAGGGCCGTGACGGCCAGGCGGCAACTCAGGGATGAAAGCTTAAGGTCCATTTCCCCCTCCTTCTCCCGAACGGGCGTTTTCCGTGTCTGTCATATCGGCGAAAGCCGTCTTCCCAGGCAATAGCAATATTCGTGCCCGGATTCGACAGGCGGTCGGCCCCCGGAAGCCGTCTGTCCGGGAGGACGAGGCCCCATCCGGGCAGGACGCCGTCCCGCCGCGCAGGACGACCCGGACGCCGGGAGGACTTGAGTAGGGCGGCCGGTTCCGCTATAATACGGCTTAGACTGTTCGAATTCGGAACATCCGGTCCTGAACCGCAGCACCCCGAACATCCCGACAGGCATGATTTATTCCAGGAAAAAGTGAGCTGGTCATGAGTACCGACATCGCGCGGATGCGCAACATTGGCATCAGCGCCCACATCGACTCCGGCAAGACGACGCTGACGGAGCGGATCCTCT
>CAZNPB010000104.1:0-3303 GCA_964574895.1 uncultured Eubacteriales bacterium
GTGGAACCAGTGGATCTTCCTGCGCATGCTCGAGCGCGGCCTGGCCTTCCGCAAGGAAAGTTGGGTCAACTGGTGCTCGCAGTGCCGGACCGTCCTGGCCAACGAACAGGTCGTCGGCGGCGGCTGCTGGCGCTGCGAAACGCCGGTGACGCAGAAGAAGATGGAGCAGTGGTTCCTCAAGATCACGGCTTACGCCGAGGAACTGCTGTCCGGCCACGCCGCCCTGGGCAAGTGGCCGACGCACGTCCTGGAGATGCAGAAGAACTGGATCGGCAAGAGCACCGGGGCCCACGTCCGCTTCGGCCTGGACGGCCCCCCGAAGGCGATCGAGGTCTTCACGACCCGCATCGACACGATCTACGGCGCCACGTTCCTGGTCGTCTCGGCCGAGCACCCCGCCGTCCCCGAGCTCATCGCCGGTCCGCGCCAAAAGGAGCTCGGGGCCTGGGTCGCCAAGACGGCGGCCGAGATGCGCAAGCGCCGCGACGTCGGCGAGACCGAGAAGGACGGCGTCGACACCGGCAAAACGGCGGTCAACCCGTTCACCGGCGAGCGCGTCCCGGTCTGGATCGCCAACTACGTCCTCATGGACTACGGCACGGGGGCCATCATGGGCGTCCCGGCCCACGACGAGCGCGATTTCGAGTTCGCCAAGGGCTACGGCATCCCCATCCGGACGGTCATCGCCCCGCCCGACCGGGCCGGCGAGCGCTTCGAAGCCCCGCCGGACGAGCCCTATGCCGGTTCTGGCATCCTGGTCAACTCCGGCCCCTTCTCGGGCCGGCCCAACGACAAGGCCATGGACGAGATGGGGAAATACGCCGAGGACCGGGGCTTCGGCCGGCGCAGCACCATCTTCCGGCTCCGCGACTGGGGCATCTCCCGCCAGCGCTACTGGGGGACGCCCATCCCGGTCATCTATTGCGACACCTGCGGCGTCGTCGGCGTCCCCGACAAGGACCTGCCCGTCGAGCTGCCCTTCGACGTCAAGCTGACCGGCGAGGAGGGCTCGCCCCTCGAGCGCCTGGAGAGCTTCGTCCGCACGACCTGCCCGAAGTGCGGCGGGCCGGCCCGCCGCGAAACGGACACGATGGACACCTTCGTCGACTCGTCGTGGTATTTCTTCCGCTACTGCTCGCCCCGCGAGACGTCGCTGCCGTTCCGGCCCGAGGAGGCCAAGGCGTGGCTTCCCGTCGACCTCTACATCGGCGGCGTCGAGCACGCCATCCTGCACCTGATCTACTCGCGCTTCTTCACCAAGGTCCTGCGCGATCTCGGGATGACCGACATTTCGGAGCCCTTCCCCTACTACCTGGCCCAGGGCATGGTCACCAAGGACGGCTCGGCCATGTCCAAGTCCAAGGGCAACATCGTCGATCCCGACGAGATCTTCCTTCGTTACGGGGCCGACGCCATGCGGGTGTTCATCCTGTTCGCCTCGCCGCCCGACAAGGAGTTCGCCTGGTCGGAGGACGGCCTGGAGGGGTGCTACCGGTTCCTGCTCCGGGTCTGGACCATCGTCCACGAGAACCTGGACCTGTTCGCCGGGCCGGCCGCGGCCATCGACCCGTCCGCGGGCCTGGTCCGCAAGGTCCACCAGACCATCCGCAAGGTGACCGACGACATCGGCGTCCGCTTCCATCTCAACACGGCCATCAGCTCCATCATGGAGCTTTACAACCTGATCCGGAAGGAGCGGGAGGCCCTGCGCCAGACGCCCGCCGGCCGGGCCGCCCTGCGGCTGGCCCTCGAGTCCATGGTCCGGCTGCTCTCGCCTTTCGCCCCGCACATGACCGAGGAGCTCTGGGCGCTGACCGGCCATCAGGGCCTGCTCATGCTCTCGGACTGGCCGGCCTTCGATCCCGCCCTGGCCCGCGAGGAGATGGCCACCGTCGTCGTCCAGGTCAACGGCAAGGTCCGGGACCGCTTCGAGGCCGTGCCCGATGCGCCGGAGGCCGAGCTCGAGGCCGCCGCCCTGGCCCTGCCCAAGATCCGGGCCGCCCTCGGCGGCCGCCCGCCGCGCAAGGTCATCGCCGTCAGGAACAAGCTCGTCAATATCGTCGGTTGAGGGGCGGCAGGCCCCGCCGGAGCGTGCCGAACATGAACGGACCGACCGATCGCCGCCGGGCCCGGACCGCCGCGGCCGTTTGTCTCCTCCTGGCCGCCGGGCTGGCCGCCGCCGGCTGCGGCTACCGCCTCCGGGGCACCGGCTCGTCGCTGCCGCCCCGGATCAAGACGATGAGCGTGCCCATGTTCAAGAACCAGACGACCCGCTTCGAGCTGGACGTCAAGCTGACCCGGGCCGTCATCAACGAGCTGGTCTCCCGGGGCAAGGTCCGGATCGGGGACGACCCGGCCGCGGCCGACGCCGTGCTCGAGGGCGAGATCACCGGCTTCCTGGCCAACCCCATCGGCTTCAGCGGCGAGACCCAGGCCGACAAGTACAACATCGTCGTGACGGCCAAGGTCGTTCTCAAGGACCGGACCTCGGCCGAGCCCCTGTTCTCCAACCCGGTCTTCACCTACCAGCAGGACTACGACGTGCCGCCCGGCTCGAGCTTCGAGGACGTCCAGACCGAGGCCCTCGACAAGATCGCCGAGAAGTTCGCCCGCAGCCTGATCGTCAGCATCCTCGAGGGGTTCTAGCGTGGCCGGCCCGGCGCCCGCCGGCGGCCTGCGCCCGGAGACGCTCCTGGCGGGCTACCTCTTCTTCGGCGAGGAGGACTACATCGCCGAGGAGTTCCTGCGGGACCTGGAGCGCCTGCTCGCCGACGCGGCCGCCGGCGATTTCCATCTGACCCGCCTGGCCCTCGACGAGGCGAAATGGCGGGACGTGGTCGACACGGCCCGGACCGCGCCCTTTCTGTTCGAGCCCTGGCGGGCCCTGCTCGTCCGGGTGCCCGAGCGCAAGGCGGCCGCGGGCGGCGGCGGGGGCGGGGCCGAGGCCGGCGAGGGCCGGGGCGCCAAATACCTGACCGCGCTCGACCAGAAGATCCTGAAGGAGTACTTCGCCGACCCGCCGCCGCGGACGGTCGTGGTGGTCCTGCGGGCCGGGGCCGTGCGCCGGGACGACGCCTTCGTCCGCTTCTTCCAGTCCCTGCCGAAGTCGGCCGTGTCGGTCGTGGAGATGAAGCGCCTGACAGAATACCGGCTGATGCAGCGGGCCGACGAAAAGGCCCGCTCGCTCGGCAAGTCGCTCACCGAGGCGGCCCGCCGGCGCCTCTTCGAGCTGCTCGGCCAGGACCTCCGCCTGATGATGAACGAGGTCGAGAAGCTGGCCGTCTTCGTCGGGGACAAGAAGGG
>CAZNPB010000105.1:0-2992 GCA_964574895.1 uncultured Eubacteriales bacterium
CGCTGGACGTCGAAGCCTTCCGCTTGGCCGGCGGCGGCGGGGGGGGCGGAGGCGGCGGCGGCGGCGCCAGGAAGGCGCTGTAAACTTCGACCGTGGGCAACTCCCCGGTCGAGAGAAGAGGAACGACGATGGCCGTCACGACGAGGGCGACGTGGAGGATCAGGGCGATGGGGAAGACGAGGGCCTTCCGCGTCGTGCCCTTCTCGCCCACGAAGAAGGAGTCCTTGAAGAGCGCGGGGACGGAGGCCGCGCCCGAAGGCTTTTTCACTTCCGTCATGATGTTACCTCATGCTCGGGATATTACAGAAACACACCGCAAATAGTATAAAAGAAATTAACCCCTTTGACAAGGAATATTTATCGTCTTCGCGCATTTTTCGGCTTGAACCAGCGCTGCCACCACAGGACCACGGGACAGGAGATGTAGACCGTCGAATAGATGCCCTCGATCGTCCCCAGGAGCATGAGGAAGGCGAAGTCGTTGATGACGTCGCCGCCGAAGAGGAACAGGGCCCCGACGGTCAGGAAGACCGTGCCCGAAGTGATCAGCGTCCGGCCCAGGCACTGGTTGATGCTGGCGTTCATGACCTCTTCCACGGGCTTGCCGCGCATCAGCTTGAGGTTCTCCCGGACCCGGTCGAAGATGACGATGGTGTCGTTGATCGAGAAGCCGACGATGGTCAGGATGCCGGCGATGATGGGCAGGTTGATCTCGCGGTTGGTGAACGAATAGAGGCCCATGGTGATGAGGACGTCCTGGGCCAGGGTGGCGATGGCGGCGACGCCGTACTCGAGCTTGAAGCGGAGGGCGATGTAGACGAGCATGCCCAGCAGCGACCAGATGGTCGCCTGCACGGCCTTGCGCCGGAGGTCGGCGCCGACCTGGGGGCCGACCGTCTCGCGGCTGAGCACGGTCAGCCCGCCGAGGTAGGTCTTGTCCTTGAGGAAGGTCTGGACCTCCGGCTTGAGGCCGAGCCCGGCCAGCTCCTGGAAGTCGGCGATGATGCCGGTCGTGTTCCGGTGGGCGATCAGGAGGCGGGCCGATTCGGGCCCGGAGCCGGGGAAGGCGCCCTCGAGCAGCGAGGTCAGCGACTGCTCGTCGAGGGCGTTGAGGTCGACCAGGCCGCGGGCCCGCTCGGCCGCGCCGTCGTCGCCTTTGAGGGCGGCGATGATCCGGTCGGCCAGGGCCTCGTGGGCCTCGAGCTGGTTCTCGGACGGCTTGTCCCCGGCCGATTCGAGGGCCCGGATCTGGAACTCCCGCCCGGTGTTGCCCGAGCGCTGGACCTGGCTTTTGCCGAGGCCGACGGTCTGCAGGAGGTCCCGGATCTGGCCCTCGCTCGAGGGGCTCTTGAGCATGATCCGGAGAAGGGTGCCTTCCCCGAAGTCGACGCCCAGCTTGAGGCCTTTGAAGACCGTCACGTTGAGCACCCCGGCCAGGATGATGGCCAGGGTGGCGGCCAGGGCGACGTACTTGTATTTCAGGAAACGGATGTTGGGGGTCTTGAAGAGTTGCATGGTCAGATACTCAGCTTCTTGGCGGATTTCGGGACCATCAGGTCGAAGAGAAGGTGGGAGACGAAGACGGCCGTGAACAGGTTGGCCACCAGGCTGATCGTCAGGGTCACGGCGTAACCCCGGATAGGCCCGGTGCCGAACTGGAACAGGAAGACGGCCGAGATGATGGTCGTCAGGTTGGAGTCGAAGATGGCCGTGAAGGCCCGGGCGAAGCCCTGCGAGATGGCGCTGGCCACGCCCTTGCCGACGGCCAGCTCCTCTTTGATGCGCTCGAAGATCAGGACGTTGGCGTCGACGGCCATGCCGATCGACAGGATGATGCCGGCGATGCCCGGCAGGGTCAGGGCGGCCTTGAAGTAGGCCAGGGCGCCGAACAGGATGAGCACGTTGAGGAGGAGGGCGAAGACGGCGTTGAAGCCGGACAGCTTGTAGAACACGACCATGAAGACCATGACGGCGACGATGGCCACCAGCCCGGCGATGAGCCCCTGGCGGATGGAATCGGCGCCGAGGGCCGGGCCGATCGTCCGCTCCTCGAGGTACTTGATGCCGGCCGGCAGGGCGCCCGCCTTGAGGACGACGACCAGGTCGTCGGCCGCCTCGGGCGTGAAGCGGCCCTGGATGACGCCGCCCTGGGCCCGCGAGATGCGGCTCTCGACGACCGGGGCCGACTGGACCTTCTTGTCGAGGATGATGGCGATCTGCTTGCCGATGTTGGCCCCGGTGACCGTCTCGAAGCGGGCCCCGCCGTCGGAGTTGAGGCTGAACGCGACGGCCGGGTTGTTCCACTCGTCGGTCGTCCGGCGGATCGTCCGCAGGTCCTTGCCCGTGACCACGGCGACCTTGTCGACCAGGAAGAAGCCTCCCTGGCCCCGTTTGGGATCGCCCTTGAGGACCTCGGCGTCCTCGGGGACCTGGCCGTTGGTGGCCTGGAGAAGGGTGGCCTCGTCGGGGGCCGGGCCGGCCTTGACCAGCTTCCATTCGAGGACGGCCGTCACCTTGATGAGCTCCTTGACCCGTTCGGGATCGTCGACGCCGGGCAGCTCGACGACGATCTGGTCGTCGCCCTGCCTCTGGATCAGGGGCTCGGACACGCCGAAGGCGTTGATCCGGTTATCGATGGTCTCCTTGGCTTGGACGACCGATTGGTCGCGCAGGGCCTGGATGGCCAGCGGCTTGAGGGTCAGGTTGGCCCGGTCGGCCGTGAACGAATAGTCCCAATCCCGGGAGTATTCGTCGAACAAGTCGCGGGTCTTGCCTTCCTGGTCGGCCAGGGCGCCCTGGACGGCGATGCGGCCCAGGCCTTCCTTGGTGACCTTCTCGTAGGTGATGCTGTTCTTCTTGAGCAGCTCCTCGAGCCGGGCGATTTCCTGGTCGGTCTCGATGTTGATCGAGTCGTCGGTGATGACCTGGAGGACCAGGTGGATGCCGCCCTTGAGGTCGAGGCCGCGCTTGATCTTGGCGTCGTTGAAGGGGT
>CAZNPB010000106.1:0-2553 GCA_964574895.1 uncultured Eubacteriales bacterium
GCAGGACGACGCAGTCGACGCCCTGGAGGTCGTGGTCCTTGTGCCAGAGCATGACCGTCGGCCGCTTCATCACGTCGCGCAGGGCGTGGAACGCGTCGAAGTCGCAGTTGGAGCCGGGGAATTGGACGACGCCGAACTTCATGGCCGCGCCCCTACCGGCCCTTCAGGATTTCCCAATCGAACTTCTCGATGATGGGATTGGCCAGGACGCGGCGGGAGATCTCGGGGACCAGGGCCTCGGCCTCCTTGCGGGTCAGCCCGGCCAGGTCGAGCTCGAAGACCTTGCCCTGCCGGACGTCGGTGACGGCGGCGTAGCCCAGGGTGTGCAGGGCGTTCTTGACGGTCTGCCCCTGGGGGTCGAGGACGCTGTCCTTGAACGAAACGAGGATGCGCACTTTCATCGGAGAACCCTTTCGAAGATATAGTCGATCTTGGCCAGATAGGGATCGAGGGAGAAGCAGGCGGCGATCTCCGCCGGCCCGAGGACCTTGGCGACGTCGGGATCGGCGGCGACCAGGGTCCGGAAGTCGAGGCCCTCGTTCCAGGTCTTGAGGCTGTTGCGCTGGACGATCTGGTAGGCCTCCTCGCGGACGAGGCCCTTCCGGGTCAGGGCCAGCAGGACGCTCTGGGAGAAGATGAGGCCGCGGGTGGCGTCGATGTTGGCCCGCATGCGGTCGGGGTGGACGACCCAGTGGGCGACGATGTCGGCGGCGTCGGCCAGGAGGAAGTCGGCGGCGATGAACGAGTCCGGGAAGACGACCCGCTCGGCCGAGGAATGGGAGATGTCCCGCTCGTGCCAGAGGACCATGTTCTCCAGGCCGACCCCGGCGTTGGCCCGGACCAGGCGGGCCAGCCCCGAGACGCGCTCGGAGCGGACGGGGTTCTTCTTGTGGGGCATGGAGGACGAGCCCTTCTGGCCCTTGGTAAAGGGCTCCTCGAGCTCGAGGACCTCCGTCCGCTGGAGGTGGCGGACCTCGACGGCGATCTTCTCGACGGTCGTCGCCAGCAGGGCCAGGGCCGAGAGGACCTCGGCGTGACGGTCCCTCTGGAGGACCTGGGTCGAGACCTTGGCCGGCTGGAGGCCGAGCTTGCGGAGGGCCAGGACCTCGACCCGGGGATCGAGGTGGATGTAGGTGCCGACGGAGCCCGAGATGCGGCCGACCGCGATGACCTTGCGGGCCGCTTCCAGCCGGACGATGTGGCGGCCGATCTCCTCGTACCAGACCAGGACCTTGAAGCCGAAGGTGATCGGCTCGGCGTGGATGCCGTGGGTCCGGCCGATGCAGACGGTCCGGCGGTGCTTCAGGGCTTGCCGCCGGAGGAGCCGGTGGAAGGCCTTCAGGTCGCGGAGGAGGTTGTCCAGGGACTCCCTGATGAGCAGGGATAGCGCGGTGTCGACGACGTCGTAGGAGGTCAGGCCGAGGTGGATATGGCGCGAGGCCGGGCCGACCTTCTCGGCCACCGACGTCAGGAAGGCGATGATGTCGTGCTTGACGACGCGTTCGATGGCGTCGATGCGCCCGACCGAGAAGCCGGCCTTGCTCCGGATGGCCCGCAGATCGGCCGGGGGGATGCGCCCCAGGCGGGCCCAGGCGTCGCAGACGGCCAGCTCGACGTCGAGCCATTTGCGGTACTTGTTCTCTTCGGTCCAGATGGCCCCCATGGCGGGGCGCGTGTAACGTTCGATCATTTCAGCTCAGCCTCAATTGGGATAGAAGAAATAAATGATAGCATAAATCGCGCCGGCGGCGATAGAAAAAAGGGGGACAAGGCGGGGGACACAATACCCTGTCCCGGCTTTTGGGCCTGAGAAAATGTCGGCGCGCTGGGGCCGGAGTCAACATGTCCCGACCTTTTCCCGCCCCGGAAAAGCAGGGACAGGGTATCGTGTCCCCCCTCTTGGCCGGCCGGCCCGGCCCGACGGAAAAGAACCGCTTGACAAGCTCCCGGGTTTCCTCTAGCATAGCCGTTGGTCGTTCTATATATTTCAGAATAACCATCTGAAACAAAAGAACAGAGTCGAGCCCGAGGAGAGAGGTTTTTTCTAAATTTTCGTCTTTTTTCCAGAATTCCCCCGGTTTGAGCAGGTGAGCGGCGAGACGAGCGGAGAGAACGCCAGCGTAGCTCAGCAGGTAGAGCGGCTGATTTGTAATCAGCGGGTCAGGGGTTCGAATCCCTTCGCTGGCTCAGACGGGCGATCGAAGGCGAACGATGCATCAAGATACGGGCAGGTTCCAGAGTGGCCAAATGGGACGGGCTGTAAACCCGTTGCGGAAACGCTTCGGAGGTTCGAATCCTTCCCTGCCCATTTTTCCCGGCCTCTGCACGAGCCGAGATGGCTGCGGCTGCGAGGCTCCGAGGGTGAAGGCGTGCTATGGAGTACGTCGAGCCCCGAGGAACGAAGCAGGCGCGGCTGGATCGGCTCGCCCGAAGGGCCAGAACGCCGGTCTTGGTTGTTCTCCGATGAAGGAACCCGGCGTTCTGATGAAGAGGCCGGGGGACGCGGGAATAGCTCAGTTGGTAGAGCGTCAGCCTTCCAAGCTGAACGTCGCG
>CAZNPB010000107.1:0-2391 GCA_964574895.1 uncultured Eubacteriales bacterium
CTCCCGGAACTGGGTGGCCACCCGGCCGCGCACGGCGCTGACCAGGAAGTCGCCGATCGTCTGGGGCGAGAGGCCGGGATAGCGGCGCAGGGCTTCCTTGTCGACGGTGACCTTGAACTCGGGCTTGCCCTCCCCGACGTTGGTGGCCACGTCGGCGACGCCGGGGATGGCGGCCAGGCGGGCCGTCAGGTCGGCGGCGATGCCCTTGAGGCGGTCGAGGTCCTTGCCCTTGATCTGGAGGCCGATCTCGGCCGCCGAGAGGTTCAGGAACTGGCCGAAGGCGGCCTGGTCGCGGACGACGGTGTAGGCGATGTCGGGGAAGCCGGCCAGCCGGGCCCGGGCGGCGTCCAGGGCCGCCTCGAGCTGCTTGGGTTTGAGGACCTCGACGAACAGGCGGGCCGAGTTGACGGAGATGGTCGGGTCGGCGCTCTCCAGGCCGCTGACGATGCCGACCTGGGCGAGGACGGTCTTGACCGCCGGCAGGCGGCGCAGGTGCGACTCGAGCATGACGGCCGTCTCGGTCGTCTGCTCGAAGGAGAAGTCGACCGGCATTTTCAGGTCGAGCTCGAAGGCCGTCGTCTCCATGGGCGGCATGAGCTCGCTGCGGACGAGCCCGCCCAGGGCGAAGACGACGGCGAAAAAGACCAGCGTCCAGGCCACGACCCGGCCCTTGTGGTCGAGGCTCCAGCGCAGGAAGCGCTGGTAGCCATCGATGAACCGGCCGTAGACCCGGTTGAAGCCGGAGAAGACGGCCTTGAGGACCGGCCGGAAGGGGACGGCGGCATAGTGGGCGACGAAGGCGGCCAGCTGGACGACGAAGCTGGCCAGGGCGTTGAGGACGAAGCCGACGACGCGGAAGAGGGCGTAGAGGGCGACGCGGACGGCCCGGACGGGCGCGGACAGGACGGCGGGGAGCTTCCGCCGCGGCGCCGGGGCCGGAGCGCCGGCGGTCCCGCGGCCTGACGGGGCCGGCTTCCAGACGCGGCCGAGGCCCCAGGTGAAGCGCCAGCGCTTTTCCCGGCCGACGCCGAAATCGAACTCGCGCGACTCCAGGGTGGCGATCAGCGTCAGCGAGACGAGGAGCGAGGCCAGCAGGGCGTAGGTGACGGTCAGGGCCGTGTCCTTGAACAGCTGTCCGGCCACGCCGTGGACGTAGATGACCGGCAGGAAGACGACGATGGTCGTCAGGGCCGTGGAGACGACCGCCGGGCCGACCTCGCTCGTCCCGACCGAGGCCGCCTCCTTCAGCGATTTGCCGAGCGAGCGGTGGCGGAAGATGTTCTCGGAGACGACGACGGCGCAGTCGTCGAGCATGCCCACGGCCAGGGCCAGGCCGCCGAGGGACATGATGTTGAGGGTGATGTTGCCGAAGAAGAGCAGGCTGAAGGCGCCGATGACCGAGATGGGGATGACCGTGCCGATGATCAGGGGCGTCTTCCACTCCTGGAGGAAGATGAGCAGGGTCAGGAAGGCCAGGATGGCGCCCTGGATGAGCTCGTCCTTGACCGCCCCGATGGCCTCCTCGATCGTCCGGGCCTGCTCGCTGACGACGCTCAAGGAGATGCCGGGATTCTCGCCCCGGATCTGGCCGAGGACCTCGCGGACGAGCTTGGTCACCTTGACCGTGTTGGCCCCGGATTCCTTGCGGACGAGCAGGCCGATCGACTCGGCGCCGTCCAGGCGGGTCATGCCCTGGCGCTCCTTGATCCCGTCGCGGACCCGGGCCACGTCGCGGAGGCGGACGACGCCGCCTTCCTTGGTGACCAGGAGCCCGATCTCGCCGATCTCGTCGATGGATTCGAACTCGCCGACGACGCGCAGGGCGTACTTGAACGTCCCCTTGCGGATCGTGCCGCCCTGCAGGTTGCGGTTGAAGGCGTTGACGCGGCCGGCCACGTCCTCGACGGTCAGGCCGTAGAGGGCCAGCTTCTCCGGATCGGCCTCGATCTGGATCTCGCGCTCGACGCCGCCGGTGATCTCGGCCGAGCCGACGCCCTCGATCTGCTCCAGACGCGGCTTGATGAGCTCCTCGGCCAGCTCCTTGAGCTCGAGCAGGGTCCGGTCGCCGGACAGGGCCAGGGTCATGATCGGCCGGCTCTGGGGGTCGAGGGGGATGATGGTCGGGCTCTCGGCGTCTTCGGGGAAGCGGTCCTTGGCGTTGTCCAGCTGCTCCCGGGTGTGGAGCATGGTGAAGTCCATGTCCGTGCCCCAGTCGAACTCGAGCGTCAGCAGCGAGACGCCCTCTTTCGAGATCGACTCGACCCGCCGCAGGCCGGGGACGCGGCTGACGGCCGATTCGAGCGGCGCCGTGATGAGGGTCTCGATCTCCTCGGGCGCGACGCCGGGGTAGTTGGTGATGACCGACAGGCGGGGATAGCTGATGTCGGGCAG
>CAZNPB010000108.1:0-2142 GCA_964574895.1 uncultured Eubacteriales bacterium
GTGCAGGAGCTGTCGGCCAGGACCTGGCCGCGGACGACCTTGTCGCCCTTGCGGATGATGGGCCGGTGGTTGGTCGAGGTGTTCTGGTTGGTCCGCAGGAACTTGGTCAGCGTGTAGAGGTCGGTGCCGACCTCGTAGCCCCGGGAGCCCTCCTTCTCGTCGACGCGGACGATGATCCGCTCGGCGTCGACGAAGCCGACGGTGCCGCTGCGCTTGCAGACGACGACGTCGCCCGAGCCGACGGCGACGAGGTCCTCGATGCCGGTGCCGACGAGGGGCGCCTCCGGCCGGAGCAGGGGCACGGCCTGGCGCTGCATGTTCGAGCCCATCAGGGCCCGGTTGGCGTCGTCGTGCTCGAGGAACGGGATGAGGGCCGCGGACAGGGAGACGAGCTGCTTGGGCGAGACGTCGATGTAGTGGATCTGTTCGCGGGGGATGTTCTTGAAGTTGCCCTTCTCGCGGGCGCTGACGAGGTCGTCCGTGAACCGGCCGCGCTCGTCGACCCGGGCGTTGGCCTGGGCGATGTTGTACTTCTCCTCTTCCCAGGCCGTCAGGTACCAGCAGTAGGGTTCGACGGTCGGCAGGCGGCGGGCCTTCTCGGCCTTGAGCCGCTCGACGACCTTGGCCATCTCGTCCTTCTTGACGATGTCGCCGATCTTGTGGTCGCTGCCGCCGGGGTGGAGGACCTTGACGAAGTCGATGATGCGGCTGTTCTCGACCTTGCGGTAGGGGGTCTCGACGAAGCCGTACTCGTTGACGCGGGCGAAGCAGCTCAACGAGGAGATCAGGCCGATGTTCGGGCCTTCCGGCGTCTCGACCGGGCAGATCCGGCCGTAGTGGGAGGTCTGGATGTCGCGGACCTCGAAGCCGGCCCGCTCGCGGCTCAGGCCGCCGGGGCCGAGGGCCGAGAGGCGCCGCTTGTGGGTGATCTCGGCCAGGGCGTTGATCTGGTCCATGAACTGGGAGAGCTGGGAGCTGCCGAAGAACTCCTTGAGGGCGGCGATGACAGGCTTGGAGTTGATGAGGTCCTGGGGCATGGCCGCCGCCAGGTCCGCCGTGATGGTCATCTTCTCCTTGATCGTCCGCTCCATGCGGGTCAGGCCGATGCGGAAGGCGTTCTCGACGAGCTCGCCGACCGACCGGACCCGGCGGTTGCCGAGGTGGTCGATGTCGTCGACGGCGCCTTCGCCGAAGCGCAGGTTGAGCAGGTACTTGAGGACGTCGACGTAGTCGCGGGGGCCGAGGGTCTTCTCCTCGAGCGGCGTCTCCAGGCCGAGCTTGATGTTGAACTTCAGCCGGCCGATGCGGGAGAAGTTGTATTTCTGGGGATTAAAGAACAGGCTCTGGAAGAGGTTGTGGGCGCTCTCCTGCGTGTGGGGCTCGCCCGGCCGCAGCTTGCGGTAGATCTCGCCGAGGGCGGCGGGCTGGTCCTTGCGCAGGTCTTTCTTGAGGGTCGTGCTGATGATCAGGCCGGCCCGGTCCTCCTCGGGGAAGAAGACCTCGAACGGCTCGCCCCGGGCGGTCAGGAGGTCGAGGGCCGTGTCCTCGAGCGGCTCGTTGGTCCGGACCTTGCCCTTGATGGCGGCCAGGGAATAGGCCCCGAGCAGGTCCTTCTTCAGAACGGGGACGCGGGCGATGCCGGCGTCCTTGAGGGCGGCCAGCGTCTCGGCGGTCAGCTTCTTCTTGGCCGGGGCCAGGACCTTGCGGCCCTTGGCGTCGGTGACGTCCTCGGCCGGGGTCCGGCCGAGGAGGCCGTCGCCGACCTCCCAGAAGAGCTTGCCGTCCTCGACAACGACCTTGGCGACCTTGTGGAAGAGCTTGAGGATCTCCTCGTCGCTGCCGAAGCCGAGGGCCCGGAGGAAGACGGTGGCCAGGAACTTCTTCTTGCGGTCGAGGCGGACCCAGAGCAGGTTCTTGGCGTCGTGCTCGAACTCGACCCAGGCGCCCCGGTACGGGATGATCTTGGCGATGAAGAAGCCCTTGTTCTCGGCCTGGCGGAAGAACACGCCCGGCGAGCGCTGGAGCTGGCTGACGACGACCCGCTCGATGCCGTTGAAGATGAACGTGCCCTTCTCGGTCATCAGCGGGATGTCGCCGAAATAGACTTCCTGCTGCTTGATGTGCTTGAGCCGCTTGGCCTTG
>CAZNPB010000109.1:0-1785 GCA_964574895.1 uncultured Eubacteriales bacterium
TCGGCATCCACCTGGTCATGGCCACCCAGCGGCCGTCGATCGACGTCATCACCGGGACGATCAAGAACAACTTCTCCTGCCGCATCGCCTTCCGCGTCCCCTCCAAGGTCGACTCGCGGATCATCATCGACACGGTCGGCGCCGACAAGCTGCTGGGCATGGGCGACATGCTCTTCCTGCCGCCCAACTTCCCGCGCCTGGTCCGCCACCACTGCTCGTTCATCTCCATCCCCGAGGTCCGGCGCCTGGTCAAGCACGTCAAGAGCCAGGGCACGCCGTCCTACGACACGCGCATCCTCAACGTCGTCAAGGGCGACGTCGACCCGCTGCTGGCCGGGGACGGCGAGAAGGACGAGCTCTACGACAAGGCCGTCGAGACCGTGCTCCAGAGCGGCCAGGCCTCGGCCTCGCACCTCCAGCGCCGGCTCAAGCTCGGCTACGCCCGGGCCGCCCGGATCATCGACCAGATGGAGGGCGAGGGCCTCATCGGGCCGTCCGAGGGGGCCAAGCCGCGCGAGATCCTGGTCGACCGCAAGGACTTCTTCAAGGACAAGGCCCGGGCCCGGGCCGCCGAGCGCGGGCCGGAGCGCGATCCCGAAGACTGACGCCGGCGAGCGCCGCGCGGCCGGCCTTGCGGAAGCCCCGGCCCTGCCGTTATAATGGCGCGGATGATCAAAGAGGACAAGGCCGCTCCGCCCGAGGACGCCGTCCTCCAGTACCGCCCGGTCATCTCCTTCCGCGTCCGCAAGGCCCTCGGCAGCTCCAACCCGGACTGGGAGGACGTGGTCAACGAGATCCTGACCCAGGCCGTGGCCAAGATCAAGAGCGGCGAGTTCCGCGGCGATTCCTCGGTCGGGACCTTCCTCTACACCATCACCAGCCGCCGCATCATCGACTACATCCGGCAGAAGACCCGGGTCCTCAGGCACGCCCCCGAGCCCGTCCCCTACCCCGATCCGCACGCGGAGATGGAGCAGCGCGAGCGGGCCCGCCAGGTCGAGCAGGTCGTCAACGGCCTGAAGCCCAAGTTCCGGGACGTCCTCTACCTCTACTACTATAAGGAGCTGTCCCGGGACGAGGTGGCCCGGACCCTGGACATCTCCCCGCGCCGGGTCTCGGAACGGGTCAATTACGCGCTCAAGCTCATCCAGAAGGCCGTCCGGAAATAGGTGCGACGGTGTCCGTTCTGCCCCGCCGTCGAGCGACTAAATCCGTGAAGCCCGAAGAGGGCGCGGAGATGAAGAAGCATAGCCATTACGAGCACCTCATCGACGACTACCTGCTCGGCAAGCTCAAGCCCGAGGACCAGGAAGAGTTCGAGGAGCACTACTTCATCTGCCCGCACTGCTTCGCCAAGCTCGACCAGCAGAGCGAGATCGTCCAGATCCTGAAGAAGGAAGGGGTGTTGGACGCGGCCGGGCCGGCCTGCGATCACGCCCAGCCGCGGCCGTCGCTGTGGCGGCGCCTGCTGCGCCGCGTCGGGATCGGCCGCTAGGCCTCACCCCGCGCAGATCCCGGGTCGTTGGGAAACGGGGACGTTTCGATCTTCGGTCAGTCTTCGATCAGGCGTTCGTCCGCCGGGGGCGCCGGCCGCCCCTTCGTCTGCTCCTCGAAACCCAGGCAGCACATCAGCCGGCCGCACTGTCCCGAGATCTTGGTCGGGTTGATGACGATCTGCTGTTTGCGGGCTTTCTGGATGGTCACCGGCTCGAAGGTCGTCATGAAGCTCGAGCAGCACAGGCAGCGGCCGCAGACGCCCAGGCCGCCGATCATCTTGGCCTCGTC
>CAZNPB010000110.1:0-1574 GCA_964574895.1 uncultured Eubacteriales bacterium
GGCCGTCCGCGAGGAGTGCCGCAAGTACGCCGAGAAGTTCATCGACATCCAGCGCGGCGAGTTCAAGCGCCTGGGGGTCCTGGGGGCCTGGGAAACGCCCTACCTGACCATGGCCCCCGCCTACGAGGCCAAGGTCCTCGAGTACCTGGGCGCCTTCTTCGAGCACGGCGAGGTCTTCAAGGGCAAGCGGCCCGTGCACTGGTGCATCCACGACCGGACCGCCCTGGCCGAGGCCGAGATCGAGTACAAGGACAAGACCTCGCCCTCGATCTATGTCCGCTTCCGGGTCGTCTCGGACCTGGGGGCCAAGTTCCCGGCCCTGGCCGGCCGGACGGCCTACGTCGTCATCTGGACGACCACGCCGTGGACCCTGCCGGCCAACCTGGCCATCGCCTTCCATCCCGACCACGACTACGCCGCGGCCGAGGTCGGCGGCGAGGTCTACATCCTGGCCAAGCGCCTGCTGCCCGTCGTGGCCGAGGAGCTGGGCTGGCCCGCGCCCAAGGTCCTGGCGACCTTCCCCGGCCGCGAGCTCGAAGGCTTCAAGGCCCGCCATCCGTTCGTCGAGCGCGACTCGCTCTTCGTTCTGGCCGATTACGTCACCCTCGAGGACGGCACCGGCTGCGTCCATACGGCGCCCGGGCACGGCTACGACGATTACCTGACCGGCCGGGCCAACGGCCTCGACATCTACACCCCGGTCGACGACGAGGGCCGTTTCACCCCGGACGTGCCGCGCTACGCCGGGCTCCAGGTGTTCGAGGCCAACGCCCGCATCACCGCCGACATGAAGCGGGACGGGACGCTGCTCAAGGAGACTTCGATCACGCACTCCTATCCCCACTGCTGGCGCTGCAAGAACCCGGTCATCTTCCGGGCCACCGAGCAGTGGTTCATCTCCATGGACAAGGGCGGCCTGCGGCGCCGGTCGCGCCAGGCCATCGCCGGGGTCCGCTGGATCCCCGAGTGGGGCCGCGACCGCATCGACGGCATGGTCGCCGGCCGGCCCGACTGGTGCATCTCGCGCCAGCGTTCCTGGGGCGTGCCCCTCCCGGCCTTCAAGTGCCGGGCCTGCGGCGCGCCGCTGGCCTCGGCCGCCGTGGCCCGCCATGTGGCCGGGATCTTCGGCCGGGAAGGCTCGGACGCCTGGTTCGTCCGCGACGTCGCCGCCCTGGTCCCGCCCGGATCGGCCTGCGCTTCCTGCGGCGGGACGGACTTCGAGAAGGAATTCAACATCCTCGACGTCTGGTTCGAGTCCGGCTCGTCCCAGAACGTCCTGGAGCGCGAGGCCGGCCATGCCTGGCCGGCCGACGTCTACATCGAGGGCCACGACCAGCACCGCGGCTGGTTCAACAGCTCCCTGCTCATCGGCGTCGGGGCCAAGGGCGGCAGCCCCTTCCGGACCTGCATCACCCACGGCTTCATCCTCGACGAGCAGGGGAGGGCCATGTCGAAATCGATGGGCAACGTCATCGAGCCCGGCGAGGTCATCAAGCGCAGCGGCGCCGAGATCGTCCGGCTCTGGGCGGCCATGCTCAACTACAAGGAGGACGCCCGCTTCGGGACGGAGATCG